>JBEQTH010000041.1:0-123362 GCA_040348785.1 Myxococcales bacterium | reverse complement strand
ATCGCCAGCCTTACGGCGCTTCACTTTCGTTCGGTTCCGCACTGCACCTACGGCTTCCACCAGACCACCCCTCGCGGGACTCATGCGCACTCACAATGCGCACGAGCAGGCCGGTAACTCCGGCTCGTCGCCCTTGCCTTCGGTGTGTGGTTCCCTTCGTCAGGGCCCACGGAGGACTGGTCTACTATTTCATGACTTCACCTCTTGCTCTGCGCTCGTGCCGAGCGCACTGCTCGCGCTCCGCGCTCCGCGCGCCGGGCTGCCCAAGCGCTGGCCAAAGGCCAGCGCGGAGCGCCAACGATGGGGTGCGGCGCGGTTCGTTTGGCGATGGGCCTCGCTACGCGCTCTCGACGTCGGGAGTTGACAGATCGGAAGCAGAGAGGAAAGCAACGAACGAGACGCGGAAGTACGTTGAGCGACGTGGAGGCGTCGCGACTCGGCATGGTGCGCGGCTGGTTCTGTGGCCGTCGCGCAGGGATGTTGGAGCGACTGGCAAAGTTGTCGGCCCTCCGTGTGCGTACGATTTCGCAGACTCCGCATGCGCGTGATGCGCTGACACGACGAAAGCGAGACGTTGCGGACTCCGCGAAATAGTCCGCGATAGTTTTGATTCGGGTCCGTAGCGTTTTTTTGCGTTATTTGTTAGGCGGGTTTCTGAGCACCGAAAAAGGCGTTGCGGCGAAAACGACACGGATTCGTCCGTGAAGGCGTTCAATTGGTTCGTGATGGAACGACCGCGGAGCGAGTCGATGGCGAATTCATTTTGCGCAAGAAAACCGCTTGTTCGGCGTTTTACGGGCTCCAAAAAGTGCGTGTTAAAGCAGTGGAATGGAGCATCGAGATCGTTTGAAGGCATTGGCTGACGATGAGCTCTTGGCGGGGCTCTCGAACATCGTGGGCAAGCGGAATCAGATCACGGCCGAGTTCCTTGCGTATTTGGCCGAGCTCGATGAGCGCCAGTTGTTTCTCGATCTCGGCTACCCCTCGCTGTTCGCGTACTGTGTCGAGGCGCTCGGGCTGTGCGAGTCGACGGCGGGTCGGCATATCGCGGCGGCTCGCGTTTGTCGGAGCCACCCGCAGGCGTTTACGTTGGTCGCGCGTGGAGATCTGCACGCCTCGGCGCTCAGTTTGATGAAGAAGCACGTCACGGCTGAGAACGCTGCGGAGCTATTGGAAATGTGCACGCGCAAGAGCGCGCGGCAGGTGGAAGTGCTGCTCGCGGCGCGCTTTCCTCGGCCTGATGTGCGCGATCTCATCCGTCGCTTGCCGGTGTCGGCGCGAAGCACTCTCGACGTTGGGAGTGGAGCTCAGGTCGGCGTGTCTGCGGAGGGGGCGACGGCGCGCAGCAGCGACAGGACCGAGAGCGATCCGCGGGCGCAGGAGGCCCTGCCGACGAAGCCGACGGAGCTGTCTGCGCCAATGGAGGCCCCTCGAGCGAACCGCGTCGAACCGCTATCCGCAGACCGGTACGGCGTGCATTTCACAGCCGATGGCGAGTTTCGCGATTTGTTGGAGCGAGTGCGGGGGCTCGCGGGCCACCGGCTCCCAAGTGGCGACTTGTTGACCTTGCTCAAGCGTGGGCTGGAGGCGTACGAACGCGAGCTCGAGAAGAAGCGGTTTGCGGTTGGCCGAAAGCCGCGGGCGACCGGTCGCATGGGCTCAGCCAAGGCCGACTCCGAGCGTTCACGCGAGTCCGCGAGCGACCCGGGGCTGGGCGTAATCGCACCGCCGACGGCGGCTGAATCCCAAGCTTCGAGCTCGCGGCGTCCCCCGCCCTTCAAGCGAACGCGCCACCATTCACCGGCCGCTGCTCGTGAGGGTGTTCGTTCGAGACGGCAAACAGTGCAGTTACGTCTCGGCAGACGGGCGCCGTTGCACGTCGCGGCGCTGCTTGGAGCTGGACCATATTCAGCCCTGGGCGTTGGGCGGCGACAACACAGTCGCCAATCTGCGAGTGCGATGCCGGGCTCACAATCAACGCTATGCGAGGCAATGCTTCGGCGAGCTCCACATTCGCGCGGCTTTGGCGCGTGGGCGGCGGCAATCGCCGTCCCGATCCGTGTGACCGCGCCGCGCAGCAAGCTTTGCGCCGCGCTGCCAGGCACCGAGCCCGCTAACCCCCAAGTAGCGAGCTCGACCGGCGCGCGAGATTCAGGTGCCGGTGCCGAACGAGTACTGGCAGAGCGCCTTCCAGTCGCCGCCGTCGCCGGCGCAGAACTCACTGTGAGTTGGCCCTGCAGGATCAAGAGGTGCGCCATGCCGAAGGAGCCGGCGGCGGCTCCCGCGTTGACCGTCAACGGCTGGCCGAGCCAGCCGGCGGCTTGGGTGGTTTGGACCTTGGTGTCGAGTTTGGTGGAGCCGAACAGGCCGTACATGCGATCGAGTGGCGTGGCGGAGGGGGCTTTGATCCAGGTGGCGTTCGGGAAGCCTTCGTCGACGGGGCCGGAGGTGGCGATGCAGCGGCCGATGCGCACGTACTTGGCGACAATCGGCATTACTGCTTCGTTTCCTGCGTCGAAGCGCGCCGTGATCCAATTTGCGATTTCGTGCGTCATGGCGCGCCGCTGCGCGCGGTGTTCGACAGACCTACACTGACGACGAGCCGCGCGGCACGAGCGCGCGCAATGTCGCGTAGCTGCCGAAGCAGAGCAGCACGTCGCCCGGTTGGAGCGTGTCGGAGCCGCGCGGATTGGGTACCACGCTGCCCGCGCGGGTGATGCTCAGCACTTGCACCTCGCGGTCGCGCAACGAAAGCTCGGCGAGGCTCCGCGACGCCAGCTCCGAGCCGTGCGGCACGCTGAATTCGACCACGCCGTAGCCGCTCTTCAAGGTCAGGCGCTGCCGCAGATCGAGCTCGGGGAACGTGACCCGCTCTTCGAGGTGCTCGACGATCGCCTGAGCGACGTCGACGCCCGTCGCGGTTTCGATGCCCTCGAGCCCAGGCGACGAATTGACCTCGAGCACCTGCGGACCGTCGGGGCCTTCGAGCATGTCCACGCCGGCCACGTGCAGACCCATCACCTGCGCCGCCACGATGGCCGTGCGCTCGAACGCGGGGTCAATGTCGATCTTGGTGGCCCGACCGCCGCGGTGCAGGTTGGCACGGAACTCGTCGCCGGTCGCTTGCCGGCTCATCGCGGCCACCACGCGATCGCCGACCACGAAAGCGCGAATGTCGCGGCCGCGGCTCTCGCTCACGAAGCGCTGAATCACCACGTCTTGGCGGGTGCTGTTCAGGGTTTCGATGATGGCTTCGGCTACTTTCGTGGTCTCGGCCAAAATGACGCCGATGCCCTGCGCG
The DNA here is from genome assembly GCA_040348785.1 of Myxococcales bacterium. GTDB lineage: Bacteria > Myxococcota_A > Polyangia > Polyangiales > Polyangiaceae > PMG-095. Next base: position 120,061 of record JBEQTH010000041.1, on the reverse strand, counting down.
CCTTCGAGCAACTTGATCACGACGGGCGCGCCGCCCACGGCCTCGATCGCGTGCGTGAAGTTCGCGCGATCGCGCGCGAACGCGGTCGGCGGAATGCCGACTTGGTGACGGCTCAGGATCTGCGCGGCGCGTAGCTTGTCGCGCGCCGCGCCGATGGCGGACGAGGAATTGAGCGAGAACACGCCCATCTGTTCGAATTGCCTCACCACCGCCGTGCCGAAGGCGCTGACCGAGGCTCCGATGCGCGGAATCACCGCGTCGTAGCGAGACAGTTTCCGATTGCGGAAAAACAGCGCAGGCTTCCCCGACTCGACGAGCAGGCTGAAGCGCAAGGTGTGCAGCACCTTCACCAGGTGGCCGCGCTTGAGGCAGGTCTCGCGCAGCCGCCGCGTGCTGTAGGCCTGCGCATTGCAGGACAAGATCGCAATCTTCAGCACTCGCGCGTCCTGGTCGGGCGCACGGGGCGCGGACCTTTGGCTGCGCCGACGGGCGCGACCCGGCTCGGCGCGGCCTTGCTCGGCGTTGGCGCAGGCTTGCGCGTCGGTTTGCGCAATACGTAGCGGCGACTGGGATCGACGAGGAACGCATGTGCCAGCGCGCTACGGCCGATCAGCATGCGGAAGATCATGCGCCCACGGTCCACCAAGCTCAATTCGATCTCGCGTTCGACGGGGCCGATGCGCACGCGCACCGCGACGAAGATGCGCGCTTCGAGCTCGCCGCTCGACGGGCGCACGTGGCCACGCCGCGCGATTTTGGCTTCGACCGTCACGCGACGGTCACTTTGGCTGCGGTGCAGCCGCACATCGAAGCGAACCCGCCCCGCGCCGAGCTCACGGATATTTTCGACGTGCAGCGCGCTGCTGCGCGCGCCAGTGTCGACTTTGGCCCGCAAACGGGCGATTCGCCATTCGGGAATATCGACGTATTCGGTCACGCCGATGACGAGCGGTTCGGGTGCGCTCCGGGTCACGCGCGCGCACGCTACTACAGGGCCGCGCGCGACGCGAAATTCGGCCAAACCGCCACAACGGCGCGCTTGGCGCGAATTTGCTGCGCCTTTTGCGGGCGCGCGACTAGATCATTGGCTACGCCCATGCCCGATGAATTTCCCACCCTCGAGGTCGTTGCTGCGCTCGGGGTGCTGGCGCTCTTGATTCGGACGCTCCTGATCGCGAGCGAGATGCGCACCGTGCCGTCGTTTGCCGGCGAGCTTGCACGCTCGCTCGGCGCTGGCGATCGAGGGTCGGCACTGAGCGCCTGCAACGCGCCGATCGCGCCCGCGCTGGCCCGCGCCGCGCGCGAGATGATTACCCTCGTGGGTGATCCGCCGTACGGGCCCCAGGCGGCGGCCGATCTCAAGCACGAGCAAGCCGAGCTGGAGCAGGACTTAGCGCTCCGAGCCGAGAGCGGGCGAGCGCGGGACCTGATCGTGCTGGCCGTTTTGATCGGTGCCATGGCGTTTGCGATCTTGTCGAGCTTGATCGTCAGCCGCTGGTTTCATGGCCTCGCCGCGCTGGCCTCGGTGCTGCTGATCGTCGGCTACGTGATGCGCAGCCGGCTTCGCAGCATCGAGCGTGTCGAGCTGGGTCGGATTGGCGAGGCCGTCTTGCGCATGTTGCAAGCCACGCCGGAGGCCACCCCCGCCCGCCGCAGCCTGCATTCCCTGGATGGAGGCTGCACGGTGTGCGGCGAGACCTTGTTCCTGATGGCCCACGACGCGGCGCTCGGCAGCTCGCTGCCCGCGCTCGGCATTCACGAGCTCCGGATTTGCAAAAATTGCGGCTTCGTCACGGGTCAAGCCGCTGATTCGGCTGCCCTTTCGCGGGCCGCGCTGGAGGAGCTGAGCGTGCCCTTGGACTGGGACGCCGAAGCCAGCTCCGACGACACCGAGCACGACGGCTGAGGCCTTGCGTCTCGGCGCGTTACGAGACAGGGTCCGCGCGCATGGATAGCTCTGGCACGCACGACGCCAATCGCGCCTATTACGACGCCTTCTCGGTCGGCTACGAAGCACACCGCGGCGACAACGATCCGGGCGGCTACCACGACTTGTTGGATGAGCTCGAAGCCGAGTACGTCAAGCGCTACGGCGCGGGTCGCGACGTGCTCGAGGTCGGCTGCGGCACTGGGCTCGTGCTCACGCGCATCGGGCGCTTCGCACGCAGCGCGCGCGGCGTCGATCTTTCGCCCGGCATGCTCGAGAAAGCCAAAGCACGCGGGCTCGACGTCATGCTCGGCTCCGCGACGGAGCTGCCCTTCGAAGACAATCAGTTCGACGTCACCTGTTCCTTCAAGGTGCTCGCGCACGTTCCGGAAATCGAACGTGCACTGGCGGAGATGGTGCGTGTGACGCGCCCGGGCGGCATCATCCTGGCCGAGTTTTACAACCCGTACAGCTTGCGCGGGCTACTCAAGCGCTTCGGCCCGGCGGGGCGGATCGCCGCCGCGGCCAACGAGAGCCACGTTTACACGCGCTTCGATTCACCGTTCGCCATCAAAAAGCTGCTCCCCGCGGGCACGCACCTGGTCGGCGCGCGCGGCGTTCGGATCGTGACGCCGACGGCCAAGGTGATGCGCAGCTTGCTCGGTCGCCGCTTGTTCCGCGCCGCGGAGTTCGCGCTGTGCGACTCGCCGTTGCGCGTGTTCGCTGGCTTCTACGTAGCGGCGATCGAAAAGCGCGGCTGAGCAGTTCCAGGATCAGAAGCGGCCGACCACGCCCAGCACGGCGCCGCCCGGCACCGGCATGGCGTTCGGCAGCACGCTGATCGCCGAGGTCTGCGGGCGCAGCTCGGGCGGCAGCGGGCGCTTCCGGATCTGACGCTGCTCGGGAACGAACGCGAGTTGAGCCTCGACGATGCCAACCACCGTCACGCCCAGCCAGGCGTACGACGAATACTCGAGCGCCGTCTTCCAATCGGTCAACGTGCCGTTGATGCTCTGTTTCGGCTTGTCGGCCCGGCTCGTGGCCAGCACCAAGTGCGTCTCCACCCCGAGGGTCGTGAGGGTGCTCGCGGCGAGCAAGATCTCACTCGTCAAAAACACGTAGCCTAGCGGCTTTTCGCCGTTCTGGAACTGGCCGACCCCGAACGGCACGAGCGCGAGCCAGCGCGTCTTGGGCGTGATCACCGTCTCTTGTTGAGCCAGACGCTCGAGGCCCGCCACGCGCACGCGCTCTTTGCGTGCTCGCTCTTCCTGCTGCTTGGCGAGCTCTTGTGCGCGCCGCACGCGCTCGTCCTCGGCCTTGCGAATCACGTCGAACATGGTCTCTCGCACGCGCAAGAAGCGGTCGATCACTTGCGGCGGAAAGACCAGGCTGTCGGGCGCCTTCATCTGCGGGTTCTGGCGAATCGCCGCGCGCAGCGGCTCGTCCGCCAATTGATTTTGCCCGCTGCCGATCAAGCACGCGGCGTGATAAATGCGCGCGCTCTCGATCACGTCCGGATCGTGCAACGGGTGCGCACCGTCGCTGCTCAGTAGGGCGTGGAACGAATCCGCACATTGGCCGTACTTGCCGGCTTCGTACAAGCTGACGACGCGCGCCAGCTCGGCCGCATCGTTCAGCCGCGGCGGCTCGCTGATCACCGGACCTGCGTGAGTGGGCGCCGCAGCCTGCGCCCACAGCGGCGGTGCAAACAGCACCGCGCCCAACACGAGCAGACTTCTCCAGTAACGCGACGCACTCATCCGGACCCCCCGAGGCCGGACGACTTATGGCCCAGGGATAGCGAAGAGTCGACCGGGGCTGAGCGTCAGGTCAAATTCTTTTGGTGGCTGACCGCTAGTTATCGGCGATAAGAGCGTGCAATGGGCATGTAGCGAAGCGGTCGCCATGCGTATTTTCTGCTGGCTCGGCACGTTGAACGAGCCGAGCTCCCCACAGCTGGCCGTGGTGCCGGGGAGGCCTTGGAAATCCAACAGCGCGGGCTTGAACTCGATGGTGCCGCGGACGGTTTGCACTTCGGCTGGGTCGTTCGGCCGGGTGACGTTGACCGTCATGGTTTGCGGGGCAACGCAGCACTCCTCGTTCGGCGGCACGAACTCGAACGTGTGCGGCCCCACGGTGAGCTCGTGAGGGGGACCGAACCAGACGATCTCTTGGCCGTCGACTTTGACGACCGCGTTCTTCGGGCCATCGACCAGAACACGCACCGTGGCGGTCTCGGTAACCAACGCGGACGGCGCGGGCCGAGGGGCTTGAAAGACGTGACCGGTGCGCCGCGGCTCGGTCGAAACGCGACGCGGCTCGCTGCTTCCGGCGGTCACCGGGCCCTCCGCTATGCCGCTGGGGACGAGGGGCACGCGGGCGCTGGGCGAAAGAGAAGGCACCCCGAGCGGTGAGCTCGCACTGTGCCGCGAGCGAACGGCGGCGACGGTGGCCGCAACCAAGCCGAGCAGCACACCAGCGGCCAAGAATGCGGCTGCGCCGCGGGTCACGACGCGCCGCACCCGCTCACCGCGCGCGATTTGCGCAACCTGACGCAGCAAGTCGGTATCATCGGGGCGAAACGCGAGCGCGCGGTTGAATGAGGCCGCGGCGGTCACGAAATCTTTGGCGACGCGCGCGGCGCTCGCGCGCTTACACAGCTCGCTCACGAGCCGCGGCTCGTAAGCCTGCTGATACGAGCTCGGGTCGCGCAAGTAGTCCCAGATCTCGCGCCGCAGCTCGCTGAAGCCGAGCTGCGCCAGCTCCTCCTTCAGGGCGTCCATCAAGATGCGGGCGCTCGGGTAGCGATCCGCGGCGTCGCGAGCGAGCGCCTTGCCGATGATGCGCGACAAGCCCGCACCGATGGTCGGGCGCGCGCGGTCGGCCGGCGTGAACGCGCCGTCGAGCACACGCCGTAGGACCTGGGCCGGATTTTTGCCATCGAACGGCAGCTTGCCGACGCAGGACTCGTAGAGCAGCACGCCGAGCCCGAACACGTCGGCGCTGGCGTTCACGTCTCCACCCTCGATTTGCTCGGGCGCCATGTGCGCGGGCGAGCCCAGTACCTGCCCGGTGGAGGTCACACCTTGTACGTCCAGCAGCTTGGCGATGCCGAAATCGGTGATCTTGACGCGCGGCGCGAGGCTCGCCTCCGGCTCGGTCTGGCCTTCGGTCGGTAGGTCGAGCAACACGTTCTCGGGCTTCATGTCGCGGTGGATCACACCCAAGCCGTGAGCGTGCTCGAGCGCTGCGGCGATCTCGACCGCGATCGCCGCGGCGATTTCGGCGGGCAGGTTCCCGCGCTCGCTGATCAATTGGCGCAAGGTGGTGCCGCGCACCAGCTCTTGCACCAGGTAACGCTCGGGCTCGTCGGCGTCGGAGACGTCGTACACCTCCACGATGTTGGGGTGCTTGACCTTGGCGACGGCGCGCGCTTCGCTGACGAAGCGCGCCGCGACCTCTTTGTTCTCGCGCAGGTGATGGTGGATCACCTTGACCGCGACCTCACGTCCCAACCGGCGGTCCTTGGCACGGTACACGGTGGCCATGCCGCCGTGGCCAATCTCGGCAATGAGCTCGTATTTTTCGAGCTCGGGGCTACGCCCGGAGAGAGCGGTTAGCAGGACCCCCTCCGAATAGCCTTAAAGCTCACGGCAGCTGCTCCACACGCACCGCGTTCGTTGCACCGCGCACCCCCACCCGCGCACCGTACACCATGACGTAGCGCTCCCCCGACTTCACCAGACCATTGTCGGCCAAAATCTGGCTGGTGTTCTGCACTTGCTCTTCCAAGTTGGGCGCGCGGTCCACGAGCGCGCGCGGTGAGACGCCCCAGTACAGGGCCAAGCGGCGGAGCGTGCGGTCGTCGGTAGAGAACGCCAAGATGGGCGCGTTCGGGCGAGCCTTGGACACGAGCCGCGCGGTGAGCCCGGATTCGGTGAGCGTCACGATCAGCTTCGCGCCGACTTCGCGCGCGATGGCACAGGCGGCGTGGGCAATCGAATCGGGCGTGGTGTGGTCGGGCTCGGAGGCTGCGGGCGCGAAGAAGCGGCTGCCCTCGGCTTGGCGAATGATGCGGTCCATCATGCGCACGGCCTGGATCGGGAACTTGCCGCTCGCGCTCTCGGCCGAGAGCATCACCGCGTCGGCATTGCCGAACACGGCGTGCGCGACGTCACTCGCCTCGGCGCGCGTGGGCCGCGGCGAGTCCACCATCGATTGCAACATTTCGGTCGCCACGATCACCGGCTTGCGATGAATGCGGCAAGTGCCGATGATCTGCTTCTGGATCACCGGCACGGTTTCCGGCGGGAGCTCGACGCCCAGATCGCCGCGCGCCACCATGGCGGCATCGGCCGCGCGCACGATGGAATCCAGCCGCTCGACCGCGGAGGGCGTTTCGATCTTGGCGATGATGGGCGTGGGGCGACCCTTTCGCTCGCAGATCTCGCGCAGCTCTTGGATTTCCTCGGCGCGGCGCACGAACGAGAGCGCGATGTAATCGACCCCGAGCTCGAGCCCGAAGTCCAAATCCTTCTTGTCCTTTTCGGTCAGCGCGGCGAGGCGCAGCCCGGACGAGGGCAGATTCACGCCCATGCGCGGGCGCATCGGACCGCCGTGCTCGACGCGGCACTCGACGCGATCTCCACGGATGGCGAGCACGCGCAGCTCCACCTGACCGTCCGAGAGCAAGATGCGGTCATCGACGCGCACGTCGTCCTTGAGCGGCTCGTAATCGATCGAGATCGTGTGGTCGTCCCCAGTGTCGCCGGCGATCAGGTCCACGGTGTCGCCGTTGTTGAGCACGGCCGGGCCGACCTTGCCCGTGCGGATCTTGGGGCCGCATAGGTCTTGGAGCAGCGCCACGGGCTTGCCCAAAGCAGCGCTCTCGGCGCGCACCATCTCCACCATGTGCGCGTGATCCGCGTGGGTGCCGTGCGAGAAATTGAGCCGCGCCACATCCATCCCGGCCTCGATCAACCCGCGAATGGCGTCGCGACTGTTGACGGCGGGGCCCAAGGTACAAACGATTTTTGCGCGGCGAGCGATCATTGATCTATTAATCCGTCTGCTTGGCTGCGGCATGCGCCGCGGCCGCTCGTCTCTCTCTGGACTCGAGCTGCGGGCAGCATGCCACAGGGGGAGGCCGCGGTGGTAGCGGGACGAATCGGCCTCGAACCGTCGCAAATAGAGGCACGCCTTCTCTTGGCGAGCTCTCGGCGAGGGGTCGGCGACGGGCCATCCCCGAGGGGTGGGCTTGGCAACCCCAGTCCACGTTCGACAATCGTCATGGTTCTCGCTCATGCACCGTTTGCGTCTCGTAAGCGCGCTGGTAAGGACGGTGCGATGTACGGTTTCCGACGCAATGCGCAAGGGCAAGCGTGCCTCGGCGAAAGCCCCCTTACCGAGCTGCTCCGCGAGTCGGGCGTCGAGACGCCCGCCTATTTTTACGACCTCGACGCGATCGCTCTCGAGGCACGCTCGCTGATTGCGGGCTACGGCGAGGCACGTCACGTGATCGCCTTCGCCGTGAAAGCCAACACCGCCGGTTCGGTCGTCCGGACGCTGGCCGCCGAAGGCACGGGGGCAGACGTAGTCTCGGGGGCCGAGCTCGAGGTTGCGCTTTCATCCGGCATCCCAGCCGAAAAGATCGTGATGAGCGGCGTGGCCAAGAAGGACGGGGAGCTCGACCTCGCGATTGCCTCGCGCGTGCTCGCGATTCAAGCCGAGAGCGTCGAGGAAGTGTTACGGATTGCGACCCGCGCGCGCGCTCTCGGCCGCCAAGCCCGCGTCGCTTTCCGCCTGAACCCGGGCGTAGAGATCGACTCGCACGCGCACATCTCGACTGGGCACGACAAAGCCAAGTTCGGCATCGTGCGCGCGGACGTGGGGCGCGCGTTCGAAGCCGTGGACGCCGCCGGTGACTCGCTCGTCGCCGTTGGCCTGTCCACGCACGTTGGTTCGATGCTGGGCGAAATCGCGCCGTACCTGAAATCCGCCCAGCACGTGTGCGAAGTGGCGCGCGCGCGCCGCGCCACTCGAGCGGGCCTCGAGTACGTGAACTTCGGCGGGGGCTTCGGAATCGACTATGGCGCCGGGCAGGCCGTGAAGCCCGCTCAGTTCGCTGCAGCCGCCGTGGCGCTCGTGAAGGAAGAGGGCCTCGGTGACTTGATGCTCGTGGCCGAGCCGGGGCGCTCGCTGGTCGGCGCGCACGGCGTGCTGGTCGCCCGCGTGGTGCAGAGCAAGGTCAGCGCGGGCAATTCGTGGCTGATGATTGACGCCGGCATGAATGACTTACTGCGTCCGGCTTTGTACGGAGCGAAGCATCGCGTCGAGCCGCTCGAGTGGCAGCCGGGGTCCGAAGAATGGCGCGTGGTCGGTCCAGTCTGCGAGAGCTCGGACGACTTCGGCGCGCACCCCATCGGCAGCCGGGTGCCCGAGCTGGTCGTGATCCGCGACGCGGGTGCTTACTCGTTCACGATGGCCAGCGAGTACAATGGGCGCGCGCTGGCCAGCGAAGTGTTCGTGAAGGGTGGCGTGATCCAAAACGTGAGCGCCTCGCCCGGCACTGCAGCGTGGGTGAAACGCCGCCTACAGGCTTGAAGCGGCCAATTGACGCCCGCCGCGCGCGAAGGTTACCTGCGCCCGGGCAGTGGGAAACGACGAACCGAACGAGCAGAGTCTGTGTGGGGTGCGTGCGAACGCGACGACGGTGCGTGCGGGCCTCTTGTCGTGCGCGCTCGCAGTCGGTCTGCTCGGGTGTTCCAGCTCGGATCGGCCGACGCCTCGCGAGCAGTGTTTGGACTACCAAAATGCGTACTGCGACAAGGCGAACGAGTGCGCGGAGCCCTCGGAGCGCGCCGACCTGAGCGAATCGTGCCAGTTCCTGTGGCAGGTCTACTCGTACTGCGACCGGGTCGCGGTCGTGCTGCCGCCCTACGACGCCTGCATGCAGGCGCTCCATGCCATTGCCTGCTCGAACGTCGAGAGCGGCTCTTTCCCTGATTTTCCCGAGGAGTGTCGGGGCATCTTCGCGGTGAGCCCGTGACGCTCGCAAGCTCGACGCGCGGGATGCTGCTCGCCCTGCTCGTGCTCGTCGCGGGCTGCAGCGCGAGCGATGGAGACCCAAGCACCGGCGCCGCCAGCTACGACCCGAGCTTCCTCGATACCACGAGCGATCCCTGTACTGACTTCTTTCAGTTCGCTTGCGGCACCTGGCTCGCCCAGCACCCCGTTCAACCCGGGCAAGTGAAGGCGCGCTTCTACAACGGCGACGGGCGCGAGAGCACCTACTTCTGGCAGCTGTTGCAAGACATGCAGGGCACCGATCGGACCTTGGCGCGTGAGCGCAGCTATTACAGGCAGTGCTTGAATGCGCGCCACGCCACGCTGCCGGTAGAAGGAACGCTGCGCACGCAGCTCGATCTGGCAGCCTCACTCGCCCGAACCGAAGACTTGGCGAAGGTGCTGGCTAGTTTGCAGATGGTGGGTGTGAGCGCGTTGTTTCGCGCCACTACCGTGAGCGACCCGGGCGATCCGTCGCGTTACGCGTTCGCGCTCTCCGGCGGCGGCTACAGCTTGCCCCTCGCCGAAAGCTACGCCGATGCGAGCCTGGCCTCGGCCTATCGCGCGCACATCGACGCGCTCGCGGGCCTCGCTCGAGCCGGCTACGGCAGCCCACTCGTGCTCGATGCCGAGTCGGTATTCGACTTCGAACGCGCGGTAGCCGAGGCCACGAGCGATCCGCGCACCCGCCGCGACCCGGTCGCTTCCTACCACCCCGTACCGTTCGCAGCGCTGAGCCGTGCCCTACCTGGCTTCGACTGGAGCGCGTACCTGAGCGCTCGCAGCGTGGGCCCGATCGACGAGCTCATCGTGCGGGACGAGGCGGTCCTGCCCGGGCTCGCCGAGCTACTCGGCAACACTCCGCCCTCCGTAATTTCGCAGTACTTGATGTGGCGCGTGCTCGAAGCGCATGCTTGGGCCGCATCAGCGCCCTTGATCCACGAGGAATTCGCGTTCCACGATCAGGTGGTCGCGGGCCGAACGGAACCGGCCGCGGACGAATGGGTCTGCTTGAGCGCGACCCGCGATGTGTTCGGCTTTCAGCTCGCGCAGCACTATGTGCAGCGCTTCGTCTCCCCCGAGCTCAAGCCCACGGTGGGCCAGCTCGTGACCCAGATCCGGGGTGCTTTGAGCGATAGCTTCGCGCGGGCGACTTGGCTCGATGACGAGACTCGCGCTCGCGCGCAGGAAAAGCTGACGCAAATGTTAGCGAACGTGGCCTACCCCGACAATTGGCCGGCAGCCCCCACTCCGCCCATCGACGGCACCGAAGCGTTCCTGACCCAGGTCGTGGCCTTCGATACCGAGCAAGCGACCCGTAACGGGCTGCTCGTCGGCAAGCCCGCGTCTCGGGAGGGCTTTGGGCTTTCACCCGACACGACCAATGCCGAGTACAGCCCCGGGCAGAATTCGATCACCATCCCCGTCGCCATTTTGCAGGACCCGTTTTACCGCAGCGATCGCCCGCTGACCTTCAACCTCGGCGCGCTGGGCTCCGTGATTGGTCATGAGCTGACCCACGGCTTCGACGACGAGGGCCGGCACTACGACGGAACGGGCAAGCTCGACGATTGGTGGAGCGAAGCCTCGAGCTCGGAGTTCGAGCGACGCACGCAGTGCTTGGCCGACCAATATTCGAGCTACGAGGCCGCGCCTGGCGCGCCCGTGGACGGTGCGCTGACGCTGGGAGAGAACGTGGCTGACCTAGGCGGCCTGAAGCTTGCCCTGGCCGTTTTCGAGCGCAACCCGTCCGCGAGCAAAGGCGGCTTCAGCCCGGAGCAGCAGCTCTTTTTGTCGTACGCACAGCTCCACTGCGAGAACGGAAGCCCCGAGGCCGTGGCGCTCCAGGTAGCGACCGACCCGCACTCTCCCGACGCATTTCGCGTCAACGGCGTCGTGCGCAACTTGCCCGAGTTCGCGCGCGCATTCTCGTGCCCGGCCGGCGCAGCGCTAGCGCCCGTTGATCGTTGTGAAGTTTGGTGACCGCCGCGGCGCGCCGCTCAATGACTGAACGGCGTCGTCAAGAAGCCGTGCCACGAGAGCGCGATGATCACGGCTTCCTCGCGCGACGCGGCGTTCGGGTAGCGCAACGCGCCGCGCGCCTCGAGCCAAGGGCCGCCGGCAGTCGCCAGGAGCGGCAGCCCAAATCCGAGCTGCGCGTCGAAGCCCTTGTTGCTGTCGGGTGACGGCGATGCGTGCTCGGACCAAAACGCACCGATCGACAGGGAGACCGAGTCCAGCGTCAGGTCGAGCAGATCGGGACCCGTCTCGTAGCCCTTGGCCCAGCGCGGCACGAAGAGCGGGCGCAGATCCACGCCTGCGCCGAACAGCGACGGCGCGCTATCCCCGCCAGTTTTGATGCGCCCAGACAGGTAAACCCCGGCAATCGAAAAGTAGTGCGCGCTCGCGCGCAGCGCGGGGGCCACGCGCCCGACCGAGCCGAGCTCTGCGCCCAGGGCGAACCCGAGATCGAGGTCGCCGTCGAACCGGTCGTACACGCCGTCGGGGGCGCTCGAGGCGCTGGGCGTCGCCTCGGCGTGCGCGAGCGCGGGAGCGCTGAGCCACAGCGCGGTGGCAAGCGGGAAGCCGAGGGGGAGACGAGAACGGGCCGAGGCGAACATCATGCGGGGGGGGTGCGCGGGGGGGTACGAAAGCGGAGCTCAATCCGCTTCTAGCCTGGCGATGATTTCGCTCCGCAACTCCGGCGCGAAGATCAGCCGAATGCGCGACATTTTTTCGCCCCGCAGCCGGCCGAGCAAGAAAGAGACGTCGGCCAGCGCGCGAGTCCGGCCACCGGGGAACACCACGCTCAGCGGGTCCTCCAGGTCATCGAACGCCGACGTCGAAGCGGCGTCGAGCCCGACGTAGATCTGCGGATCGAGCCCCGCGTCGGCTGCGACGCCGCGCGCGATGTCCAGTGCCCGCACGCGCGCGTCCGGTGTGGCGCGCTCGTCGAAGAGCTCGTAAGTCTTGAACAGCTTGCGCGCGTGAAAGCGCTTGCTCAAATCGGCGAGCACCGGGTTCTTGGTCGAGCGCCAGGCGCTGAGCGCCACCCACAGCGAAGCGTCGTCCAAGTCGAGATAGTCGTGGAGCTCGGCATCGCCGCCCTGCGCCAGCGAGACGATCGCAGCCGGCGTTGCGGGCAAGCGCTCGCCGTCCGCGAGCATCTTGGCGACCTCGGCGAAGATGCGGCCCAACATCCACTCGCTCGCGCGCTCGGTCTTGTGGAAATACACCTGCTGGAACATGAACAGCCGAGCCAAAACGAAGGACTCGATGGCCGGGATGCCCTTTGCACCGTCGATGGCGAGCGGCGGGGCCTGCCCGTCCTCTGCGATACCGAAGCACAGACTGCGGAGCAGCCAGTCCAGGTCGAATGAACCGTAGCTGACGCCCGTGGCGTGCGCGTCGCGCAGCAGGTAGTCGCAACGGTCGACGTCGAACGTGCCGCTCACGGCGCGGGCCAGGAACGTGAGCTCATGGCGGCCGTGCACCAGATCCACGACCCGCTCGGGCAATCCGGGATCGACACGCGAGAGCACGGCGTGCACCTCGGTGCTCGGGTCGAGCACGATGCGTGTGGTCCAGTCCTCGTGCTTCTTCGACTCCGGCAATGCCTGCTCGAAGAGGTGCGAGAAAGGGCCGTGCCCAACGTCGTGCAGCAAAGCAGCGGCGAGGGCGTCGCGCGCGCGCTCGGTGGTGAGCCGCTGCCAAAACGGCAGGCTCTCGTGCAGATCCCGCAGCCGCCGAATCAGGCGCGTCATCACGAAGCCTGCGCCGATGGCGTGCGCGAAGCGCGTGTGGTCCGCCCCCGGGTACGCGAGCGAAGCCAGCCCCGTCTGACGGATCCGTCGCAAGCGCTGCACCTCCGCGGTTTCGAGCAATGCGGGGATGATGGCTTCCTCGGGCGTCTCGAATGAGACGAGTCCGTGGACGGGATCTCTGAGAATCATCGGGCGCGCACTGTACCAAGATTGGACGCTTTCTTTCCCATGGCCTGCCCATGACCCAACAGAACCCCGCAAAACCGCCGCGGATCGCGCAGCGACGGGCGGCGCCCGCGCCGCAGAACGCTCCTGGGAACGCGGGGGGGAACGTCCGCGCCCGGAGCGCGCCCGGCGGCGCGGCCCGAGATCTCGAAATCGGGGAGGTTGACTATTGCGGGGGCGGGCCTACGAGGTCATGGTGGACGAGCCGTGACGGGCGCGGGCAGGACCAAGCGGGTGTGAGGCAGACGCGCAAGACGCGCAAGACGAACGTGAGCGACGGCAGCGTTCCGTTAGTCGTCGAATGGAATGCCGGCGCGCGCCGCGCGTTATCACCCTGCGGAGAGGCGTTCGCGCGAAGCAACGAATCCGCGAGCGATTTTTTTTGCGCGCCGCAGACGTCGAAAGCGCGGCCGCCGTTCGCGAAACGGAAATGTAGGAGCGGGCGCGCCGAAACTCGCGAAAAATCACTAAGAATGGCGGCGCGGCGAGCTGTCCAATGTTGGAAAATTCGAGAGATCTATTTGTGAGATCGGAGCGCGCTGCGCTACGCGTCAGAGTAAGTCCGTGCGCATTGCGGTCGAGTTCGTGTTAAGAGACGGTAGGGGCGGCGTCTTGAGGGAGACGACAGGGGAGTGGACCCGAGCATCTTTCCAAAGGTAACTTTCAAAACGCACGACGCGTGAAAGCTCAGTGACCCGCGGCCCATAGCCTGGACAACGAGCACTTTTCGCGGTTTGCTAGTGAAATCCCATGCCCTCCCGTAAAGACCAAGAGTCACGCAGCATGGGAGCGATCCGCCTGGTGGACGTGCTGCGGGTGTTGCCCGAGCGGGAGCTCGGCTCGCTGATCGCACGGCTGAAGATTCGCATCGACGAGGCCAAGCGCATCGACGTGCCGTCGCAAGTAGCGCGCATGCTCCTGCAGCTGCCCGAGATGCGTGACGCGGGCATCCTACCCGGGCCCACGCGCGAGCTGCTGTATCGCGTCGCGGAAGCGCGGGGCGTGCTGTTCGCGCAGACCCTGCCGCCGGCCGTCGAGCCCCTGGTCGCGCGTGGCATCGTGTTCATCCGCGGTCGAGACAAGGGGGTGGAGCTGCTCCTGCCCATCGCGCACATGATTCAGCTGCGCACCTGGGAGGGTGAAGATCCGCGCGGCGCCCGTGCACTCCTCGCACAACTGCATCCGGACGTGGCCAGCAGCGTGGCCAGCCACTACCTCGGTCGCCCCGCGACCCCGCCCGTCGCTTTGTGCCTCGAGCCGGCTTGGGAAGTGTTTGCCGATCCCAAGCGCCTGGAGCGTGAGGTGGAAGAGCTCGCGCCCCTCGAGCGCAAGCTACTCAACGCGATCGAGAAGGTCGGCGGCGAGGTCGATACCGAAGAGCTGCTCGATCTCGAGCGTGAGCCGATGCGCTTGCGCGGAGCCACCGGCGCAACGCCTTCCCGCCGCGGTGTCGGCTTCGCGCTGGAGCGCCGCGGTTTCCTCGTGCCCGTGCACCCCAACCGGCACGTCATCCCGAGTGAGGTCGTGGCCATCGTGGGCACGCAGCGCCGCGTCGAGCGCGAAGCGCAACGCCGCGAGATCCGCAGCTTCGTGCTGGCGGAGGACCACGCGCCGCGCCGTGCCAGGTTCGCGGAAGATCCGGCACCCATTGCCCTGGCCATGGCGCTTGCCGTCCGCGATCCGTCGGTCGAGGTGCGCTCCGGCGTCGGCACTCCGCGTTCTCTGATCACCAAGTTCGCGTCCCGCTTCGGCCGGGACCCGGAGGTCGTGGCCCTGGTGGCCTCGCTCAGCCGCGCCATCGGCTTGTGGGATCCGTCCGCGGTGAGCACCGCCTCTCCTCCCGGCTCGCACAGCGTAGGTGAGCTCGGTCGTGCGCTGTTCGATGCCTGGCGCCGCGGCGGCGCCTGGGACGAAGCCCGCCCGGATGGTGAAGCGCTGCGCGTCACGGCGGATGCGCGCGAGACCAGCGCCGTGGGCGTGGTCCGTGAGCTCGTGCTCGAAGCGTTGCAAGAGCTGGGGGATGGCCGCTGGGCGCCCTGGGAAGCGATCGCCGCCTACGTGCGTTCGGACTCGCGGGCACCGGGTGTGGCGCGGCTCATCGAGCGTTGGGCACAACGCGCCGGCGTCGAGCCGATGACACCCGCTGAGGTCGCGCGCCGCATCGCGCTGGAAACGCTGCACGTCCTCGGCGTCGTCGACCTTGGCGATCCGGAGGCAGACGACGTGGAGTCGATCGGCCCCACCTTGCGCATCACGCCGCGCGGCCGCGCGTTCCTCGCCGATAGCGTGCCGGAGTCGCGTGCGCCCGCCGCAGCACAGAGCCGCTTCCTCGACACGCAAGCCCTGCGCGTCGGCCCCTCGGCGACGGTTGGCAGTGTGATTGCGCTGGCTCCTTTCGTGGAAATCGGCGGCGTCACCGGCGCCGCCCTCGATATTCTGATCACGCCCCAGGCGTTGTCCCACGCGCTCAGCGCCGGCTTCGACGGCGAGGTCATGCGCACGCGCTTGGAAGCGCTGGCTCCCCTCCCCGACCCCATCGCCCGCACGCTCACTCAAGCCAGCACCGTCATCGGGCGCGCCGAGTTCGTGATGACGCAGGGCTTCCTCTGGGTCGAAGATCCGGAAGTTCGTGAGCTGCTCCGCACCCGCCGCCAAAGCGCAGACCTGTTCGTCGATCCCTCGCCGCCCGCGGGCCTCCTGCTGGCCGTGGGCGTCGATCTCGAACGCGTGGCTCGCCGCTGCCGTGCCCTCGGCGTCGAAGTGTTGGTCGATGGCGAGGTCTACCGTACACGCTCGATCCAACCTGGCCGCGGCTCCGGCGCTCGCCGTTTGGACTCCGGGAACATGACGGCCGTCCGTGCCCCCTCGAACGCAACGATGCCCGCCGTGCGCACCAGCTCACGCCCGCCCTCTGGTCGCCAGCCCGCCTCGCGCTCGGGATCTACGCCGCCTGCCAAGCGCGGCAACGGCGCTTAGCGGCAGCTCTCGACTTTGAGAGTTCAGCGCGCGGCGAGGTGGTGCGCACGCTGCGCGCTGCCGGCGGAGGCGCATCCTTTCGACGTCCAAGTCGACGCGTCAGGGCAACATCGTCCGACCACGGCGAGCTTGGTCGGGAAAATAGCGTTCGGGCCCGAACACTATTTCGGCACGGGCCACGCCCGCTAGCTCGCAACCCCCCAAATGGTGCGCCACGCGGTCGTTGGGGTGCGCGCCGTAGTACCTCAGCTGGCTTCACGCTCGTGGTTGCCATGCTCTTCCGCGCCGAGGCGCGGCGGGGGGGCGTAGCTGACGCGGCGGCTGGGATCGCGGACGAGCATTTGCAGTAGCCCGGGGAGCAGGAACATGGTGAGCAGCGTGGAGAAGGCGATGCCGCCGATCACGGCGGTGGCCAAGGGGCGCTGAACTTCGGCGCCGGCACCGTGAGCGAGGGCCATGGGCAGGAAGCCGAAGGCCGCGACGCCGCCAGTGGTGAGCACGGCGCGCATGGTGTGCGTGGAGCCTTCGAGGATGGCTTCGCGCAACGGCCAACCGCCGAAGATTTTGGTTTTCACTTCGCTGGCCAGCACCACACCATTGAGCACGGAAACGCCGGCGAGCGCGATGAACCCGACGGCCGCCGGAATACTGAAGGGCAGGCCGCGCGCAGCGAGCGCCAAGATGCCGCCGATCAGCGCCAGGGGCACGACCGCGAACACGGCCACGGCGTAGCGCGCGTTCTGGAACATCCAGAGCAGCATCGCGAAGATGATCGCGAGGGCCATCGGCACCACCAAGGCGAGCCGCTTTTTGGCGCGCTCGAAGTTTTCGAATTGGCCGCCCCACTCGACGCGGTAGCTCGCGGGCAAGTGCAGCTTGGCGTCGACCTTGGCGCGCGCTTCGTTGACCCACGACACGAGATCACGGCCGCGCAAGTTGACCTCGACGCGCACGGTGCGCATCAAATCCACGCGTCGCACTTGGGACGGGCCCTCGGACTCGGTGATGGCCGCGACCTCGGAGAGCGGCACCGAAGAGCCCCCCGAAGCTTCGACGAACAGGCCGCCGAGAGCGGCAGGACTTGGCGAGCTGGGCGGCATGAGCACCTTCATGTCGAAGCGGCGCTGGCCCTCGTAGATTTGGCCGACGGGCACGCCAAGGCGCGCCGCACGCACGACCTGCAGGGCATCTTCGGTTTTGATGCCGTAACGGGCGAGGCGCGAGCGATCCGGCGTGACCGTGAGCTCGGGCGCGCCGAGCAAACGTTCGACGCGCACGTCGCCCGAGCCCGGTACGTCACGCACGAGAGCGGCCACCTCTTCGCTGAGGCGCTTGAGCTCGCTGAGTGATTCACCGAAGATCGCGATCTGCACGTCGGCGCGCGAGCCGCTGATGAGCTCGTTGGTTTTGTCCTCGATGGGCTGAGACACGGAGACGAAGGTGCCGGCGACCTCGCTCTCGATGGCGTGCTTGAACAGCTCGGACAGCTCGTCCAAATCGTGCGCGCTGGTCCATTCGCTCTCCGGCTTCAAGTGCACGAAGATGTCTGTGTTGTCGTTGCCCACGGGGTCGATGGCGACCTCGGCGCGGCCGGTCATGCCGAGCGAGGTCACGACTTCGGGGAACCGGCGCAGCACGCGCTCGGCCGCCAAATCCAGCTCTTTGGCCTGCGCCAAGCCGATCGACGGCGCGCGCCGCACGGTGACGACCGCGTCGCCCTCGGCGATGCGCGGCACGAAGTCAGCGCCGCTGCTGGCGAGCACGGCGAAGGCGCCGACCAAAGCCAAGCCACCGCCGACCAGGATCGGCAAGCGATGATCGACGGCCCAGGGCAGCGCGCGCGCGTAGCGCTCCCCGAGCCAACCGATCCAGCGCGGGCCGTGACCCTTGGAGGGCGGCACGAAGATCGCGAGCAGCGCGGGGAAGAACAGCACCGAGTAGACCAAGGCGCCGAAGAGCGCGCAGGCCATGGTCACGGCCATGGGCCGGAACATCTTGCCCTCGATGCCTTCGAGGGAGAGCAGCGGCAAGTACACGAGCATGATGATCGCCACCGAGAACGCGACTGGACGTGACACTGCCCCCGCGACCTCGGCGTAGGCGCCATCACGGGCGCGCTTGATCAATGTTTTGCCGGCCAAGGCGGCGATGATCGATTCCAAAATCACGATCGGACCGTCGACCAAGAAGCCGAAGTCGATCGCGCCGAGGCTCATCAGATCGCCAGTGATCCCGAAGTAGTGCATGCCGAACAGGGCAATCGACATCGACGCGGGGATGCCGAGCACGACCACGAATGCGCCGCGCAGCGAGCCCAAAAACAACGCCAAAACAAGGGTAACGACGAGCGCGCCCTCGATCAGGTTGCGCGTCACGGCGCCCAAGGTGCGGCCCAGGAACTCCGAGCGATCGTAGATCGGCTCGATGATCACGCCCGGCGGAAGCTGGGCTTGAATCTCGGCCACGCGCTTCTTCACGCCCTGCACGACCTCACGGCCGTTGGCGCCGACGAGCATCATGGTGATGCCGGTCACGGCCTCGCCCTCGCCGTCGCGCGTGATGGTGCCGAAGCGCATGGCCGAGCCGACCTGCACGTTGCTCACGTTCTTCACTAAGATCGGCGTGCCGTCTTCGGCCGTGCGAATCACGACGGCTTCGATCTCCTGCTCGTTGGCGAGCAAGCCGACGCCGCGCAACGTGAGCGCTTCGCCCTTGCGCTCGATGTAGCCGCCGCCCACGTTCACGTTCGCGCGCGCCAGCGCCTCGGTCACGTCCGTCAAAGTGAGCTTGTGAGAGTGCAAGCGCGCCGGGTCGATCATGATCTGGTATTCCTTCAGATCACCGCCCATCGTATTGATCTCGACGATGCCCGGGCTTTGCCGCAATTTGGGGGCAATTTCCCAGTCGAGCAAGGTGCGCAGCTGCATCGGGGAGTGCTGCGCCGAGCGCACCACGAACTGGTAGATTTCTCCGAGGCCGCCAGATACGGGCGACAGCTGCGGCTTACCCGCGAGCTTCGGCAGATCCCCTTCAACCGAGCGCACGCGCTCGAGCACCATCTGGCGCGCCAGCCAAATGTCGACGTCGTCCTTGAAGATGGCCGTCACCGCCGAGAGGCCGGAGCGCGACACCGAGCGCAGCTCGACCAGCTTGGGCATGCCGTTGAGCGCGGTCTCGAGCGGGAAGGTCAGGCCGCGCTCGACCTCGACCGGCGATAAACCGGGCGCGTCCGTCAGCACCGCCACCTGCACGGTGGACACGTCCGGCACTGCGTCGATGGGTAACGAGCGCAACGCGAAGCCGCCCGCGCCCATGAGCGCGATCAGCATCACCAGCATGACCCACTTGAGGCGGATCGAAGTCTCGACGCAGTATTTGAGCATTAGCGAAAGATTTCCGACTTCAGGGCAAACACGCCGCTGATCGCGATGCGATCGGTGCGCTCGATGCCGCGCGCGACCTCGACCCGGTCGCCATCTTGAGCACCGAGGGTGATGGCGCGGGGCTCGACCGAGAACTCGTCGTGGGCGACGAACACGGTGGGCTTGCCGTCGACACTAGTAACGGCAGCCAAGGGCACCGAGATTGCGCCGGACACGGGCGCCGAGGTGTGAATGGTGGCGGACACCGATTGCCCGGGGCGAAGGCGTGATTCGGGATGCTCGACCACGATGCGGACCGCCGCGGTGCGGGTTGCCAGGTCGATCACGTCCCCCACGTAGGCGACGCTGCCGTGCACCGGAGAGTCCCCGGAGCTCGCGGACGCCACGTCGACCTTGTCGCCCGTGTGGATGGCACCGAGCTGGCCTTCGAACACGGCGAGCTCGACCCAAACGCGATTCAGATCCGCGACGCGGAACGCGGTCAGCGTGGCCTCGACCGACTGACCGCGGGTCACGTTGCGCTCGATCACGCGCCCGGCGATGGGCGTAGTGAGGCGCAAGACACCGGTTGGGCCATCCTTGCTGCCGCCCAGGGCGCGCACCCGCTGCTCGGCCGCGGCGAGGTCGGCACGTGCCGACACGGCTTGCGCCTTGGCTAGCTCGGCCTCGCGGTTGGCGGAGATCTTGGCTTCGGCCAATTCTGCTTCGCGCTTTTCGTTGGTGGTCGCGGCTTCGGCGTGGGCGCGGGCGGCCAGCACCGAGGCCTGGGCTTGGCCGAGGTCGGCGCTCTCGATTTCGGCCAGCAAGTCCCCGGCCTTCACCTCGTCACCCTCGATCTTGTACAGCTTGCTGACGCGGCCAGAGATGCGCGAGCCGACGGCAGCGACGCGCTCGGGGTCGAAGGTGACCGTGCCGGTCACGTTGATCATCGGCTTCAGGCTGCCTTCGGCCGCCGCCGCGAACTCGATTTGCTGACGTTTGGCGAAATCCGGCGAGTAGCGGATCCACTTACCGTCCAGATACGGCACGTCTCGTTTTTCACCCTTGGGCTGGGCGTTGGCCTTGTGCTCCGTATGGGTGAAGTAAAAGACCGCGGCGCCGGTCAAGACCACGCCGAATGAGATCACCGTCAACCGTTGCGCTAGCTTTTTCATGACTTCACCTCTCCACCAACAGCACGCTCGAGCTCGATGCGCGCGACCCATGCTGCTTCGATGGCGTCGATACGACTCGCTCGAACCCTGAGCGAGTCGCGCGCCGCTGCGAGCAACCGAAAAACGTCGAAGCGGCCGGCTTGAAAGCCAGCCTCTGCGAAAGACAAAGTGCGCTCGGCAGCGGGCACCGCTTGCGAGCTGAGCCGATCCAGCTCACGCCGGCTCGACTCGTAACTGTTCAGTGCCGCGACCACGGCGCGAGCCAACAAGCGTGACTCGAGGTCGAGGTCCGCCTCGGCGCTCTCGCGAGCGCGCGCCGATTGGGCGCGCAAGCCTTGGTTACGCTGAGCCACGGGTAGCTCCACGCTCAGGCCGAGCACGCCGTAAGTAGGCGATAGCGGCGCTGCGTCGACACCCGCGTAGAACCCGACTTTCGGGAACACTTCGGCGCGCAACCGCTCCTCGGTGGCGCTCCACAGCGCGACGCGCGCCTGAATTGCTTTCAACTCCGGGTGCGAGGTGAGCGCGCGCTGGAGCAGCGCGCTCACCTCACCCACCGCCGGTAGCTCGCCCACGGGGCTGGTCAGGGTGAGCGGCACGTCAGAAGCGAGGTCGAGCGCGTCGCGCAGGTCCATCTGGCTCGTGGCGCGGTCGCGCTCGAAGGCCATGCGCGCGGCTTCGAGCTCGGCCACTTGCAGCTGAGCCGACGCCGCGTCGAGCTCGGAGCCGGCGCCAGCGTTGACCCGGCGCTCGGTGGCGTCGAGCACGCGCCGCGCAACGACGAGCGCCGCGTCCGACTCGATGATCCGCAAGTCGGCGATCTGTGCGCCGACATAACTGCTCAGCGCTCGCACGCGGGCCGAGCCGCGCGACATGGCGAGGTCCGCGTTGGCCAGCGCGGAATAGCGCTCGGCCTCACGGACGCGCGCCCGTGGGGCGCCGCCCACATCGAACAAGAAGTCCAACGTCGCGCCGTAGCCCATCCTGCCCGAGCCGCCGCTGATGAGCGGGCGGGCATCCACTTGGAGCCGGGGGTTGGCGGGGATGACGAGCCCGGCACCGACGCGCTTGGCGTCGGCCTCGCGCACGGCGTAGCGCGCACGGGTGACCTCGGGCCCGGTCGCTTTCGCGCGCAACAGGGCCTCGGGCAAGGACAAGGACAGCGGCGCAGCCGCCTGAGCTGAAGGTGCCGAGATCAACGCGACAGTCGCGAAGACCGAGGTGCACAAAAGAGACGCGAGGGCGCTCTTGAAACGAGACTTCAAGACAGAGCCTCCGGGGACAGAGTTAACGGGCCATTAAAGGTTGCGCGCCGTTCGGTTACGAAACGGACACGCCAGCGTTGCGGGACGTGTTTCCAAACGCGGCGTCGCGCGTACGCGACCGCCTCGACTGGATTTGCACGAGGGGCATCTGCAGCCCGTGCTCAGCCCCTCAGGAGCCAGCACTCAGGCCGCAGGCCTCGCGCAACCCCTCAGACCCGAGGGGGACGGTCCAAGCCGCGAGCGTGGCTCGCCAGGGCGAGCTGGTCCGGCAAAGCGCCGCAGCCGAGGCCCAGGGCCGCTTCGCCCACGGGCACGTCGAGGCGAAGGCTCGGTGGCGCCATCAGCGGAGCCGAGCCGTGAGCGGCTTCGTCGTCGTCGCTGTCGTCGAGATCGATCGGGGCGGCGTCGCCCGTGTCTTCGCCCGAGCCGTCGTGGGAGGCGACGCACACGTCCGTGTCGGCGGCGGGCAAGTCATCCGCCGCGCAGGCGACCGCGAGGGGCAAACCAGCCAAACGCATGCCGACGACGAAGAACGCCGAAAGCATTGCGATAAACCAGAGAGCACGGGCCACGGACCCAAGTCGTGCCGCGGGCCGGGGGTAATGTCAAGCGTTGGGGGTGAGAGGCCGCAGCCCTGACTCAGATCGGGACTCTAAAATATGCTGCGCGATGGCCGTGCGCTCGCGTTCCATGAACTCCGCCACCGCGGTTTTCAGGCGGCGGTCTCGAAATGAGTGAGCGCTGTAGGTGAGTGACGACTCGAAGCCGCGCGATAGCTTGTGCTCGCCGCCGGCCCCTGGCTCGAACAGCTCGAGCCCGCGCGCGATGCACTCTTGGATGCCGCGGTAGAAGCAAACGTTGAAGTGCAAGAACGGCCGCTCCTCGAGCGCACCCCAATAGCGGCCGTACAACGCGCGTTTGCCGAGCAAGTTGAACGCACCCGCGATCGGCTTCTTCGAGCCCGCGTCGCTCGCCGCCACCACGTGCAAGTGCTCCGGCATGGTGCTGCACACCTGCTCGAAGAACGCGCGGTTGAGGTATTGCTTGCCGTAAAAGAACTTTTCCACGGTCGAGCGATAGAAATCGAAAATGAAATCCACGCGCTCCGGCCTCAGGAGATCCCCAGTGAGCACGTCGAGATCGATTTGGCGATCGCGCATCTCACGCATCTCGCGCTTGATCTGATTTCGGCGTTTGGAGGTGAAGCGCGCCAGGAAATCGTCGAACGTGGCGTAGCGCGCGTTGCGCCAGTGGTACTGCACGCCGTGGCGCTCCAAATAGCCGAGCGCGGCGAGCGCATCGGCCTGCTCGCGCTCCGGAAACAAGACGTGTGCGCCCGACACGCCCAGCTTCTCGGCGATTTGCGGGAGCGCTGCTGCAAAGCCCTGCAGCACACGCTCGCGATCGGCGGTCGGCTTGACCAGAAAACGCGGGCCCGTGGCCGGCGTGAACGGCACGGCCACGATAAGCTTTGGGTAGTATTCGATGCGCAGGTTCCCTTGCGCGTAGCGAGCGAAGGAGTGATCGAACACGAACTCCCCCTCACTGTTGCCCTTGATGTACGCGGGCGCGACGCCCACGAGCTCACCGGCCGAGTAGGCGCCGATGTGCATCGCCAGCCAACCGCGCGCCGGATCGATACAACCCGTGTCCTCCAGCGCCGAGAGCCATTCATAGCGCAGAAACGGCAGGCACTCAGGCCCCGCAAGCTCCTGCCAAGCGCTCTCACCGATGTCTTTGATGCGCTCGTGGGTTCGAAACTCGAGCTCGACAGCAGACGAAGGCGAAGGCACGAGCGGAGCTTAGAGCCTACCCCCCAATTGTCCACCACCCCTCCCTCTCATCCCCCCGTGCCCGAGCCCGATCCCCCACCCGTCACACACCACCCCGCGCCAATTCGAAATCCGCTTCTCCTGGGCGCCCGCTAGGCCGCAGCGCAGCGCACACTCCGTCTACGCTGCTCCCTCTTCGCCCCGCGAAACAAACGCAGCGCGTCGAACAGCTAAAGAATCGCCGGCATGCGCCGCCGAGCAACGCTTGTCTAACTCCGAACGCCGCATCGGTTCACGCTGTCGTTTCGATGTTGCCCGCGTCAGCTCGGCCCCAAAGTAAAAGCGAGCCGTGTACAGATTGTGCGCGCGACACCGAACCCGCAGATTCCCAACCGCCGCCTCACCGCCGTCCGCGAACGGCAGCACGTGATCGAGCTGCAACAAACGCCGCTCGCCGCAACGCCGCCCTTCTTCCGAACAGAACGTGCATCGCCCTCCGTCGCGCACATACACCTCGCGCGCCACCGCCGCCGGCACATGCCGACTGCGCTTCCCGCTCGCGCTTTCGGAAGCGCGCGCCACCGCCCCTCTTTCACTCTCACTCAATCGGGTGCGCCGAGGCTTCCGCCCCACGCCGAACCGCTTCTTCAACAGCTCGCCGCGCAGCACCTCGAGCCCCTGCTTCATCACCGTCAACAAGTCGCCCTTCGGCTCCGAGTGACTCAGCAGCGCCCGGACCTCATCGAGCAACTCACGAAACTCGCCATCCGCGGTGAAGCTCACACTGAACCGCTGCGCCGACAGCGGCTTCACCGCGCCGGGCCGTGACGCTGAGGGCGGTGCCTGACGCCCCAACGGTTGAGCCGAATCCGAGCCCGCCGTCGCACTGCCGCTCGCCAAATGCGTCGCCGGTTTCAGCTCCACCTTTTCGCTCCCGTTCGGCTCACTCCCGACATCGGCAGCAACGGAGCGTTCCGGCAAACGCCGTACGAGCGCCGACAGCGACGCCAAGAGTTGAACGTCATCGAGTCCACCCAATCGATATCGGTCGTTCATCCCCCGTGCATATCACGCGGATCTCGAGTCTCACACGAGGCCCGCCGCAGCCCTTTTCAGCCTCAAAATGAGTTTGAACTCGCCCCGCACGTCGATCGCCTCACCCAGCCGAACCCAACCGCTCCCGCGATGGAAATCCCCTCTCACTCGCCTCCACCGCCCGCCCCTCCCCAAGATCCCCGTCAAGAAAATTCGGCTCAACATCTCAGATTCGCGTTCAAATCTATCGCGGACGATTTCGTGGTGTTCGCAACACCCCACCCCGTCGTAGCCACCGCATTCCGCGCATGCGGACACCACGAAATCGTACGCACAGCGAGCTGCGATCCCCTCGTCCGTCCCCCCAACATTCCCTCTGCGAGCGCTCCAAAACAACCTGCCGCCCCCGCCGCTCAAGCGCCGCCCCCGCGACGCACCACGCCCTCTCCCTCACTGCTACTCTCTCTCCTCTCTTCACACCCGATATCGGGTGCGATGTCCCTCCCCGCGCCGCCCGCGCTCCCGTCAAATGAACGCCCCGCCGTTGGTCCCTCGCGGCGGCCGCAGGCCGACGCTTGAGGGACCCGGCGCGCGCTCGCGGGCCGGCCGTCCACGCGCCCTCCGCGGGGAGCACCCAGGGAAGAAACGAGCTACAAAAACTTCCGCAGGCGATACGCGATCAGCTCGAGCAAGCGTTGCCCGAGCGAGCGAAACCGAAAATCGACCAACCGGACTTCACGGCAACGTTCGAAGTCTTCCAGAAACGAGGCTTGCAGCCGGCTCGCAAAACGCTCGTCCAATACGCTCACGTTCACTTCCAGATTCATGCGCAGCGAGAGGTAGTCGAAGTTGAATGTACCGGTGGTGCTCCAACGCCCGTCGATGGTCGCGCTCTTGGCGTGCAGCACGCTCTCGTCCCACTCGAAGATGCGCACGCCTGCGCGCAGCAAGCGCCCCCACACCGCGCGGCTCGCGTGGCGCACGATGTCCACGTCACTCTGTCCGGGCACGATGATGCGCACGTCGACGCCGCGCCGCGCTGCGCGCGACAACGCGCGCATGATCCGGCGATCGGGCACGAAGTACGAGTTGGCGATGAACACCGAGCGCTGAGCGCGCTGCACGTAGTGCAAATAGGCGCGCGAGATCTGGCGTTGCGTGCGCAAGAAGTGCTGGCCGAGCACGCGCACCGCTTGGATCGCGGCGCTGGGTGCGGGCGGAGCCGCGGCAAAACCGACCAAGCGCAGCGGCGCACCGCGCAGCCGCTTCCAGCTCAGCGCAAAGCAGTCGCTGAGATCGGCGACCGCCGGCCCGTCGATACGCACCATGTCGTCGCGCCAGCCCGCGCCATCTTCTTCCAAGGGCAGCCAAAAGTCGGCAATGTTGATGCCGCCCGTGAAGCCGGTTTTGCCGTCGGTAATCAGGATTTTCCGGTGATCACGGCGCGTCAGCTTGGACAGCCGAAAGCGGCGTTTCCAGGGCGCGATAGGATTGAACTCGATCACCCGTGCGCCGGCGCGGCGCAGCTCGGCGAACATGTCTTCGCTCGCGCCCACCGAGCCGACGGCATCGTAGATGATTGACACCTCGACGCCGCGCTGTGCCGCAGCCATGAGCGCAGCCGCGAATTTCCGACCGATGCCATCGGAGCCGAACCAGTACATTTCGAGCAAGATTTGCTCGCGTGCCGCGGCGATCGCGCTCAGCATTTGCGGGTAGGCCTGCTCGCCATTGCGCAGCAGACGCACCTCGTTGCCGTCCACGCAGTGCGCCTCGGACGGGTCGCTCGAGGGCACGAGCAAGCGCGCCGGCTCGGGCTGGATGTTGTCCGCGGTCACCACGCGGCGCAGCCTAACTGAATTATTGCGCGGCGATCCAGGCGAGGACGCAGGCCGCGTCCTCACTGCTGAGCGGAGGGCGTGCGAGCGGCATTTGTGCCCCGCAACCGGGAGCCGGCATGAGCTTCTTGTAAAGCAGACTGCCCTCGGGGTTGGCCGGATCGGCGAGCACGGACACGCAGGCCTTGCCCGAGATGCCGACGACGCGCGAGGCCACGTTTGGCGAAACCAAATCCAAGTCTTGTTGTGGGGCGACTGCGCCGTGACAGCCGGTATCCCCGCAGCTTGGCGCGAACACGCGATCGATGATGTCACCGCACGCGCCGTCGCTCGGGCCGCCGCCCGCACCTGGACCTCCGCCCAACGGTGCGCCTGTCTCGGGACCGGCCTCGGTCGGGACGTAATCGAGGAAGCTCTGCTTGTCGTCGAGCTTGCCGGGACAGCCGGCGATGAAGCAGGCCGCCACGGCAAACGCGCAGCACATTGCAGCTCGGGCTCGATCAATGCGCATAGCGAACCCCCAAACCAAATTGGAATTGCTCATCGAGCGCGCCGCCTGCGACCAAGCTGTCGCCGAGCTGGGGCTTGAAAGAGGCGAAGTAGCGTGTGTAACGCGCCGTGGCGCGCGCCTCCAAGCCGGGCACGATGCCGAGGATGGCGGCGAAATCACCGTCCACCCCTTTCAGGTGCGGGTCGCGGAAGCGCTCGTAGATTGCGCCACGGGTGGTGGGCGCGAGGTACGCGGCGCCCAGCGCGAGCCCGAAGCGCGGCACGAGCTCTAGCCGTGCGTCGAGCCCGATGCGCACCGCAATCGTGCGCGCCGAAGGCAATAACCCGGGCACCACGCTCTTCGTGCTCATGTCGAAGTAGCTGCCATCGGCCCCCACCGAGAGGCCGAGCTCCAGCGGGTGCGCGCTCGGAAAAAGGAAACGCTGACGGGCTTCGGCACCGAACCGCGTCCAGCTCGTGTCGATGGTGGCGCCTTCGGGCGTCTTCGAATCCACCGCGAAGGCCTTGCTGAAGTGGGCCCGAAAACCCAGGTCTTGCAGGCCGGCCATGCCGGTGCTCGCAAACGGGTACGCCTCGAGGCCAATGCTGACCATGGGCGCGAGCGGCAAGTGATAGGGTGCGTATTGCTGGCCCACCGGGTCGCTGTACTTGAACGTGCGGCGCGCCACGCCCGCACCGAACCAAACGGCCACTTCCGTGCGCCTAGCGGCGATGCGCGCGGCTTCACGGCGGCCGAGTGCTTCGAGATCATGAGCGCTGGGCTCGGCTTCGCTGATACTGGGCGGCGCCGCCTGCGTGCTTTCGCTGAGATCGACTGATCCCTTGGCGGCGGGCGCGACTTCCGGCGCAGCATCCGCTTTGGGCGTGGGGTCTTCGCTCGGCTTGGGTGTTGGCTCAGGCGCGGGAGCGGGAGGTGTGTCGCTCGCCGCGGACGCGGCCGAGTCGGCCTTGTCTTTGGCGCCGTCGTCGGACGCGGGTGTGGTCGACGCAGCGGGCAAAGCTTTCTTGCCGGGCTTCTTGTGCTTAGCCGGAGCGCCGAACGCAACCGAACCCAGGGACGAAGCCATGATCAGGGCGCTGGCCACCATCAGGCCGCGCCCCATGAGTGAGCGTTTTCTCATGCCGTCTGAAGAATCAGGCAATCACACTACGAATCGCAACGCCCGAGGTGATTTGATCATTCACCTGCGCTTCGGTGAGGCCGATGCCTACACCGAGGGTTTTTGCGACGGATGCCAGACTATTGGCGACTGGCACGTCCCCGTTTTCCATGGCCAGACCGGTGGCCGAATCAATGTCCGAGGCGTGGCCGCCGGGCACGATGCCGCCGACGACACCGCCCTTGAACGGCTTACCGATCATGAGCGCGACCGAGTGAGAGGCGTTGTGCCCGCGGCCGTTCTGGGTCTCGAAGGTGCGCCCGAACACGTTGAGCGTCGCGAACGTTACCTTGTCCTGCAAACCGTAGCTAGTGAGCTTGGTCATCAAGGCTTTGATGTTGCTCACCGAGGCGTTGGTCTGCGTGGCTTCGTTGCCGAAGTTGTTGTCCGTGTGATTGTCGCCGGAGAACGGCAAATGGATGGTGACCACGGGCGTCACGTTCATCTTGATCAGGAGCGCGGCGGCTATCACTTGATTGCTCGCGTCGTCGCTCTGAATGGTCGCCAGATCGCTCGCGACTTGTTGAATCATGGTCCGAAGGTCGGTTTGCGCGTGAGCCATGTTGTCCATGTACGCGCGCTCGGCCGTGGTCGCAGAGCGGTTCTCCTTCAGCGTCGCGTTCAGCTTGTTCAGCGTGTCGTCCCGAAGCTGCTGCAGGGTGGCCTGCAAATCCTTCGGGCCCGAGAGCACGGCTTTGAGGCCCGTGGGCGTGAGCTTGGGCAGGTATTGGCCCTCGAACGAAAGCTGCTCACCGCCGATCGTCACGGGCTGGGTTTGCACGGTGTTGAAGCAGGCTTGCAGGTTCTTCGCGAAGTAAGAGGGCAACCATTGGCCGCGGCGCAGAGCGCCGAACAGCTCCAGCACGCGGCCGAGCTCACCGTGATTGGCGGTGCCGGTCAGGTGATGAAAGAACACCGTGCGGTCGAGGATGTTCTGCGGCAACGTGGACCACGGTTTGGCGGCCGTCCATTGCTTGCCGTTGATCTTGAGCGGCGTGGCGCTCATCGTCATGTCCGTGGGGTCGGAGTGGTTCACGGTGCCGGCGGCAAACGTGGCTGGCAAATCGTAGGTACCTGGGACGTTGATATTGAGTGCATCGCCGCTGGCCGACATGCTCAAGATCAAAAACTGTGCGTTCGTGTTCGCGCACGAGCCGTCAGCCAGGGCCTTCTTGGGATTGAGCAGGAACGACACCGGCAAGCCGGTGGCCATCGAGCGCAGGCCGACGAGGCCTGCACCGGCGAGGGAACTGAGCAAGAGTTGGCGGCGATTGAGAATGCTCATGATTTGCTCCTACAGGCCGACGGCGACCGAGGTGGGCGCGAGACAAGCGACGATGAACGTGGACTTCAGCGCGTCGGTGGGCGAAGCCTTGGCCGCGATCGCAGCCGCGTAGTGATCTTGCAATAGCTGGGTAACGGTGGCGCTGTTCGGGTCAGCCGAGGTAATGCCCATGATGTTGGCTACGAAGTCGGTGATGGCCGCGTCTTTCTTGGTGCTGTCGTAGCGGCTCTTCATCTTGTCCACGGTGAGACTCGCCGCGTACGCACACAGCGACTCGGTCGCGCCGCGGTAGAAGGGAGTCTGCGCGGTGGACAGCGCGGGAGCTTCCGCGCCGCGCAAGTAGCCATCGAGCGGCACGTTGTTGGTCACGGCGGTTTTGGTCGTGTTGTCGGTGATGCCAACGCACAGGTTGGTCGCGAGCTGCAGACGGTTGGTGAGCGCCGCGCAGAAGTGATCCTGACGCGAGATGCTCACGGTCTCACCGAGATCTCGCCAGGTCTTCGTGGCGGCTTGGCCGGTAATGAGCGGCGAAGAGAACAGCTCGAGGAGCAGCGTGTGGAAATCGTACTTGGAGTCCACGAACGCTTTCACGACGCGCTTGAACTCCGGATCTTCCTCGGTGCAGCCGCTGGAGTTCGCGTAGTAACAGAGCTTCTGCGTCCAAGCGATGGGGTACAACGGATGATTGACGAGGGCGTTCGCGAAGTCGTCGAACGAGGTGAGCGCGGCTTTTTCACCGAGGTAGTCGAAGGTGGCGGTGGAGAAGGTCTGCGCCGGGTCGTGCTGCGCGTGGTACGAGTACGTGTACGCTTGGCGGAAGATGTTCCGCATCGGGTCCATCGTCTGGTGGCAGCTGTAACAGGGGCTGGTCGGGTCGGAGTGCTGCCCGTCCTTACCGTTGTCGAGCACGGTGGAGGTGCCCTTGTCGACCGGGTTGATGCTGCGGCCAAGGCCGACGATCAGCGACTGATTCAAGGTGTCGCGGTGCTGGTTGCTGTTGTTCGTCGTCCAGTTGGCGAAGAACGCCGGCGTGGAGAAGAAGCCGACGCGCGGTGTGCGCACGACGATTTCGTTGGCTTGGCGCAGCGTGGGCAAATCGTAAAACGGCGTCAGCGCTTCGCCGGCCTTGGCGATACGCACCGTAACCGGGCGCCAGATCACGTCTTGAGCGGTGATGCTGGAGGCGGTGAACGCGACGCCGCCGCTGCAGTTGTATTGATAGAGGGGCTTCTTGTCCGGCGTCACGTCATCCGGAATCGTCAGCGTGGGCGGGCCGTTCATGTCCGTGGGGTCGCTCACGTAGTTGCGGCTGGCCCAGCCGAACAGCGCCAGGAACGCGGCCGAGACGCTCGAGTATTTGCGCTGGTTGTAGGCCACGTCCATCTTCACGGGGTTGCCCTTGTCGTCGACGACGACGTGGCCCGTGTCGTCCAGCTGCGGCATCGAGCACTTGAAGGGCGTGGTCGACGCGAAGTGCATGAAGTTGGGACTCTTGGGGTCCATCGTGTCGGAGAGCGGGATCGGATTTTGGACCACGGGCATCGCCGCGGGGTCGACGGGCGGCTGATACGTGATCCAGAACGCTTGCGTGGTGCTGAGCGAGCCGTCGGGCATCGGCAAGCTGGTGGTCGGCTTGTTGTTGTCGTCGACCTGCGCTTGGTCGAGCGCGAGGTACAGCGACATCAACGTGGGCGTCATCATGAAGGTGTGCGTGGTCACCGTGTCGGTGAACGGCTTGCCATCGGCGATCACCTTCAGCGCCGTGCGCGACATGGACTCTTGCGCTTGCTGGAACATGGGCAAGGCGGTCAGGTTGTCGACGCTCAACTGATCGAAGAAATCATTCTGCGAGATTTGAGTTTGTTGGAAGGCCTTCTGAAAGAAGGTGCCGAGCTTGGCTTGCGCTTCGGGGCGCACGAACCAAGCGTCCACCATTGCTTTGAGGGCCGTCGGATCCTGCTCGACTGCGGCGATTTCTTCTTCCGTCGCCGGCAAGCCGAGCATCAGGTTCTTCACCTTGGCCACGTACACACGCGCGGGCACGGGCTCGAACGGGATTTCCGCGGCCGCATCGGGATCCATGTCGTCCGGCGATGCGCCCAAGCCACCCGAGCCTGACGAGCCGTTGGCGGATGAGCCGCCGGACGACAGCGAGCCCGAGGGCAGCGTATCGAGAGTTCCGGTGCAGGCGATCGCGACGGCGCTGGCAACCAGCGCAGATGCGGCCCACGTGTGTACGAGCCTTGACGACATAGGACTCCTAGTGGGTGCTGAAAACGACAGCGCCCGGAAATAGGTTCTTGGACTCTCTCACACGCTGCTCACTCAGTCCAACACTTCTGGCACCAACCATGCAGTCGTGTGAGCCGCACAGCCGCCGTGTGTGTGCAGAACGATCGCCGCGCAAGCACTCACCCTTTTCGGTGAGAGAATCGTCGAACGCGCAGCGCATGAGACACGAAGATGTTTGCGAACGCGCCGCGCGATCAGTTTCTCGAGCCGTTCCTCACGACGCTGCGTCATCAGAAGCTCATGTAACGGCACGGGTCAGCGAAAGCTCAGTCCCGATGTCGATTATGGAGGGTTTGTCGAGCCATGAAATTTTCCGAGCTAGCACCTTAAGAACTCGCAATTTGCCCTAAAAGGCGCCAGATCGGCGATCGGTGGCGAGGCAAAACACCACGGAAATTTCCGCGCTACGAGGAACCGCGATTGCTATGCTTCGGCTCGATGTCGACGCGCTCATTGTCCCTCGTCAAACGTTCGCAGCTCACGCTGCTCGCTTCGGGTGTTGCTGCTGCGCTGTGCGGCGCGTGCTCCAGTGGCAGCTCGCAAACCAGTTACCCCGCGCAGTACCCACAGCAACCGCTGCCAGCGCAGGGCGCAACGGCAACACAGCCCGGCACTGTGCCCGCAGGGCAGGCGGCCCCACTGCCAGCCCCCGGTGTGGTGGTGCTCCCGGTGGTCAACGACCCCATCAATCTCACTGACCTCACTTATCTGCGAGGCCAAGCGCAGTCGCTGCTCAACGAGCTGGTCGCGACTCTGCCCGCGCCTCAACAATCGCGAGTGGCCGGCATCCCGCTCGTCGTGGACAGCACTCAGGGTGACGTCAATGCCTTCGCCACCTGCACCTCGAACGGGCACGCGGCGATGGCCATCACGGATGGCTTGCTCGATATCGAAGCGCACTTGAGCCAAGCGCGCGCCACCGACGAAACCTTCGGCACGCACAAGCTCAATGACTACATTCAGCTAATCGTCAAGAACCAACGCGCCAATCAACCCATCGTTCAGCCGCCTCTCGGGTTCTTCGATCCAACGCAGCAAGCCGACGGGCGCAAGGTCGCCCGCCAACATCAGCTGTTGGAAGAGCAGATCGGGTTCGTGCTCGGCCATGAGCTCGCCCATCACTACTTGGGTCACCTGCCCTGCACTTCCGCCGGTCAATTGCCGATCGCCGAGCTCGGCCAGGCGCTATCCGGCACGGTCCCGCTGTTCAACCAACCGAACGAAATTGCCGCTGACGCCTCGGGCACCAACACGCTCTTGACCATGGGCTTCCGGCGCACGGGCTATCACCTGACCGAAGGCGGCGCGCTCATCACCATGCAGTTCTTTGCGGGGCTCGAGCAGTTCAGCGCCGCAGGGCTCTTGTTCGCGTTTCAGAACTCCCACCCCCCGGCGGTGATTCGCTCGCCGATCATCCAGCAAACCGCGGCGGCCTGGCGGCTCACGGGCGGGCGCGGCCTGCCCTATTTGATCTGAGCGCCGTAAAATCCGAAACTGCCCAGCGCGCGCGACCGATGAGCGTTGCATTCACGGGCAGCCATGAGCGACAAGACCGAACAACCGACGCCCAAGCGGCTCGCGAAGGCGCGGGCCGAGGGCGACAGCCCGGTCTCGGCGGCGCTCTCGCAAAGCGTCGGCTTCCTCGCCGCGCTCTCCGTATTGGGGGGGGTCGCGAGCGTGGCCGCGCAGCAAGCTTCGAGCTTGCTTTCCGCAGCCTTGAACCACCCGAGCCAACCGGCGTCGCCCGCCGCTCTCGTCAAAGTGGTGCTGAGCCTGACGCTGCCGATCGTGGCCGTGGCTGCGGCGGCCAGCGCAGCGGCGAGCTTCACTCAAAGCGGCGGAACGATCAGCGTCAAAAAGCTCACTCCCAGCCTGGACCGGCTGAACCCCTTCACCGGCATCAAGAACCTGTTTTCATGGCAACGCCTCGTCGGCATCGCGCGCGCGTTGCTGGCAGCGTCACTCGTCAGCTACTTCGCGCTGCACGAGCTGCGTGCGCACGCGGCTGACTTCGCCGCTGCCGTTGGCCAAGCAGGCGCGGCGCCCCTGCTCGCGGCAAGCCTGGCCATGAAGGTCGCTTGGTTCGCGGGCTCCATCGGGCTCGGGCTCGGCTTGCTCGATCTGCTCCTCACGCGGCGGGCTTGGCTTCAGCGTCATCGCATGAGCAAAGACGAGGTCAAGCGTGAGCACCGAGAGTCCGAAGGGGATCCGGCTATCAAGGCCGCCCGGCGTCGCGCCCATCAAGAAGCCCTGACCGGCGCCGCGCTCGGCGCCCTCAAAACCGCCAGTGTGGTGATCGTGAATCCAACTCATCTCGCGACAGCGCTCAAATACAGCGAAACCGAAGACCAAGCGCCGTCCGTTGTCGCGCAAGGCCAGGGGGAGGTGGCAAAGCTGATCGTGGATGCCGCGCGCGCCTACGGCGTCCCCATCGTGCGGGACGTCCCCGTGGCCCGCGCCCTGAACGACCTCGAGATCGGCGACGAAATCCCCGAAGTGCTTTACGAGGCCGTGGCCGAGATCTTGCGCGAGATTTGGCAGGCCGGCGGCGCACCCAGCCCGGACGAGCCGCAGCTCTAATCGAGTCGTCACATTCGAGGCGAGCGCGCTGCGGGTGTTTCCGCTATATTACGCAGCACATGGTGGCTTCTATTCGAACCGGGCGGGTCGCGGGTGGTCTTTTGATGTTGTCGCTAGCGGCCTGTGGCGGTCGCACGGGTGACGACCTTTATGGCTACGACGCCGGCACGGGCAGCAGTTTGCCCGCCAATGACGGCAAAGGCGGCAGCGGCCAAGGCGCAACATCCGGGTCGCCTTCGAGCGGAGCCAGCACCTCGACCGGCGGGGGCTCAACGACCGGTGGCAGCGGCTCGACGACGGGCGGCAGCACGGGTACTGCGGGCAGCACGCAAGCAGGCGCGCCGAGCAAAGGCGGCGCACCGGGCACCGGCGGGTTCGCGGGAAGTAGCGGCGGCTTTGGCCAGGCCGGCGCTGCTGGGTCCGGCGGCGTTACCGGTTTGGTACAAGTGGCCTGTACCGAGCTGTGCATCGATCCAACGTCCCCTTGCCCGGACCAGTTCGGCCCCGGCGTCCAATGCGTGAACGACTGTTTCCAAGCGCTCACCATTCGTGGCGGCGTTTGCCAAGACATCGGCGCGCAACTGGCGTTCTGTTTCAAAGACGCCGCGTCGAAATTCGGCTCCGATTGCAGCACCGGAGCGAACCAAGCCCCGGTGATCTGTTCCGGTTTGCTCAACACCTACCAAGCGTGCGCGAGCGGCTCCAGCACCCCGCCGCCGCCACCGCCCGTTGCTTGCTCGGGCTCGGGCGGGGCCGCTCCCGGCAAGTGCTCTCAGAATCAAATGTGCTCGGACGGCACGTATTTCAGCGTCTCTTGCTACGAGCAATCGCCTAACCAGAGCGCGTGCACCTGCAGCTCCCCCAACGTGACCAGCAACATCACCTTGAATGAGTCGGCCATCTACGCCTGCAATGATGCATTCGTGGCCTGCAACGGCACCATCCTGCCGAAATAGCGGCTCGCCGCGAGCGGCCCCGGCCGGCGCGGCCTCCGACACTCGGCTGAACCGCACAGTGATGCTTTCCGCCTAGCGTCGTTGCGATGGCATGGCGTCAACGCGTGGTCGTCGACTATCACCTCTTGGTGCTGGCGAACCAATCGATCAAACCGTTCGCCGATCTGCTGTTACACGAATGTCGCTGTGAGCGAAGCATGAGCTGAGTGATAAGCTCGACGCCCGGATGACCACGGGCCTCGAGCTCTTAGACGTTTCGGACCAAGCGTTCGCGAGCAAGGACTTCGCCGCAGCCATCGAGCATGCCCGTGCGGCGCTCGCGGCCGGCCTCGATCGCGATGTCCCCGGCTCCGAGCGCGGCGAATATTGGGCGCACCCCGAGACCGCGCGCGCCGAGCTCGTGATCGGCATGGCGCTGCTCGAGCTCGGCGAACGCGAGCAAGCGCTGGCTCACCTCGACCGCGCCATCGCGCTCGACCGCGAGAACAAGCGTGTTTGGGCCAACCGCGGTCACGTGCGCCGCGAGCGCGGTGAGCTCGAGCTCGCCCTGGCCGACTTCGACCACGCCCTGTCCCGTGACTCAGAGTACGCCTACGCGCGTCTCCGTCGCGCGCAGACGCTGCTTGATTTGAGCCGCCGCGCGGAAGCCGAGGCCGATCTCGAACGCATCCTCACGCTCAACCCGTACGACACTGCGCCCTTCGGTCTTTGGCAGACCCTGCGCAGCGAACGCGGGCTAGCGACCGACCTCGGCGCCCTGCCCGCGCCCCAAGACCCGGCTGGCCTGTTTCGGCGCGCCTGGCTGTTCATCGAGCACGCCGAGCCCGAGCGCGGGTTACGCGATCTGAACGGCGCCTACGCGCTGAGCCCGCAGCCCTACCTTTTAGCCAGCCTCGCCCACACTCATGCGTTGCTCGGGAACCTCTCCGAAGCGCGCGCCAGCGCCGAGGGCTACCTCGCGACCGATCCCAGCCACGCGGGCATGCGCAGCCTCTTGAACGACCTCATCCAGCGACAAGAAAAAGCCGAGCCCGTCCCTGAGTAGGCTGGGGCGCTCCCAGGTTCCACAACGCACCCCGTTCGAAGCGCTCATTGCCTCCGAATGCGGCTCGCGAACCGGTCGGCCATCTGATTCGCAGCTGAAGCAGCAACAGCGCGCGCTGATTTCGACGTGAAAAGCCACGATCGTGACACTTAAAGTCGGTATAAGCGCGCGGTCGACTCCGGTTTGAACCCTATGGAGAGTCGCACGACACTTATGCATGTGACCGCGGGGTCTCGCGCTGAGCTACTGAAACCGAGTGGAAAAGCGGCGGAAGCCGGAAGCGAATGATGTTGCAGCAACGACAGACAGACGGGTCGAGGATTGCTTAGGGTGGCGCACAAAACTTCCCGAGAAATCCCCGAGTCAGGTTCTCCTGTGATGCCTTACTCCGGGGAAAGCGTGCCGTTGGAAGCGGGCTCTATGCTCAGCGGCAAGTACCGCATTATTTCGCTGATCGGCGTCGGCGGCGTTGGTCGCGTGTACCTAGCGCGGCACGTCGAGCTCGATACCGAGGTCGCGATCAAGATGCTACGTCCGGAAATGGTCGATCGACCAGACGCCGTTCAGCGCTTCGCGCGTGAGGCCCGCGCTTCGGTCCGCCTGCACAGCGAGCGCATCGCGCGCGTGCTCGACGTCGGATCACACGACGGCAAGCCGTACTTCGTCATGGAATACCTAGTGGGTTCCAATTTGATGGACGTGAGGCTGCAAGGTGACATCGACACGGCGACCTTTTGTGAGTTTTTTATTCAAGCGTGCGAAGGCCTGGCCGCCGCCCACGCCATGGGTGTCGTGCATCGCGACATCAAGCCCGAAAACCTGTTCGTGGTGCGGGACAGCAACGGCTGGCGCAGCCTCAAGTTGCTCGATTTTGGAATCTCGAAATTCTCGCTGACCGGTAAGCACTCGGACGTCGATCTCGCGTCGATGCGGACAGAGGCCATGATGGGCACCCCGCATTACATCTCGCCCGAACAAATCCGCTCCACCAAAGACGTCGATCATCGCACCGACATCTGGAGTCTAGGCGCGGTGATGTTCGAAGTGCTTTCGGGAGGAATCTTGCCTTTCCGAGAGGAGCGCGAGTTCACTACGTTGATCGCGGAAGTATTGGAGCAGCCGCATCGATCGTTGCTCGATGTTGCGCCCAACGTCCCCGAGCGCTTGGGCGCGATCATCGATCGCTGCTTGGCCAAGGATCGCGAGCAGCGCTATCAAACCACGGCCGAAGTCGCGCTGGATCTGCTCCCCCTGGCGCCCCTTCGCGCACGCGCTTCGGCCGAGCGAGCGGTGTCCGCAATGCAAGCCGCCGGGCTCATGGCGGTCAATGGCGACTTCGACAGCTTGAGGCCACGGGCCATCACTCGTTCGGATTGGCCAAGCGTCGCGCCATCGAGCGACGCGCCCGCGGTCGTTCCCGTTTCGATGGGTTCGTTCGCGGCCCCCAGCGCGCCCCTGATTTCGCTCGCACCGCCACTCGGCACGGGCCACGCCGCCACCGAGACGGTGCGCCCACACGCCGCTCCTCCCGAGCGCGCCTCTGCGCCCCCTCCACTGAGACGCGCTTCGGCACCGCCCGCTTCAGCCGAGCGCGTGCTGTCCACGCCGCCCGTCACACTCACCAGCCAAACGGCGGCCACGGCCATTGAGCGCAGCGAGCAGCCGAAGAGCGGCAGCGTCACGGCGGTCCCGATTGCCGCGGTCCCGATTGCGGCGGTCCCGATTGCGGCGGCTCGGCCGCCAATGGCCTCGATCGCCTTCGAGGCGGATCAGGCCAAACAACGCCGGCGCAACGTGCTGCTGGTCCTGCTGTTGCTGTGCGGCCTGCTGATCACTGCAGCCGCGCTCGCACTGCGCAGTGAAGGAAACGAGCGTAGCGCACCCGTGGCGGCGCCCAAGCCCTCGGCGCCTTCGGTCTCATCGGCCGCCGCGGTCGGGGTGGGCGTGCCCTCGCTCGCTCCGGCTGAGCCAGCGCCGTCGGTCGCGGTCAGCGCGCTCGGCGCTGCCGATCAAACCGCGCCCTCAGCGATGGGGAACGCCCGCAAGCCGAACAAGGTCTGGGTCGCTCCTCGTCCGCCAGCCCCCGCTCCCACCCCCGTCTCTGCGCCACCCGCCAGCAAAGCGCCCGAGCCCTCACCCGCAAGCGGCGGGAGGCTCGAGCTCAAACGAGAGCGTTGAGCTCAACTTCTTAACTTCAGGAACGTCAGAAATGCCGAGAGTTCTCTTCACGCGTCTGCCGCGGCGCGGCAGCCTTGCGCTCATCTTCTCAGTATTGTTGTGGTTCGTGGCCCAGCCGGCGCGCGCCGCCGAAACGGCAGACGAAGCCGAGATTGAATTTCAACTGGCTCAGGATCGCTACGACGCCGGCGACATCAAGTCCGCGCTGCAGCATTTCCTGACCTCCAACCGTTTGGCACCGAACAAGAACGTCTTGTTCGACATCGCCCGCTGTTACGAGCAGCTGAAGCAACTGCCGGATGCGTTCCGCTACTACGCGGCCGCCCTCGCAGCGGAGACCGATTCCACCAGCAAGCTGCGCATTCAGGAGTCGCTTGCGCGCTTGAAGCCTCGCGTCGCGCTTCTGAGCATCGAAAGCGATCCACCGGGTGCGGTAGTCTACTTGGACCGCAAGGACCTCGGGTCGCGCGGCACGACGCCCGTGAGCTTGGCGCTGCCGGAAGGCACGCACAGCGTGCTGCTCGAGCTCCCCGACTACGAACCGGCCAAGTCGCAGAAGGTGGACTTGGTACTCGGTCAGGACAGGCCAGTGACACTCAAGCTCACGCCGATCCTGGGCACGCTCCGCGTCAGCGGCAGCAAGGGCGCGACCCTGCACTTGGATACCGAGACCGGCCCCACTTGCGCCGTGCCGTGCCGGTTCCTGACGCGCCCCGGCAAGCACGTCGTGATCGCGACGCGCAGCGGCTATCGCACGCAGGAGTATCCCGTCGACGTGCAGGCCAACGCCCTGGTGCAAGTGCGCACTAACCTCGAGCCATTGTCGGGTAGCGCAGTGGTCAACGCCGACGTACGGGACGCCCTGATCAGCGTCGATGGTCAACCGCGTGCCTTCTCACCTGCCGTCGTGCCGCTGCCCGTTGGCAAACACGAGATCGTGCTCTCTCCCCCGGGCTTTCGACCCTTGCGGCGCACGGTGGTGATTGAAAACGAAAAGAGCACCAAGGTCGACTTCGAGCTGTCCGGCCAGGAAGAAGTGCTCGGCGCCTCCCGCACCGCGGAAGCCGTGGAGGACGCGCCCGCGTCCGTGACGATCATCTCTCGCCAAGAGCTGCGGGCCATGGCTTACCCGACGATCGCCGAGGCCATTCGCGGCGTGCGCGGCATCTACTTATCGTCGGACGACGTCTATCAATCGGTGGGCGTGCGCGGCTTTTCCCGCCCAGGCGATTACGGCAATCGCATCTTGGTGCTTTTGGACGGCCACCCGATGAACGACAACTGGATCTGGTCCTCCTACGTCGGTTACGACGGCCGGGTCGACATCGACGACGTCGAGCGCATCGAAGTGATTCGCGGCGCGGGCTCAGTGGTCTACGGTAACGGCGCCTTCTTCGGCGTGATCAATTTGGTCACGCGCTCGAACGACGAACCGACCCACGGTGAGGCGGCCGTCTCGACCGCGCTCGATGCCGGCCGCGCTCGCGCCACCGCGGTCTGGCACCCCACGCCCGACTCTGGGCTCTGGGTCTCGATAGCGGGTGCCAAGTCCGCGGGGCTCGACAAGTACTATCCCGAATACGTCTCGCAACCGAACCCCGACGGAACGCCGTCGATCACCGACAATCGCGGCAACCCCTCGACCGGCGTGGTGCGCGACGCCGACGGTTTCCGCGCGGTCACGCTCGGCGGCCACGCCTGGTACAAGGCACTTTCGGCGCGCTGGCTCGTCACCTCACACGAAAAGCATTTGCCGTCCGCGCCTTACGGCACGCCCTTCGGCGACCCGAACACGACCGGCACCGACACCCGTACTTTCGTCGACGTACAGTTCGAGCCGGTGTGGGAAAACGTGGAGTCGCTGACTCGCGTGCACTTCGACACGTATCATTACACGAACAACCTGCCTTACGCGCCGAACACCGTCGATCCCGAGTCGTTCGGCCCCGAGCACGACACGTACCTTGGCCTGTGGGGCGGCCTCGAACAGCGTTTGATCTTCAAGCTCCCGCCAGCCTTCAAGCTCACTGTCGGCGCTGATTTGACCGACAATTTCAAGACCCATCAGCGCAGCTACGATGACCGCGTGCTCCCAGGCTACATGGGCGCCGACGCGGGCGCGCTGATCGACAACGACAACCCGTTCACGAACGTCGCGGGCTACGCGTTGATGGACATCGTATTTTCGCCGCAAGTCCGGCTCTCAGCCGGCACGCGTTTGGACTATTTCGATAGCTTCAAGTTCGACGCAGGGGAGGCGCTCAGCCCCCGCGTCGCGCTCATCATCAAGCCTTACTCGGGTGGCAACCTGAAGCTGATGGCTGGCAAAGCCTTTCGCGCGCCCAGCATCTACGAGAGGTACTATGCCTCGAGCACGCAGATTTCGCAGGCGAACATCCGACCCGAGCAAGTGCTCTCTGCCGAAGCCGAATTCACGCACCGCTTTTCGAGCGCCGTGAGCGGCGTCATCACCGGCTACACGAACTACGTGAGCAACCTGATCGAGCTAGGCACCGTGTCGCAGAGCGGGCAGGACTATGTACAGTACGGAAACTCGAATGCCCCGGTCTCGGTCTTCGGCGGTGAAGCCGAAGTGCGCCACGACTTCAGGCAGGGGTGGATGCTGTCGGCGTCCACGTCAGTGCAAAAAGCGCGTTACCTGAACGACACTAACCTGCGCGAAGTACCCAATTCACCCCTAGTTTTGGCGTCTGCCAAGGGCATGATGCCGATCATCGGTCGCACGTTGAACCTCGCCACGCGCGTCAGCATCGAAGGGCAGCGCTACGACAATCAAGTGCACAAGGCGGACGTGACCTGTGATGCGAACGGACTGGCCGCGGTTGCCTGCCCGAGCCAGGGCACGACCGACACGGGCGTTATTTGGGACCTGATGTTCACCGGCGCGCTCGAACGCTTCGACGCCAACTATGCGGTCGGTTTCTACAACTTGATGAACTGGCAGTACGACACCGTGCCGAGCACCGAGTTTACACAACGCACCATCCGCCAACGGCCTAGGAGCGTGGTGGCGTCGGTATCCGTCAAATTCTAGAAGTCACGCTTGCTCCGTAGCTCGATGCTCTGACCACTGATGTGGTCGGCGCGCGTCGAGGCCAAGAAGAGCACGGTATCCACGACTTCAGAGGGCAGCAGCGCTTGCGAGGATTGGTCGGGATAAAAGGTCTGCACCGCTTCCGTCGCGACGAACCAGGGCGCAACCGCGTTGACCTGAACGTTGTGCGGCCGCAGCTCGACGCTGAGGCCCGCGACCAGCGCATCAATGGCCTTATTCGTGACGTAGTAGTGGAGCCAACCTACGGCTTCCGCGGGCCCGGCAAAGCCACAGGAAAAGAAAATCACCTTGCCCGCGCCCGCGGCGATCATGCTCGGGATAACCAGGCGGCTCAGGTGAAACGCACCCTTGAGCCCGACGTCCAACACCTCGTCGATTTGCTCGGCGGGCGTATCGACAGCCAGGGGTCCCTGGTACTTGTTCTCCGAGTCATGCCAGACGCCGGCAACGTTCACGAGCACGTCCACGCCCGACAATTGGGCGAGCGCGCTCTTGGCGATGGCTTCAACATCCTTCCCTTGGCGTAAGTCACCGGGACACAGGTGTACCCGTTCTGGCTGGCTGCACTGAGCCCGAGTTTGCGACAGGCTCTGCGACGAGCGACCGGAAATCGCGACGCTGGCGCCCTGCTCAATCAAGACTTTGACCAGCTCACGACCAATGCCGCGGCTGGCACCGGTCACGAGCACCCGCTTTCCCTCGAAGCTCATCGCGACCTCCAGGGCATTTGCGGATCACTCACTGCGTAGCGCGCGCGCGAACGCCTCGAGGTTCTTGACGAAACGAACGACGTCATCGACCGTGTGCTGGGCTCCAAGCATCCACTGCTCGCACTTGCCCCAGGGCGGCAGGAACACGCCGCCGTTGTGCTGGAACAGCCAGTGCGCGTGGCCCCAGCGGCCGTCGTAATCGAGGAAATCCCGATAATTCTCGAGCCGAGAGGCGGAAAACACGACGCAGCCTTTGGCGCCGCAGGACAAGACGTGACCTACGATGTGGTAGCGATCGAGCACGTCCTCGCAACCCGCGACGAGAAGCCGACGCAAGGCCTCGATGTGCGCATAGGTAGCGGGCGTGAGCACCTCTTCCATCGTGGCGCGCGCGGCGGCCAGAGTGAGCGGATTGCCGTTGAAGGTGCCGACTTGCTCGTAGGTTCCGTCCACGATCAGTGACATCACTTCATGGCTGCCGCCGATCGCGCCGCAGGGCAGACCACCACCCATCGACTTCGCGAGGCAGATCAGATCCGGAGACAGGCCCATGGCCGCGGTGGCGCCGCCTGGACCGACGGTGAAGCCTGTCTTCACCTCATCCAACGTGAGCAGTGCGCCATGTGCCTTGAGCAGCACGTGCGCTTGCTGCAGGTAGCCCGCGGGAGGTTCGACGATGCCGATGCCCATCATGATCGGCTCGACGATCATGCCCGCGACGTCACCCGCGTAGGTCTCGAGCGCCCAGTTCAATGCCTCTATATCGCCAAACGGGACGACTATGGTCAGCGCGGCCACCTCGGACGGCAAAAACTCACCGGTCGGCACGCTGTTCGGGCGCGACGCAGGACCAACGTCATGGCGCTCGGGATAGACCGAAACCTCGAGTGCGTCGTGATGGCCGTGATACGCGCCCTCGGTCTTGATGATCAAACGCCGGCCGGTGAACTGGCGCATCAAGTGCACGGCGGCGAGCGTCGCCTCGGTTCCGGAGTTGGTGAGCCGCCACAATGGCAGACCGAAGCGCTGTACGAGTGCACGCGTGACCGGGATCAGATCCGCGGTCGGCTGAGCAAAATGGGAACCGCGCGCTATTCGCTCGCTGACGGCCCGGACGATTGCGGGGTGGGCATGGCCGACCATCATCGCGCCGAAGCAGCCGTGCAGGTCGACGTACTCGGTGCCGTCGGCATCCCAGACGTGCGAGCCGAGGCCGCGCTCGATCCAGACCGGAAGCGGTTTGGCCGATTGCCAACTCGAGGTAACGCCGCCGGCCAGTGAGGCCTTGGCCGACTCGAGCAGCGTGCGCGATTCCGACATTCGGGCGAGAAAAATCGCCTCCTGCTCGGCGATCAGGCGGTCCAGCGTGCTGGTCCAGGCTTGTGGTCGAGAGCTGATCGGGTAGATCCCCGAGGCGTAGCGACCGTTCGAGATCTCTTCGACTTGACGTGCTTGTGCCGAATTTTCCCGCATTTTTAGCCCTCAGTGGAAGCAACACCCGAACGCGCCGCGGCGTTACCGTTCGCGTTGGCGCCTCCCCCCATGTCGCCAACTCATAATAACACTATAGAGTGATAGCTCTGACCGATTGTGTTGGCTAGCCCCTTGAAAAAAGCGCCATGGGCCGGCCAGCCGACAACCCGGCGAAACTTCGCGCCCTCGTCATTGAGCAGTGCGACCTTCGAGCCCATGTTTCACGTACGTGAAAGGGAGCGCGGTCGATCCTAGGTGCCGATTCGAATTTTCTTTTTTAAAGCCTGAAGCTCGTCGTCGACCTCCCCCTTTGCCGGGGTGCCAGCGGTGGGCGCCGAAGTGCTCTCCAAGGCCCGAAACTTCGCTTCGACCTCGGCGGGTGACATGCCGCCCGGTCCGCGACCGTCGAGCGCTGCGTCGACTTCACCCTGGGCTTGGATGGTGTGCTCGACGTTCTCGACGCCCTCTTCCATACGCCGGAACTCTTCGAAGGCGCTCGGGCCGCTCCCGGTCTTGCCCAGTGCCTCCACTCCCCCGCCCGCTTTGGCCTGTTGGGCACGAGCCGCGATGGTGCCCTTGCGCAGCTCGAGCTCTTTGAGCTTACGCTCCATTCGCTCGAGCGCATCCTTCATTTCGAGCGCGTTGCCGCGCTGCTCGCCGCGTTGGGCTTCGGCGCGATCGCGATCGCCGACGGCGCGCCGCTTCTGGAGCAGTGCCTCACGCGCC
The DNA here is from genome assembly GCA_040348785.1 of Myxococcales bacterium. Taxonomy (GTDB): domain Bacteria; phylum Myxococcota_A; class Polyangia; order Polyangiales; family Polyangiaceae; genus PMG-095. The sequence goes on along the minus strand of JBEQTH010000041.1, from coordinate 75,666 downwards.
AAGGCGTCATCGTTGCTGCGCACCGCGAGCTCGGCGCGGCTGCTCCATTTTTCGACTTCTTGGTCGAGCTCTTCGACCTTTTTCTTCAGCTGCTTTTCGCTGGCGACGCTGCTCACCACCTCTTTGCGGGCGGCCACGATCTGCTCACGCATCTCGAGCAGCGTCTGGTCGAGGCTTTTCCTCGGGTCTTCCGCCTTGTCGATCAAGGCGTTGAAGTTGGCAGACATGACCTGGGCGACGCGGGCTAAAATCCCCATCGCCCAAAGATGCCATGGTTACGGGCCTGCGCGCAAAAGGCGCCAGAATCCGCGCGCTCGGCGTGGCTTCAGCGATTCACGATGTGGATGGCGTGGCCGAGCGAGGCGGCCGCGGCTTCCATCAGCGCTTCGCCGAGCGTGGGGTGCGGATGGATGGACATGGCCATGTCTTCGGCCGTGGCCACCGTCTCGATCGCCAACACGGCTTCACTGATCAGATCGCTGGCCGACGGGCCCACGATGTGAATGCCCAAGATGCGACCCGACTTGGTGTCGGTGATGACTTTGGTGAAGCCATCGGTCTCGCCGATGCTGACCGCGCGCCCGAGGGCGACGAACGGGAACTTACCGACCTTGACCGTGTAGCCGTCGGCCTTGGCCTGGGCTTCGGTGATGCCCGCCGTGGCGATCTCGGGATCGGTGAAGATGATGCCCGGGACCGTGAGCCAATCCTTGGCCGCGTGGTGACCCGCGATCACTTCCGCTGCGACCTCACCCTCTTTCGAGGCTTTGTGGGCGAGCATGGGCTGACCGCTCACGTCGCCGATGGCGTACACGCCTTTGACGTTGGTCTCGCAGAACTCGTTCGTCTTCACGAAGCCGCGTTGATCGATCTCGACGCCGATTTCTTCCAGGCCCACGCCGCGTGAGCGCGGCTTCATGCCGACGGCGACCAGCACCACGTCGGCGTCGACGCGCTGCTCTTTGCCCTCGCTGGAGACGATCACGGTCACGCCGTTCGGGCCCTTTTCGAGCCGCTCGGCGCGCGTGTTCTTCAACACCTTGCCGCCGCGCTTCTCGATCTTCTTTTCCACGACCTTCACGCAGTCCGGATCGACACCCGGTAGCAAGCTGGGCGTGAGCTCTACGACGGTCAGCTCGGCGCCGAAGGTCTGATAAACCATCCCCAATTCGAGGCCGATCACGCCACCGCCAATCACGACCAGGCGCTTCGGGATGTGCTTGAGACTCACGGCCTCACGCGCGCCGATCACGCGCTCGCCATCGAACTCGAAACCGGGCACCTGAATCGTGGCCGAGCCGGTGGCAATGACGAGGCCTTTGGTGGCCGACACCGTTCGCTTCTCACCCGACTTGAGCGTGACTTCGACGGTCTTGGGATCGACGACTTTGCCGCGACCCTCGATCATCTCGCCCCCGTTGGCTTTGAGCAGGGAGCGCACGCCGCTGGTCATCTTCTTGACCACGCCGCCCTTCCAGATTTGCATCTTCTCGACGTCGATCTTCAGGTCACCGACCGTGATGCCCGAATCACCGATGTGCCGGCTCTTCTCTACGAAGTGAGCGTTGGCGATCAGCGCCTTGGACGGGATGCAGCCCCAATTGAGGCACACGCCGCCATACTCTTCTTCTTCGATGCAGGCGACCTTCAAACCGAGTTGGCCAAGGCGAATGGCACACACGTAACCGCCGGGGCCACCACCTAGGACTAGCGCGTCGAATTGATCCATTTCGCGCGCTGATCTAACGCTTGTTTTGCTCATTCACAAGGGGCAGCACCTGGCGCGGAGTCGGACCCAGGCGGCGGGCCCGAGCGCGGGTTCTAGCGAAGCGCGAATAGCGCTCGCCGCTGCTCTTCGAGGTGCGTCGGCAGGTTCGCATACACGTCGTCGAACAGGGAGGCGCGGGGCGGCGGAGGGTCGTTTTCGACGCTGCGGAGTGCTTCGTCGAGCTCTTCGGTCAGCTCGCGGTCGATGGCGACGATTCGCGCGGGATCGAGCGCCTTTTGAGCGGAAAGGCTGTGCGCTAGACGCAGGATCGGGTCGCGCGCGCGCCACGCGCTGACCTCGGCCTCGCTGCGGTACAGGGTCGGGTCATCGCTCGTGGAGTGCGGACCCATGCGGTACGTGACGCATTCGAGGAACGTCGGGCCTTGACCATCACGCGCGCGCTGTGCGGCGGCTTGAAACGCGCCGTACAACGCCACGACGTCATTGCCGTCCACGCGCTCGCTCGGCATCCCGTAACAGAGCGCGCGCTCGGCGAAGGTTGCGGTGTTGGTTTGGCGCGTCGAGGGCGTGCTGATCGCCCAGTGGTTGTTCTGGCACACGAATACACATGGCACGCGAAACACCTGCGCAAAGTTGAGCGCCGAGTGAAAATCGGCCGAGCTCGTCGCGCCATCGCCCATGCAGCCGACGCTCACCGCGTCCTCACGCCGCAGCTTGGCGGCCCAGGCTGCGCCCACGGCGTGCGTGAGCTGCGTCCCGATGCAGCTGGACCAAGACACGACGTTCGCGGAGCGGCCGCTCATGTGGCTCGGCATCTGCCGGCCCTTCAACACGTCCTGCTCGCTGCCGAACACCTGGGCCAGGTACCGGGAAAGCGGAAAGCCACGCACCAGCAGCACCGAGCTCTCGCGGAGGGCCGGAAATACCCAGTCGCTGTGACGCAGCGCGAAGCCGAGCGCGACGGGCACGGCCTCTTGTCCGCTGCAGGTGCCGTAAAATCCGATTCGGCCTTGGCGTTGCAACGCTTGCATCCGCTCGTCCACGAGCCGGATGCGGCGCAGCGCGCGGTAGAAGTCGAGCTGCAGCGCGAGCGGTGGCTCGTTCACGGCGCGGTCTCCAGCTCGGCGAGGGCCTCCGCGACCGTTTCGGGATCGGCTTGAGCCGGGGTCATAGTGCGCAAAATGGGGTACGCCTCGCGCAGCCGGGCCCGGCCAGCGGCGGCCACCGCGATCGTGCGCGCATCGCGAGTGAATGCCGACAGCCCGCGCAAGATGGCCGCCTTGGCCTGCGGATCACCGAGCCGCGCCAACGCGACCCGCGCATGCCAGGCCAACGGATCGCGAAACAAACCGAAGAAACCGAACGCACGCCGAGAGAGCGCGGGTCGCGCGTCGCTGATCTGCAGCTCGCCCGCGAGCTCGATCGCTGCTTGCTCATCCTCGAGCGAAGCCACCCGATCGGTGCGCTCGACCACGGCTCGGATCACTTCGCTGCCGCACGAGTCACCCACGCGCGCGAGCAGGATCGCGGCCGCCAAGCGAACGCTGGGTGCGTCGTCCCGCAGGGCGGCCCGGGCTCGCATCCGCAGCGGTTCGGGCAAAGCGATGCCGTCAGCAACCTGCTCTTCGGCCAAGCGAAAGGCGATCTGGCGCACTTCGGCGTCCAGATCGCGGCTGGCATCGACGAGGCGTTCGAGCAACTGCGGGCGTGCCAAGCGATTGAGCGCGATCAGCGCTTGGAAGCGCAGCTCGGGAGCGGCGTCGGCCCGCGCGGCTTCGAGCAACACGAGCACCGGTTGGTCGTCGGCCTCGGCGATTTCGCCCAGCGCGGCGAGCGCCATTTCGCGCACCTGGACTGGACCGCTTTGCGCGGCGGCGAGCAGTGCTTCGCGTGACTCCTTGGCGCCGGCATCGCCGAGGGCCAGCGCGGCGGCGGCCCGCACGTGCAGCTCGGCATCGCTTTCGAGGACATCGCACAGCGCGCTCAGAGCGCGCGGCCGATCCTCGGTCTCGGACAGGCGTACCAAGTCACGCAGGGCCGAGATGCGCGTTTCGTTTTTGGCATGGCCGAGATCGCGCAGCGCCGCTTCGAGCGTCCGCGGCAACGAGCGAAGGCCAAACATCGCTGCGGAGCCTAGCAGTAAAGGGCGCGCGAGCCCGAGCCCGCGTCAGTTACCACCGGCCCCCGCGTCATCTAGCGCGCCGGCAGCGCCGCTGCTCGAAGCACCGCCGGCCGAAGCACCGCCGCTCGTTGCGCCGCCGGTGTAGCCGTCACACACGGCGGTATCGACGCCGACGTAACCGGCGCCGCCGCCGTTGCTGGCAGCCAGCTCCGGCGCCTGATGCGGCGATACGGCGCAAACCTTCCCGTCGCCCGCGTACTCCACCAAGACCGCGCCGAGCACGTTGGGGACGTCCCCCTTCAGGTTGAGGCAGCTGTACCCGCCGCGGCAATCGCCATCGGAACCGCACTTAGCCATACAGAACGAGCGCTGGTACGGTGAAGTTCCCTGGCCCGGCGAGCACAACGCGGGCGCTACGGAGGACAGCGTCGAGCCGAAGTTGATGCAGGCCGAGTCCTCCGGGCAGGTGTAGGGCTCGCAATTGAAGACCGTGCAATAGCCACCGGGCTGAGTGATGTCACACAGGCGATCGCCCGTGGCCGAGCAGTTCGTCGAGACGGTGCATGAATCGCCAATCTTTGGCGTGCAGCCCAAGGCGAAAGCGGCCGCCGCGCCCGCGAGCGTCAGGGCCCGCGCCCGTGACCCGAGCCAGTGGGGGAGGACGAACCAAGCCCGAGCGAACGGCGAACGACTCGAAAACGCGCTATGATCGCTGGCAGGCATCGGGCGGCCGCGACTGTACTCGAAGTTGACACGCCCGCCAGGCCATTCGTAACTTGTGCCGCGGCCTTCCCCGGCCGCCTCTTCCTCCCCGCAGAACCGCGCGTCACCGCGCCAGATTGCTAGAACTCAGCACGAAATCGGGCATGTCGACCTTCATCACCGACGATTGTATCAACTGCGGAGCCTGTGAGCCGGAGTGCCCGAACGACGCTATCTCGGAGGGCGACGAGATCTACGTGATCGATCCGGACTTGTGCACCGAATGCGTGGGCTTCGACGATCACGAAGCCTGCCAGGCGGTCTGCCCCGTGGAATGCTGCCTGCCCGATCCGAAGCACGTCGAGACAGAGCAGGTACTGATCGAGCGCGCCGTCGCCTTGCACGGTGACGACGAAGAGCTGCAGCAGCGCGCCGCGGCCAACTCGTTTCCCTCGCGCTTTCGTAAGTAAGACGGAAGATCGAGGCGCGGTCCCTGTGTTGTCCTCGCCTTGGTTCGGCCGCGCCTCGATCTCGAGCACGCGCCCGCTGCGCACGGCCAGCTTCGCGTGGGGCCCGTGTGCCAGCCTACTCTCCCTCTTCCTTTGGATCTCTGGTTGCGGCGGCGGCGTACCGCTGCTTCATCCGGCGCACACCCTTTCGCCCGGCAAAACCGCGTTTGCGGTCGGCGTCAGTGACCGCTTTGCGCTCGGCGACGAAAAGAAGGCGCTCGATTACGCGCAGCAACGTCCACCCGGAGCGTCGCCGGGCGATCCGCGCTACGGGCGCGGTGTGGTCGTCGCGCTAGCCGAGGGTCCCGCAGTCGCGCCGTATGTCGCGGCGCGCGTCGGCATCCCGGCCGCGAACGAGGCGGGGCTCAGCTACAGCGGACAGGCCGTGCGCGCGGACGCCCGCCACGCCTTCGAGTGGGAGCACAGCGCGCTCTCGGCGGGCGTCGGCTTGACCGGGCGCGGCCTCGGGCAAAGCCCGCTGGATTTGCCCGGCACCGATCTCGACCGCGCCCGGGGCTTCGGCGTCGATCTGCCCCTGCTCTACGGCTACCGCACCGACGCGGATTTGATCTCGGTTTGGGCAGGGCTCCGCGGCAGCCTCGATCACTGGTCGGGCGACGTCTCGCTGGACGAGCAGAAACCGTTCACCCTCAGCGCCAATCGGCTCGCGGCCGGCCCCGTGCTCGGCCTGGCCGTGGGCCTGCCCCCCCTGTGGGTCGCGGCGGAGCTGGAGGTCGACTACGCCCACGTTACCGGCTCCCTCGCTCGGCCCGGCGCCCGCTACGACACCAACCTCGACGGCTGGTCCGTGCGCCCCGCCGGCGCTCTGATCGCCAAGTTTTGAATTGCGCGAACGTTTTGGGTCGGGGCCCCAAAACCGAGGGTGGGGGCCCCGCAAGCGGGGCGGGAGCGGACCTCCCGAAGACCGACGCTAAGTTTTAGTAACTTATTGATGATCTTAGGGAACGTTCTGCAAGGCAGGGCAAGCTCTGCTGTTGAAATGGTCGGGGCGATGCTAGCCTCTAGCCGTGGTGCAGGTTCTCTCGCAGCTGCCTCCTTGGATCGCCAAGGCACGGGTCGTACCGACCCTGGCGCTGCTCGTGAGCTCGCTCGGTGCTGCTTGCTCGGTGGCCCCCGTCGAAGACGGTGCCGATGCAGACGTGGCAACCAGCACGCACGCGCTGATTACCGTAGAGCGTAGCTCCAGCGCGAACTCGGCAGAGGCGCCCCGCGCGGCCGCCTTCGCCGGCTTCGTGCGCACGCCCCCTGAGGTCGACGCCAGCGCGATGTTGCGGCTCGCGGGCTTCGGTTTGGATCTGCCCGCGGTGGGTCTGTGCGCCGAGCCGAGTCACGACCGGTTGCGCAAAGTCCCGCTCAGCCCGCTGGGCCGGGTCGAATTTTTGGACGCCGGTGACGTCAGCCTGCGCACCAGCACGACGAACGCGCTGCTCGCGACTCGTGCCCTACCCGCAGTCACGGACTTGATCGCCGGCGTCGTTTACACGACCCGCGATCGCGCGGCCGAGCCGCTGCCACCCGCGGCCAACTACACCCTCAGCACCTCGGGCGGTGTGCTGCGCGCGTTCAACGTGAATGCTGCTGCGCCGCCCGTTTTGAGCGACGTCAGCCTGGCCAACACCTCGTTCGCCGAGCTCACCACGGTCAGCCCGCGCAACGAGCTACGCCTGAGTTGGGCGCCCGGGCAAAGCAGCGACTGGGTGTACGTCGAGCTCACGACCCACGACGGCAGCGCCACCACGCGCTGCACGTTCCGCGACGACGCCGGCACGGGCAGCGTGCCCGCGGGCGCCTTCGCCGGCAGCGGCGCCGGCGAAGTTTCACTGCACCGCGTGCACAGCGAGCCCTTTGCCTCGGGCGGCGTCGACGCGGGCGAAGTGCGGTTCGACTTCGAGCAGAGCGCGAACGTCGAATTCACGGACTAGTGTCGTCGCCCGTGCACCGCGTGTACTTCGTGCCCGGCATGTTCGGGTTCGGACAGCTCGCGGGCTACGACTACTTCAAGCACGTCCGCCTGGGCTTGGAAAAGCGCTTTGCCGCGCGGAACGTGAGCGCGGTGTTCGAGGACGTGCCAGCGCCGCCCACGTCTTCTATTCGCTACCGATCGCGAATCTTGGCCGCGACGATCGCCAAGGGCGCAGAAGCCCACGACGGCCCGATTCATTTGATCGGACATTCCACGGGCGGGCTCGACGTGCGGCTCGTGCTTTCGCCCTCGGTTAGCCTCGGCGTGCCGCGCGAACAACTGGCGTGGCGGAAGCGCGTCGTGAGCGCGATCACCATCAACACGCCGCACTACGGCACGCCCCTCGCGAGCTACTTCGCGACCGTATCGGGGACGCGCGTGCTGTACGTGCTGAGCCTGCTCACCGTCGTTTCGCTCACCGTCGGTGAGCCGTCGCTGGCCATCTTTTCGCGTTTGGTCGCGGGCGTGGGCGGCATCGACTCCTTGTTCGGCGGCGACATGAAGCTGTTCAGCCGCGTGACCGACAGTGTGCTGCGCTTCGTCGACCGCGACGGCCGCGGCGAGATCGCTGATTTTCTGAGCAAGGTGCGCATCGATCAAGGCGCGATAATCCAGATCATGCCGGAGGCCATGGACCTGTTCAACGCCGCCACGGCGCTCGATCCAGCGGTGCGCTACGGCTGCGTCGTTACTGCCGCACCTCCGCCCCGCGCGATGCGCTTCGCCCGGCGCATTTGGTCGCCGTACGCTGCGTTCACGGCGGCCATCTATTCGACTCTGTATCAATTCGCGAGCCAAGAGTCGGAAGTGTATCCGTACGCCCGAGCCACCCCGCGCGAAGCCGACCTCTTGCGGGTCGGCGTGGACCACGAAGTGAATGACAGCTCCAACGATGGGATCGTGCCTACGCTCAGCATGCTCTGGGGTGAGCTACTCTGGGCGGGCGAGGCCGATCACCTGGACATCTTGGGGCACTTTCACGACGACCAGAAGCCGAAGGCCCATCAGGATTGGGTAACGAGCGGCTCCCGCTTCAGCCGGCAACGCTTCGGCGCGGTGCTCGACGAGATCGTGAAGTTTGCGTTGCGAGACAGCGCCTCGCCTACTTGAACGTTCTCGCGCCAAAAAAGCGCTGAGCCTCCGCGCTCGACATACTGTGCACGAGACGACAGACGCGCCCGCTCAGTTGCGGCTGACGATCTTGTACTCGAGAAGCCGCGGTTGGCCGTCGCGTTGGAAGGTGACGCGCAGGTCGGTCGCGGCTTTCAAAGACTCGAAGGCGTCGTAAGCTTCGGTCTCGCGTTCGATGGGCAGATCGTTGACGCGGGTCACGATGTCGCCTGGCTTGAGGTCGACGTTGGACCAGAAATCGGACGGGATTAGGTTCACGATCATCCAGCCGCGGAACTGGCCCTCGACCAGGCGCGGCTCGACATCGACGCGCTGCAAGAATTGCGGGAAGCCTTGTTCGATCAGCGCGTTCACGTCTTCACGGAACAGGGCGCCTCGTGGCGGGCGGGGCGCGGCGGGCTGAGTCACGGGTGCCTTGGCAACCCGCTTCGGAGCCGCAGGCGGCGGAAGGGGATCCGCGCCGCAGCCAACCAACAATCCGAGCAAAACCAGGGATGCGCCTCGCATGCCTCGAATATCCCGCGATCAGCGGCCAAAGGCCAAAAACTTGCCGCAAGCCGCCGAAATTTTATGACTTGGGGGCGGCTGCAAACTCTGCAAAGAAGCCGGAAGCGGCCGAAAGCACGGTCTCGAAGACACGCGCGGCCACTTCCTGAACCTCCCCGGTTCCGGCGACGTGGAGCACCCGATCCTGAGGCACGAGCTCCTCGGCTCGGGCATAGACCGTGGCGAGCTTGGCTTGAATCTCGCGCGCCTCGAACATCTCTTCCACCCCGCCCCGGCTGCGACGGCGCGCTTCGGCTACCTCGGCTGGGACGTCGATCACGATCGTGATGTCCGGGCGCAGCGCTTGCGCGTTCAGCTCGCGGATCCAGGGAATGGACTCGGGGCCACTGTGCGCCGTGACCGATTGATAAGCGAGGCTCGACAAATCATAGCGGTCGCTGATCACGACTTGGCCCCCGCGGAGCGCGGGCGCCACGGTGGAGTCGAGGTGATCCATACGGTCGGCCGCGAACAAGAGCGCCATGGTCGACCAGTCGAAATTGCGCGGCCCCGTCGCATCCGGCACGAACAAGCGCCGTTGCAACACTTGGCGAATCAAGCCGCCGATCGGGCCGGTGCTCGGTTCGCACGTGAGCACGACCTCGGGACCGCGGCTCTTGATGGCCTTGGCCAGGAGCTTCGCGTGCGTCGTACTACCGCAACCGTCGATGCCCTCCAGCACCACGAACAGGCCTGGGAAGCGGCGGCCAGAGTCCGAAGCTCGAGAGATTGGCGGTACGGTATTTCCCATCGTGCTCATCCATCCTCGAGTTTTATGGAGGCCGCAATCGGCGCCGGATCTTCACCCAGCACCACGTTGTCGATGAGCCGCGTCTTGCCCATGAAACCTGCGACCGCCAACACCGCGCGCTCACCGCTCGTGCCGTCATCCGCCAGCGGGACTAGCGCGTCAGCGTCGGCCAAGGTCAGGTAATCCAAGCGCAAATCAGCCCGTTCCAAGTACGGCAGGGCGGCACCGCGCAACGCGGCGACGCGCCGCTCCCCCGCTTCGTACGCGGAGACCGCCGCCGACAAGGCGCGCGGAATGCCGAGCGCGCGCTCGCGCTCTTCGGGCGAAAGGTAAGCGTTGCGCGAGCTGAGCGCGAGGCCGTCACTCTGGCGCAACGTGCGCAGGCCCACGATCTCGACGGGCAACAGCAGATCGCGCGTCATGCGCTCGATCACTTTGAGCTGTTGGTAGTCCTTACGCCCGAACACCGCGACGCACTCCCCCGCCACCGCGAATAGCTTGCTCACGATCGTGGTCACGCCATCGAAATGCCCGGGACGATGTGGACCGCACAGGGCGTCAGTGAGCCCGCTGACGTGCACGCGGGTGCGCTCGCCCGCGGGGTACATCTCGCTCGCCTCGGGCGCGAACACGTGGCTCGCCCCTGCCCCCTGTAACAGCTCGACGTCGCGCTCGAGCGTGCGTGGATAGCGTTCGAAGTCCTCGTTCGGCCCGAACTGTGTCGGGTTCACGAAAATGGTCACGGCAACTTCGTCCGTGCGCGAGCGCGCTTCGCGCACCAAGGACAAATGCCCCTCGTGCAAGGCGCCCATGGTCGGGACCAAGCCGAGCCGCTTGCCTGCGCTGCGCACGGCATTGGCCGCGCTGCGAAACTCGCCCACCGTGCGGTGCAACGTGAGCGCCATCAGTCCTCACTCGCTGGGCCGTAGCCGGCTGGAGGCGCGCGGAGCACGGGCTGATTTCCGGTCTCGACCGCGGGTTGCGTCTTGGGTAGCGAGCCGAAGCTTTGGGAAGCGCTCGGGAAGCTGCCGTCTTGGACTTCTTTCACGTAGCTCTGCGTCGCGGACACGATTTGCGCGCCGAGCTCGGCGAAGTGCTTCACGAACTTGGGCTTGAGGCTGGGGTACATGCCCAAGAAATCGTAGCAGACGAGCACTTGGCCGTCACACGCGGGGCCGGCACCGATCCCGATCGTGGGAATGGCGATCGCTTCGGTGATGCGTTGCCCGAGCTCACTCGGGATGCCCTCCAGCACGATCGCGTAGGCGCCGGCGTCGGCGATCGCGCGCGCGTCGGCGAGCACGCGCTCGGCGTCTGCTTCAGCTTTGCCCTGCACGCGAAAGCCGCCCATCGCGTGCACCGACTGCGGCAAGAGCCCCACGTGGCCCATCACCGGAATGCCCGCCGAAACGATGGCCCGCACGTGCTCGGCAAAACGCTGCCCGCCCTCCAGCTTGACCGCCTCGAAGCCGCCCGTCTTGAGCATGTGCCCCGCACTCTCCAAACCGCGCTCGACCGACGATTGGTAGCTCATGAACGGCATGTCGCCGACCACGTGCGCGCGGTGGGTGGCGCGAGCCACGGCGCGCCCGTGATAGCAAATCTCGTCTACCGTCACGGGCAGCGTGTTGGGCAGGCCTTGCACGACCATGCCCAGCGAATCACCGACCAAGAGCGCGTCGGCGCCACCTTCGTCCAGTAGGCGAGCCATGGTCGCGTCGTACGCGGTGAGCACGGCTATTTTGGGACCGCGCGATTTGCGTGCGAGCAGCGCGGGCACGGTTATTTTGGCGTGAGTCATGGCGAAGTGGAGAGTGCGTGAGGTTTTTTCTAACGTTTCCGCGCGGCGTTCCGGGCTCGAGCGGAGCCTATCACCTGGCAAGCGCCGGGAAAGGACGCTAAAGTTCGGGTCTTGGCGGCGTCGGCACAGAGCGAGTTTCAGCGCGCGTTCCTGGAGCACGCACGCCGAGTACACCGCCGCCAAATGCTGCGGCGCGCGCTGAGCTGCGCTTCTTTGGGCGCTTCGCTCGGCGCGTTCGCCGCGCTCGGCCTGTGGGCGTTGCGTCTGGGGGATGTGCGTCCTTTCGCGGCTGGCTTGGGCGCGCTGGGCGCCGCTGCCGGCGTGTTGATCGCGCGGCGAAAGCGTTGGTCGCCGGCTGACGTCGCGCTGTATCTAGACGGCCGCTTGGGCAGTCACGAGACGCTCACCACCGCGCTCGGCGCGCAAGGCAGCGAAGAGCCTGCGCTGGCGCACGTGGTGGAGCGCGCGGCCTCCGTGCTGAACGGCGCCGATCCCGCGCAGCTGAGACCCAAGCTGTGGTCGCGCCTGCACGTGAGCTTGCCGCTCTCGCTGGCGGCGATCGCCGCGGTCAGCGTCTTACCGCTACCCCCTGCGCCGAAGCCCCCGGCGGCTCCACCCGGTGTGGAGCGTGTGCAAATCGAGAACCTGAAGGGGCTCGAGCGCATCGAAGCGCTGGCCCGCGTGCAGGGTCAAAATCCTGAACAAGACGAGCGGCTGAAGAAACTGGCCGAGCAAGCAAAAAAACTGCGCGACGCGTTGGCCAAAGGTCTGGAGAAGCGTGAAGCGCTCTCGGAGGTGGCCAAGCTGCGGGATGGCATCGCGGCCGAACGCCTGAAGCTCGGCGATCGCCAGAACCGCCCGGGCCTGGACGCCGCGCTGCGCGCGTTCGCCAACAACAAGGCCCTGCAGGACGCGCAGAAGGCGCTCAGCAAAGGTGATCTGACCGCCTTCGACGACGAGATGCAAAAGCTCGCCAATCGCGCGGAAAGCAGCGATCGGCAAGCTGCCAAGGACGCGCTCGAAGAAGCCGCCAAGGCCGCCCGCGAAAAGGGCGCCAAGGGCCTGGCTGATGCGCTGGATGCCCAGAAGAAGCTGTTCGAGGAGCGGGAGGCAAAGTCGCAAGCGCTGCGCGAGCTGGCACGAAGCATGAAGGGCAAGCTCTCGCCCGAAGCGCTCGAGGATCTGAAAGAGCTCGGCAGCACGGGCGATCCGGCGGCTCAGCAGCGCTTGGAAGAGGCGCTCGAGAAAGCGCTGGAAGGCCTGACGTCCGAAGAGCGCAAGCGGCTGGCCGAGCGCATGCAAAAGGAGCTCGAGGACAACGACGGCAGTGCGTCGCCGATGACCAAGAAACAGCTCGAGGCCTTGTCGAAGCAGCTCGGCAGCGAAGCGGGGATCGAGGCGCTCGAACGCCAGCTTCGAGAGCTTGCGAAACCGGACCCGAGCGACGACGCCAAGCGTGAGCAAGGCTTGGGTGACGCCGAACGCGGCGGTTCGGACGCCGAGCGCGGCCTGGGCGCGACGCCGATACCGACGCCAGGCGACGGGAACAGCGCGCCCGGCCCAGGCAGCGACGGCTCGCCTCCAGCGGAAGCGAGCAAAAGCGGCAGCCGGGAATCGAGCGGCAACGGCGGTCCGGGCAGCCATCATGATTCTGGCAGCGGCAGTCACCAGGGCTCGACCCCAGAGGTCGCCGGCAAAGAGCTGCGCTCGAAGGCAGATGCGCATCTGCAGGCCGGCGCGCCGATGCACGGCGCAACGCTCGGCCGCGCCCCTGCCCGCGCCGGCGAAACCGCGAACGAACGCGGCTCGGGCTCGCTCGGGGAAGCTCAAAAGTCCGAGGTAGGCGCGGTCGATCACTCGGACATCCCCGAGGAATACCGGGAACAGGTGGGGCGCTACTTCGAGCCGTGATTGGGAGTATGCTGGCGCCTTCTGCCTTGCGGTGTTCTTGAGCTCGGAGCCTGATGTCGGACACGACCACTTTCGAAGCGCGCCTCTCAATCGCCCGTGACACGAGCTCGCGCCTGAAACGCGCCATCGCCCTCGTGATCGTCGGCCAAGACGCGGTCGTCGAGCAAGTGCTGTGGGGCCTGATCGCCGGCGGGCACGTGCTCTTGGAAGGGAACCCGGGCCTCGGCAAAACGCTACTCGTGCGCACGTTGTCGTCGTGTTTGGATTTACGCTTCTCACGCATCCAATTCACCCCCGACCTGATGCCGAGCGACGTCACGGGGACCAACGTGCTGGTGATGGACGGCTCGAGCCAAGGCACGAAGGGGCGCTTCGAGCTGCATCGCGGCCCGATCTTCGGGCAGGTGGTGCTGGCAGACGAAATCAACCGCGCCACGCCCAAGACGCAGAGCGCGCTGCTCGAAGCCATGCAAGAGCATGCGGTCACCATCGCCGGCACGCGCCACGCGCTGGATGAGCCGTTTTTCGTGCTGGCCACGGAGAACCCAATCGAGATGGAGGGCACCTACCCCCTGCCCGAAGCTCAGCTCGATCGCTTCCTGCTCAAGGTGTCGGTGCCCGCGCCGAGCGAGGACGAGCTGACCGAGATCTTGGCTCGCACGACGGGCAAGCCCGTCGCAGAGCCCGAGCGCGTACTGACTCGGCAAGACGTGCGCGAGCTGCAGATGCTGTGTCGCGAAGTGGCGGTAGCCGAACCGGTGCTGCGCTATGCGGCGCGCCTCGTCAGCGCCAGCGCTCCGGATGCCGGAGGCGCTCCCCCACTAGTGAGGCGTGCCGTGCGCTACGGCGCGGGCGTGCGCGGCGCACAATCGCTGGTGCTGGCCGCCAAGGCCGTAGCCTTGCTCGAGGGCCGCGCGCATGTCTCCTTCGCCGATTTGCAACGCACCGCGGAGCCCGTGTTACGCCACCGGATCTTGCTCAGCTTCGAGGGCGAGGCCGATGGTGTCTCGACCGATCAAATCGTGCGCGAGCTGATCGCGAATGTGCCGACGCGGCCCGAGGCCGTCGAGCGCGCCGTGCAAGGGGGCTGAAGCTTGGGGTTCCGAGCTCGGCTGTGGTTGGTGCGCATTTCGTGCGCGCTGCTTGCGTTGCTCTGCATCGTGGGCCAAGCCGCGGCCCAAGGCGCATTGAGCCTGGAGGCCATGCCCGTGCTCGGAGCCGGTGGCCCCGCGGTGGATGGCTGGGGCGAGCTGTCGATTCGGCTCGAAAATGGCTCGAGCGGCCCGATCAGCGGCTTCGTCGAGCTACGCGCGGTCACGGGCCGAAACGCAACACGGGTGCTGTCGCGCGCGCCGTTCGCAGTCGCCGCCAAGAGCCGCGTGCACCTGCTGCTGCCCAGCCACAGCTTGGTGTCCCATTCCGGCGACGCCAAGGTGGTGGCAGTCGACGCTCAGGGCGAAGAGCTGTTCGAGACGACCGTGCCGCCGCTGCGCGAGCTCGAGCCGCTGCTCTTCGATCTGAGCCCGACGAGCCGCATCGCGCCCGCCTTGAATGCGCAACCGGTGCCCATCCGCCGCCGCGGCATGGGCTACGTATACGGCGGCTCGACCTTGGCCGTGACCACGCCCCAGGTCAACGTGACCACCGGCGATCCGGTGTTGCCGGATTTGGCCGCAGGCTATGCGAGCGCGACGGTGGTGCTGGCCTCGGGCCGCCAGCTATCCAGCCTGCCGCCGCCGTTGCTCGACGCATTGGTGTCCTGGGTGCTGGCGGGAGGCGCGCTCGCCGTGGTGCTCGACCGGCCAGAGGATCTGCATAGCCCGTGGTTGGAAGCACTGGCCGGCGGCCATGTGCAGAGCGCGCCCGCGGCGCGCGCGCTGAGCGCCGTGAGCCAATTTGCGGTGCCGGTCGACCCGGCGAGCAAAGGTCACTTCGGGCGCGGCAACCCGCGCATCGTGCTCGAGTCGGCCAAGCCGTCGAGTGAGCTCGTGAGCACCTTTATCGGCTTGAGCGGCGGGAATTTGCGGCCTACACCGTGGGGAGAATCGGCCAGCTACGGGCTCGGTGAAGTGCATTTCCTGGCCTTCAATCCGAACACCGAGCTGGGCGCGGGCGACCCGTGGCTCCGGCTGAAACTGCTCGATTTGGTGCGCCATGCCTGGGAGCGCGCGACCAGCGTGGCCCTGCCCCACGGCCAATCCCCGGTCGATGACCTGCGAGCTTCCAACGTGCGCCGGGTGCTCGATCCGAACGAGGGCACGCGCTGGACGGTGGTCGTGTCCACGTTGCTGCTGCTAATCTATGCGGCGCTCGCGGGGCCTTTGAATTTCTTTCTGGCGCAGCGCGCAGGCCGCCCGTTGCGGGCGCTCGTGTATCTACCCGTTTGGTCGGCGCTGGCCATGGCTAGCATCGTGCTGCTCGGGATCTTGGGCAAAGGGGTCACCGGTCGCTCTCGGCACCTGACGTTGATCGAGGCCGGCGCGGGCATGGCGCGAGCTTCAATCACGCGCTTCCGCGGCCTATACGGCTCGCGCGCGGACGACGTCATGGTGCGCGCGGCCCGCGGCAGTGTGCTGGACGTGCTTGGCGCAGCCGACGAAGTGACCCGCGATCTGATCGTCGATCGCGATGGGCTGCGTTTGGAGCGGTTGCGCCAAAAGCCGTGGGAGGTTCAGGTCGTGCGTGAGGACGGCTTCACGAACCTGGGCGCTGGCGTCAGCTTGCTCGCGGCCGACGACGGCGAGCTGAGCATCAAGAACCGCTGCGCTCGCGATTTGCTGAGTGTCGTGGTCAACGCCCCTGGCAAGGGCTTGTACTATTTTGGCAAGCTCGGGGACGGCCAGACGGTGAGCTTGAAGCAGGGGCGCAGCTTGGGCTCGGTCGGCGCGGCTTCCCCATTTGGCACGCACGTGCTCTCGGTGCTTTCCTTCCATGACGCGGTGGAGGACCACGCCAAGGGCGCGGGCGCCGCTTGGGAGGCGCTGGAGTCGCTCACCGGGTCGGACGCCGATTGGTGGCCGGAGGACGTGCCGGTCTTGATCGGCGAGCTGGAAGGTGGCGAGGGCCGCACCACGGATTCCGGCCTGCACCTGGACGTGGATCGCGTGCTCGTGCGCGTCGTGGGCTACGGAGGCGTGCCATGAGCGCTGCGCTGACCCGCGTGCCCGCCATTCGCGTACGCCACCTGTGGCATCGCTTCGGCAACATCGACGTCCTCCGCGACGTGAGCTTCGAGGTCGGACAGGGCGAAATCTTCGGCTTCATCGGCCCGAACGGCGCCGGCAAGACGACCACGATTCGCGTCATGGCGACCTTGCTCGAGCCGCTCGCGGGCCGCGTCGAAATCGACGGCATCGACGTGGCGCTCGAGCCGGAGCGCGTCCGCCGCTTGATCGGCTACATGCCCGACCACGCGGGCGTGTACGACCGCATCACGATCCGCGAGTTCCTCGAGTTCTTCGCCGATGCCTACTCGGTGCCCGACCGCTCGGTCGTGCAAGCCGTGATTGAGCTGACCGAGCTGGGCAAGCTCCAAGATCGACTCGTGGCCGAGCTGAGCAAGGGCATGAAGCAGCGCTTGCAAATTGCGCGCATCTTGCTTCACGATCCCAAGGTCCTGGTGCTGGACGAGCCGGCCAGCGACCTCGATCCGCGGGCCCGCATCGAGGTGCGCGATTTGCTGCTCGAGCTGAAGGACCTCGGGAAAACCATTTTCCTATCGAGCCACATCCTCACCGAGCTCAGTGACATCTGCACCTCGGTCGGCATCCTCGAGCGCGGCTCGCTGGTGGTGGCCGGGCCGATCGCGGAGATCGCCGAGCGGCTAGCCGCGCGCAATGCGCCGCTGGGCGCGGATGGCGCGCGCCTGATTCCAGGGCCTCAAATGCCGTTTCAACCCGCCGCTCCGGCCGTTCCAGGCGCGGCAGCTATCGTCTCGGCACAGACCGCGGGTGGTGTGCTCGTGCCCGAGACAGCCCGCCGCCGTTTGCGGTTGCGGGTGATCGGCGATTCGCGTGCCGTGCTGCCGCTGCTCGAAGGGGGCGGCGGTGTGCTCGGCGTTGAAGCCGCCCCTGGCGGGCAGCTGACGGTCCACTACGTGGGCGACGAGCGCTTCGTAGCCGAGGTCGTGCGCCACCTGGTCAATAGCGGCGTGGGCATCGTCGGGGTAGAGCCGGAACGCAACGAGCTGGAGCGGATCTTCCTCGAAGTGACGCGGGGAGATTTGCAGTGACCGCGCTCAACCTGGGCCGCCTGCTCGAAAATCCGAACCCGGTTTGGATGCGCGAGCTGAAGCAAGCAGCTCGCTTGCAGCGCACGCCCATCATCCTGGCCGTGGTCACGGGCATGATGACGCTCTTGATTTGCTCGGTGGGCGGCGTCGCGAGCACCACTGCCGAACCAGCCAAGGTCGGTGTGGGCATTTTCCACACCTTCTTCTCACTCGCCTTCGCGGTCGTCACCTGGGTCGGCCCCGCCGTTGCCGCCAACACCATCGCCGGTGAGCGAAGCGGCCGCACGTGGGAAGCTTTGCAGCTCACGGGGCTCACGCCCCGGAGCATCGCGCGCGGCAAATTCCTGGCCGCTTTTACCTATATTTCCCTGTACATCGTGATGCTCGCGCCGGTCGGCGCGTTGCCCTTTTTGTTCGGCGGGGTGACGGCGACCGAGGTGCTGATTGCGTTCGTGATGTTGTTCCTGTTGGCCGCGCTAGCCGTCGCCTTCGGGCTCTCGGTGAGCGCGAAGTTCTCGAGCCCGGCCGCCGCCATCATCGTCACGCTGCTCGTGGCCTTGCCGCTTTCGCTCACGGCGTACGGCTTGGCTGGCGTGGCGCTTTCGTTCGCCGCGCACGATCAGTGGCCAGGAGTGCCCGCCGGACCCCCTGTTTGGCTGCCCACGGCCTACATGCGCGCGGACTTCGGGCTGCCCTACCTGGTGTTCTTGGTGCTCGTTCCAGCCCTCGCTACGCTGATCCCCGCTTGGCTGTTCTACGAGGCCACGGTCGCCAACATGGGCTCCCCGAGCGACGATCGCTCGACACGGCTCCGGGTCTGGTTCCTGTGCTCGATGCCCGCGTTGAGCGCCTGCTCGGCCCTGGTCGTGCGCGCCGCTCATGACTTGGACGCGGTGTACCTGTCCGGAGCGCTGCTCTGGGCGTTCGGTTGCTTCGGGGCGTTTCTGTTCGCCGGTGAGCCCCTCGGCCCCTCGCTTCGAGTGTCAGCGCATTGGCAGCGTCGGGGCGTGGGCAAGCTGCGACAGAGCCTTGGCCCGGGCATCCTACGCGCGACACTGTTGCTCCTGACGCTGACCTTGCTCGGCCTCGCGGGCAACGCGCTGGTTGGCATTTTCAAGGCCAAAACGCTCGCCGAGCGCGATTCGATCCTCGCGTTTCATGGCTACGGCGCGGCGTTCTTTTGTTTCATGTCGGGCTTCACGGCCTGGGCGCGGGCCAAAGCTCAGGGCGCGGGCACGCCGCGCTTGCTGCTCGCCGTAGCGCTGTTCTTCGCCTTCGTCGGGCCATGGATTGCCATGGCCGTCGCCGGCCTGATCACGAGCCAGCACGATCGCGCGATGCTCATGGCCGGGCCGTCACCTACCTTCGCCATGGCGATGGTGCAGGCGTTGTCGAGCTCCGCTCCAGACGCAGATGCGGGGGTGATCATCGCCACGGGCGCGGCCTGCGCAGCCGCCTGGGCGTTGATCGGGGTCGGCCTGTACGCGTCGGCGGGCATGCGCGTCAAGAAGCGGCTGGAGACGGAGCGGCTTGCTCGGGCCGCCATGCAGCGGGCCTTCGAGGAAGAGGAAGCCGCCGAGCGAGCGGCCCTGACCGGCACCGGCGCCACTGCCGGGGGCTGAAGCGCAATGCCAGACCCGCCCGGCTTGCTCGACCCCGCCTTCGTGCGCGAGCTCCAGGCCCTGCGCCGGCGGCTGACCGTCACGGTCCAGAGTGGCGCCTCGGGTGAGCGCGCTTCGCGTCGACGCGGCGGCTCCGCGGAGTTCCAAGACCACCGCCCCTACGCGCCCGGTGACGACCTGCGGCGCGTCGATTGGGCTGCTTTCGCGCGCACCGGAGAGCCGGTTTTGAAGCTGTTTCGCGCCGAAGAAGACAGCGTATTGCGACTCCTGATCGACGCCTCCGCCTCACTGTCGTTCGGCATGCCGCAAAAGCTCGAGGTGACTCGGCGCATGGCCGCTGCGATTGGATATCTGGCGCTGGCCAACGGGCAACGTACTCAGGTCTTGGTCGCTCGCCAAACGAGCGGCTCGGGCGCGAGCCGCGGCCTCGAACGGACTCATACCCCGCGGCGTGGCCTCAATGCCCTGCCGGCCTTGCTGCGCGACCTGTCCGAGCCCCTCGCGGCGGGTTCGGCTGACTTGGTTCGTGCGTTGGACCAGGCCCTACAGCAAGCCACGCGCCCGGGGCTGCTGGTCGTGATGAGTGATTTTTTGGATCCCGGCCCCGTGACCCGTGCCCTGACTCGAGCCTGCGCCGCCGGCCATCAAGTGGCGCTCGTCCAGGTGCTGGCCCGAGAGGAAATCGAGCCGAGCTACGACGGTGATTTTGCGTTCGTCGACGCCGAAAGCAACGCCGAGGTCGAGCTCAGTATGGATGCCGCAGCGGTCGACGCTTACGTAACGCGCTTGGCCGGCTTGATCGAGGAGCTTCGGTCGTGGTCCCGTAAACATCGGGCAAGCTACGTCCGTATCAGTAACGACGAAGCCCTGGAGGGCGCTGTGCGCCGCTTCGTGGCGCGAGAAGTCGATTAGGAATCAGGCTGTTTCAAGCCTGAACGACGCTACATCGACCGAAACTGCAACGGGAGTGAAACCCGGGCGGACTCCACTCTCGAGAGAGAGCGGCATTCGCATGCCCGACCCGACCCTGGCAAGCGAGCCACGAGCGCCACCGACACCGCCCAACAGGCGAAAGCGGTGGCGCTCGTGTTCGCTCGGAAGAATCACGCCTTCTTGGCGCGCTTCTTCTTTGCCTTCTTGGCGGGCTTGGCCGCAGGAGCAGGAGCTTCGGGAGCCGCTACCTTGGCCTTCTTCTTCGCCTTCTTCTTGGCTTTCTTCTTAGCCTTCTTCTTCGCGGGCGCGGCTACAGCCGGTGCGGGTGCAGCTTTCTTCGCGCTCTTCTTCTTCTTTTTGGCGGCCATTGATCCGTCCTCTGTTTTTCAAGATTGCGCACCACTTGCGAGCGCAATGACGAACACTTTGCAATCCATGTGCATGCGCCGTCAAGAAGCTCGTTACTGATCACGATTGATTGTTGATTGATTTGTCGAGCCACACAGCGCGCAACAGTGCTCGTGATGCACTCCGTCGGACCCCTGATCCGCGCCTGCGACGACACTCGAAGTGATCCACGGTACACTGCCGAGCGATGACTGAAACCGGTAGCGAGGGACACGACAGCGAGCTTCGAAGCGAGGCGCTCCGGGTCTACCGGCGCTACATGTTGGAGGTGGTCGAGGGCTTCACGTTGTGCCCTTGGGCGGCTGCCGCGCGGCGTGACGGGCATGTCACCGAGCACGTTTTTCTGGCGGAAAATCAGGCAGATCCGCAGCAATCGTTAGCGCTCTTGGCAAGCCTCGCCGGGCAGCATCGGATCGACATCGCGCTCTTCATCTACCCCGACCTCGAGCTCGATCGCCTGGCCTTCGAGAGCTTCGTTCGCACGCTGCGCGAGCGGGATGCCGCGCGCTACGAGGTGGGCACCATCCCATTTGCGATGGCGGCCTTCCACCCCGACGCCCGCGCCGATTTGAAAGATCCCGAACGGCTGATTCCGTTCTTACGCCGGACCCCCGATCCGACCATCCAGGTAGTGCGCCGGAGCGCGCTCGATCGCGTGCGCGGGAGTAGCCAGGAGGGCACACAGTTCTTCGATTTGGCCGACCTCGCTACGCTACCGTTGCCACAAAAGGAGCCTCTTTCCCTACGTCAGCGCATCGCCCAGGCCAATCTCGACACCGCGTTGGACGTGGGTGTCTCGACCCTCGAAGCCCTGTTTCAGGATATCCGTCGGGACCGCGACGAGAGCTACGCACGCCTCCGGCGTAAGCCGGCGGGCTGAACCGGCGCAGCCACTCAGGCCAGCAACTCCACGAGCCAGCCCCACCGCTAGCTACGGGCCGGCACTGCCCCTATGCTGTGGCGAGTGCCCCTCGAGCTCAAAGCCCCAAGCGGACTGTGGCTGCTTGGCCTGCTCGGGCCGCTCGTTCTCTTGTACGTGCTGAAGGTGCGTCGGCAACGGGTAACCGTTTCCTCGACCTGGCTCTGGGCGGCCGCAGCGCGCGATATTGCCGCGAAAAGCCCGTTCAAGCGCCTGCAGGGCCAAGTGCCATTGATCCTAGAAATAGGCGCGCTGTGCTTACTGGCGGTCGCGCTCTCGCGGCCCGCTTCACGCGCTGGTCATATCGCGGGCGACCACGTGGCCATCGTGGTCGATACGAGCGCGTCGATGGCGGCGCTGGAACCCGACGGGCGCACCCGCCTAGCGCACGCACGCGAGGCTGCCCTGGCGGTGATCCGTGCCCTGTCGCCGGGCGCGCAGGCCGTCATCATCGATGCTGGGCGCGACGCCCACCTCGTTTCGGCAATGGACAGTGATCTGCGTCGCCTGGAAGCCTCGATCGACAAGCTGGAGGCCTCGGATGCCGAGGGGCGCATGACCCAGGCCATCGCCACCGCGAGCACGCAGCTGCGCCCCTACGAGCGCAATGCCCGCTTGGTCGTGGTCAGCGACGGAGCGCTGGCCGATCGCGACGCTTTTGCAGCCAGCAACCTGCCGCTCGAGCTGGTGCGGGTGGGTAGCCCCCTCGACAACACCGGCATCGTGCGTTTGGACGTCGCCAGCGCTGAAGACCCGGCAAGTCACCGGGAACAGGTGCAGGCCTTCGCCGTAGTCCAGAACTTCGGGCAGAAAGCGCGCACGTTGTACGTCACGCTGAGCGAGCGCAACGTGACCGAACCGCTCGCTTCGCGGCGCATCGATCTCGGGCCGGGCGAGCGAGCGCCAGTGGTGCTCGGCTTCGAGCCGGCCCCCGGTGATGCCGGCGCGGGCTTGATTGTCGAGCTTTCGCCGCACGACGCGTTGCCGAGCGACGACCGGGCCTTTGGGCGCGTGCCGAGCGGAAGCAAGCTCCAGGTCGTGATGGCACCCAATAAGGGCAACGCTTGGGTGGCGCGCGCGCTCGGCTCGGACCCGAATGTCGAGCTGCTGGGTACGTCCGTCGCCGGCCTAGCGAGCGCAGGAGTCGCGCCTGACGCGCTGGTCGTCATCAACGGCGCCTGCCCGGGGAATCCGCCCGGCGGCGATCTGTTGATCCTCGACCCCCCTCCCGGCCCGTGCGGCACGGCGCTCGTGGGCGCGAGCATCGATGCCCCAGCAGTCACCTCCTGGGCCGAGGTCGACCCGCGGCTGCGCTTCTTGTCGTTGGACGGCGTAGAGCTGTTGCGCGCTCATCGACTCGAGGCGGATAGCCCGCAGTCCGCGTTGGTGCAGAGCCGAGATGGCACTTTGATCGCCGATGCCTCGAGCCCCGGCCGCAGCGTAACGGTCGTTGGTTTCGACGTCGGCGACAGCAACTGGCCGCTCAAGGCTTCCTTCGTGCTGTTCTTGCGCAACGTGGTGGAGCTGTCACGTAGCCACCGCGGGCGCGGCGCCGAAGCACCGGCTCGAGCCGGTGAAGCATACACCCTGCGTGTCCCGCTCGAGGTGAGCGAGGTCGAGCTCGAAAGCCCGACCGGCACGAAACAAACGTTCGCGGCGCGCGATGGCCTGTGCGTGGTGCCGAGCTTGCCCCGCGCCGGCTTCTATTTCGCGACCTTCGTAGGCAAAACCAAGGGCAGCGCGCTATTTGCCAGCAATCTCCTGAGCGAACGCGAAAGTGATCTTCGGCCGCGCGAGCTCCCCCTTTCGCAAGGCCGAAGAGTAGCTGCGCGCAGCGCCAGCGAGCTCACGGCATCGGTCGTGGATTGGTCTTGGTTACTCGCCGCGATCGCGCTCGGCCTGATCGCGCTCGACGTGTGGTGGGTCACGCGCAAGCCGCGTCCGAGCAGCCTGGGGCTGCCCCGGCGCCCCGAACGGCAACCCGAGGCGGCCGAATGAAGGCCCTGCGTCACTCCCTGCGTGCGCTTTCGGCGCTCCCCTGCGCGCTGCTCGTCCTCGGGCGCTGGCCGTGGTTCTACGTCCCTTACGTGCGCTTCGAGCGGCCGCTGCTCGCCCTGCCGGTGGCGATCGCCGTGTGGTTCGTGGTAGCCCGCCTTTCGCGCTTGTCCGTGCGTCAGCACCGCGCGCGGCGGCTACTGCAAACCTTGACTCTCGGCGGCGCCGCCCTGACCGCGGCCTACGCCGTGATTGGTGTCGAGCTCGGCCGGCCTCTGGATCGCTTGGCGGTGATCGTGGCAATCGACCGCAGCCGGAGCATCGATTTGGTCCCGGGTGCCGACCTACGTGTGGCGAGCGAGCTGCGCGTGGCCGAGGTCGGGATGCGCGAGCACGATCGGATTGGGACGGTCGCGTTCGGCGCCAGCGCGGCGGTGGAGGATCCGCTGCGCGAACGAACGGTGTTACCCGCCCCACAAAAAGCCGACATCGGTCGAGACGGCAGCGATTTGGGCGCCGCGTTACGCCGTGCCCTGGGCGAGGTCCCGGCGGACGCTGCGGCGCGGATCGTGATCGTCAGCGATGGCGTGGCGACGCGCGGCGACACCTTGAGCGCGGCTGCGGCGGCGGTCGCGGCGGGCGTGCCGGTAGACGTCGTGCCGCTCGACCAAGCCAAAGTGCCGGACGTGCGCGTGGCGTCCGTGCGCACCGCGCCGCGCGCCAACGCCGGTGAAGCGCTCGATTTGCGCGTCGTTACTGACTCGACCTCTGCCGCACAAGTCGAGCTGCGCGTGTTCCGCGATGGCACGTTGATTCGCAAGGGCAACGCCAAGATCGCCGCCGGCGAAGACGTGCTGCACCTGCGTGAAGTCGCCGGTGAGCCGGGCTTTCACCGCTATGACGTGGAGATGAGCGCGCAGGATCCCAAGCTCGATCAAGCTCATGAAGACAATTCCGGCTCGGCCTTCGTGCGCGTGCGCGGGGAAGCCGTGGCATTGATCTTGGAGCGCGATCCGCCGCTCGCCAAGGCCATGCAGCATGCGCTGGAAGCGGCCGCCTTCAAGGTACAGGTCGCGGGGCTCTCCGGCGTGCCGAGCGATCTGGCCGCCTTCGCGGCCTATGATTTGATCGTGCTCAGCGATCTCTCGGCGACGGAGCTGGCCGCATCGCAGCTCGAGGCACTGGCCTCCTACGTGCGTGACTTGGGCGGCGGTTTACTGCTGATGGGAGGGGAGCATTCGCTCGGCCCCGGCGGCTTCGGCAAGACCCCGGTCGAGGACGTGAGCCCGGTCTCGTTCGATTTGAAGCAGGAACGACGGCGTGCGAGCCTCGCCGAAGTGATCGCGGTAGACTATTCGGGGTCGATGGCCATGAGCGCCGGCTCGAACACCAAGCTCGAGCTGGCCAACGAAGCCGCTGTGCGCAGCGCCGAGCTGCTCGGCGCCGGCGACCGCTTGGGCGTGATGCACGTCGATACGGCGGTGCAATGGACGGTCCCGCTCGGTTCGGTGCTCGACAAGACCAAGATCGCCCACGACATCCGCGCGGTCGGCCCGGGCGGTGGCGGTATCTACGTGGATTTGGCCCTCGAGACCGGTTATCGCGCGCTCGAAAAAGAGCACGTGCAACTGAAGCACTTACTTCTCTTTTCGGACGGCAACGATGCCGAAGAGCGAACGAACGCCTTCGCCTTGGTCAGCTCGGGGAAAGCGCGCGGCATCACCACGAGCGTCGTCTCGTTGGGCAAAGGCTCGGATGTGACGGCCCTCGAGCACATGAGCAAGCTCGGTGACGGCCGATTTTATTTGATCGAAGACGCGAGCCGCTTGCCCGCCGTGTTCGCCCAAGAAACGATTTTGGCGGCACGCAGCTCGATCAACGAGCTGTCGTTCAAGCCCGCGCTGGCCAGCGCCGGTCCTGCCACGCGAGGCATCGACTTTGGCGCGGCCCCGCCGCTCTCGGGCTACGTCGTGACCTTGCCCAAGGGCCGTGCACAAGTGCATTTGAGCGGGCCGGAAGGTGATCCCATCTTGGCCACCTGGTCGGCAGGCATTGGCCGCACCGCCACGTTCACCAGTGATTTCAGCGATCGCTGGGGCCTGCAATGGACGAGCTGGGACGGCGCCGAGCGCATGTTCGGCCAGCTCGCTCGCGATCTGTCGCGGCGCGCCGACAACCCGCGCGTGCGTGTCGAAGCCGACACGCTGGGCGGCGAATTGCGGCTGCGCGCGAGCGTGATCGACGAGCACGGTCACGCGGAGAACTTTCGGCGCATCGAAGTGCGCGTCGCCGGCCCGGACGGCTTCTCCACCACGGTGCCCCTGGAAGCAGCGGGCGCTGGTTCGTACGCGGGGAGCTTGCCGCTGTCTCGCCCGGGCGCGTACGTCGCGACCGCGGTCGACGAACAGACGAACGAGGCCCTCGGCACGACGGCCGCGGCACTCTCGGCAGGTGAAGAGCTGCGCCCCACCGGCACCGATCGCGGCACGTTACGGCAAATCACACGCGTCACCGGCGGCAAAGTCCGAGACACCCTCGCCGGCATTTTCGCAGACCGCGATGCCCTGCGCTTCGCGTATCAAAGCCTGAACCAATGGCTGGCGGTGCTGGCCGCGGCAGGGTTGCTCCTGGGCGTGGCGAGTCGACGCTTGGCGATACCGGAATTCGTTGGCCACGCATCGAGTGCCATGGCCACCTGGCTCGCCGATTTCCGCCGTCGCACGTCGCCGAGCGAACGCGCCGAACATCACAGCGCGCAGCGCGAACGGCTCGCTGCGCTACGGAAGGCCAAAGCTCGGAGCGACGAAGCCCGCGCTCCAGGCGCGCCCGCTCCCCTCGAGCCACTGGTGATCCTTCGCCCCGGGCCAGCGCAGGACCGCCCGCCGGAGAGCACGCCGAGCTTCTCTCGCTCGTCGCGGCCCCCTCCGCCCGTTGCGCCAGGAGCCGCGGGCGACTCCGCTGAGCGCAAGGCCACGGCCGCGGAAATTCTTTTGGCACGCCGCCGAGGGCGCAAATCATGAGCCAAACGCCCAGCCAGCTGAGACCCGCACTGATCTGGGTCGCCCTGTTGTCGCTCGGCGGTTGCCAGCCGCTGCACGCAGAGCGAGCCCTACCATCAAACACCACACGTTGGGTGCTCTCCCCGAGTGCCATCGCGAGCTTATCCTCCGCTCACGACGCGCAAGGCGTGCCCGAAAGAATCTGCTTCGGCGACCCATTCGGGCCCAGCGCGCTGTACCTCAAGTTCCCGAGCGGGTGGAACGCGCGGGGCCGCGCCGTGAAGGCATTCCTTACACTAACCCCGAGCGACGCTGCCGCGAGCGACGCGTCTACCATCTCCGTGACCGCATGGCGCGTCCGGTCCGATTGGCAGCCCGGTGAGCTACGCACTTGGTCGGACAAGCCCGAGCTCGCTCCTCCGTTCGCGAGCAGAGCCATCACGAGCGCGCCGCCGCGCGAGCTGCGCATCGACGTCACCGAGCTCGCGCGCTTCGCCGCGGAGAACCCGGAGCGCGACTTCGGCATCGCTCTGGTCTCGCGCGGCGGAGCGGGCCGCGGCGCTCCCTTTGCAACGGGCATGGCGGGCGGCGTTGCGCCGCGGCTCGAAGTGTACGTGCATTGAAGCAGGCCGCGCCCAACGGCGACTACTTCACCTGGCACACCGGATCGTCGGCGTCGACCAAGCCGTCACCGTCGTCGTCGATGCCGTTGCTGCAGTCCTCGACGTTGCAGTTGTCGACCACGCAATCGCAGTTGTTATCGATGCCGTCACCGCAGATTTCGACCGGTCCGCATTCGGAGCACGAGGCCTCGTCGGCGACGCCGTTGCAGTCGTTGTCCAAGTTGTCGCCGCAAATCTCGACGCATTTGCACTGCGTATCCTCCGAGCTGTGCGTCCAAAACGCGCGGTGGTTGCCCTCGTCGATGTTCTGGAACGGCGCCCAGAAGCCGCTGTAACTCGGGTCACTCTGGCTCGGATCGATGGCGGCGATCCAGATTTGGTCCGTCTTCGGATCTTGCGGGCGGAGCGTGGCGTAGGCACGCAAGCTCGAGAAAGCGAGCCAGAAAATCCCGGGATTGGTGGACGGTGCCCAGGTGGGCATCGAGTTACCGATGCCCACCACGCCATCTTGGTTGTTGACGCGCTCATTCAAGCGCACGAGCTGCTGAACTTTGCCGTCAGCCAAGCGCACGAGTCGGAGGGTGGCGCTGGTGGCGTTGTTGGAGTTACCCTTGGCGTTGACGAACGCGATGTATTGGCTATCCGGGCTCCACACCGGGAAGAAGTCGTTGTCGTCACCGCCTTGATTTTGGACGAGCATCATGGGCTCGCCCCACTTGCCCGCGTCGTATGGCAAGAGCGCGATCGAGCCGCCTTCGACCTCTTTGTTCCCGCCCTTCGTGCCGAGCGTGATGGCCACTCGATCGCCCTTGGCGCTCCAATCGGGGTGGGTAGCGATGACTCCGGACGGCAAGGGCACGATGCCGGCGTTGTCACCGACGGTCTGCCCAGTGTCTGAATCGAGCAACGTGAGCACGCCGCTTTTGGCGATCAGCAGCAGCTTGCCATCGGGCGAAAACGTACTCCAGGCCGCGGGAATACCGCCCTTATCGTCCATTTTTCCGGGCATAGCGGCCGGTGGTTTCATCATCATGCCGGGCTTGTCCGGGCCCATGCCGCCACCCGCTGCGCCTGGAGCTCCGGCGCTGCTACTCGCACCGCCGGACGCTGTGCTCGGCACCAAGACGGTCCGCTCGGGAACCGACACTTCGCGCAAATGTTCGTCGTCGTAGCCCACCGCGAGCCGCTTGCCGTCGCGAGACAGCGTGTGGCAGGCAACACAGGTGTCGCTGTCGCTCGCGCTCGGGTCCGTGTAGAACTTTTGCGGTAAGGGATCAGACACCAACGCGCGCATGACGCCTTTGGTGCCAGTCGACCAATAGTAGATCGCGCCATCGACCGCCGCATCGCTGAACAGCTCGCTGATGGCGGATGACGACCAGATGTCTTTCGGACTCGAGCGGTTCAACCCCGCGACCGAGAACCTCACCGTACTTCCGCGGTTGGATTCCGCGATCCAATCCCATTCCTCTTCGCTCGGCGACCAGTTGCTTCGGTTCGTGTACACGGTGACCGTGGTCTTTTCGCCTTGAAACGTGAGCCGGAACAAATCGTTCCCGCCTGCGGACCACTCGTGCTCGGATCAAGGAGACGTTGATCGGGAACATCGTCTCGTGCGACGGATATACGATGCCGGGTTCTTGTTTGGCGTTGCTCCCCGGCTCGTGCACGGTACCTCCACCGAAAGTGGTCGCGGCGTCGTCGGGAACGCCAGGCTCCACGAACGTTTTGGAGCCGGTGTGGCTCGCGCACGGGGTCGCGCCGCACGGTGACTGAACGCCGCCACTCGACGCGCCGGAGCCCGTCGTCCCGGCGGCAGCTCCGCCGAATCGGCCGCTGCTCGCACCGGACCCCTGCGGCCCCCCGCCCTGCTGCCCAAGATCGGTGTCCTTACCGCCACAGCCGGTGAAGCCGAGCGTCGTGCCAAGGGCCAAGGCCAACAAGAGCGGCCAGTTTCGCGGAGAAAGGCGAGTGACGTTGTGTTTGAGCAAGGGTGGGCTCCTCGATGGGCGTGCTGCGGACGCCGAGCACTTCCTTCTATGGGTGCTCCGCCGAAGCTTTCTGATCGCGTCGCGCGCTCAGCGGGCGAGCGCCTCGATCTGTTTGCCGTAGGGTGAGCTTGGAAAATCATGGGCGAATTGCGCGGCGCGAGCTAAGACCGCGCTGCGCCGGCCCAACCGAGCCAAGGCCGAAATCGCGATTAGCTCACGCTCTTGCACCATCGCTCCGTGGCTAAAGAGCGCCTGATGTTGCTCGGTCATGGCCAGCGCCTGGGCGGGGTTCGTGCGCAGTGCGAGCTGAGCGTCTCTGAGCAGTGCCAACTCGGTGGGGGGCGCGACGGTCCCGCCGCCGGTCACGGCACTGGCGCGTTCCGAAGCCCCTGGGTGCGCCGCTGAGCCCTCGGAAGAGGGCGCGCGATCGAGCGGCGCCGCCCGCCGGCTCGGCGCGGGCAGACTCGGAACCGATTTCGGTTCGGCGGCGGCGTTGGCGCTCGGCGCGGCGGGTGGTAGCCGTTCTGCCTCAGGGTCAGGTGGAACCGCGCTCAACGGGGCTGCGAGCGGCGTTCTCGGGCTCACGCCACTTCCGCTCGCTGAAGGAAAGCTTGGCGCGGAAGCCAGCGCCGCGGTGCTGGCAGATGGTCGCGCCACGACCGCAGCAGCGTTTGGACGCGGGGCTTCTGACCGCCAAAGCAAGAGCGCGATCAGCCCCGGCCCGACCACGCCGGCCGCGAGCCAGAGGCGCCACGGCGTGGTTGTGGGAACAGGTGCCGCGGGCGGCTTCACGGGCAGGCCAAGGGCCGACAACTGCGCGGCGAGCGCGGCGAGTTGCTGCGGGTCCGGCAATCGTTGCCGCGCCGCGCCAAGCGCGCGCTGCAGCTCGGGCGCGTCTTCCGCGCTCAGCCGCTCCAAGTGCAAATCGGCGCTATCCGGTTTCATTCATGCCTCCAGCGGCGGCATCGAGAGTGCTCGGTGGAAACGCACGCCGCACCTGCTCGCGTGCGGCCTTGATGCGAGAATAAACGGTCTGCAGGGGGGCCCCGACTGCTTGCGAGATCTCGGCCAACGTCAGCTCTTCGATCTCGAAGAGGACGAAGGCCACGCGTTTGGGTTCGTCGAGTGCTTCGAGCGCAAACATCAAACGTCGAGCAGCGCGCTCGCGATCGAGCGACTCGACCGGGTCGGCCGAGGACGCGGCTTCGGGCACTGCGTCGGTCACGACCTCGCGGCGCACGCGCGCGCTGCGTCGATAGTCCGAAGCGACGCGCACGCAGATGCCGTACAGCCAACCGCGCAAAGACATGCCATCGAAGTCCGGCAGTCGACGATGGACGGTAATCATGATTTCCTGACACAAGTCGGGTGCTTCGGAGCCCGGCACCCCCAACCCGACTAGGGCGCGCCACAGGAAGGGAGTGTGCTGCTCGAAAATCTGAGCCAGGCTGGGGACCGCCGCGCTCGGATGCATGGCTTCCACCGGGCGCTCGTCCACTCGATGAAATGGGGGCATGCCGCGGTCTTTCTGAGCTCAGTGCAGCCGAAATGCGACGAACGCCCCGAACACCAGCGCGGGGGTCCCCACCTCGAACGCTTGCTGGGTTTGACCGGCTGAGTCGCGGTAAACGAAACGATTCCGAACGGTTGGAAACGAAACCCCGAGCAGACCGCCGAGGGAGATCGGGCCCGCGCCGAGCTCCCGAGCCAG
The DNA here is from genome assembly GCA_040348785.1 of Myxococcales bacterium. Taxonomy (GTDB): domain Bacteria; phylum Myxococcota_A; class Polyangia; order Polyangiales; family Polyangiaceae; genus PMG-095. Next base: position 45,048 of record JBEQTH010000041.1, on the reverse strand, counting down.
CGCGAGACGCACTGACGGGGTGAGCACGAGCTCGGTTCGACGTCGATTTTCCAGCAAGTCGCGACTCTTGGCCTCGAGCCAGACCAAGTCGAGCCCGGCGCAGCCGCTGAGCCAAATCCGATCGCGGATCCTGTCGAGCGGGCACAGCGCGCCGCCCACCTGGAGCATACGGAAGTCTATCCTGCCCGAGCCCGGCAGGTCGATGCGCGAGCCGGCCAAACCCTGTCCTGACAACGCCAGACCCCAGAAACCGCGCGGCTTCCAGTTGAGGTCCAAACGGGGCCCGATGCTCGGAAATGGCAGCAGCCCCAGCGTGGAGCCGACGCCCAAGCCGACCCGCGCAAAGCCGGGCTCCAGATCGCGCTCGGGCGAGCCCGCGTCGCTCGACTCGACTTCGGGTTCCGCTGCCGGCTCGGGCTCGCCTGGAGGCTCGGGCGGCACAGGGTCCGGCGTCGGAGGCGCGTCGGGCTCCGCGGGAGCAGGCGGCGCGTCGAGCATCAGGGCGACGACCAAGGTCAGTGGATCGTCGAGCTGTTCGCAGCTCTCACCGCCGCTCACGCTTCGGACGCCCCACACTTTGCCATCGGCGCCTATTTTCTCGACGTCTGCGACGATGACGGCCGCGTCCGCGGGGCGCCGCAAGCGGACGCGAATCGTGAATGGCGCGTCGGCTTCGAAGACATCACGGCCGAGATAAGCCGCCACGTTGCGCTCGAGATCCGCGCTCCGATCGCACACAGGGCGGATTTGCCCGCCATCCCAGATCAGGACAGCGGAAGGGGGCTCAGCAGTAAACCCGGGCACGAGGCGCATTAGCTAGCACGCCTGCATTCGAAGCAGAACGCTAGCGACTTGGAGCCGGGCGGCTACACCCCGTCACTCGCGACGCTTCAGCACCTGCGCGTCTGGCTCAATCGTCGGCTCGATGGAGTCGAGCGGCCCTTCGACACGCACCCCCGTGCGACGATCCGCGATCCGCGGCCCGCTGCTTGGCGCGACGAGGCGCTCCTGCTTGCGCCGCTCGCGTTCCAGGCGCTTCGCGGAAATGCCGAGAAACAAGCCGAACCCGGCGTGCAAGAGCAACCCCAACCCCCAACCGAACACCGAGAACAGGAACCACCACTCGCCGGGGGTGGTCAAAAAATTGACCGCAAACAGGAACGCGTTGATCGCGAAGAATACGAAGGCATGAATCGCCACACCGCGGCGGCGACGCGCGACCACGCTGGCCCGTGCCGCATCGACGAGCCGCGCCTCTCGCACCTCGTGCGCAGCGCGTTCGATCGCGTCACTCGAAAGGCCGACGCCGGCGCCGATCGACAGCAGATCCTCGTGGCTCACACCGGACGTGGGCTGCTCGGCGAGCGCGCGCTCCACGATCGCGCGCACCTCGTCGTCGCCGTAGCTGCGATCCTTGCTCATGACCGCTCGGCGCGGGCCACTCAGGGCACGCGATGCATGAAGCCATGCACGTCCGGCGCGGTGCCGTGCTGCACGGCGAGCAGCGCATCGCGCAGCCGCTGCGCGACCGGCCCGGTCTCACCGTTGTTCACGAGGTAGCTGCCGCCCGAGTGCTTCACTTCACCGACCGGGGTAATCACGGCCGCGGTCCCACAGGCGAACACTTCCGTGAGCGTGCCGTTCTTTACGTCCCGCTCCCAGTCGTCGATGCTGATCGTGGCTTCTTCGGCGCCGTAACCCAAGTCCTTGGCGATAGTGAGCAGGCTGTCGCGAGTGATGCCGGGTAGAAGCGTACCGGTCAGCTTGGGCGTGACGATGCGCGAGGACGCGCCGCCCTTGTACACGAAGAACAGGTTCATCCCGCCCATCTCTTCGACGAAGCGCTTGTGCACCGAATCCAACCAGACCACTTGTTGGCAGCCAGCGTCGAGCGCTTGCTGTTGCGCGATCAGGCTCGCGGCGTAGTTGCCCGCGCACTTGGCCTCGCCCGTGCCGCCCGGCGCTGCACGCACGTACTCTTTGCTCAACCAGACGCTGAGCGGCTTCACGCCCTGCGCGAAGTAGGCGCCCGAGGGCGAACCGAAGAGCAGAAACAGGTATTCCTTGGCCGGCCGCACACCGAGCGCGGCTTCGGTCGCGATCATGAGCGGGCGCAGGTACAGGCTCTCCCCCGGATTCGGCGGGACCCAAGCCTGCTCCTGACGAATCAGCAGATCCGCGGCCGCCACGAAGCGCTCCACGGGCAGCGCAGGCATAGCCAAACGCGCGGCCGAGTTGTTGAAGCGCTGCGCGTTGGCGAAGGGCCGAAACGTAGCGATCCCACCGTCTGGCTGACGGTAGGCCTTGAACCCTTCGAAGATGGCCTGCCCATAGTGGAGCACGGACGCCGCTGGATCGAGCGAGATGGGAGCGTACGGCGAGAGCCGCCCTTTGCCCCAGTGCCCGTCCGAATAGCGGATGGTGACCATGTGCTCGGTGAACACCCGGCCAAAACCCAGGTCTTTCAGAAACTTTTCGCGCTCGGCCGCGGGTAGCGGGGTCGTGGTCAGCTCGAGCTCGAATCCAGGATCGGACGACATGCGGACTTGGTTGGGGATACCACAGAACCCCGCTCACGACACGGCGCTCCTCGCGCTTCGTCCCGCGGCGCAGGCTCGCAAGCCGCCTGGGCCAGCGCGCATGGCGCCGGGAGCTCGATTCGCTGGAGCGATGGGGCGTCTCGGCGCTCGTTGGACGCGCGGCCGCGGTCGCCACAACGCACCGCTCACGGCGAGCGAGGGCACGCAGGCCCGAACCGCACGGCGTCCAGGGCGATCACGGCGTTGGTATCGATGCGAAGATTGAAGCCGTGCACTTGGCCCTCGACTGCGAAGGGGACGCAACCGGTCATCCACTTGCCCGCGACGTCACCCAAAACCGGTTGGAGTGAGACGCTGCGCACGCTGGACGTGTTCTGGCACGCAAAGTCTGCGTGCCACATCGAGAGCATCGAGCCGTCCTTTTGGCCGCTGATCCAAGCCACATCGAACCAAAGCCCTTCGGCTGCTTCGGACGGCTCGAAAAAGAACGCCACTTGAGCCAGCTGTTCATTGCTCGGCGGTGGCATGGTCGTGGGCTCGAAGTTGAACAGCAAATATTCTTCACCCAAAGAAGCCGCCGGGCACGCGGCGCAACTCTGTGCGGAGCCCATCCGCACGGGCGGCGAGGCGAAGCAGGCATCCCAACCGAACCCGGCGTTGTCGGTGTCACCGGGATCGGCAAGCTTGCCATCGCCGACCTTGGGCGGGATTGCTGTTTCGCCAGAGCTTGCCGCTGAGCCGGCCACACTGCCCGCGCTGCCGGCGCTGCCGGCGCTACCGGCGCTGCCAGACGCACCGGCAACCAGGTCCACGTCGGGAGGCGCGCCGGCGCCGGCCATAGCTCCTCCGACAGCTCGTGGGTCCGACGCGTGCCCGCCGCACGCGATGGCCGAAAACAGGACGCACAACCAGCCACCGCCCAAACCCGCTCGCATCGCGCCACGATAACCCGAAACCGCGTCGCGCGGCCTACTTGCGTTCGTAGAAAGTAATGCTGACGCCGCCCGCGCCCGAGCCCGGCGCAGAGCTCAGGAATTTGCCGTCATTGAGGAACTTGTACGGCCCGTCGACGGCCGCCTCGAACGCCGGCACTAGGCTGTTGATGGGTCCGCAGTTGCGCACGATGATGAACGAGCCATCACTCGGTGCCAACGTGTACCTTGCATCCAACGTGGTTCCGGACGAGCCCGCCAGCTGATAGTCAGCGCCGCCGCTCAGGATCTTTCCTGCCACCTTGCCGGTAGTCGCGCCTCCGGTGATGGGGATGATGTTGCGGCTGCCGCGCTTGGCGTTGCTGACACTGAAGGAAGAACCGAGCGTGACGTTCTCTGTGAACACGGAGCTGCCCTGAGTGCCACTGCCGCTCAGACAATCCCACGACGTGTTGGGCACTCCGGGCGGATCCTTCAGCTGAACTTTGACGCTTCCTGCAGCGGCTTTGGACACGTCGTAGACGTCGAGCGTGATCTTGTCGCCTGAGACCGCGCGCTTGCCGACGAGCTTCGCGGTGTTGAGCCAAGCATACGAGCCCGAAGTGGGGGCTTCGATATCCGGTACGACGCGCACGACCTGATCCCCGGCCGCTGCGACGCCGCAATTGCGCACGAAAATACTGACGTTGTCGCTCGTCTTGTATACGAGCACTTCCTCGAGCTCGATGCTGCCGTTCGCGAGCGTGAGCTCGTAGTCGAGGCCACCGCTCAGCACGCTGCCCTTGAGCTTGTCGCCGGTGAGGGTGCCCCCCGACACGTCGAGCTGGCGGCGTTTGCCGTACTGGGTGTTCCCGACGTCGTGAGTGGCGCTCACGTCGAGCGCCGCGCTGAACACGAACGTGCCGCTAGCCGGGGACGGGATGCCCTCGGGCATGCCACAGGTCCAAGAAGGGTCAGGGACGATCGTCGCGTCGTTGCCGCCGTTCACCGCGCCTCCCCCGCCGGCAGCACCGGCGCCAGCTGCGCCGGCCCCAGCAGCACCCGCGGATGCAGCTCCTCCATTGCCGCCGCTACCGGCGATTTCGAAACTGCCAGCGGTGCCGCTGCTCCCTCCCGGCGCCGTCGATCCCGCGCTTCCAGTTGCGCCCCCGGGCCCTGGCCCGCCAGCCGCGGGGATCCCGGCGCTGCCCGATTCGGGGCGTGCACCTGCCTGCCCCGGCGCGCCTCCTGCGCTGCTCCCCCCTGGATCGCCTGCGCCGCATGCGGCAAGTCCACCGAACCCAACTCCAGCGAGCAGGCAGAGCAGGATCTTCGCCCGAGGAGCAACCGCCGTGTCTTGACTTGCAATCGAACGCATGAGGTGTGGCAGTCCATAGTCGCTCCTTGGCGCATCTACCCAGGGTCAGTTCTGTCCCCCCGGTTCGGGGCTGGAAGTTGCTCCGCGCCCCGCTTGCAACGCCGCCGACGCCGGTGCTCCAACCTCGCCGCCGCCGCGAAAGCTCGATATGCTCCACCGCGCATGACGCGCGCGATTCGCTTCACTCGCACGGGCGGGCCCGAGGTCTTGGGTCTCGAGCAAGTTTCGCTCCCCGAGCCGAAGGCCGGGCAGGCACTCGTCAGGCACCACGCCATCGGCGTGAACTTCATCGATACCTACCACCGGAGCGGGCTGTACCCGGTTCCGCTGCCCTCCGGGCTGGGTACGGAGGCCGCGGGCGTGGTCGAGCAGGTCGGGCCGGGCGTGACTCAGATCCGGGTCGGCGAGCGCGTCGCCTATGCGGCATCGGGTGAGCTTGCGGCCTATTCCGAAGCGCGGGTGCTCGCCGCCGATCGGCTGGTGCCTCTACCCGACGACATCAGCTTCGACATTGCGGCCGCGTGCCTGCTGAAGGGGATGACGGCCGAGTTTTTGATCCATCGCACGTTCCCCGTCGCTTCCGGGCAAACCGTGCTGTTTCACGCCGCCGCGGGCGGCGTCGGCTCGATCGCTTGTCAGTGGTTGAACGCGCTCGGCGCGCGAGTCATCGGCACCGTGGGCAGCGAGGCGAAGGTGGAGCTAGCCAAGAAGAATGGTTGCCGCGAGGTGCTGGTCCTGGACCGTGACATCGTTTCTGAGCGGGTACGCGAGCTGACCGAGGGGCACGGCGTCCCCGTCGTGTTCGACTCGATTGGCAAGGCCACGTTCCTCGACTCGCTGAGCTGCCTCGAGCCGCGCGGCATGTTGGTGAGCTTCGGCAATTCGTCCGGCAAGCCGGAGCCGTTGGATATCGGCTTATTGGCCCAGAAGGGCTCGCTGTACGTGACTCGGCCCACGCTTTTTACGTACATCTCGAGCCGCGAAGCGCTGCTCGCCAGCGCAAGCTCCTTGTTCCAAGCAATTCGCGACGGCATCACGGTCGAAATCGGGCAGCGCTTTCCGCTCGCCGAGGCTGCGGCGGCGCATCGTGCTCTGGAGAGCCGAAGCACGACGGGCAGCACGCTGCTCACCGTGTGAGTCATGCGCACCAAGCCCTACGCCACCGCGATTGCCGTGTTCGACGAGGTCGAGCTGCTCGACGTGACGGGACCCGTGAGCGTCCTGTCGAGCGCCGGCCGGCAATGGAACTTCCAGCCGTTCAAAATCGATCTCGTGGCTCGCGCTCGCGGCCCAGTAACGACGCGCAGCGAGCTGGCTCTCGACGCCACGCGTGATTTCGCAACGCACTCGGGCGTAGAGTGTCTCATCATCCCTGGGGGTTATGGCGCGCGCCGGGCGGCCGAGGACAGCGCGCTGCTCAGTTGGTTACCGAGCGCGTTCGAGCGCGCCGAGCTCGTCGCAGCGATCGGCAACGGCGCTTGGATTTTGGCCAAAGCCGGGCTGCTCGACGCTCAGGAGATCGCGACCAGCGCCGAGCTCGGCCGCGAGATAGCCGAGCTGTGCCCCAGCGCGCGCCCCAATGCGCGCGATCCCGTCTGCACTTCCGGCAAGCTGTTGAGCGCCAGAGCCAGCGCCTTGGGGCTCGACCTGAGCTGTGAAATCGTGGCCCGTTGCTTCGGAAAGAAGCTCGCCTCGGGCTTGTCCGCTTCGCTCGGGATCGATTGGTCCGGCGAGCTTTCCGCCATCGACATCGTGCCCGGGCCGCTGCTCGTCAAATGAGCGTGCGCGTCAGTCCGTGCACTGGATGACGCTGAGATCCGCAGCGGTGCCGTTCGTGCGCGAGAGCAGCAGTTGCCCGCCCCGCGCGGCGATCAAGTCCCCGCCGCGCACGAAGCCGTCTGGCGCGAGCGTGCTGTGCTCGTTCAGGCGTCCGAACCAAGTCGCGCCGTTTTGACCTGCCGCGCTCAGCCACAGCTTGCTGGGCTCGGCCGAGTCCACGAGCAATGATGGGGTGCCGGTGCCCTCGAGCTCGCCGCCCAGCGTCACTTTTTCGAAGCTGCCGTCGGCCTTCACGTGCACCAATTCGAGCGCGCCACCTTCTGCGCCCGGAGTGCTGTCGTCACCGCGAAAGCCGATGTACGCGCCGCCGTCGGCTGCGGCTGCCAAGTCGAGACTCATCGGACGCGCGCCGGGCGCGGTCACCACCAGCGCCGACGACACCGGTTTGCCTTGCGCGTCGAGCTTCGTGACTTCGATCCGTCCCGTGCCGATGTCGAGCAACGAATCCCCCTCGGCGAGATCGGTCGAGCCGTCGCTCGGCGGCTTGGGCTTCTGTGGCTTATTTTTGGGGGCATCCAGCGCACGCAACACCGCAAGCCAGAAGCCGCCCGAGCGCCGCGCCAAGCGCGGTGAATCCACGTCTGCGCCGGCCGCGCTGAGCGGTTCGGGAGCGATCTTTTGCTTGAGGTTGCTCGGATCGATGCTGGCGCCGAAGACGCGGATCTTGCCGCCGCTGTCCGCCGCGTAGGCCAAGAAGGCGCGCTCCCCGGAAGCCTCCAGTGCAAACGTGGAATCTCGACGCACCCCGCTGAGCTCGGGCCCCCAATGGACCTCGGCGCTGCCCCGCGCGTCGCGCACGATCCCGATCTTGAGCATACCGCCTCCCGCGTCGGTGTCAGCCGCTGCGACGAGCAGATCCCTGCCGTGCGCGACGAACAAGGGCGGATCCGGATCGCCGTGCACCGGGCCCAAGTCGACCACCTTGCCCGAGGTCGCGTCGCCCGCGAGCAGCGCGATCAGTGCGTGGGAGTGACCCTTTACGGTGCGCAGGGCGCTGAGCACGAAGCCGTCGCCATCGGCTCGCGCCGGCCCGAGCTCCACCGCGTAAGGATCCGGCACTTCGTCGTCCTCGTCCGGACCGCCGTCCTCGGAGTCGTCCTTGTCCTTACCGGCGCGGGACGTCACGACCTCACCGATCCGAAACGGGCTCGAGTGCGGCAGTTCGCGACAGCGAGTGGCGACCGGCCCCTGAGACGGAACGGAGGACGACGCCGAAGGAGCTGCGCTGCCCGTTGCCAGAGCCGGCAGTTCGCCGTTTTCCTCAGATGATTCTGGAATCGGCAACGGCGCGGGAGGCTTCTTCTTGCAGGCCGCGAGCCCGGCTGTGCAGAGTGCCAGCGCAACGAACACGCACTGCGTCACGGACCGTCGCCAGTAAAAGAGCCGTTGCTTGAGCATGAACGCCCGCCATCGACTACTCGCGCGCACTCCGCTGAGCAAGTATATGATCGACTCCTCCCCCTCACGAGCCCGCTTCCGTCGATGGTGAAACGCGAACTGACCCGCCCGTACGAGCCGAACCCGGCCCTGCGCGCGCTGTATCGGCGCTTCTTCGAGAAGATTCAAGTCGACGACGCGTGGGTGCGCTCGGTCAAGGATCTGGCCTCGGAGGGCTCGATTGTCTACGTCCTGCGCAACCTCAACTTCATCGATTTTCTGGCGCTGGACTATCTGACCAAGCGCCACCGCTTGCCGCAGATCCGGTTCGTGAACGACCTCGGGCTCTGGATTTTGAATCCGATGGGCAAGGGTTGGCTCAATGCGATCCTGCCGCCCAAAACCGTATCGCGCTCGGTCGAGCTGGAGGATGCGCTGGAACGAGGCGGCTCTGCGGCGCTGTTCCTCAAGCGCCCACCGGGCGTGTTGGATCTAGCAGCGGGCGCCAGCGGCGGCCGCGGCCTGCAAGAGGGGGACGGCCTGGTCCGCACCTTGTTCGAGCTGCAGCGAAAGCGCGAACGTCCGATTTTGCTCGTGCCCCAAGTGTTCGTGTGGACCAAATTCCCGGACTCGCGGGGCACCGAGCCGTTCGACTTCATCTTGGGACCGCGTGAGTGGCCGAGCCCGCTGCGCACGGTTGCGCAGTTTCTTTACAACTACAAACACGTCGAGCTGAAGCTCGGCGAGCCGATCTGGCTCTCGGGCTTCCTCGCCGACAACCCGGGCAGCCCCGACCCCGTGCTCGTGCGTCGCTTGACGTATGCAGTGCTCGGCCGCCTGGAGCGCGAACGGCGCAGCGTGACGGGCCCCGCCGACAAGCCGCCGGAGCGCGTGCGGCAAGAGATCATCCGCAGCCCCAAGATGCGCGCGGTGATCGACGACCTGGCTGACGAGCGCACCGACAAGTACATGCTGCGCCAGCGCGCGCTCGAGATGCTGCGCGAGCTGCAAGCCACCCCCGATCGCACGACGATCAAGGCGCTGGAGGTGATCTTCGATCGCGTGTTCACGCGTATCTACGCGGGTATCGAATACAACAAGAGCGACATCGAACGGCTACGCGGCGCGGCCAAAGCCGGGGTGCTCGTGCTCTTGCCCAGCCACAAGAGCCACATCGATTATCTGATCCTCAGCTACATCTTCAATCAGCACAATCTGCCGCTGCCCGTGATCGCCGCGGGCGACAATTTGAACTTCTTCCCGATGGGCGCGGTGTTCCGGCGCGGCGGCGCGTTCTTCATTCGCCGCTCGTTCCGCGGCGACCGTTTGTACGCCGCGGTGGTGGACGCCTACGTGCGCCGCCTCTTGCGCAGCGGTTACCCGGTGGAGCTGTTCTTGGAGGGCGGGCGCAGCCGCACCGGCAAGCTGCTCGCTCCCAAGTTCGGCTTGCTCAACATGGTGGCCGACGCAGCATTGGCCATTCCAGACAAAGAATGCTTCTTCGTGCCGATCAGCATCGGCTACGAGCGAGTGATCGAGGCGCAGGGCTACGAGCGCGAGCTGCGCGGCGGTGAGAAAACCAAGGAGGATGCGGCGGGCCTCTTGAAGAGCAGTGAGCTTTTGCTCCACCGCTACGGCACGATCAACATGCAGGTCGGGCAAATCCTGACTTTTGGCGAGATCCGCAAGGAAATCGAGCTGGCCGCCGGCACGCCGCTCAGCCCCGCCAAGCGCCGCAGCCTGGTCACCCGGCTCGGCAACCGCGTGATGGACGAGATCAACCGCGTGACCGCGGTCACACCGGGCGCCCTCACCGCGCTAGCCTTGCTCTCGCACGAGCAACGTGGCATCGGCCACACCGAGCTCATCCAGTATTGCTCGAAGTTGCTCTCGGTCGCCGAAGGCTTGGGCGCGCGCACCAGCCAAACCTTGCGCGGCCCGTCCGGCGCACTCCGCCCCGAGGCCCTCCGCGAAGCCGTGCAGATGTTCGTCGACGCCGAGATCGTCGAAGTGCAATTTTTGGAAGATCCGAGCGCCTCCGGCAAGCAAGCCGGGGTCGGCGCGACATACAGCGTGCTGCGCAACAAACGGCTGTCGCTCGACACGTCGAAGAACATCATCGTGCATTTCTTCGTCGAGCGTGCGCTGGTGGCCATGGCCATGTTGACCGCGCCTGGTTCCCCGAATCAAATCGACTTCTGCTGGGTGCGCGAGCGCGTGCAAGCGCTGTCCAAGCTGTTCAAGTTCGAGTTCCGCTTCCGCGCAGACGCGCCGTTCGAAGCCATCTTCGAGAACACCGTGCGCGCCATGGCCAGCGCCGGGGAAGTCGTTCGAAACGACGGCCTGCTCTCGGAAGGCCCAGGGCACGACGGCTGGAGCGGGCACCTCTGGCTCCGCACCTACGCCTCGATTTTGCAGAACTTCATCGAGGGCTATTACGTGGCTGCGCGCGCGCTGGAGCTGCTCGAAAAATCGCCCATGGCCGAGAAAGAGCTGGTCAAGAAGGCGCTCACGCTCGGGCACCGCTTGTTCTTGGAGGGCAGCATCGAGCGCTCCGAAGCCGTCAGCAAGAACATCGTTCAAAACGCATTCCAAGCCTTCATCGATCATGGCTACCTGACGGTGCGCGATACGAAGTTGGACCTGGTCGACGGCATGGCGTCGCGCGAAGCGTTCAGCGCCGTAGCCGAAGGGATTCGCGCGTGGATCCCGGGGCGCTCGGCGTGAGGGCGCTCTCCGGATTGGGCCAAAAGCTCGGCCGGGCGCGGCTCGTCGTCGGCGCGCTGCTCGTGTCCGGCTGCTTCAGCACACCGACCCCGCTCGCGCCGGGCCTGCACGGTACGGTCGGCGCGCCCAACCGAGGGGTGCTCAGCGAATCCGAAGAGCTGCCCGTGCGCGGGACCGGCTTCGTTCGCTATCGGCCCCAAAGCAGCCATTATTTTGGGCGCCCGCGTCTGGTCGGAGCGCTGCAGCAAGCCGCGGCTGCGGTCGCGCGTGAGGCGCCGGGGGGCGCGCCGCTGTCTATCGGGGATCTCTCCGCCAAGGGCGGTGGTCGCATCCCCGGGCATGACTCGCATCGCAGCGGTCGGGACGTGGACTTGTTGTTCTTGGTGACGACTCCCGAGGGTGTCCCGGTGCCGAGCCCCGGGTTCGTGCGCTTCGAGGCCGACGGCCTGGCCCGCGTCCAAGAAAGCGGGGACTTCGTACGCCTGGACATCGACCGCGAGTGGCTCTTGTTGCGCTCGCTGCTCACGTCCCCCGAAATCGGCGTGCAGTTCATGTTCGTGTGTCACGAGATCGAGGCGCTGTTAATCGACCACGCGCGCGCGCTGGGCGAGCCCGACGCGCTGATCTGGCACGCCGAGACCGTGATGCTGGAGCCGAGCGACAGCTTGCGCCACGACGACCACGTCCACCTGCGCATTGCCTGCTCGCCGGAGGAAGCTGTCTCGGGCTGCAGCGGCGGCGGGCCGCGCTGGCAATGGCTGCCGCCCTACAGCCCAGCGCATACTCTGGATGCTGAGGATTGGTTTCAGATCGCGCAGGACGATCCGTTCGACTGGGGAGAGACTGCGAACGTCGCCACCCAAGAGGCCGAGGCGCGTGCCCCGTAGTGTGCCGCTCGGGCGCGGCGAGTTGCACCAGGGGGACTGCTTACGAGTCTTGACCGAGGCGAACGCGCCCCGGGGCTTCGACCTCGCGTACATGGATCCGCCGTTCAACGCGGGCGGCGAGCGCGGCGCGCGTCAAAAGCGCGGTGAACGAGTGGCAGGCCAAGTCGCCTATCGCGACGCTTGGGGCGGCCTCGATTCGTTCTTGGCGATGCTCGAGCCGCGGCTCGTCGCCGTGCGTGAATCGCTCAGTGCCGTGGGCAGCTTGTGGCTGCACCTGGATCATCGCGCCGTGCACGACGCCAAAGTGCTCGCCGATCGCGTGTTCGGGCGCAGCGCCTTTCAAGGCGAGGTGATTTGGGTGCCGGGCAACGGCGGCAAACGCCGCGCCGGCCCGAGCGTCACCCATCAAACGATCCTGATCTTCGCGCGCGGCCGAGAGATGATTTGGAACGGTGAGGATCCGGCGCTCCGCGAGCGGCACGCCGCGACCAGCCTGCGCATGCACTTCAAAAACGTGGACGCGGATGGTCGCAACTATCGCGATCGGCGTGTCTCCGGCAAAACCTACCGCTACTACGCCGATCTTGGGCGGCGGATCGGCAGCGTTTGGACGGACTGCCCCTCGATGCGCGCCAACACGCCGTTGATCCAAGAAGCCACGGGCTACCCCACGCAAAAGCCCGAGTCGCTCTTGGAGCGTATCCTGCGCGCTTCGACGTCAACCCAGAGCCGCGTGCTCGATCCCATGCACGGCTCTGGAACTACGTTGGCGGTGGCGCAACGCTTGTCTCGCGAGTGGCTCGGCATCGACGAAAGCCCGCTCGCTCACCGCATCGCCAAAGCACGCTTGAAAGCGCTGTGCACGGGCGGCGGCAAGTCAGAAGCAGCGGCCACGCACGGGCGCTGAGTCGATCCGCGACGGACCTCAACCCGAGCTGCGGCGCACGGAGATGCCGTGTTTCTTGAGCAGCCGATTCAAGGCGAAGCGGCTCGAAAGCCCGAGCTCGCGCCAAGTCTTGTCGATTGAGCCTTGGTTCTTGTCGAGCACTTGCCGTATCCGCGCGCGCTCGTCACCCGCTTCTGCTGCCGACGCCGAGGCCGGGGGGCTCGAGAGCGGGGGGCTGGTCGGCCAAAGCAGGGTATCCCCGGGGCTCTCGGCGAGCGAGCGCCACAGCAAGTTGCGCAGCGAGCGCACGTTGCCGACCGCTGGCTCGCGCAGCAGCCCGAGTAGCAAGCCGGGCGAAAGCCGCGCCTCACCATCGGCCTGGAAAAAGCGCGCGCGCAGCTGCTCGTCTTCACGCGCGACTTGCTGTAGCAAGTGCCGAACCAGCAGCGGAACGTCCTCGAGCCGACCGGCAAGGCTCGGCGTGTGAACGTTGAACGCAAAGCGGGCGGCAACGTCATGACGAAGATCCGAGAGCGGCCGATTGGTGGCAGCGACGACGCGTACGTCCGCGTGGCGCAGGGCCGACTCACCGAGGCGCTGGTACTCACCGGCATCCAACACGCGCAAGAGGCGCGTCTGTTGCGCCAAGGGCAACTCCGCGAATTCGTCAAGGAACAGCGTGCCTTGGTCGGCAGCACCGATCAGGCCCGTGCGCTCTGGCATCCCGGGGTTGGGGAAATTCTTGGCGCTCCCGAACAGCTCGGCATCGATCAATGTTTCGGGAAAGGTCGCCGCGTTGCGAGCGACGAGCGCCCCGCTGCGTTTCGAAGCGCGATGCACCGCGTTCGCGGCAAGCTCCTTTCCCGTCCCGGACTCGCCATGAATCAGTACGTGCCCGGGCCTGGCGCCCACGAAGTCCAGCTCTTGGCGGAGCAGCCACATGGCCGGTGATTCACCTACGAAACCGTCAGCATCCGGCTCGCCAAACGGGTAGCTCGGGCCGGAAAGCGCTGGGGCGACCATGCGCGCGATGCGCGAAGAGCACAGGAGCAGCAGTTGGTTGCCGACCTGAACTACGTCACCCGGTTGAACGACGGCTTCCTCGCAGGCGACATCGTTTACGGTCAGCTTGCAGCGACCGCGGTTTTTCAGCTCCACGCGCGCGCTGCCGAGCTGCCGCAGCTCGAGCTGCACCCGCGAAAGCGCAGGGCTGACGAACGGCGCGAGCAGGACGTTGGAGGCCGGGCGCTGTTGGATGGGCAACACGCGCGGTAACGGGTCGGTGTCCAGCGCGGGACCGCGGCCGAAAACGCGCGCTTCGCCCGCCACTGGCAACCAGGCCCCAATCAGTCCGGATTCACCCGGCGCCCAAATCACGATCAAGCCGGCCGACTCCTGAGTCCGCAACGACGAGGCTGGAACGCTGAGCGTCTCCGGCAGCGTCGCGGGATCAAAATTCGAATTGTCAGCCATTCTTGGAATTTGTGCGCGCATCGCGACGCATTGTGTATGGTAGTGGAGGGGACCGTGGAAGCAAGGCCCACACCAGCTGCAGAGGAGGAGGGCCTGATCACGAGCACCCATCAGCGCGCTGCGGAAGCGCGTGTGGGGCGCATGGTGGGCGGGCGCTTGTTGCTCGAAGCGGTCATTGGCGTAGGCGGCACGGCCACCGTGTATGCCGCTCGCCATCGCAATGGGCGAGCATTCGCGGTGAAGATCCTGCACCCCGAGTACGCGCACCATCCGGGTGTACGGCAGCGCTTCTTGGCCGAAGGCTACGCCGCGAACCGAGTCGACCACCCCGACATCGTGGCCGTGTTGGACGAGGGTGAAGACGAGACCGGCAACGTGTTCATCGTGATGGAGTTGCTGCGCGGCAAATCGTTGCTCGAGCTCCTACTCGAGCAAGGCACCCTGCCGAAGGAGCAAGTGATTTTCGCCACGCTGCGCGTGCTGGACGTGCTCGCTGTCGCCCACGATCGCGGCGTGCTGCATCGAGACATCAAGCCTGGCAACTTGTTTTTGACCGAGGACGGCGCGCTCAAGGTTTTGGATTTCGGCATTGCGCGCGTGGAGGGCAATCCGGGCGCGTTCGCGACGCGGCCGGGCACTACGCTCGGTACGCCTGCCTTCATGGCGCCGGAGCTCGCGGCAGGTCGGCTCGAACAGCTGGATGCGCTGACGGACGTGTGGGCGGTCGGAGCCACGATGTTTCAATTGCTCACGGGCGAGCCCGTTCATCCCTCACAGACGGACAACGAGCTGCTCGTGCTGGCTGCGACGCGGCCGGCGCGCTCACTCGCCAAGGTCCGCCCCGACCTCGAGCCGTGGCTGGTCGCGGTGGTCGATCGCGCGTTGTCTTTCGAGCGCCGCAATCGCTGGCCCAATGCGCGAGCCATGCGCGCGGCCCTTGCCGACCCTGCGCGGCGCGCCGGTTTGAACAGCGCCGCCGCCAACACGCTCCTGCTCAGCAGCGAAACGGCTCCCGAGATGGAGCTGCCTCCGTCGCGCCCGCCGCAAATCGGTCGTTTGCGCAGCACGCTCGGTTGGCTGGCTGGGCTTGGCCTGCTCATCGCGGGCGGCGCCTCCGTGCTCGTGCTGCAGCATCGCGCCGCGCACACGCCCGCGCCTTCTGCGACGCCCGTTCCTTCGAGCCCACCGCCGGCCACTGCCGCCACGCCCAACGAGGCTTTGGGCACCAGCGGCGCGCAGCCAACGGCCGCGCCGGCCCTGACGAGCGCTCTGCCGCCGACCGTGCCAACGGTTCCGGCAACGCTCGACAAACGCGCGCCCAAGGCGCAGCCCGCCAAGGCCGTGCCCCGTCCCTCCCCCGCCGCCGCAACCTCTGCTCACGCCAACAACCCGCTTTTCTTCCCCACCCAATGATGGCTCCGATGCGACGGACGCGACGTCCTCTTCGCCTATTTCCACTGATCATTGGCGCGTGCCTCGCTTGGCCGCTCGCCGACCTCGCAGCCGCGCCCGCCGCGCGCGCGGCCGGGTCCCGCGGCTCCGTCCCTTTGCCCGTGAGCGATGCTCGCGACACGGACCCCACCTCGGACGACGGTCGCGCCGCTGTGCTACGCGCTGCCGGCAACCAAGCCATGATCGAGATGCGCTACGTGGACGCGCTCGCGGCGTATCAGCAAGCGGCCGCGCTCGCGCCGGATTACACCGGTGTGCTGTACAGCATCGCCCGCGCTCATCAGCTGCTCGGTGAGTTCGCGGAAGCCTTGAAGACTCTCGAACGCTTCGATCGTGAAGCTTCGCCCGAAGTGAAGGCCAAGGTCGGCGGGCTCGATCGGCTATTTTCGGAGCTGCGGGCCCGGGTCGGAACGCTGGAGCTGTCGAGCAACGTCAACGGCGCTCGCGTCTTGCTACGCAACAAGGTGCTCGGCACGACGCCACTGCCCCCGACCCGTTTGGAGGCCGGCGCCGCGACCCTGGATCTAGAGCTCGATGGCTTCTTCCCGGTGCATCGTGAAATCGTGGTTCCCGCCGGTGGTCGGCTATCGCTAGAGCTCTCCCTGCACGCCCGCTCGAGCTCGGCCCTACTGACCATTCGCACCAGCCCGGGCGGCGCGCGGATTCAAGTCGATGGACGCAACCAAGGCACGAGCTCGCCGAGCATCGAGCTGGCACTACCGGCCGGCACCCACCGCATCACTGCGCAACGCGAAGGCTACGACGAAGCCAGCGTGCCGATCGTGCTCCGTGCCGGCACGAGTCGCGATTTGTCGATCAAGTTGGAACGTTCGGTGGCGATCACGAGCCGCTGGTGGTTTTGGACCGGCGCGGGTCTACTCGTCGCTGGAGGAGTCACCCTGGCCGTCGCCTCGTTCACCGAACGCCCCGCAGACAAGGGCACCCTCACCCCGGGGCAAATCACCGCTCCGCTTCACTTCTGAGCTGCCATGGCGCGCATCCTTCGACGAAGCTCGCTGTTTCGGACCACATTCGTTTGCCTCGTCGCGTGGTCGCTGCTCGGCGCCTGCGCTGATGCGACCGAGATCCGCCTCAACGTATATACGGACGTGCCTTGCACCGACAGCGCATCGTGGAAAGGGATCGCGGTGTACGTCGGCGCGCCCGACTCGAACCTCGAAAACAAAGCCCCAGCCCTCACCTCGACGAGCTGCGATCGCAACGGGCAAATCGGCAGCTTGGTGATCACGCCGTCTGGTCCGAAGGACGCCGAGGTCGGCCTCAGGGTGGTCGCTGGGATCGGACAAAACCCGGAGGATTGCGCGACCCATCAGTACAAGGGCTGCATCGTCGCGCGCCGCTCGGTGCGCTTCAACCGCCACGCGACGCTCGAGCTCGATATCACGCTGACCGGCAATTGCAGTGGCATTGGTTGCGACGCGGCCCATACCTGCGTCGACGGGACCTGCGCCGAGACCAGCACGATCGTCGATCTCGTCAGCGTACCCGAGGCGTCCACGGGGCCGACAGTACGCTGCGGCGACAACGGCACGGTCTGCCCCACCTCAGGGAACGTGTGCTGCCTCACGGTCGACGCGAACGCCGGCACGAGCACCGGTGAGTGCAAGCCCGCCGCGCAGTGTCCTAGCACCAGCGCCGTGCTGTACTGCGACGACGAGAGCGACTGCACCAGCTTCACCGATGACCAAGGGCGCATCGGGATGTGCGAGCTGTCATACACGCCGCAAGATGGCACCTTGTTCGTACCGACGGCGGTTGCCGGCTCGCAGTGCGTGTTCCACGCTGGAACGCAGGGCATTCGGGCCTACGGTCTCGAGTTGTGTCAGACCCGGTTGCCTTGCCTCGGCGGCACGCTCACCTGCGAGGCTAGCAACGGCATGCCCCAAAACCCTCTGCCGGGTTACTTCTGGTGCTTGTACAAGCTCGACTGAATGCGGCGTTTAGTGAGACCCCGGACCGCGCTGGGCGATCCGGGGCTCGAGTTTCCCCCCCATGGATCTCCCTCCGGTTGGTGCTCCCTCCCCGGGACCGCACCAAAGTCCACTGCGACTGAGCCGTAGTAGAGCAACGTGCATGCCAGAGTGGAGCTGCGTGGCGGTCGCCCGGCGGCTCCGGCGCGCGCCCGTGTTCTCTGCGATTTCCTGAGGTTCCGCGCTGCCTGGCCGGCCCGCAGCGTGCCGCTGCAGCCCGCTCGCTCGCACTCGAGTGCGCACCAGTGTGCGGTCCGTGCCACGGTGCTGCCTCGAACGACCCTCAGGCTTTGCGAAGCTCAGCCGCCAAGCGCGCAAAGTCATCGAGTGCGGCTGGGTTGGCGAGCGTATCGCGGCTGGCGACGCTGCTCGGTGCTGCGCCCAAAAGCAGGCGTTTGACGGGCACCTCGAGCTTCTTGCCGTTCAAGGTTCGGGGCACGGCCGGCACAGAGAGGATCTGATCGGGCACGTGACGCGGTGACAGCTCGCGCCGCACCTCACTTGCAATCCGGCGTCTGAGATCGGAATCGAGCGTGCTGCCCGGAGCCAAGACCACGAACAAATACAAGGTGCCAGTCGCGTCAGCGAGCGACCCGGTATCGACCACGAGGCTATCGGCGATTTCCGGGATTTGCTCCACGACGCGGTAGAACTCGCTCGTCCCCATGCGCACGCCGCCGCGGTTCAAGGTCGAATCCGAGCGCCCGTAGATCACGGCACCCCCGTCCGGGGTGAGCTTGATCCAATCCCCGTGCCGCCAGACTCCGGGGTACATCGAAAAATAGCTGTCTTTGAAGCGCGCGCCGTCCGCGTCGCCCCAGAAGTAGATAGGCATCGCCGGAAACGGCGCGCTGAGCACGAGCTCACCGACCTCACCCACCACGCTCCGCCCGGCATCGTCGAAGGCTTCGATCTTGGCGCCCAGCCCGCGGCATTGGATCTCCCCCGCGCGCACCGGCAAGAGCGGGCACGAGAGCAGGAACGCCGTGCACACGTCGGTGCCGCCGCTCACCGAGCCGAGCAACAACGATGACGATACGTGCGTATACACCCAACCAAAACCATCCGCCGGTAGCGGCGCGCCCGTGGTCCCCAAGGCGCGGATCGCGCTCAGGTCGTGCTTTTTGCCCGGTTCGACGCCGGCTTTTTGGCAGGCGAGCAGGTAGGGCGCGCTCACGCCGAAGTAGCTGACTCGTTCGGCCTCGGCCAGCTTCCACAGCGCGAGCAGGTTCGGAAAGGCTGGGCTGCCGTCGTAGAGCACGAGCCGCGCGCCCACGAGCAAGCCCGAAGCCAGCATGTTCCACATCATCCAGCCCGTGGTGGAGAACCAGAAAAAGACGTCTGGCTCGCCAAGGTCCATGTGCAGCGCGAGCGCTTTCAAGTGCTCGAGCAGCATGCCCCCATGCCCGTGAACGATGGCCTTCGGAAGCCCGGTCGTACCGGAGGAATACAGCACCCAGATCGGGTGCTCGAACGGGACCGCTTCGAAGGACAGGGGCTCGTAGTCCGAAAGCAAGTGCGCAAAGCTCTGGAGCTCCGGCACGCGCGTCGGCAAATCACCGGGTTCGCCGACGCACACGGTCGCTCGCAAGCTTGGCAACCCAGCGACGATGTGCGCCACGTCCGAGGCGCGATCGAAAAATTTGCCGCCGTACGAGTAGCTGGCGACCGTGAGCAACACCTTGGGCTCGATTTGCCGAAAGCGGTCGAGCACGCTGCTTGCCCCAAACTCCGGAGCGCAACTCGACCAAACCGCGCCCAGGCTGACCGTAGCGAGAAACGCGATCAACGCCTCGCCGCCATTGGGCAGTAGCGCTGCCACGCGATCGCCGCGTGCCACGCCGAGGCGACGAAGACCGGCACGCGCGCGTGCCACGTCGTCGACCAGCTGAGCCCGCGTCCAGGTGCGCCGTTGACCGCTTTCGTTGCAGGCCACGACGGCCAGCTCTTCACCGCGAAAGCGCAGGGCGTGCTCGGCATAGTTCAGGGTCGCGCCTTCGAACCAACTGACGAAGGGCAACGCGCCGGCAGGCCCCGGCTCCGCCGCGGTCCGGAACTTCACCTGAAAGTACTCGGCAACCGAGGCCCAAAACTGGCCCACGTCGCTGACCGACCAGGCATAGAGCTCGGCGTAGTCCCGAAATCGCAGCGCCCGACTCCGCTCGAGGTGAGCCAAGTAGTCGCTGATTCGGCTCTGAGCGCGGGCCGCCTCGCTCGGCTGCCAGAGCAAATCACCCTCCTTCACGGCCTCGGTCATGAGCTCGTTCCCTCGGGTAGCGGCAGGCCGAGCGCGCGGCGCTGCGCCGGCAAACGGCGAGTATCGGCGCTGCGCCAAAGCCGTGCGTCCAAGAAGTAATGCGTGAGCTGCGGCACGGCCAACAGGGGCACGAGCCAGCGCAGTGCCCCTGCCCCCAGCTCGGGGCCGTCACCGAACAGCCAAGCATGCTCGTGGTTCACGAAATGATCCCAGAGCCCTTCTTCGACTGCGGCCAAGCCAAGCAGCCCGAGCAACGAAACGACGAGCCCCCTGCCGGCCAGCTGCGCGCTCAGGACCGGAAGCTTTGCCTGTCGTTGCTCGCGCGCGTAACCCCAGAGCAAAGCAAAATAAGGCACGCCATGCGCGAGCACGTTGGTCACGGTGAAGTCGAAGTCGCTATTACACAGCACGATGCCGACGTACCAAATCAGCGCTGTCTTGGCGACGATCAGCCAAGGTAGCGGGCGCGCCACGCCGCGCGCCGCGAGGAGCCACAGCTGACGCAGCGCGAACGCGCCGAGCGTCAGCAACCAGAGCCCGCGAACGACGCCCGTGAGCGAGCACAGGGCGGCCGGCAGCGCGCAAAAATCACCCGCAACGAACCAGGAGAACGTGCGCGCGCTGGGCGCGGTGTGCCAAACCCAGACCGGATACAGCGCGCCCGCATAGAGCGCGAGCTCGTCCAAGCGTGCGTCGAAGCGCGCGGTTTTCGCCTTGGCGCGTTGCACGCGCAGCCAGCCGATTTCTTGGCGCACGAAGTGAAACAGCGCCAGATACGCGAGGCCGCGCCAAAACACGAGCGCCCCGGCGCTGAATGCGGCCGCAGCCGCCGCGTAAGCGAACAGCGGAGTCAGCACATAGCGCGCGGGTCGGGCGCGCAGCTCTGTTCGGTCCAAATAGCTGCGATACAGCGTGGCGTACACGTGCGCCACGTCCACACCGAGCACGAATACGATGAACGCCCACTCTGGCAACGGGCCGCCCGCAACGCCCAACGCATGCCCGAGCGCCACGACGAGCAGCGCTGCCAGCGTGCTGCCACCGAACAGCGCTAGATCACGGCGCGCACTCCACAGCCATGGCTCGACGCACAGCGCGCCCGCCCGCGCGCCGATCGCGGAGCTGCTCGAAGCAGCCGCGACGGAGGGTGCACCGAGCGCGGGCATGCGCTCAGCATAGCGCATCTTGGCCTCAGCCCGCCGTGAGCGCCGTCACTTCGCGGCCCAGAGAGCGCAGCGCGGCTTCCGCCGCATGCACCCCGTGATCTTGAGCTTCCTCGAACAGAGAAAGCCCCGAAAGATCGCTATGCGCGAAGAAAACCCGCTCCGCCCAGGGTGCGGCGGCGCGGTCGCGCGCGCCACCCCATATGAACCCCGGGTGCGGCGAGACCATGGCGTGACCCCAACGCCAGACGTCGATGCGCTCGATGGCGGCTTCGAGCCCCTGGTGAGCGCGCCCCAAGTCGGCGACGATGGCGTCGCAACAGGTCGCATGATCGAGCAACTCGAGCTCGTGGCGCGCGGCCTTGCCGAGCAGCGGCAAGTAGTAGGTCCAAATCGTGGGACGGAGGTCGGCCAGCGTTTGGTGGGTGGCCACGACGTAGCCGAGCGAGGGACTGTCGTAGAGGACGTTGTCCCACGCCAGCTGAAAGCCGACGCTCTCGGGGCGAGCGCGCAAGTGCAAATTCGCGACCAGCCACGAGCCATACTGGAACTCGCTTGCATCGCGCAGCCGCGACTCGGGCAGTGCGCGCAGCAAGCGCGGCACGACGAACTTCGGCACGGCCAAAATCATACGCTCGGCGTGGTAACGGAGTAGCTGCTCGCTGCGCGTATCGAACACCGCGAAGTCCACGCCCGCTTCAGCTGGCTCGGCGTTCACTTCTGTGACCAGTCGACCGAGCCGCAGCCGTTCACCCGCAACGCGAGACAGGTGGCTCACCAAGCGGCCGTTGCCTTCTGGCCAGGTCAGGAACGGCTGAGACGGGGCTCCCGGGCGCGTTACCCGACTGCAGAAGTAAAACAGCATGGCCCAAGCGCTGGTGTGCGCGAGATCCAAGCCGTAGTCGTCGCGGCACGCGTATTCCACGTACCAACGCAACCGAGCACCGGACAGGCCGCGTTGGGACAGCCAGTCCGCCGCGGAGATACGATCCAGCTCGGTGACCGCGCTGTCGCTCGAAGCGAGCCGCATCGGCACGGCGAATGCGGGGCGACCGAGCGCGTCACGAAACGCGATCCAACGCGCGATTTCGGTCTCGAACGCGCGCCACTCGCGCACGTCTTTGGCCGTGGCTCCGGCGCTCGGGTACAAGCCCTCGTGCCAGGCGCCCGCCAGGAACAAGCGCTCCTCAGGGGCACGGATCAGCGCGCGCTCATCGGCGAGCCACTCGCCATCGGCAGTGCGGGATACGGCCCCGAGCTCGGAGAGCAGGCTGATGAGCGCGGGATTGCGCGCGCCGGGCAGGGGCACGTAGTGCGCACCCCAGGGATGCGGGACCACGCCATCGCTGCCGAACGCCGATGTTCCGCCCGCTTGCGCCTCGAGCTCGAACAGCTCGAAGTCGCGATAGCCCAGGCGCTCCAAGCGCCAGGCCGCGCTGAGTCCGCTCGGCCCCGCGCCCACGATCGCGATCCCGACCGAACGGCGTTCGCTGGCCTCGTTCGCCCGCGGCAGCTTGCCGTCGCGAAAGCGGTGTCCGATCGACGACGAGGCGCCGAGCAAGCGGCCGGCGTAGCTGCGGGTTCGCGGCGTGCGACACGCCTGCGCGGCGAGCGGCGCGCCGAGCAGCACGCCGAGCGCCTCGCGACGGCTGAGGCGGGCAACGCTGTCAACGCTAGTAGCCACGGGTTCGCTGCCTCACGCCCCGCATGTTACTCGGGCACGTGGTCAACGGGCGAAAGGTGGTGCTAAATTGAGACTAGCCGATGCAAAACCCGCTCCTCGACCTCAGCTTCCCCCTTCCGTTCGACGCCATCCGTGAAGAACACATCGAGCCCGCGGTCCGCGGCCTGATCAGCGAGACCCAAGCGGCCATCGACAGCGTGGCTGCGAGCTCCGGCCCGTACACGTACGAGAGTACCCTGGGCGCGCTCGAACGCTCCTCGGAACGGCTCGAGACGGTGATGTCCGTGGTGGAGCACTTGGAGAGCGTGAGCACCACCCCGGCACTGCGTGAAGCGTACAACGCCGTGCTACCTGACGTGAGCGCATTGTGGTCGAGCATCCCGCTCAACGCGGGGTTGTGGCGCGTGCTGAACGAATTTTCGAAGACGAGCGAGGCGAGCGCGCTCGAGCCGGTGCGCCGCCGGTTCCTCGACAAGACGTTGGCTGACTTTCGGCGCAGCGGCGCGCAGCTGGACGAAGACAAGAAAGAGCGGCTCAAGGCCATCGACCGCGAGCTGAGCCTGATCACCACGCGGTTTTCGCAGAACGTGCTCGACTCCAGCAATGACTTCGAAATCCTGATCGAAGACGAAGCGGCGCTGGTCGGCTTGCCCGAGTCGGCCAAGGCCGCGGCTCGCGACAATGCCGAGCAGAAGGGCAAGCCCGGCTACCGCTTCAACTTGCAGGCCCCGAGCATGATCGCCGTCCTCACCTATGCCGATGACGCGAGCCTGCGCGAGCGCATTTGGCGTGCCCAAAACACCCGCGCCACCGAGGGCGAGCATGATAATCGCCCGATCATCGTCAAGATCCTCGAGCTTCGCAAAGAGAAGGCTCAGCTGCTCGGCTTTCGGGACTTCGCCGATTTCCAGCTCGACGATCGCATGGCCAAGACCGGCGCCGACGCGCAGCGTTTCGTGAACGAGCTGCGCGAACGCACGCAAGCGCCCTTCGAGCGCGAGAACCGCGAGCTGCAGGCCTTCCGCCACGAGCTCGAGGGCCCGAGCGCGCCCGCCCTCCAGCCGTGGGACGTGACCTATTATTCGGAGAAGCTGCGCAAGGCTCGGTTCTCACTCGACGAAGAAGAGCTGCGCGCCTACTTCCCGGCCGAGCTCGCGGTCAAAGGGGCGTTCACCTTGGCCGAGCGGCTGTACGGCGTGCGCATCGAGCAGGTCACCGGCGTGCCCGTGTGGGCAGCCGAAGTGCGCGCCTACCGCATCGTCGACGAAGGCGACAGCGAGCTTGGCACGTTTTACGTGGACCTGTACCCGCGCGAGAACAAGCGCAGCGGCGCCTGGATGCATGGCCTGATCGCCACTGTGCCGCCGAAGCCGAATTTGGCTCTCTTCTGCCTCAACGCGAGCCCGCCCGCGGGCGGCAAACCGTCCCTCTTGCTGCATCGAGACGTGGAGACCCTGTTCCACGAGTTCGGGCATTTGCTGCATCATTGTTTGAGTCGCGTCAGCGTGCGAAGCCTGGCCGGGACGCGCGTTGCTCAAGACTTCGTCGAGCTGCCTTCGCAGATCATGGAGAACTGGTGCTCCGAGCGGGAAGCGCTCGACTTGTTCGCGCGGCATTACGAGACCAACGAGCCGCTGCCGAGCGTGCTCCTCGAGCGCATGAACGCCGCACGCACGTTCCGCGCCGCGAACATGCAAATGCGTCAGCTCGGTTTTGCCAGTGTCGATCTGGCGATGCACATCGACTACTCACCCGACATACACGGGGACGTCATGCGCTACGGCCGCGAGATCTTGGCCAAGCACGCGGTCGCGCCGTTTCCGGAAGATTATGCGATGCTCGCCGGCTTTTCCCATTTGTTTGGGCACCCGGTGGGCTACGCAGCCGGCTATTATTCCTACAAATGGGCGGAGGTGCTGGACGCCGATGCCTTCGGGCGCTTCAAGGCCGAGGGCGTGCTCAGCCGCAAAGTCGGCCAAGAATTTCGCGACAAGCTCTTGTCCCGCGGCGACAGCCAGGATCCCATGGATCTGTTCGTGGCCTTCCGCGGCCGTAAGCCGACGGTGGATGCCTTGCTGGCCCGCCAAGGGCTCGGCTGATGAACGCGCGCCTTGCGACCTGGTTCGCCATCGTCGTGGGCGGAACCGGCGGCACGCTGGCCGCGCTGTTCGGGTCGGGCGACGCGCCGGCACCGGTCCCTGCGACGAGCACGGCGCTGCCACTTCGCCCGATCGGGCAAATCGCGGCGCACGCGCCGTCTGCTGGCGTCACTGCGCCGGCATCACGCGCTGCTTCTGCCGCTGCCGCAGACAGCGTCGCTGGCGCGCCGCCCGCCAGCGCGTCGGGCGCGTCGGGCGCAAAGCCCGCTGCGCCCGTGCCTGCCGCTGAGCTTTTGCCGCTGCCCACCACCAAGGAGGCCTTGCTGCGCGCAGAAATGCACTGCGATCAACGCAAGGCCGAGGCGTGCATCGTCGCAGCGCGTAGCTTCGAGGGCGGCAGCGCTGGCGTCACCGACCCGGAAAAGGCGGCCAAATACCGGCGCATCGCACTGACTGCCTGGATCAGCCAATGCGATCACAATTCGGCCGCCGCCTGCGCCACCCTTTCGTCCATGTATCGCGCGGGCAGCGGCGTACCGCAAAGTGACCGCAACGCGGACGCGCTCGTGGAGCGCGCCCGCGAGCTGTGCCGCTTCAACGACGCGCCCGCGTGCCACGAGCTGCCGGCGCGCTGAACCCCGCTCAGCCCTGCCAAGCAGCGGGCGGCGAGCCGTAGCCGACGACTTGTCGATAAGCCGAAGCGTACATCACGTACGACATGGGCACGGTGAAGAACAAGCCGACGCACAGACCGACCACGCCCAACATTGCAATCAGACCGGCAACCAGGGCGAGCGCCACCATCTTGAGTCCCTTGCCCTGCGTAGCTCGCCACGTCGCACTCAGCGCCTCCATCGCTGGCATGTCGCGATCGACGACGAAAAAGAAGGCGAAGTAGAAGCGTGACAAAACGAGCGCGAAGAACGCCAGATAGATCACGTAACCCACGACGATGAGCGGCGTCGACTTCAGGAACTGCCCAACGAACACCAAACTCTCACTCAGCAGAGCCAAGCCGATGTAGATGACCGTCACCAGCAGCATGCGGCCCAGCACGGTCCAATAGTTCGAGAAACCGGCAAACAGATCGTTGAGGTTCGGCTGGCGTTGGTCCTGCACGTTCAGAAAGAACTTGATCATGCCCCAGGCGAACACGGGCACCGCCATGAAATAGCCAATCACGGTGACGGCCGACAACAGGATCAATAGACCACCGATCAGCAGCACGCCAACCGCCGGCCCAAGGTACAGCTTGGTTCGTTCGAAACCGTCTTGGACGGTCTGACCGAGGTCGAAATCGCCCGCGCCGATCATCGGCAACGGCTCGGTTGCAGGCGCTTGATACGGATTGAAAGGAGAAGCCATCCCAGTCCTCTTTCTTCATCGAGCACGCGGCGCTCGAGCTTTCGCTCACGCACGCTCCCAGCCCACTCTGCCAGGCATAGCGTTACCACGAAGGGCGGCGCGTCCGAAAGGCATGCCCCCGCGAGGCCGCCTCGAGCGGGAGAAAATGTCTTACTCGCCTTGCTGTTCTTGCAAGTCTTGCGCGAACGTAAGGCCGATTGCGCCTCGCCACCGATCCAACGCCTGCGCATTGCCGAGTGAGTCCGCGAGCGGCATCTCACGCGCCTCGCGCTGCGCGATTTGGGCGGCTACTGCGTCGAGCTGATGGCCATAAGCATCCGAAGCCGGCACGTGCAGCGTCTCCGGCTCGCGCCCGGGACGCTCGATCAAGATCTCGCTGAACGCGCGCCCTTGCGCGGGGTGCCATGGCTCACGGAGCAAGAGCCGCCCCTCGCTCCCGAAAATGCGCACCGCATTTTCCTGCCAGAGCTGCACCGAAGTCGCCACGGTTGCTAGGATTTCGCCTGGAAACTTCAAGATCGCGGCGGTGTACTCGTCGACCCGAGACCGCTCGCCGATGTGCCCGAGCGCCTGCAGCTCGAGGGGCTCGCTGAACGCGGCGCCGGTCGCGATGCCTGCCACCAAACGCGCCATCGATACCGGATAGCAACCCACGTCCAAAATTCCGCCACCGCCCAGCTCGTGATTGATCACGCGATGGTTGGCCGGAAACGCGCCGTCGAAGCCGAACGTGGCTTGGATCGACTTCACTCGGCCGAGCGTGCCTGACTCGAGCAGCGCCCGTAGGCGTTGCGTTTGCGGGTGGCAGCGATACATGAACGCTTCCATCAGGAACACGTCGTTGTCGCGCGCTGCCTGCACCATGCGGCTGACCTCGGCCTGGTTCATCCCGAGCGGCTTCTCGCACAGCACGTGCTTCTTGGCGCGCGCCGCTCTTACCGCCCACTCGGCGTGCGAGGGGTGCGGCGTGGCGATGTACACCGCGTCGACCTCGGGGTTTTCGAGCAGCGCCTCGTAGCTGCCGTGGGCGTACGGCAGGGCGAACTCACTCGCGAACTGCGATGCCGCCGCTTGGCTCCGGCTCGCCACGGCAACGAGCTTGCCGGACTTGGAAGTGGAGAGCGAGCGCGCCAGGGTGTGCGCGATGATGCCCGTGCTGATGATGCCCCAACGAAGCTGGCTGTCGGTCATGTGCGGCGCTCGCCGTACTAGGCGACTTTGTTGGAATGGGAAAGCAGCCGTTCGGCTTCGGCGATCACCCGCGAATACGGGTCGAAGCGCTCGTCGGTCGCGGCTTCCTTGGCACGCGACGCGGGAGGCACGGAGGTGTTACCGCGCGCGCTCGTGCTCTGCATCAGCACCGAGACCACGCTCGAAGCGCGCACACCGCGGTCCACGCGCACCGAGGCCCGCTTGGCGAGCGTGTCGACCAGCTCGTCCAAGTCGGATGCAGGGCTCTCGCTGGTCAGTCCGAATTTGGAGAAGTCGAAGCTGCGCGCGTCCAAACGCGCGGCCCAAAGCACCGTCGCAAAGTGCAGATCAGCCGCCGCGAATGCGTCGAACGAGCTGGCCGGCATCGACTCACGGAACACTTGGATGTCACTCGTGCTGGGCACCACCGCCCGGAACGTGGAGCTACTGGGCGTCACCGAGCGCGCCGGGACGTGTCCGGTGTGCACCTCGCCGCGCACGATGCACGTCAGCGCCCCGAACGGGATGGGCATCTCGCGTTCGCGCAGGTGCAAGATCAGTTGTTCGGACCGCAGCTCGAGCGAACGCACGGTGACGATGCGCCGATTCGGGTCGTGGGCGACTTCCCGCGGCACCACGAACACCGGAAATCCATCCTCACGCAGGCGCTGGGCGAGTACAGTTGCTTGCTCTTCGTCGGCGAGCGCGCGCACCACGCCCCAGACGCCTGGCTTGATTCGCGACTTGAGATCGTACGCCAGCATGCCCGTGGCCCGAGCCAGACGCGCATAGGCGTCACTCGAACCATCGAAGCTTGGAGCCAGCATCACCAGCATTGGAAACCTTGATCGAGCAGTGTACTCGATAAAAGGCGGGGCGGCCGCGCTTCGATAAGCATTTCGCGAAGCGAGGCCCGCGTGTGACCGAACATCTGGGTTCCATCCCACATACATCCCGCATACACAGTGCTCGAACCCACCGGAGGCCCGCATGTCGCCCAATAGCTCCCTCGATTTGGCGCCGTTTCTCAAGACCGTCGTCGCGTCGGTGCTGTACTCGGTGATTGGCATCGTGATGTTCGCGGCGGGCTTCTTCGTCATCAAGCTGCTGACGGGTCTGTCGTTGGCCTCGATCCGTAAGGAGATCGAGGAGGACCAGAATACTGCCCTCGCCATCCTGATCGGCTCGGTGATCCTGGGGCTCAGCCTGATCATCGCCCATGCCATCGGCGGCTGAGCGCGGCCCCGCGAACGCGGCGCTCCTGCTGGGTATGGTGCTAGTCACCGCTACCACGGGGCTGGTCTACGAGCTGAGCATGGCCGCCGTGGCCAGCTACCTGCTCGGTGATTCCGTCACTCAGTTTTCGCTCGTGATTGGCATCTACCTGTCGGCGATGGGCTTGGGCGCATACCTATCACGGCAAGTGGAGCGCTCCCTCACTCGCGCGTTCGTGGACGTCGAGCTGGGTGCGGCGCTGCTCGGCGGGCTCAGCGCTCCGGCGCTATTCGTGGCACACGCCACGAGCTCCGCGTTCGAGCCCATCCTGTACTGCAACGTGATTGGAGTGGGCGTCTTGGTCGGGCTCGAGCTGCCACTGCTCTTGCGCATCTTGGAGCGGCGCTGGGCGTTCAAGGAGCTCGTGGCTCGCGCGCTGAGCTTCGACTACGCGGGCGCTCTGGTGGGCTCGCTCGCCTTTTCGCTGCTTTTCGTGCCCCGTCTCGGTCTGGTTCATACCTCGCTCGTGTGCGGGCTGCTGAATGCCGGCGTGGCGTTGCTGTCGACGTATGCGTTGCAGGACTCGGCGTCGGCCAACGACTTGAACGCGGCACGGCTGCGCGCTTGGCTCACGGTCCTCGTCTTGATCGCCGCCATCACGCAAGGGCATCGCGCGCTCGAGCTCTCGGACGAGGCGCTGTACCCAGGGCGCGTGCTGTACGCCGAGCAGTCGCGCTATCAGCGGATCGTGCTCACGGAGACGGGCAGCAGCCTGGCTCTGCACCTGAATGGGCACCTGCAGTTCTCGTCCGTCGACGAAGCGCGCTACCACGAAGCGCTCGTGCATCCCGCGTTGACGCTCGCCCGCGCGCGCCAGCGCGTGTTCGTGGGCGGCGGTGGAGACGGCTTGGCGACGCGCGAAATCCTCAAGTGGCCCGACGTGCGTTCGGTCACCCTCGTGGATCTCGATGAGCGCGTGACGACCCTCGCACGAACCCTACCCCGGCTCCGCGCGCTGAATCAGAGCGCGCTCACGGACAGTCGAGTGCGCGTCGTCAATCAGGACGCCTTCAGTTTCCTCGAGCGCTCGCGCGAGCAATTCGACGTCTTGATTTTCGACTTCCCTGACCCGAGCAACTACTCGGTGGGCAAGCTGTATTCTCGCGAGTTTTATCGCGCAGCGCGAGCTCGGCTCGCAGCCGACGGGGTGATCGTCGTTCAGGCGACTTCGCCGTTGTTTGCTCGCGCCGCCTTCTGGTGCGTCGAGCGCACGCTGCACGGCAGCGGGTTATCGACGCTGCCGTACCACACTTTCGTGCCAGCTTTCGGCGAATGGGGCTTCGTGCTCGCCGCCGAGCGCCCCCTGGCTCCGCCTGCGCACGTCCCCATCGCGCCCTTGCGCTACTTGGACGATAGCGTATTGCCCGGTCTATTCGAGCTCGGCCCGGACATGGGTCGAGTCCCGAGCGAGCCCAATAGCCTGAACAACCAAGCCTTGGTCAGCTACTACGTGCGCGATTGGTCGCGCTGGAACTGAGCCATGCCGCGAACAGCGCGGCCTACTTGGCGCAGCCCGGGCCCTTGGTTGGTCCGAGATCGGCCCATTGGATCGCGCCGTCGTCCACGCCCCACCGTTGATCGGTGAAGCTCTGGATGTCGATCAGCTCGTCCTCGTTGCCCTTGTTCTGAGTACGACAGCCATCACAATCGCTATCACCGCAGGTATCGTAGACCGTGACCACGATCGTTTCGTTGCCTGATCAGGCACAGATCATGGAGCTCGAGCCCCTGCAACGGAAAGGCGGCCACGATGTTGTGGGTCTTCACCCAGTCGAGCGTTTGCTTCTTCTCGCAAGCCTCGAACAAGCCCTCGTACAAGCAGCCGCTGTACTCGACGCACTCGTCGCTGCCGGGCTCCGGATAGGACGTGTAGTTGGTCTTGTTGGCGCTCTTCCAGACCAAGCCGGCCGTGTCGCAGCCGCCGCCCGCTGGAGCTCCACCGCTCGCGCTGCCACTCGCGCCTGTCGCTCCGCCGACGTTCGGAGGCGCTCCACCGCCGGTAGGCGCACCAGCAGCGTTCGCAGGCGCGCCGCCGTTCGACGAAGCCCCGCCCACGCTCATGAATGCGCCGCCGGCACCGGAGCAGCTCGGGCCTGCGCCTGCGTTCGCGTTGGCCGCGCCAGCGCTCGGGTTGCCGGCGCCGCCCGGTGTTGCAGCGGCACCCGCGCTCGGGTGAGCCGACGAACCGGCGGAGGCGGCGACGGCTCCGTTCGCGCCCGCCGCGCTGCCGCCGCCAAACGGCGCTGGGTCGAAGGAGCCGCAGCCCACGCCGGGGAGCGCAGCGCCGAGCAACAAGCACATTCCCACGCTGGTCGAGATTTTTCGAATCACCGAACGCTCCGCCGTTTGACGATCTGGATCACGGCTGTACATGGCCGCCCGGTCCGCCGTTCATCGAAGAAAGCGCCTGCACGTCGAAAAAGTCCGTCCTCCACGCGGGGCGGGCCGCGGGCAGGCCTTGGCGGCTCCCGGAGGCGTGGTAAGTGTGCCCGCGATGCGCACGCACGCTCCCCTCGGTTGGCTCGCACTGGCGGGTATCCTCGCCCTCACTGCGCCGGGCCTCGCCGCGACCAGTAGTACCTCTTCCCCCAACGACGCGAAGTCCCACTCGGCGAAGAAGCACAAGCCGAAGGCCAAACCGAGCGCGGCAAAGAGCGCGGCAAGGAGCGCGGCCAAGGCCAAAGCCAAGAAGGCGGACAAAGAGAAGCGCCATCATTCCGTGAGCGCGGCCTCCGAGGTTGCAGCCAAGGTCGCCCCGGTGAGCAAGCCACAGCTCCCCGCCACGCCCGATCCGGCGGTCGCGTCGCTCGAGCGCTTCGGGCAGTCCATCCAGCGCGCGTCGCTCACGAACGGGCTCAAGGTGGTGATGAATCCGGATCACTCCGCGCCCACGGTCGCCGTCTCGGTGACCTACGGCGTGGGCTCGAGCAGCGAGGTCGAAGGCCGTACCGGCTTTGCTCACTTGTTCGAGCACATGATGTTCCAGGGCAGTAAACACGCCAAGAAGGGTGAGCACTTCACGCTGATCTCGGATCGCGGCGGCACCCTCAACGGCACGACCAACAGCGACCGCACGAACTACTTCGAGGTCCTACCGGCGAGCGAGCTCGAGCTCGCGCTGTGGCTGGAGTCTGACCGCATGCGTTGGCTCGCGGTGACGCCGGAGAACTTCGAAAACCAGCGCGCGGTGGTTCAAGAAGAGTTTCGCATGCGCATTCAGAACCAGGCCTACGTGCCGGGCACGATTCGCCTGGGTGAGCTCGTGTATCAAGGCTACGCGCCCTATTCGCATCCGACGATCGGCTCCATGGCAGATTTGGACGCGGCCAAGTTCGACTGGGTAAAGGACTTTCACGACCAGCACTACGCCGCGGACAACGCCGTGCTCACCTTGGCCGGTGATTTCGAGCCCGATCAGGCGATGACACTGATCGAAAAGTACTTCGGTTCCGCCGAGCGCAAGAACGTACCGGCGCTGGTGTTCCCCGCGCCGCCCGAGAAACCGAACACGGGGCGCGCCACGGTGGAAGACACCAACGCGCGCACGCCGGGCTTCATGTTCGGCTTTTTGATCCCGCCCTCGCGCACACCGGAGCATTACGCGCTGGAGATGGCGACGCTAATCCTCACCGGTGGTGAGAGCTCACGCTTGTACAAGCAGCTCGTGCACGACCGCGCGGTCGCCGAGCGAGTGTCCGCTTGGACCGACGACCATCGCGGCCCGGACCAGCTCAGCGTGATGGCCGTGCTCACGGACAAGGGCAAGC
The DNA here is from genome assembly GCA_040348785.1 of Myxococcales bacterium. GTDB lineage: Bacteria > Myxococcota_A > Polyangia > Polyangiales > Polyangiaceae > PMG-095. Next base: position 12,786 of record JBEQTH010000041.1, on the reverse strand, counting down.
TGTCGGATGTGGAAGCGGCGGTCGACACCGCGCTCGCTCAATTGCGCAAAACGCCGCCCACGGTAGCCGAGCTGGACAAGGCCAAGCGTCAGCTTCGCTCGAGCTTCGTGTTCGGGCTGCAAACCAACAACGGCCGCGCGATTCAGCTCGGCGAGTTCGAATCCTACTGGGGTGACGCGCGGCTGCTGTCGCACGAGCTATCCCAGTATTTGGCGGTCACCCCCGAAGCCGTACAAAAAGCGGCCGCCCGCTACCTGACCCCGGAGCGCCGCTCGCTGGTCGAAGTCTTGCCCGCGGCCAAGGGAGCCAAACCATGAGCTCATCGTCCACCCGAATCGCCGTTCGCTTTCTTGCCCGCGCGCACGGCCACCGCGCGCTCTCCTGCAGCGTGCTTGCGTTGGCGTTGACGGGAACCGGCTGCGCTGCCGCGCCTGCGCCCGTGAAGCCGTTGGTCGCCACGACGCCCGTGCCTCCGCCGCCTCCCCCGCCGCCCGTGGATCCGCTGGCGAGCCCGCCTGCCTCGGGCATCCTGAAGGACGCAAAGTTCCCGACCATCGAGCATAGCCGGCTCGACAATGGCCTCGAGCTGCGCGTCGTCACGCGCAAGACGTATCCGATCATCGAGCTGCGCTTGGTCCTGTTCTCGGGCGTGGCCAGCGACGGCGCGGAGCCCGGGGTGGCCGGCATCGCGGGTGAGCTGCTCAAGCAAGGCGGCGCGGGGCCATTCAGCGCGGCCGAGCTCGCGGAACGTGCGGAGTCCTTGGGCTCGAGCCTCGAGGTGACCACCGATCGCGACGCCACCCGCATCACCATGGCCGTCACCACGGCCGATCTCGACGCTGCGCTCGACTTGATCGGCGCCGTGGTGCAAAAGCCTCGCTTCGCGCCGGTCGAGTTCGACAAGCTGAAGCAGCGCGAGCTCGAGCGCGTGCGGAACTCGGCCAAGGCGAGCGGCGGCTGGGCGGCCTCCATGGTCCTGTACCGTGAGCTGTTCGATCTGCCGACCGCGGTCCACCCCTACGCGCACTACGACGCCAAACCTTCCGAGCTCGACAAGCTGACACTCGCCAGCTGCAAGCGCTGGTATCAAACCAACGTCACGCCGAAGAACGCCACCTTGGTGGTGGCTGGGGATGTGGACGCGGCGACCGCGGAGGCTGCCGCAAAGCGCGTGTTCTCGAGCTGGAAGGGCGAGAAGCCCAACTCGCAGACGTACAACAACCCGGTTCCCCAAGAGGAGCGCACGCTGTGGCTGGTCGATCGCCCGCACAGCGCGCAGAGCAACATTTACGTCGCGGGCCTGGGCCCGGAGCGCTCGACGCCGGCTTGGCCGGCGCTGGCCGCGACCAATCAGATCTTGGGCGGTGGCGTCGCGGGGCGCTTGTTCCTCGACGTGCGCGAGAAGCGCTCGCTCGCCTACGGCACGGGCTCGAGCTTGGAAGAGCCGGCGCGCAGCCCGGTGCCCATCGTGCTCTCCGCCGGCACGCAGACGGCAAAAACCGGGCTCGCGCTGCAAGCGTTGCTCGAGAACCTGGACAAGATCTCGAGCGCTCCGCCCACGGACGCCGAAGTGGGCATGGCTTCACGCTACCTCTCGGACAGCTTCCTGTTTCGCACCGAGACGCTGGGCGCAGTCGCTGATCTGACGGTGAAGCTCGCCATCCTCGGCTTGCCTGACGATTATTTCGACACGTATCGGAGCGCGATCCGAAAGCTCGACAATGGCGCCGTGTTCGACGCGGCGCAGAAGTACTTCAAGATCAAAAACCCGGTGTTGGTCGTCGCGGGTGATGCAGCGCGCATCGCCAAACCGCTCTCGCATTTCGCGAAGGTCGTGATCATCGATCCCGAGCACGACTTCCAACCCGGCAAATCACTGCCCATGGACGCGACGCAGCCGCTCGAGGCGGCTCCCGAGATCCCTCCTCCCGCACCGGTCGCGTCCCCCGCTAAACCCCTCGCGAAGCCCCCCGCGAACCCCCCCGCGAAGCCCCCCGCTCCGACGCCAGCCAAGCCTTAGGCGGGGCTCTATCCACAGTTCTGGGGATAACCCTGTGGAAGTTGTGGGGGCTAACCCGTTCAGGTAAGCGGATGAGCTGTGGAGTACTTGCGATACTGAACAGACGTGGCTTGAGATTTCCCGAATCCGGACACATATTTAGCCCTGTGGGTTCACGTTTCACGTCGGTCCATGGCGGGGATGTAGGTCCAAATCCACAACATCTAGGGCCATTTTCCTTGCCCGACCCCAAAGCCTTGGGGTAGACAACGTGTTCTCGCACAGGCGCCCCTCTGCTCGAGTCATCAGTAGGTTTCGGTAAGTTACGTCGCAGATGAGCAGAGCGCCTGAACGGGTTGTCACGTAGCAAGTCTTCAGTCCGGCACCCTCCGTGGGGCGCCGAGGGGACCCAGTGGGCTGACCGGAAGCGTGATCCGGACGGCAAGAGATGGCGGTGTGCCTTGCGGGTGAGGCGCGCTGCTGTGGCGTTTCTGAGGAGAGGAACCAGCATGGCGCAATCGACGATCGTGGGTCAGGAAAATAGCCGAGTGAAGAGCGCAACCACGAGCCAGAAGGAGCCCGCGCAGTCCTCAGCTCCTTCGTCAGCGCCCTCCGCGGGCAAGCGCGCGAAGAAGAGCCGCGGTCTGACCTTCGAACGTCGCTACACCACCGCCAGCGGGGATGCCCTGGGCGACATGACCTGGGAAGGGCGCACCAGCGTCATCACGAACCCTGACGGTTCCGTGGTGTTCAAGATGGAAGGCGCGGAGATCCCCGCCGGCTGGTCGCAGCTCGCCACGGACATCGTGGTTTCGAAGTATTTCCGCAAAGCGGGCCTGCACGGAGACAAGGCGCAAGGCGAGACCAGCGTGAAGCAGGTCGTGCACCGCATCGCGCACACGATCCGCGCCTACGGTGAAGAGCAGGGCGGCTACTTCGCGACCAAGAAGGACGCTGACACGTTCGAGGCCGAGCTGGTCTGGATGATGGCCAACCAATACGGCGCGTTCAACTCGCCCGTCTGGTTCAACTGCGGCTTGTTCCACGAGTACGGCATCGAAGGTTCGGGCGGCAACTGGGCCTGGAACGAGCAAGCCCAAAAGTGCGAAGAGACTGCGAACGCTTACAGCCGCCCGCAGTGCTCGGCCTGCTTCATCCAATCTGTGGATGACGATCTCATGGCCATTTACGACTTGGCCAAAAACGAAGCTCGCCTCTTCAAGTACGGCTCGGGCACTGGCTCGAATTTCAGCCACATCCGCGGCAAGCAAGAAAAGCTCTCGGGTGGCGGTACTTCGAGCGGTTTGATGAGCTTCTTGGAAGTCCTGGACCGCGCCGCAGGCGCCACGAAGAGCGGCGGCACCACGCGCCGCGCCGCGAAGATGGTGTGTCTGGACATGGACCACCCCGAGATCGAGAGCTTCGTCACCTGGAAGGTACGCGAGGAAAAGAAGGCCAAGGCCTTGATCGCCGCGGGCTACGAGAGTGACTTCAACGGCGAGGCGTACCACACCGTCAGCGGCCAGAACTCCAACAACTCCATCCGCGTGACGGACGAGTTCATGAAAGCCGCGCTCGCCGGCGGCAAGTGGCAAACCCGCGCGCGCACCACCGGCGCCGTGATTGACACGCTCGATGCCGCGGACCTCTGGAACACGGTCGCCGAAGCGGCGTGGTCCTGCGCCGACCCGGGCGTGCAGTACGACAGCACGATCAACAAGTGGCACACCTGCGCGAACACGGGAAAGATCAACGCTTCCAACCCGTGCTCCGAATACATGTTCTTGGACGACACGGCGTGCAACCTGTCGTCGCTCAACCTGACCAAGTTCTTGGACGAGCAGGGCAACTTCGACGTGGACGGCTACCGCCACGCAATCGACGTGTTCTTCCTCGCGCAAGAGATCTTGGTCGACTTGTCGAGCTACCCGACCGAGCGGATCGCGCGCAACTCGCATGATTTCCGCCCGCTTGGCCTCGGCTACGCGAACCTGGGCACCGTGCTCATGCTGCTCGGCATCCCGTATGATTCAGACAAGGGCCGCAGCATCGCAGGCGCGCTCACCGCAATCCTGTGCGGGCATGCGTTCGTCGCGAGCGCCGAAATCGCCGCCTCCAAGGGTGCGTTCGCTGGCTACGCCAAGAACCGCGAGCCCATGCTGCGCGTGATGCGCATGCATCAAGACGCCGCCTACGCCATCAACCGCGATCAATGCCCGGACTCGCTGTACCGCGCCGCGACGGAAGACTGGGACAACGTGGTTCGCCTGGGCGAGCAGCACGGCTACCGCAACGCGCAAGCCACCGTGCTCGCACCGACCGGTACGATCGGTCTATTGATGGATTGCGATACCACGGGTATCGAGCCGGACTTTGCGCTCGTGAAGTTCAAGAAGCTCGCCGGCGGCGGCTACTTCAAGATCGTCAATCAATCGGTGCCCGAGGCGCTCAAGCGCCTGCGTTACTCCGAAGCCCAAATTCAAGAGATCGTCGCGTACGTGTCGGGTACGAACACGCTGCTCGGCGCGCCGCACGTCAGCCGCGCGTCGTTGAAGGCTCGCGGCTTGACCGATGAAGAGCTGGCCAAGGTCGAGAGCGCCCTGCCCGGCGTGTTCGACTTGAACCTCGCCTTCGCCCCCTGGGTCGTCGGCCGCGAGACGTACGAACGCCTGGGCGTTACGCCGGAGCGCATCAGCCAGCCCGGCTTCAATCTGCTCAAGTACCTCGGCTTCAACGACAAAGAGATCGAGGAAGCGAACGAGACGATCATCGGTCGCATGACGATCGAAGGCGCTCCGTACCTGCGCGAAGAGCACTACGCCGTGTTCGATTGCGCGAACCGCTGCGGCAAAATCGGCAAGCGCTTCTTGGCCCCGATGGCGCACGTGAAGATGATGGCCGCCGCGCAGCCGTTCCTGTCCGGCGCGATCAGCAAGACCGTGAACTTGCCCAACGACGCCACGGTCGAAGACGTGCGCGAGATCTACGAAGAGGGCTGGAAGCTCGGGCTCAAGGCCGTCGCGCTGTACCGCGACGGTTGCAAGGCCTCGCAGCCGCTCAACTCCAGCGCCGACAAAGCCGAGGAAACCGACTCCGTCAACCACGTTGCGGTAGCGGCGGCGGCGGCCCTCTCGCGCGCCGTGCGCCCCGAAGGCACGCGCGTTCGCTTGCCCAAGAAGCGCCACGGCTTCACGCAAGAAGCGCACGTCGGCGGGCACAAGGTGTTCTTGCGCACCGGTGAATACGCCGACGGCACCCTGGGCGAGATCTTCATCGACATGCACAAAGAGGGCGCCGCCTTCCGCTCGTTGATGAACTGCTTCGCGATGGCCGTCTCGGTCGGCTTGCAGTACGGCGTGCCGCTCTCGACCTACGTCGAACAGTTCACGTTCACGCGCTTCGAGCCGCACGGCGTGGTCAGCGGCCACGAAAACATCAAGTTCTCGACCTCGATCGTCGACTACATCTTCCGCGTGATCGGCGTCGAATACCTGAAGCGCTACGACTTCGCCCAAGTGAAGCCCGCCGAAGACTCCGTGGCGATCGAAGACCCCACCCTGCCCAAGCACGTGCCGCTCGAGCCGCCGTCGGCGAGCTTGCTCCCGCCGCCGCCCGGCGTCGAAGCGTCGGCCAGCGCTCACGGCAACGAAGCCCACGGCGCCCTCGACGCCCAACTCGAAGAGATGATGGGCGACGCCCCGGTATGCGACGGCTGCGGCCACATTACCGTGCGAAACGGCGCTTGTTACAAGTGCCTCAATTGCGGCAACAGCATGGGCTGCTCCTAAGCGAACCGTGTGCTCGAAGTGGCAGCCTTGCCACTCCAACCGACCCGCTGGCGTCCCAACGCTTGCGGGTCGGTTCGCTTCTGGGGATTGCTCTCCACAAAGCCGAATGATATCAACGCCTAGGGTTCGCGTGGCCGGGCGAGCATCAGGCTCGCTCGAGCGCCTTTCCCTGTAAGAATTCGGCCGCAAGCCGCGTTCTTCGAGTAGAAGAGTCAGCGGCTGTAGTCAAAATCAGCGGAGGAATCGGAAATGGTGCAAGCGTCTAAGGTGGCCACGTCGGTGTTCGGATCGGTCCTGCTCGGAGTACTCCTGTCGTCGCTGGCGACCACGGGCTGCAAGAAGGACGAGCCGCCGCCGCCCCTGCCATCGGCCGCTCCCGCCGCGGTCCCGACGCCCACCGCGCCGCTCGAGCTCGCGCCGGAAGAGCCCGTTGCCGTTGCCGGCGCACCCGCCGTCAAGGCCACCGGTGGTGGCGCCCCCGCACAGAGCTTCGCCAAGTGCTGCGCCGCCCTCACCCAGAACGCCGCCAGCGCCCCCGAGCCGACCAAGACCTCGCTCACGCAAGCCGCTGGCATTTGCAACAGCTTGGTTGCCGCGGGCAAGAGCGGCCCGGGCGTCGTCAGTGCGATCCAAGGGCTGCTGCGCGGCGTCGGCATGCCCAGCGCGTGTCTGTAATCGGGAGCGCAGCTCCCGCCCCAAACAAATGAATTGTTTGGGGCCCAAGCTCAGGTTTTGGGGCCCCTACCCAGAGTTTGGGGCCCCTACCGCGAACGACAGTCGGTTGGCGCTTGCATAGACGGCGCTTCGGCATAACGAGTTTCGGTCTGGGCTCAGGTCGCTCTCGAACTAGGCCAGGCCGAAGCGGTGGGCCGAGGCGTCACCCCCCACTTAACCACGAACAAAAGCGCCCACTAGCGTCCCATACGGCGCGACCTCCGTCCACCCGAGTGCTCGAAGCCGCGCCCAGCCCGGATCTGCCGGCCAGACTTGGACAGCGCGAGCCAAACCCCCGCCCCCGGCTCGACCCGGCCGATCACGCGGGCCCCCCGGGGGCGCGCCCGGCCCGGGCCTGCTGCCAGCAGCGCGTAGTCTTCGCCACCGTACAACGCGAGCTCCAGCGCGCTGACCCCGAGCTCGAGCTCCAGCCGGCGCAGCGCGGGGCTGAGCGCCACCTCCAAGGCCCCGAGCTCGATCACGAGCCGCACCTGGCTGGCTTTGGCAACGTGCGCGGCGTCACCCGCCAAGCCGTCCGAGACATCGATCGCGGCGCGGGCGCGGCCGCTCAAGGCAAGACCGGCCTCGAGCTGTGCCCGCGGACGACGGAAGGCGCTGAGCGCGCGACGCGCCGCCGCACCGCTGCCTTGCCGAGCCCCGCGCTGCAGCAAGCGGAGCCCCGCCGCGGCCAACCCCACGTCGCCACACAGCCACAGCTCGTCACCCGCGCGAGCACCACTGCGCAGAATCGGGCGCGGCGCGTGACCAAGCAGCGAGGTGGTGATGCTGAGCTCCGCGCCGCGCGACAAGTTACCGCCCACGACACTGCAGCCGAGCGCGCGCGCTGCCGCGCGTTGCCCGCGCGCGAGCTGCTCCAAGTCCGAAGCGCCGAAGCGCGCTGGGAAGATCACGCTCGACAGCGCGGCAAGCGGAGAACCGCCCATCGCGCTCACGTCGCTGGCGGCGGCGTGGAAGCTGCGCCAACCGAGATCGGCCAGGGACAGCCAGGAGCGTTCGAAGTGCACGTGCTCGACCGCCGTGTCGACCGTCCACACCAAGCCCGAGCGCTTGGCCAGGGCGAGCACGGCCGCGTCGTCTCCAATGCCGACGCTGACCTCCGCCATGCGACTTTGGAACAGCGACTTTAGCCGAGGAATTGCCGTAAATTCCGAGAGCCGTGGAGCGCGCGCCATGAGCGCGCCATCGTACACGAATCAGCCGATGGTGGCGCGCTTGACCGGGATCGTCACCACGAACACGGTGCCCTTGGGTGTGTTGTCCGCGATGCGCACGGTGCCGTCATGGCCGTCGATCAAGCGGCGCACGATCGAGAGCCCGAGCCCGGTGCCGCCCGCCTCGCGCGTGGAGCTCGAGTCCACTTGGTAAAAGGCATCGAACACCCGGCTGCGCTCCAGCTCGGGAATGCCGATCCCGGTGTCGGCCACGCGGAACTCGATCGCCGAGCGGCGCGCGCTGAGGATCACGACGCCGCCAGCGTCTTCGGGACGTGACGCATCGACCGCGGTCATGCGCGCCGAGAGCGTGACCTTGCCTTTGGGCGGCGTGAACTTGATCGCGTTCTCGGTCAAGTTCAGGAACACTTGGCGCAAGCGCTCGGCGTCGGCCCACATCAGAGGCAGGCCGTTCTCGACATCGACCACGAGCTCGACCTCTTTCTTGCGCGCGGTCGGGGTCATGGTCTGCGAAACGTCCCGCAAGATCCCCAAGATGTCGGTCTGGGTCTTGCGCAGGCTCATCGTGCCGCTCTCGAGCTTCGAGAGGTCCAACAGGCCCTTGATCAGCTGGAGCAGCTGCTCGCCCTTGTCGCGGATGGTTTGCACGAACTCGCGCTGTTCAGTGGTCATCTCGCCGGCGAGGCCCTCGACCAGCATCTCGCTGTAGCCGATGATCGAGGTGAGCGGGGTGCGTAGCTCGTGTGACACGGTGGCCAAGAAATTGCTCTTCAACCGGTCGAGCTCTTTCAAGCGATCGAACGCGGTCTGGAGCTTCTCGTTTTTGTCCTCCAGCTCGCGGAAGCTCTCACGCACCGAGGCCAGGTGCATGTTGCTCGTCAGCAACGCGCGGTGCCCGCTGAACAACAGCAGATCGAGCGTGCGCCCGAGGTGCCGCGAGAGCTTCACGACCGAATCGTCTTCGGCGTGGGGCAGCGCCTTGAACAGCTCACGCAGCTGTACCGCGTCCAGGGTTGGGTCCAGAGCGAGCAGCGCTTGCGGCGCATCGTCCTTGCTCGGCGCCACGAACGGGCCGAAGATCATGCGCCCGATCCGCTTGCCGTCGTATTGAATGGCCGCCACGCGGTAGCTCTCGCCGGTCGGGCACGGGTAGCTGGCCATGCCGTCTTCGCCGAGCGCGATGGTCTTCACCTTGGCGGCGGCTTCGGCCAGGGCACTGCGGCCGGCTTTCACCGAATTCAATAGTACGTAGAGCGGGATCTGATCGGCAGCATCACCCAGCAATTTGCCTTCTTCACTGAAGATGCGCAGCGGCACACCGAACAGATCGAAGAAGCTCTTCACCATCTCGCCCAGGGCGTCGCGATCGATCAGATCCTCGAGGCTCACGCCATGGCCGAGGGTCAGCTCGTCGAACGTTTTGGCCGCTGCGGGCGGGATCATCAGCCAGCCTCCGGTCGAAGCACGTCCAGCGCGCCGCCCACGCAGGCTTGCAAGATCTCGGGGATGGGCTTCGGGTTACCGAGCTTTTGCGCAACCTGCGCCAAGAACGCCTTGGAGTCGAAGCCGAACTTCTTGTTCAAGTCGTGCTCGGCGTCGAGCGCGCTCCAGGTCAGGTGCAATAGGCCAATCATGCTCTCGACCACACCGATGCCGCGCGTGGCGACCGCCAGGTACACGGGCTCACGGCCCTTCGAGGCAAGATCGGAGATTTCGGCGTCACTGCGCACGTCCGGCATGTCGCGCTTGTTGAACTGAATGATGAGCGGCATCTGCTTCAAGGTGAGCCCGTGCTGCTTCAAGTTCTCCCGCAGATCCATGAAGGATTCGGTGTTGTGCTGGGTCTCGGCCGCCCGGGAATCCGCGATGAACGCGATGCCGTCGGCGCCCTGCACCACGAGCCGGCGGGTGGAGGCGTGAATCACCTGCCCCGGGACGGTGAAGACCTTCAGGCGCACGGCCAGGCTGCCCTGGTTGCGGAAGGTCAGTGGCAGCAAGTCGAAGAACAACGTGCGGTCGTCCTTGGTCTCGAGCGTCATCAGGCGGCCGCTCGCCCCCGGCTCGGCCGCTTTGTGCAGTGCCTGCAGGTTGGTCGTCTTGCCGCTGAGGGCGGGACCGTAATAAACGAGCTTGATCGTGAGCTCGCGATTCACGAAATCAAGCTGCACAGTGACCCAGGACCTTCCTCGGCATCGCTCCGCGTGCCAAAAGCCACGCGTAGCCGCGCATGCTCCGCCTCACAAGTTGCGGTAAATTCCAAAGCTCTAGCCTATCATGGCGCATCCATGAGCCAAACGGCCGTTCTCGTCTGGCTTTCAGCCTCATCGCTCTCGTTTGGCGTATCTGGCGAGGCTGGCGCGCCTACATTTCGTGCAGACTTGGATGCGTTCGCACAGGCGCGCTTGCTCAGGCTCGAGGCCCCGCGCGAAAACGCAGCCTCGTTCCGCAGCTCGGCCTACGCGCCGGACGCCGTGGCACAGCTCGAGAGCTCGCTAGAAGAGGCTCGTAATGCAGCGGGCGCGCTGGAGCAGAGCCGGGCGCTCACCGCGCTCGAACGCGCCGAGCACCTCCTGCGCGACCACGCCGAGTTGCCACAATCGTCATGGCTCATGGCCGAAATCCTCGAGCTGTCGGCGGATGTAGAGAGCACGGCTCCAGACGGCGCTGACGCGGAACGGGCGCTACGTAAACGCGCGGCCGCCCTCGAGGGTCCACGCGCCACGCCCTTCTCCGACCGCGCTACGACCGAGAGCGAGGTCGAGGTCGAGGCCCCGATCCCAATCGAAATCCAAGGGCTCGAATCGAACGACACCTTGGAGTGGGACGGTCGGCAATGCCCGGCCTCGTTCAGCACCGCGCCCGGCGAACATCACGCCCGCGTCGCGCGCAATGGGCGCTTGATGTGGGCCGGCTGGACGCGCGTCGCAGCGAACGCGCCCGCGCGCCCGAACCCGACACAGCTGCGCCTACCCGTCCCCGAGACCGTCGCCTGCAGCCCAGACGACATCGGCCAAGGTCGCTTCGTCGCTAGCCGCGCGATACCCGCTCCGCACGCGCGCTGCGACAGCTACGTGCTCGCGCGTCCGCGACCAATGGGCGGCATCGAGGTCGCCGTGTGCGAACGCGAATCGTGCGGACCGATCGTGATCTGGGAACACTCCAGAGCTGGGACGAAGCCAGGAGCAACGGGCGCCGACAAGAAGCACATCTGGCCTTACGCGGTGGCCATCACCGCCGGCGTGTTGGCCGTAACGGGCGTAGTCCTCTGGCGAGCCGGCGTGTTCGACCGCCCCGAAGCGACCACACACGAAGCTTGGGTCTACAGCCCGCCATCAAAACCAATGGCCTTCCGCTTCTAACCGCGCTCCGCCCATCCGCCGTGCCCGTGCCCGTGCCCGCGCCCGATCTTCCGCTCTCTCCAAATCCGTGGCGATTGGGCGCCCGCAAGGCGCAAACAGCACCTCATAGCGCGCGCAGCTGCCCACGCGCCGTCTCCGCGTTACACGGCGTGCTGCGCGCTTTCGCTCGCGCGCTCAGCGGCAGCTCGCACGCACTCCCTACCGAAGTAAGTGCGCGCCGTGTACAGATTGTGCGCTCTGCATCGTAAACGCAGATTGCCGATGGACGCCGCGCCGCCCTCGGCGTGTGGAACGACGTGATCGACCTGCAAGAACCGCCGCTCGCCGCAGCGCCGCCCGTTGTCAGCGCAAAACGTGCAGCGGCCCTGATCACGCACGTACACCTCGCGCGGGACAGCGGCCGGAACGTGACGTGTGCTCTTCGAGCTCGAGCCTTCCGAAGCACCCGAGACAGCCCGCCGCTCGCTCGTCTTCCACTGGACGCGCCGCGGCTTTCTGCCAACGGCAAACCGTTTCTTCAGCAGCTCACCGCGCAGCACCTCTAGACCACGTTTCATCACGGTCAGCAGATCACCGCTGGGCTCCGCGTGACTGAGCAACGCCCGCACCTCCTCGAGCAACGTTTGAAACTCGGTATCCGCCGTGAAATTCACCCTAAAGCGGCCCACTGATAGCGGCTTGACCGAGCCGCGCTGGGCCGGCGAAAGCTCAGTCTGCACAGGCGCGACCTGCTGAGGCACAACCTCGCTCCCTACATCGGGAGCGATATTGCGAGCGCCCACCGCAGGCTCCGGCAAACGACGAATCAAATCGCGCACATCCGGTTTCGGAAACCGCGCCGCGAGCAACAGCTCGACATGCTCATAACTCTTCCCGCTGCACGCCGCAAAAAGCTCGCTCGCGTTCTCCGCGTTCAAATGCGGACGGAGCGCGCACAACACCGAGAGCTGCAGCTCGCCGCGTGCCACCCGCGTGAACGCTTCCGGGAAATCCCGACACACCCGAGCCCCCGCGATGCGCCGACCCGCCGACGACCTACAGAACCCCAACGCCTCCGTGCAATACGCAAACAACGACGAATAACCGAGCGCAAGACAAAGCTCGCGCTCTTCAAGCTCCGCCAGGTGCGCGAGCAGATCCGACAGCGAATCATTCTCGCGCTTCACTAGCGCCGACAAACCCGCCAACAGCTGACCGTCCCCGAGACCACCCAAACGATATCGCTCGTTCATTCCTTCTGCGTAGCACGTGAATTTCTCAGCTCGCACGAGGCTCACTGAGCCATTTTCAAGGACAAAATGAGCTTCAACCTCGAGCGCCCCTCCGAGCGCTCCAACAAGCCGAAACCACGCGCCGCATTGCTCAAGATCTCGAACGACTCACCTCCGTTGGCTCATGCCCTCCCCAATCCTCGTCAAGAGGATTCGACAGAAAAATCGTCAATACTTCAGGCTCACGATCAAAAATTTTCAGGCTCGCGATCAAACTGTAGGCGCGCACACTGCTCCGTGATCCGCGATGGATCATGGACGAGATTGAATCAACGTTGGGTGAGTAGAAGCGTTGGTTGAACTCGGTAGGTGTTGGCGGGAATAGAGTGTGAGAGGGAGCGGTCGGCGGGGGACCACGAAAGGAGGTGGGGCCGCCGCGTTTGCACCGCGCGGCCCCGGCCGGCCATGCAAATCCTGTTAGAAACCAGAATGACCAGCGAGGAGTACGTTAGCGAGCGTGGG
>JBEQTH010000032.1:0-35649 GCA_040348785.1 Myxococcales bacterium | reverse complement strand
TGCAACGCCGCGGGCAGCGTCTGCGCGACCGCGCCGCCGTCCAAGTGACCACCACCTTGCGCTTCGTCGAAGTGGTAGTGATAGCCCTTGGCCTTGAATTCTGCGGCCATGCGTTCGTTGGCCAGCTGAAAGTCACGATACGATCCCGGCCCGCCATTGTGACCCATGTCGTTGGTGCCGACTTCGATCCAAACGCGTAGCGGCTTTACGGTCGGCTCCTTCATGACAACTCCGTTGGGCGCACTCGCGTCGTACGGGTCGTAGTCGTGGTACGCCCAGCAACCGTGGGGGTACAGCGGATCCTCGGGCGAGATTTGGCGGACGAAGGTCCCGGAGTACGAGATCACGCGCCGAAACAGGTCCGGGTGCCACCAAGCATCGAGAAAGACGCGGCGCCCCCCGAGCTGCCGCCCAGCGTGGCTCGGCCTTCCGGATCAGTCGTGAACTTCAGCTTCAGCTGGAGCTGGGTTTGCGCTTCGCTGATCGTGCGCGGCAACACTTCTTGATCGATGAATTCGGCGAACCTGCCACTCACCGTGTCGTATTCGAGGCCGCGCTCGGAGTTCCCGCCGTCCCCGCCGCCACTCTCCACGAACAGCGCGATCATCTTCGGCAACTTGCCGGCCGCGATCAGGTTGTCCAAAATCCGCGGTAAATTGGCGGTGCCGGGTAAGTTGGTTTGGGTTGGGTTTTGGGTGTGCGGCACGTCATTACCGAACCAAACCGCGAAATAGCCGTCTTGCACGACGATGAACGGCGCGGGCGTGCCCGGCACGTACTGCGACGGGATGTAAGCCCAGACCGTGCGCGTGTACGCGCCATTGCGGCCTGGATAAATCTTGCTCTCGCTCGACGCCATCTTGAACGTGATCTGCTTACCGACCGGCGCGTTCGTGTACTTGTTCGCGGGGTCCGAAGTGAAGCCCGGGCCGATGCTGAAGTTGCCATCACCGTCCGTCCCCGGATCGGTGATCACCGCGCCGCCACCGCTGCCTGCGGTGCTCGTGCCGCCCGCGTTGGCCAAGGCGCCCGCGCTGCCCGCGTTGCTCGCACCCGCGCCCGCTCCACCCGCTCCGCCGATAGCGACCGGGGCACCCGCGACACCGCCCTCCCCACCCGCACCACCCTGCGGAGTGACAGTCGCACCCGCGTTGCCCGCGCTCGCCCCGCTCTGCGCGCCAGCGCCGCCCTGAGCCACCGGGGGCGGCAGCGAGCTCGGCGCGGGCTCACTCCCGCATGCGCTCACTCCCCAAGCCAACGTTGCAAAGCCCAGTGAACGACGAAGCAAATGGCGCATGTCCGATCGGAATCAGTGTTCGGCCTGCGCGTTTCGGATCGAATAAACTACCCATTCAGAACCGAATTGTAGGTAAACCGCGCCGCTGCAATCGTGCGCTGTCGCTGGCTCCGGCTCAGAGCCGCCAGACGAGGCCGCTCCCAGATCGCTCTCGATTGATCACTTCTTTGCGGCCTCGGCGGAGCCACACCGCGCGCCCAAAAATAGAGTTGCGTGTGCAACTGTATTTTTTGGACGGAAGTGGGTGTCTGTGCAGTTGATGGCAAGCCGAGCGCGAGCGCGCGATGAGCAGCCTTTCTTGCCATTGGTCCACCGTGGCGGCCGCAGGCCGACGCTTGGGGGACCCGGCGCGCGGCGCGCGCCGGCCGTGCCTGCCGTACTCACCGGGGGGCACCCCAATCATCAACGGCGGCGTGATCGCACGAGCGATCTCGGAGAGCCCGCTATTGTAGTGCTCGTGGCGACGCGCTTGGCCGGGCGCGGTTGATCGAGGGGCGCGGGGCATTCCGAGCGTAGTCGACAGTTGCCGCATTCTGCGCCGCGCCAGATGCGCTCGAAACGGGCTTGGGCGGCGTCGAGCAGCACGTCGTCGTCCGTGGAGATGCCGAGCTCGAAGTTGCGCTTGCCGTCGCCTTTCGCCCCGAGCCCGGCGCCGGTGAAGTTCGCGCTGCCGAGGTACAGGTAGGCGCCATCGACCGCGATCATCTTCAAGTGCACGCGTGGGCAGTGCCGCATCTCGAAGCGCGGAAGCACGAGCTCCTTGCTCTTGGCCAAGGATTCGCGGAGCGGTCGCGAGGGGATCCCACCGTGCAGGATGCGTACCTCGACGTTGCGCCGCACGAGCTCGGTGAAGGTATCCGTGATCGATACGTATTGTCCGCGCGCCCGCGCGCGTGTCCCAATCGGCGCCTCGAGGTGAATGTCTTTCACGTTCGCGGTGCCGATCCAAACCGACACACGCGCTTCGGAAAGGGCGCGCAACATGACCTGCTCGTGGTGTTCCTGATCTTGCACCAAGCCGACGCGCGCTTGTCGCCGGCCGTCGCTCACGCTCAGTCGCGCGCGCTCGAGGCGCGGATTTTTTGCCACGGACCCGAGCGTACCTGAAGCCAGCGCTCGCGCCGCGCGACTTGCCCAATCGGCCGGGTTGGACTCACAATGGCTCCGTGAAACCGCTGCTGTTCGTGTTCGCTCATGGCGCGGGAGCGCCCTCGTCGCATCCGTGGATGCAGGCCTGGGCCGCGCACTTGGGCGCGCTCGGCGCGGTGGAGACCTTCGACTATCCGTACATGCAGGGCAAGCGGCGCGCCCCCGATCCGCAACCGGTGCTGGTACGCGCGCACCTGGCCGCTATCGAGAAGGCCGAGGCCAAGCACCCCGATCACGACTTGATCTTGATCGGCAAGAGCATGGGCTCGCGCATGGGTTGCCACGTGGCGCTCGAACGGCCGGTCACGAAGATCGTGTGTTTGGGCTATCCGCTGGTTGCGCCGGGTAACTCGGCCAAAGTGCGTGACCAAGTGTTACTGGAGCTACAGACGCCGATCTTGTTCGTGCAGGGCACGCGCGATCCCTTGTGTCCACTCGAGCTGCTCGGCACCGTGCGCAAGAAAATGCGTGTCCACAGCAAGCTGTTCGTGGTCGACGCGGGTGATCACTCCTTGCAAGTGACGAAGACCCAGCTCAAGCAGGCCGGCGAGGATCAAGCCAAGGTGGATGCCCGCATCCTGCACGTGATCGACCATTTCACGCGCGATACGCCGGGCGCATCTGCGCCGCCCTCCGCGCCAATCACATAACTTTAACGCGCAGTTGATGGCGCTCGCGCGATCGTGACGTGCGAGCGCATGCAATTGTTGCACAGCCGTCGCGCTGGCGCGCGTGCCGATCTGGTACGCGCAGCCGCTAGGACCGACGGTAATGCTCGTAGCCAAGGCGATTCGCAGTGCGCAGCTCGCTTGCCTTTTGGGCGCTTGGCTCCCACTCGACGCTTGCGCGGCTCACCCGGCCGTTCCGGATGAAGCCGCCGCCGGTAGCCCGAGTACCGGGCAACGAAATTCAGGGCTCAGCCTGTCGGCACGGCTCGGCAAACAGCTGTTCTTCGACAAGAGCCTGTCGGCGTCCGGCAGCCTGTCGTGCGCCACCTGCCACGACCCAGCGCATGCCTACGGACCGAGCAACGATCTCGCGGTGCAGCTGGGCGGCCCGGGCATGAATCGAGCCGGCGCGCGGGCGGTGCCTTCGCTGCGTTACAAGGAGTACACGCCGCCGTACGCCGATCTGTTGGATAACCCGGACGGCATTAGCGCGCCGGGGCCCGGCGGTGGGCTCACTTGGGACGGGCGCGCAGCGACGCTCGCCGAGCAAGCGCGCATTCCCCTGCTCTCCCCGGTGGAGATGGCGAACGACGGCCCCGCGCAGGTGATTGCGAAGGTGCTCGCGTCGAGCGCGGCCGTGCTGTTCCACCAAGTGTTCCAAGGCGACGCGACGCGTGATCCCGAAGCGGCATTGAGCGCCGTCGGCGCGGCGCTGCAAGCCTTCCAGCTCGAAGACCCGAGCTTTCACCCGTACACGAGCAAGTTCGATCGCTACGCGGGCAACAAGATCGGCGGCGAGCTGACGCCCGCGGAGGTCCGCGGGCTGAAATTGTTCAGCGACGCCAACAAGGGCAACTGCGCGTCTTGTCACTACCAAGGCGCAGGTTTGAACGGCAGCTCGGCGATGTTCACGGACTACTCGTTCGAAGCCATCGGCGTGCCGCGCAACGGCGCGCTGCTCGAGAACTCCGACGGCGAATACTACGACTTGGGGGTGTGCGGCCCGGCGCGCGCCGATCACCAGCCGCGGCCCGGCGTGCCGAACACGTTTTGCGGCATGTTCAAGACGCCCACGCTGCGCAACGTGGCTACGCGCAGCGCGTTTTTCCACAACGGCGTATTGCACTCGCTCGAGCAAGTGTTGCGCTTCTACGACACGCGCGACACACGCCCCGAGCTTTGGTACCCGACAGTCGGGGGCAAGCCCAAGGCCGCGCCCGACCCGAGCTTCCCGAGCTACGGGCTGGTCACGACCCAATACCTGGGCGGCACCGTCCTCAAATACGACGATCTGCCGGCTCAGTTCGCGACCAACATCGACGGCCAGATGCCGCTCGACGGCCGCAAAGCGGGCGCACCCGCTCCGCTCACGGAACAGAACATCGCCGATCTGATGTGCTTTCTAAATACGTTGACGGACGACTATCAGCCACCGCCGACTCCCCCCACCTCTGGCCCATGCGTGAAATGATGGCCCCCGTTTCGAAGTCGCTCCTCGCCACGCTGCTCCTGCTCGCGCTCTCCGCTTGTCACCCGAAGCCCAAGCTCGATCTCGAAGCCGCGAACCGAGAAACGTTCACGAGCGGCATGCTCGCCTACCTCGCCGCGCGCGGCGATCTGTGCCTCGGCAAAGAGTTCCCGCTCGACGTGACCGCTCGCGAAGCCCAATCCGGCGCAAGAAACGCGGTACAAATGCCGGTCCTCGAGCACCTGGGCTTGGTCAGCTCGTCCGCGGCCATGGGCCAAATCACGACCGAAGACGGCCCGGTCGCCGTCCCCGTGACTCGCTATCAGCTCACGGCCTCGGGCCGGCAATATTATCTCGAGCGGTCACCAGCGAAGAAAGATGGCGCTCGTTCGGATCTTTGCGTGGCCAAGCTCAGCCTGGACAAGGTGGTGAGCTGGCAGGTGGAACCTCAGAGCCAAGGCCGCTCCGCGGTGGTGAATTACACGTACCACGTGCGGGCCGCGCCCTGGACACAGAACCCGGAAGTGAAGGCCGTCTTCCCCGCGGTCGAGCGCGTCCTCGCCGGCGACGGTCATACCCCGCTGCAAGAAGGCTTCACCCTCACCGACAAAGGTTGGCTGCCAATCGACCTCACGCCCTCCGAGTCATGAGCAGCGTCGTCCGTTTCTCGCCGGATTTGAGCGCGTGGCTCGTCGAGCGCTTGGACCAAGGGCATACGGCCGAAGCCTTGATCGATGTCATGGTCGGGCAGCGAATGGACGTGCACGTCGCGAGCGCCATCGTGACGGAGTTCGTTGCCGCTCGCGCGCAAGGGCGCAAGGTCCCCGTCGATTCGCTCGTCATCGATGATCCGGCGGAATTCGAGTATGAAAAGCCGATCTTGGAGGCCGCCGCGCGGATTCAGGTCGGCGAGCGCACGGTTCGCGTGCTCAGCCGCGTCGATCGGCCGGTGCTCGTGGTCTTCGCGGACGTGCTGAGCGCCGAAGAATGCGCCGAGCTGATCGCTCTGGCACGCCCCCGGCTCACGCCCTCGACCATCGTGCACCCCGCCACTGGACGCGACATGGTAGCCGCGCACCGCACGAGCTTAGGCATGTTCTTCCGGCTCGAAGAGAACGCGCTCATCGCGGGGCTCGATCGCCGCATCTCGGAGCTGATGCGGCTGCCGCTCGAGAACGGCGAGGGCTTCCAAGTGCTGTGCTACCCGGCGGGCGCGGAAACCAAGGCTCACTTCGATTTCTTGCAAGCATCGAACGACGCCAATCGCGCGTCGATCGCGCGCAGCGGGCAGCGCGTGAGCACGCTCATCGCTTACTTGAACGACGTCGATCACGGTGGCGAAACGGTGTTCCCGAGGCTTGGGCTCTCGGTGCTGCCTCAACGCGGCAACGCGGTGTACTTCGAGTATTGCAACAGCCGCGGCCAAGTCGATCCGAGCTCGCTACACGGCGGCAACCCAGTGCTTAACGGCGAAAAATGGGTGCTCACCAAATGGATGCGCCAGCATCGCTTCGTATCCGCAAGCGAGGCCAGCTCCGACGGCATGCTCGACTACGCCGGCGCCTGATACAGCTCGAGCGGCAGGCCGTCCGGATCGGCGAAGAACGTGAAGCGTTGACCCGTGAATTCATCGACGCGGATCGGCTCGACGGCGATGCCTTGTGCTTGCAAGGCTGCGGCGCTGGCGGCCACGTCTGCCACTTCGAACGCCAAGTGCCGCAGACCGCAGGCTTCGGGATAGGACGGCCGAGGCGGCGGACTCGGGAACGAGAACAGCTCGATCTGGGTGCCGTCCGGAAGCGCCAAGTCGAGCTTGTAGGAGTTGCGCGCTTCGCGAAACGCCTCGGCGACGACGCGCAGGCCGAGCACCTCGGTGTAGAAGCGCTTCGAGCGCGCGTAGTCGGAGCAGATGATCGCGGCGTGATGCAGGCGAGCGAGGATCATGAGGCGTTCCTGAACATAGTCAGCTCTCTTGCCCGTGCGGATGCCGAATCGGAACCACTCGCGAATCGAAATCGTTTGTTCACGTTTCTCCGCCCACCCTGGAATAGCGCCTCTCCTCGGCGAGAAGATTCGACTCATTGCTGCCGACCGGCCGCCCCCGGTCGGTTGCGAATGTAGGGTCGTGTGGTACTGGTTCCGCATGAGCGGGTGGTCGCGGTTTTGTTGCGCTTCGAGCCTCGCCCTGAGCGTTGCGTGGGCCTCCGTCGCACGAGCTGAGCCGTCGGCCGCTGACCGTGCCACCGCGCGAGCCCTCGCGGGCAAAGGCTTCCAAGCGCTGCAAGCCAAGGACTACGCGGCCGCGGCCGATCACTTCGGGCGCGCCGATGCCTTGGTTCACGCGCCTACCCTCACGGTTGATTGGGCGCGCGCGCTGGTCGGCTTGGGTCAGTTCGTCGAAGCTCAAGAGCGGTACGAGCTGATCGTTCGCGAGGGCGTGGATGCGAAAGCGCCCAAGTCTTGGCAACGCGCGCTGAGCGATGCGACCAAGGAGCTCAGCGAGCTGAAACCGCGGCTCGCTTGGGTGACCGTCGCAGTCGCGGGCGCCCGCGAAGCGCACGTCACGATCGACGGCGTGCCGGTGCCGCGAGCAGCGATCGGCGTACCCCGCGCCGTGAATCCAGGCGCGCGCAATGTGCGCGTGACCGCGCAAGGCTATGTAGCCCAGCAACGGTCCTTGAGCCTCACCGAGGGGGAGCAAACGTCGGTCAGCTTCGAGCTCGAGCCGGAGCCGGCTCAGGAGGTGATCGCATCGCCCGCGCCCGTCGCGCCCGCCCCCGAAGCTCCGCCGGCACGCTCCCACACTTCGAGCTACGTCGCGTTCGGCATCGCCGGCGCAGGCCTCGCGGTAGGCGGGGTCACCGGCATCTTGGCGCTCGGCAAACGTTCCACGTTGAAGCAGCACTGCCCCGAGCCAACCCAGTGTCCCGAAGCAGATACGGACAACGTGAACGCCTACCATGCGCTCGGCTACGCCTCGGGCGCGGGCTTCGCCGTGGGCGTTGCAGGCGCTGCGACGGGCATAGCGCTCTGGTTACTCGGCGACAAGCCCACGAGCTCGAGCCAAGGCCTCGCAGTGCGGCCCTATCTCGGCCTGAACGGCATCGGCGCGACGGGGCGCTTCTGATGCTGCGCTTCGTGCGCTCGCTGGCTTTGCTGTGTCTGGCGCTGTGCCTCGGCGCGTCGACCCTGAGCTGCCAAGTCTTGTTTGGCGATTTCAAGATCGGCAGCTCGACGCAAGCGGGCAACGCCGGTACCGACAACAGCGGTGGTTCGAGCGCGGATGGCGGTGCCGCTGGCCGCGCGCCGGCGAACGCTGGGAGCGCCGGCGCCGCGCCCTCGGGCCCCATCGTGGTCGTGCCCACGGCCGATTTGTTCACCAGCGATTTGGGCGCGCAAGCCAAGTTCTATGTCTCGCTCGCGAAAAAGCCTACCGCAGACGTCACCTTGCCCGTCACGAGCAATGACGAGGCCGAGGGCACCGTGAGCCCAGCGAGCCTCACCTTCACGCCGGACGATTGGAATGCGCCACAAGCGGTGACCGTGACCGGCGTGCACGACCCGCAAGTGGGCAACCAAGCCTATTCGGTCGACGTCGGTCCAGCGCAGAGCTCTGACGCCGCATTCAAGGCCAAAAAAGCGGTCGTCTCGCTGACCAATATCGACAACGACAGCGCGGGCTTCTTCGTCGCGCCCACGACGGGCCTCGTGACCACCGAAGCCGGCGGGCAAGCGTTTTTCACCGTCGTGCTCAATGCGCCACCCTCGGCAGACGTCACGATTGCGCTCGAGAGCAGCGATGAGGGCATCGGGACGGTGAGCCCGAGCAGCTTGAAGTTCACGGCCGACAATTGGAGCGCGGCGCAAACGGTGACCGTCACCGGCGTGAACAACGACGTCGCCGACGGCGATCGCCCGTATCAGATCACGGTGGGCCCGCTCACCAGCAGCGACGCTGCCTTCGCGCATTTGCCTTCGCAAACAGTCAGCGTCACGAACACCGACAATGACGTCGCTGGCGTCGTCATCACGCTCGGCACCGGCATCGATCCGAGCGATATCACTCGGCTGCGCACGAGTGAGAACGGCGACACCGCGACCTTCAACGTGGCGCTGAACAACGCACCGAGCAAAGACGTGACGATCGCGGTCGCTTCGAGCTCCAGCGAAGGCAAAGTGAGCCCCACGTCGCTCACGTTCACGCACGCCAATTGGGCAGCACCGCAGACGGTGACCGTGGTCGGCTTGGACAACGACAGCATCGCCGACGGCAACCAGCCGTACCAAGTCACGCTCGGGCCCGTCACTAGCGCCGATGCCGCGTACCGAGCGCTCACGAGCGCCGATCTGCCGTACGTCAACGTCGTGAATGTAGACAACGATAAGGCTGATTTCGCAGTCACCCTGCTCACGGGGCTCGATCCCAACGACGCCAGTCAGTTGCTGACGACCGAGAAGGGCGGAACGGCCAGCTTCTCGGTCGCGCTCACTTCGAAGCCCAAGGCCGGAGTTCAGGTCGGGCTCACGAGCACCAATACCGACGAGGGCACCGTGAGCCCCGCCCAGCTCGCCTTCACGGTCGACAATTGGAACGTCGCGCAGATCGTGACCGTGAAGGGCGTGGACGACAACAGCAAAGACGGCAACGTGGCGTACGTGATCCGCCGCAGCGCGCCGACGAGTGACGACCCAGCGTACCAAAAGCTGCCGTCGGCCGACGTCAAAGTCGTCAACTTGGACGATGACGTGGCGGGCATCACCCTACCGCAACTGCTCTCGGGAATCGACGGCGGGACCAAGCTCATCACCAGCGAAACGGGCGGCGCGGCGTCGTTCTCGATTTCGCTCACCTCCAAGCCCAGGGACAACGTGACCGTTCCCGTCACGAGTAGCGCTCCCACCGAAGGCAAGCCAACGCCGACCACGCTCACCTTCACCCCCGCGAACTACGCCACCCCGCAAGTCGTCACCGTAACGGGCCAGAACGATTCGATCGCCGACGGCAACCAGGTTTACACCATCACCATTGGGCCCTCGGCGAGCAATGACCCGAATTACGTGGGCTTGAGCCAATCCGTCAAAGCGACGAACCAAGACGACGACTCGGCGTACATCGTGGTTGCGCCCGGAACGACGGGCACCACGCAGGAAAAGGGCACCACGGCGAGCTTCGGCATCAGCCTCCATTCTCAACCCACGGGTGACGTGACGCTCAGCTTCGTCAGCTCCAACACCAAAGAAGGCAAGGTGTCACCGAGCAGCCTGACGTTCACCGCCAGCACTTGGTCGACCGCGCAAACCCTGACCGTGACCGGCGTGGACGACGACGTGGCCGACGGGGACGTGTCGTACACCGTAGGCGTGAGCGGCGCGAGCAGCGACCCGAGCTACGCGACGGCGTCGATCACGCTCTCGATGCTGAACAAGGACGATGACGTCGTGGGTCTGAAGGTCACCGCCGCCGCGAACTTGCAGACCAGCGAGGCCGGCGGCAAAGCCACGTTCACGGTCGCCCTCACCTCCCAGCCCACCGGGAACGTGACGGTCGCGGTGAGCAGCAGCAACACCAAAGAAGGCACCGTGTCGCCGGCGTCGCTCGCGTTCACGGCCGCCAACTGGAGCACGGCCCAAACCGTGACCGTGACCGGCGTGGACGACAGCATCGCCGACGGCACTCAGGCGTACACGGTGACTCTGAAGACCGCGGCTTCCAGCGCGGACGCGAAGTACGCCGCGCTCGCGGCGAGCACCGTCTCGCTCAGCAACACCAATGACGACACCGTCGGCGTCACGGTCGCGCCGACGTCATGCGCGACCACGCCAGGCACGACGGCGACGTTCAGCGTCGTGCTCAAGTCACAGCCGCTCGGCCCAGTGAGCATCGCGCTCACCAGCGACACGCCGACGGAGGGGACGGTCATGCCCGCGACGCTCGCGTTCAGCACGAGCAATTGGAACACGCCGCAAACCGTGACCGTCACCGGTGTCGACGACGGCACGATGGGCGTGATGACACCCTACAACATCGTGACCGCGGCCGCGGTGAGCGCCGCGGACGCGAACTACAATGGGCTGAACGCGCTCGACGTCGCGTGCGTCAACACCACGCCGCCACCTGAACCGCCGCCCGCGACCCCTTAGCCAGCCAAGTGGCAGGATTTGCCAGCTTGCACGGCGCGCGACGGCGAGCCGGCGCGGGTGATGGTCTCCACGGTCTCACCCGCCTTGGCCGTGACCGTGTAGTGCGGCGTGGGATCGACGTCAGTCCACACCTCGCACATGACGGGGCGCGAGCAGTGGTTCGCTAGGGTAACGACGTGCGCGTAGCCGTAGGCTTGTAGGCGCGCGCTCGCACTGACCGAAGCGCACCCCACACTATCCGATTTGGGGGCCGGATCCGCAGCAACGGGGGCCGCAACCGCTGCGAGCCCGAGCGCGAGCAGCGTTACGCGGAGGGAGTCCAATACCCCTCCTGCCAGACCCACTGCGAGCCGTCCCAAACCCACTGCGGCGCGATCCAGATCCACCCGGGATACGCGGGCGTGGACCACCACGGACCGCCGACCCAGATCCACGCGCCGCCGCGCCAGCCCCAGAAGCCGCGCCCCCAATACGGGCGACCGTAATAGGCTCGCGGATACGCGACACGCGCGCCCACGATGAAGCGCGGGCCACCGCGATAGTACCCACCGCGGTAGCCGACATAGCCACCGCGATAGCCGAGGGACGCGCCACGGTAAGCACCGCCGTAGCCGCCGCGATAGCCAACGCCGCCGCGGTACACGGAGCCGCCGCGGTACACGGAGCCGCCGCGATAGCCAGCGCCGCCAGTGAAGTGCGCGCCACCGCCGACGCGACCGCCACTGAAGTGCGCGCCACCGCCGACGCGACCGCCGCCACCGACATGACCGCCGCCACCGCGACCGCCACTAAAACCCCTCGCCTCCGCGGCGTTCGGAAACACCATGCCCAGCGCGGCAAGCGCGACGACCAGCGGCAGTGTCCACCTTCTCATGACGGCGTCCCTTTCTCCGGGAAACATAGCGCATGCAACGGGAAACGCCTGTTCCAACAGCGCGCGGCGAGATTTGTTCCCGAAGCCCGGAGTTCCTAAGGTAGAAAACCGCGCATGAGCGGAATCGCGAGCAATCTCAAAGTTTTTTCCGGCGCCTCACATCCCGCGTTGGCCGCGGAGATCTGCCACCATTTGGGCATTCCGCTCGGGCGCTCGCACACGGTCCGCTTCTCGAACGAGAACCTCAAGATCAAAATCGACGAAAACGTGCGCGAGCAAGACGTGTTCGTGGTGCAGACGGCCTGCCCGCCCCTCTCCGAGCACATCATGGAGCTGTTGATCATGATGGACGCCCTCCGCCACGCCTCGGCGCAGCGCGTCACCGCGGTCATCCCGTACTTCCCGTACGCGCGCAGCGACAAGAAGGACGAGCCGCGCATTTCGATCACCGGGCGCTTGATGGCCGACTTGCTGATGACAGCCGGCGCCAACCGCGTGCTCACGATCGACCTGCACTCACCGCAGATCCAGGGTTTCTTCTCGTGTCCCACCGACCAACTGACGGCCGTGCCCGCGATCTGTGATCGTTTGGCCGAGAGCGACACCACGAACACCGTGGTCGTGGCGGCCGACGTGGGCGAGGCCAAGGACGCGGGGCGCTTCGCGCAGCGGCTGCACCTGCCGTTGGCTTTCATCGACAAGCGGCGCACGGGGGACGACGAGAACGCCCGCGCGGCTCACATCATCGGCGACATCACGGGCAAGGATTGCCTTCTGGTCGACGACGAGATCGCCACGGGTGGCACGATCTTCAGCGCGACCGAGTTCCTGCTCGAGCGCGGCGCGAGATCGGTGTCGGCGGCCATCATTCACCCGGTGCTGTCTGGAAAAGCAATCGAGCGCTTGGCCGCCTCGCGCCTGACGCGGCTACTGGTGACCAACACCATTCCTATCCCGCCACACAAGAGCTCCCCGAAGATCGAGGTGCTCTCACTAGCGCCGCAGATTGCCACGGCCATTACGCACATCCACGATGGGCGGTCGGTGTCCGAGCTGTTCAGCTGAGTCTCGGGCACATCGCGGGAAGGGCCGGGCGGTGATAGGCTCGGGCCAGCCATGCGTCGCTTGATTTGCTGCACCCTGCTCGTGCTCGCCACGGGCTGCCCCGCCAAGGGCAGCCATCCGGGCAGCGCGCTCCCTCCGTGCACCAAATTCGGGGACAGCTGTGAGTTTTTGCCCGGCAAGCTCGGGAGCTGCGTCGTCAAAGACGGCTGCAACAGCGGCGGCAGCGAATGCTTCAGTTGCCAATCGCAGCATTGAGGGCGAGCGAACGATGAGCACCAGCCTTCTCCCCGACCCTCCGCGCAGCTCGCGCACCACCGCCCTGCAGCGGCGTGCGCTCGGGATCTCCGCGCTGTGCGCCGTGGCTGCGCTGGTCGGCCTGGCCGCGCCGGTTTCCTCGGGGCTGTTCTTGGGCACGCTGCTCGCCTTCTCGCTCCTGGGGACGTACGAGCGCTTGTCCGCGCGTTGGAATCGGCCCGTGCTCTCGGCCGCGCTGCTCGCGACCGGCTCCGGCATCGCCATGATCGCCGGCATGTTCGCGCTTCTGTATTTCGTGGTCGTGCGCGGCGCCACGGCGGCGCGCCAGCTGGCGCTGGATTTTCAGCCCGAAGGCACGCTGCGCAAGATCACGTCCTGGATCGAGCTGCACTCGGCCGGCTTGCCCTTCGGTCCGATCGATCTGACCCAGCGCTTGCGCAGCTTCGCCGACGAAGTGTCCGACCGCTTGGCGCGCTCGATCGCGGTCGTCGCCGGGGCCACCGCGGGCGGCGCACTGATGCTGTTCTTCACGCTGATGACCACGTTCTTCGTGCTCCGGCATTGGACCGAGCTCCAAGAGCGCGCCGAGCGCATGTTGCCGCTCCACCCGATGCACACCCGGGTCGTGATGTGGGAGTTCCAAAAAGTCGGCAAAGAGGTGTTTATCGGCACCATGTTGACGGGCCTCGCGCAGGGCATCTTGGCCGGTGTGGGCTACGTCATTGCCGGCGTGGCGGAGCCGGCCTTGCTCGCCACCTTGACGGCCATCTGCTCGCTGGTTCCCGCGGTGGGCACGCTCTTGGTCTGGGTGCCCGTGGGCATCGTGCTGCTCGTGACGAGCCACGTCGGCGCTGGCATTTTCGTGCTGCTCTGGGGCACGCTGATCGTCGTCGTGGTCTCCGACTACGTGATCCGTCCGACGCTCGTCGGTGGCCACGGCCACGTGCCCACGCTGCTCACTTTCATTTCGCTGTTCGGCGGGGTGGAAGTGTTCGGCTTGCTCGGTTTGATCATTGGGCCGGTGATCGCGTCAGTAGCACTCGCGTTACTTCGCACGTACGATCGCGAGATTTGCGCTCCTTGAGGGAGCCCTAAGGCTCAACTCAGGCTCGGCAAGCGGCTCGAACGCCACTCGCATGCCTGCGCGCAAAGCGCTTTGGGAAGGCTCGTTCGTCAAAAGTGCGTGAAGCCGCCGTCACTTCGGAGTAGGTCTTCCGCCACCATGACGCTTCGAAAAGACGTACTCGCCCAGGCCGCCACCATCGCTCGAGGTCTCGCGATTGACGCCGTGCATGCCAGTCAAAGCGGGCACCTCGGGCTGCCGCTCGGCTGCGCGGACATCGGCGCGGTGCTGTTCGGCCACGCCCTCAGCCACTGTCCGGATCACCCCGAGTGGCTGAACCGCGACCGATTCGTGCTCTCCGCCGGTCACGGGTCCATGTTCCTTTATTCCTGGCTGTGCCTCAGCGGCTACGCCGAAGTGCCACTCTCCGAGGTCAAGCGTTTCCGTCAAATGGGCTCGAAGACGCCCGGTCACCCGGAGCTCACGCACGCCCCGAGCGGCATCGAAACCACGACTGGCCCGCTCGGCCAGGGCATCGCCAACGCGGTCGGCATGGCCATGTCCGCCAAGATGGCCGAAGCGCGCTTCAACACCAAAGAGCACGTGATCTTCGATCATCACATCGTGTGCTTGGCGGGTGACGGCTGCATGCAAGAGGGCGTGGCCATGGAATCCATCGCTCTGGCCGGCCATCATGAGCTAGACAACCTGATCCTGATTTACGACTCCAACGCGGTCACTCTGGATGCGATGGCCAAGGAATCGCAGAGTGAAGATACGGCCAAGCGCTTCGAAGCCCTGGGCTTCGACGTGCAAACCGTGGAAGGCCACGACTTGGACATCTTCAACGCCGCGTACGAGCGCGCCAAGCTCGCCGGCAGCGGCAAGCCGCAGCTGATCATCGCCAAGACGCTGATCGGTAAGGGCATCCCCGAGGTCGAAGGCACGCAAAAGGCCCACGGCGAAGGCGGCGCCAAGTTCGCTGAAGCGGCCCGCAAAGCGCTCGGCTTGCCCGAAACGCCGTACTACGTGTCGCCCGAGGTCGAAGGCTACTTCGCGGAATATAAGAAGACGCTGAACGCCAGCTACGAAGCCTGGCAAACCAAGTTCAAGGCTTGGCAGCAGAAGAACCCGGCGCTGGCCGAGCTGCTCGGTACCTCCAGCGCTTCGCTGCACACGCTCGCCAAAGATACGGCCAGCAAGACGCCCCCCGCGGCCGAGCTCTTGGCCTCCATCCCGGTGTTCCCGGAGTCGACCAAGATCGCCACGCGCAAAGCCGGGCAGGACGTGCTGCAGCCGCTCGCCGCCAAGCTCCCGCTCTTGATCGGCGGCAGCGCTGACTTGTACGGCTCCACCCTGAACTACATCGGCGATCTCAAAGCCGGTGATGACGACTTCAAAGTCGGCCACCGCACGGGTCGCAACATTCGCTTCGGCATCCGCGAGCACGGCATGTGCGGCATCCTGAACGGCATCGCCTGCCACGGCATCTTCCGTCCCAGCGGCGCGACCTTCCTCGTCTTCGCCGACTATTGCCGGCCCTCGATTCGCTTGGCCGCGCTCAGCCACTTGCCGGTGCTCTACATCTTCACCCACGACAGCATCGGTGTCGGCGAAGATGGCCCGACTCACGAGCCCGTCGAGACAATCCCCGGCCTGCGCGTGATCCCGAATCTAGACGTGATTCGCCCTGCCGATCCGGAAGAGACGGCCGGCGCGTACGTCGCCGCGCTCGAGCGTACCGACGGCCCGACCTTGCTCGCCTTGTCGCGCCAAGCCGTGCCGCTGCTCAGCGAAATCCCGGTCGCTACCCGCCGTGAAGGGGCCTTCAAGGGCGGCTACATCGCGCGCAAGGAGACGAGCGAGCTGAAG
Organism: Myxococcales bacterium; assembly: GCA_040348785.1. GTDB lineage: Bacteria > Myxococcota_A > Polyangia > Polyangiales > Polyangiaceae > PMG-095. The sequence continues at coordinate 19,797 of JBEQTH010000032.1, read as the reverse complement.
CTAATCCTGCTCTCCGCCGGCAGCGAGCTGCAACACGCGCTGAAGGCCGCCGACGCCCTCGGCAGCGGCACCCGCGTTGTCAGCATCCCGTGCTTCTCGCGCTTCGAGCGCCAGCCCGCGGCGTACCGCGAAGAGGTGCTGCCGAAGGCCATGCGCAAGCGCATCTCCATCGAAGCCACCGTCACCTCGACTTGGGCGCACTACGTCGGCCTGGACGGCGTGGCCCTGGGCATCGATCGCTTCGGCATGTCCGCGCCCGGTGGCGAGATCATGAAAGCGCTCGGCATGACGGCCGAGCATGTGATCGAAGCCGCCAACGCCTTGGGCTGAGCCGCTGTCGGCTCGCGCCCGGCAGTCCCCAAATACCGAAAAGGCGCGTCGAGAATGAGCTCGACGCGCCTTTTCTGCGTTTGTTTGGAGGGGTTAGCGGGCACAGCGCTCGCTGCGAGACGCAAAGCTCCCTCGCCGCCGCGAGCTTTTCAGCTCAGCGATTCGACTTCTGGCGGTCTTCACCGCGCAGCTCTTGTGCGCGACCTTCTACCTCGAGACGCTCGTTGTCGATCACGGCGCCGACGCGGTTCTTCACGGCGCCCACGACCTTCTCAGCGCCACCCTTGGCACGCTCGGCGGCCTTGGCGGCTTCTTGCTTGGCCTTGCCTTCGAGCTCCTTGGCGCGACCTTCGGCCTCGAGACGGTCATTGCCGATCAGCTTGCCGACGCCGCCCTTGATCTTGCCGCCGACCTCTTCCGCAGCACCTTCCGCACGTTTGCTATTATTGCTCATGACGTACTCCTCATTGGGGACGGCTCGTCCGTCGTTGTCGATGGTGGGAGTAGAGCAATCAGTGTGCCGAGCCGACTTTCCGCGGAAACAAGCGATTTTGCTCGCTCACGGTGGCGCTCTCCGCCCCAAGGGGCAGTTCGCCGCAGCGCAGGCACAGCCAAGGACGCACGCTCCGTCACCACTTACCGCTCACTCGGCGCACGCGGCGCGCCGCGGCGCACCGCGCCTGAATTGCGCACGATGCGGTTGAGGAGCGCAATCGTCGAGCCAGCGACGGCGATGCTCAGCGCGATCAAGCTGCCCCCCGCAACGGTCGCGCCGAGGTGAAGCATGACCGACGCGCCGATCGCGTACAGCACGCCAAACAACGGCAAAGTAGCGGCAACGAGCACGGCTGCGCCCCACCCCAGGCGTCGATTGTCGGCGTACGCATAACCGATTAGTGCGACCACCACGGCGACCACGAGCAGCCCCGCCGAGATCTTGACACCGCCCTCCCCCGTGAACGCTACGATGCCTGCACCCGCACAGATCGCACTACACGCCGCACCCGCCGTCACCAGCCTGGAAGCATGTGAAAGATTTTCCATGCCCTGTGTGCTGCAAATGCCGAACCAGGCACTGAGCGTTACTGAGGCGGATTGGTGTGCGGGAAAACGGCGGCTACTTCTCGATCAGCAACGCTAGCGTGCGCTTCACCTCGTCGCGCAGCGCCACGATCAGTACCGTCATGCCACCGCGGATCACGGAGGCACCACGCGGACCTTCGACGGTGCCGTCAGGCTCGTACAGGCCGGCGAAGACACAGGATTTGGGGAACTCCGGCAGCGCCGCGATTTCGGAGATGGTGCGACCCACGACTTTGCTCACTTCGGGGATGAGCACCTCGAAGGCCACGGATTCGCCGTTGCCGAGCAGCATGGCGTGACGGACGGCTTCGTGCTCGATCGCGGCGGCGAGGGCACCGATGAAGATCTCGGTCTCGGACAGGATGCGATCGACCCCTGCCGCCAGGTACACGGGGCGATAGTCGGGATCGCGCATGCGCACCATCACGCGCGGCACTTTGGCGAGCTTGGCCAAGGACGCGACGGCGAGGTTGTCGGCGTCGCGGTGCAGCATCGCAACCACGGCCTCGGCATGGCGCACCTCGGCTTCACCGAGGATTGCCGCGTCCGCCGCATCGCCCATCAGCGCCACGATGCCCAGTTGATCCTTGGCTCGAGCGCACACCAGCGGATCGCGATCGATGACCGTCACTTGGTGGCCGGCGGTCGTGAGGTAAGCCGCGACGCTCAGCCCGGCGCGCCCGGCGCCAGCGATCAGGATGCGCATTCAGTGAGTTCCCTTTCCCGGACTCGGCAGCGCGGCTGCCACGATTTCGGTATCCAACGCCGCAGCGCGAGCCTCGGCAGTCTCGACGCTGATGATGCCGCGCCGCGCTGCCTCCAAAAGCGCCGTTTTCTGCGCGCTCAGCACCGCCAGATCGGACACGTGGTCCGCTTCCGCCTCGCCGCTCGGGCCGCGTAGCACGCGCTCGGCGCCGATGATTTGGCGCTGAAAATTGGCCCAGCGCTCGGCGTGCTGCTTGCGCGACAAGAGGCCGTCGGTGAGCAGCACGTCGAGCTCGGTCTGCCCGCGGCGCGCGCTGATCAGAGTGGCGCGCGCGAGCTCCGCGCTTTCGTTCAGCGATTGCTCCTGCACGCCGAGCCAGATCAGCACGCGCCGAAACGGCAAGCCCTGTGTGACCAAGGTGACGAACGTGACGCCGAACACGATGGCGATTAGCCGCTCGCGGTATTCCAGCGTGGTCGGCAGAGCCAAGACCGCGGCCATGGACAGCGCGCCCTTGATGTTGCCGAACACCATCACGTGCTGCCAACGCATCGGGACGATCTCCGAGCGGAGCGCGCGCAAGATCGCAAAGCAGCCGTATACCGCGACCGCGCGTCCCACGTGCAGCGCGATGAGCGCGAGGGCGATCGTCCCCGCTTCTTGCACGAGCAGCTCGGTGCGCAGCTGCATCCCGACGAGCAGGAAGATCCAAACATTCAGCACGAAACCGGCGGTTTCCCAGAACCCATGTAGTGCCAAAACACGCGAGGGATCGAGCACGGCGCGCGCCGCTCGGCTCACGAACACCCCCACCACGACCACGGCAATAACCGCAGAAGCATGGACCCGTTCAGCGGCCAGCGAAGTCCAAAACACCATCACCAGCGAGGCCAGGATGGCCGTCAAGTTGTCCGGTGTGTAGCGAAGCACGAGCGCGCCGAGCGCGCCGAAGGCGGCACCCAACGCGACGCCACCGAAGATTGCCACGAGCAGCGCGCGCGCCGCTTGCCCGGCCTCGAAGTGGCCTTGGCTGAGCACTTCGGTCGCCACCGCGACCAACACGAGCGCAGTGCCATCGTTGAACAGGCTCTCGCCTTCCATGATCGCTGCCAGGCGATGCGGCACGCGGATACTGCGAAACGCCAGTAGCACGCTCACGGTGTCCGTGATCGAGAGCAAGGCGCCGAGCAGCAAGGCCGCCGCAAACGGCAATTGCAGCACCCAAGTGGCGACGGCTGCCGTGCTCACCAGCGAGAGCAATACACCGGGCGCGGCCAGTGCCAAAATCGGCCGCTTCGCAGCGCGCAGGCCCGAAGCATCCGTGAACAAGGCTGCTTCGAACACCAAGATGGGCAGAAACACGATCAGGATGATCTGCGGATCCATCGGTGTCCGCGGCAAGGCGTGCATGAACACGAGCGCCGCGCCGACCAGCACCAAGGCCACGTTGTACGGCACGCCGATCCGCTTGGCCGCGATGGCTACGGCCGAGCCGACCGCCAGCACGAAGAGGATGGGTTCGAGCTGCTCCTGCACGGTCTGCAGTGTTGCACACGCCTCGGGCTCGCCCTAGCTCCACGGGCTAGCGGATCGCGCTATGCTCGCGCACCGACATGACCGACACACGCTTTCCCTGCCCCGCCTGCGGCCATTTGGTGTTCGACGAGGGTCCGGGCTCGGACGACATCTGCCTGGTCTGCCTGTGGGAGGACGATCTCACGCAGCTGCGTTGGCCCGCGCTGGCCGGCGGTAAAAACGCCGTATCTTTGCTTGATGCGCAACGCAACGTGGTCAGCGTGGGCGCGATCGAAGAGCGCTTCGCCGGTGACGTGCGTCCCGCCACGGCGGAGGAGCCGCTCGATCCCGGGTGGCGCCTGATCGAAGATTCCGACCCGTTCGAGGCGCCCGACGACAGCGCGCCCTGGCCCGAAGATTCGACGGCGCTCTACTATTGGCGGCCCACGTTTTGGCGCGCGCGCGCGCCGGGCGCTGACGCCTAGACAGCGCACCCCGTCCAGGCCGGCGCTGTCTAGCCTTCGTCGCCTTTGATCCGGAGTAGCAAGCGCTGGATCTTGCGCATGAGCAGCGCGGCGTCCGTCTTCTCGACGTAATCCTCGGCCCCGAGCGAAATGGCGATGCGCCGCTCCGAGTCCAAGTCATGCCGCCCAGACCAGACCAGCACGGGAATCGCCGCGGTGCGCGGCTCGGCTTTGAGCTGCGCCAGCAAGTCGCGCCCGTCCGCGTCGGGGAAACCGACATCGAGCACGATCAGGTCGGGCGTGACTTCGAGCGCGGTCGAAACCACGGCCATGCCGCGACGGACCTGAACCAGCTCGTGACCGAAGTCAGCCGCTACCTTCTGCACCATGCGCTGCATGGCCGGATCGTCATCGGCGAGAAGGATACGGCAGCGGCTCGGCATGCGCGGCTACTATACAGCAGGGCTGAGCGCGTGCAGGCGACGGATTCCGTCGCCGAGCTTCCTCGCGAGGAAGCTGACTCGGGCTCGTGCCCGGCCAAATACGCGGATTTGACTCGTATAGGTCACGATCCGGGAACCGGCCCGCGTTAGCCCCACGAGCCTTTAGGCTCAGCGGAGCGTCAAAGGGCATGTCCGTGCGCAACGCACTGCCACCCAAACCGCTCATCAGCCACGCCTTTGACTCGTTTTGCACACACCCCGAGGTCAAGCGCGCGCCCAATCGGCCGAGAACTGCGACAAAAACGTGAGACCTCGCGAGGGGCTCGCCGAGGCCGAGCGACTGTTGCACTCTGGACGCGATGAAAGCGGCCACGAAAGACAATCTGGTTCGATTCGGCGTAGCGATGGAAGCCACCTTGGTCGAGCAACTGGACGCGCTCGCGGCCGAGCGCGGTTGCAACCGCTCGGAGCTGCTCCGGGATCTGACTCGCGCCGAGGTCAGCCGCACCGCGCTCGACGAGCGCGTGCCGGCGTTCGCGGCGGTCACGCTGGTCTACAATCATCACGTCCGCGAGCTATCCGAGCGGCTCACCGCGCTGCAGCACGATCTCGGCGAGCAAGTCCGCTCGACCATGCACGTGCACTTGGATCACGAGCATTGCCTGGAAGTGATCGTGATGCGCGGTCGCTCCGACGTCTTGAAAGAGGCCACGGGCCGCATGATCGGCACGCGCGGCGTGATCCAGGGCGGAGCCGAATACGTGGCCGAAAACACGCTCTCGCTGAGCACCACCGGTCGCCGCGTGCATCAGCACGACGGCCTCGAGCCGCACTCCCATCCGCATCCGCACAGCCACCCCCACGCCCACTCCCAAGTCGAGCCCGCGAAGAAGCGATTGCCGTCCCGGCGCCCTTCCGCGAAAATCCCGCGCAGCAAGACGCTGAAGACGCGCCGTTAGCGCCTGGGACGTGGGCGCTGCTGCGCTAGCCCTCGAGCAGCCAGCTCGGCAAATCACGACTCGGGCAATCCATGCCGTGCCGCATCATCAGCGCATCGTCGCGCAGCAACTCTTTGCTCGCGCCAATTGCAACGACGGCGCCCGCGTCGAGCAGCAGCGCGCGGGGACAGAGCTCGGCGACCAGGGCCAGATCGTGGGTGGCGATGAGGCGCGTGGCAGGCAGCGCTTTGAGCAGCTCGATGAATTCGCGGCGACTGCGCGGGTCGAGGCCGGCGCTGGGCTCGTCGAGGACGAGGATGCTCGGTTCATAGGCGAGCAGGCCCGCCAGGCAGACGCGTTTCTTCTCGCCACCGCTGAGCTGGTGCGGCAAGCGCCGCTCGAAGCCAGCGAGCCCCACTCGGGCGAGCGTGCTTTGAACGCGCCGCGCGACCTCGGCGGGCTGTAAGCCGAGCTGCTGTGGACCGTAGGCCACGTCCTCAGCGACGGTCGCACAGAACAGCTGATCGTCGGGATCTTGAAACAGCACGCCGACTTGGCGACGCACCCAAGCGCCATCCTCCTGAGCCACCGTGCGCCCGTGCACGCGCACGCTACCAGCGCAGTGCTTGCCGGTGTGCTCCGGCAGGATGCCGTTCAAGTGCAACAGCAGGGTTGACTTGCCAGCGCCATTCGGGCCGATGATGGCCAGGCACTCCCCTGCTTCGACCGCGAACGAGACGCCGCGCAGGGCCGGCGCGCCGCCTGGAAATCCAAACCCGAGCTCGCTGATCTCCAGCGCTGCGGTCACGGGCCACCCCGTGCGCGCATGGACGCCTGCACGCGCTCGGCGCGCTGCACGCTGCGCACGAAGAGCAGGCCAATGGCATTGGCGAGTGCGCGCCACAGCGCCCAGCGAGACTCACGCAGCGTGCGGCCGGCGCGGGCGCGGCGCATGCGCTTGGACTCGTCCGCGATCAGGAACAAATAGCGCGACAAGAGCGCGACCGTCGAGCACAGCACCTCGGGCACGTGAGCGCGGCGCAAAGCGCGGATCAGCTCGAGCACGGGCGTCGTTGCAATGAGCAATTGCAAAGTGCAGACGGAGACCAGGGACTTGGAAAACAGGCCCAAAAAGCGCAGGCCGCCGTGAGCCTGAAACAGCGCCAGGCTCGAAAGACCAAGCAAAAACGGCACTGCCTTCAGCGTACGGCGCAACACGGGCCGAAGCTCGACCTTGGCCAAGACGGCCAGCACGAGCAACGCCGGGATCGCCAACAGCCCCCACCCTGCGCGCTCTGCCGGCAGCGCACCCAATCCAAAAATCAAAGCCAGGCTCAGCCCGAGCTTGAGCGCGACCGCTGAGCTACTCCTCATCCCGACGATTCGACCGGAACGGGCGCGCCGGAAGGTTCGGGCGCGCGGCGTGCGCGGGGCACCAAGGCGAGCGCCAGCAACCAACACAGCCCGAACAAGAGCGCAGTGCCCGCGCAACCCGCGAGGATCGTCGTGAGCGCGCCCGAAGCCAGGCCGGGGACGCGGTACTCGGCCAAGGGCGCGACCAAGCTCCCTGGTTCGCGGCCCTGAAAGCCGAGCCGCTCCACGACCCGGGCGAGGCCATCCGGCGCGGCGTACGCCAGCGGGGCGAGCAGCACGACCACCGCCACCGCCAAGCCCAGCCCGGCGCGCGCGAGAGAGCCGCGGCGCGTCGGGTCCGTGGCCTCCGGCTCGAGCAGCTCGGGGCGAACGCGCAGCACGGTGGCCAGGATCAGAGCCGTAATCACGGCTTCGCCGATGCCGATCAGCGCGTGGATACCGAGCGCTGTCGGCAGCACCAACGACCAACTGGCCGCGCCAGACCAGGCGAGCTGTTCGGCGCAGCTCGCGGCAGCGGCGACCGTGGCGCACCAAGCCGCGAAGGCCACGCACGCGATGCGCCGCGTGGGGCTCGGACTCCGCCCGCCGACCAGGCGATAGAAACCGGCGCCCACGGCGCAGCTGACCAGCGCCATGTTGAACACGTTGGCACCGAGCGCGAGCACCCCGCCGTCACCGAACACGAAGCACTGCACGAGCAACACTGACGTCATCACCACGATCGCGCTCGGCAAGCCGAGCAGGGCGACGGCCAGCACCGCGCCCACGAGGTGCCCCGAGGTGCCTGCGGCGACGGGGAACGCCACCATCTGCGCGGCGAAGATGAACGCGGCCGAGACCCCGAGCAGCGCTTGCCGGTTGCGCGCCCGCGCGACACGCAGCCGATGGCACGCGGTGCCGACGCCGAGCAGCGACAGCGCGCCGTAGCCGGCCGCGACAGGAGCACTCAGAAAACCATCGGGGATGTGCATGGCGACCCTCGGGCAACGCGCCCGGCCGCAGGTTGCCACGATCTGAATAATTGTGCTACCGGCGCGTCCAGCGCATAAAAGGCGCTCAGCTCTTGGGCACGGGCGTGGAGCGCCCGACCAAACCCGCCACCAGATCGACCAGGGTCAGCGGATCGACGGGTTTTGCGACGTGGCGCTGATAACCCGCCTCGAACGCGCGCTCGGCGTCCTCGGGCTGGGCGTAGGCGGTGAGCGCCAGGGCTGGGATCTGCCCCCCTTGCTCGGCGGGGAGCTCGCGCAAACGCCGCATCAGCGCGTAACCGTCCTCGTGCGGCATGCCAATGTCACTGACGAGCGCAGCTGGGCGCACGCGGGTGACGAGGGCCAGCGCTTCTTCGGCCGAAGCGGCCAAGTGTACGGTCGCGCCCGCGCTCGAGAACGCTTCGCCCACGAGCTCGCGCGCGTCCTGCTCGTCGTCCACGACCACGATCGCGACGCCCGAGAGGGGACCCGCCGCGCCCATGCGCAAGGCCGCCGCTTTGCGCGGCGAGAGCGATTTGACGGCTGCGGTCGCGGCCCGCGCCGGTAGCCGAACCAAGAACGTCGAACCGTGCCCGGTCCCGGGGCTCGACGCCTCGACGGTGCCGCCGTGCGCTGCCACGATTTGATTGACCAACGACAGCCCGAGCCCGAGCCCGCCGTGGCGGCGCGTGGTCGAGGCGTCGGCTTGTCGAAAGGGCTCGAACACGTGCGGCAAAACCGCCGCAGACATGCCCTCCCCGGTGTCTTTGACGCGGACGCGGATTTCGGAGCCCACGCGCTCGACGGAGATCGCGATCGAGCCGCCCTTGGGCGTGAATTTCAGGGCGTTGGTGAGCAGATTCCACAGCACCTGCTGCACGCGATCGCCGTCGGCATTGATCATCAGCTGCGGTTGTTCGATCGCGCCCTCGACGATCAAAGCGATGCCCTTGGCTTCCGCCGCCGGGCGCAAATTGAGCGCCGCCATGCGCACCGCTTCGCCGATGTGCACCGGGCCCAGGTTGAGCGACAGCTTTCCGCTGCTGATGCGGGACAGGTCGAGCACGTCCTCGATCAAGCGCGCTTGGGCGCGGGCGTTGCGCTCGATCACGCTGAGCGCACGCTGCACCTCGGGCCCGAGCTCCTGCTCGCGCTCGCGCAGCATCACGGCCCAGCCCAAGATCACGTTCAACGGCGTGCGTAGCTCGTGCGAAACGGTGGCCAAGAAATGATCCTTCGCAACGCTCGCCAGCTCCGCGCGTTCGCGCATGGCCTGCTCACGAGCGCGGGCTGCTTCGACTTCGGAAGCAGCGCGCGCGTTGTCGATGGCGAGCACCGCGCGCCGCGCGAAGTCCTCCGCGAAGCTCAGGTCTTCGGCGCTGTAGCGGCGTCCGGAATCCGCGTAGATGAAGCTCATGGCGCCAATCGGTCGTCCCCCCTCGCGCAAGAGCGGCACGATCATGGCCGATTCCAGCTTGAGCTCGCGCAAAATGCGCAAGTGCTCGGCGTCCTTGGCGGCGGCCTCCACGAGCGCCATCGGGATGTCTGGGTACAGCTCGGATACGCCCGTGCGAATCACCTGGGGCGCGCCGCTCGTCGCGTTACGATCGGCTGGGTAGCGCTGGCCGATCTCACGCGCGTACGCCACCTTGTGCGGGTCGATGTGCGCGACCGCGAGCTGGCGGGGCTCGAGCGCGCCCGGTTCGAGGATGTCGACCGTGCACCAATCGGCAAGCTCGGGCACCGCGAGCTCGGCCACGCGCGAAAGCGTGGTCAGGTAGTCGAGCGACGAGGCGAACGTCTCCATGGCGCGCGCCAAAAACGCGCGTTGTCGCTCGAAGCGACGGCGCGCGACCAGCTCGCGATCGCGCCGCACCGCGCGCAGCAGCGCCTGGGCGCACAGCTTGGCGAACGTATCGGCGAAGCGCCGATCTCCAACCGAGAAGTGACGCGGATCGTAGAAGCCCATGCCGAGCAGCCCCACCGGGCTCCCCTCGACGACCAAGGGCACGGACCAAAAGGCTTTGGCGCGTAGCCCGGTCGCGGGCAAGCGCGCGACCTCCGGGAAGATCGCGTCGTACTCCTGCTCGTTCTCGGCCCAGACCGAGATCCCCGTGCTCAGCGTCTCCAGCACCCGCGGGTTGCCTTCGTGGCGATTGATGCGCCAAATCTTGGCCAACACCTCGGGTGCCACGCCGCGCTGCGCCAAAAGCTCGAGCTGTTCTCCGCTTTCGTCGAGCACGTATAGGGTCGCGATGTCGGCCTGCGCTTGGCGCATGCCCTGCTCGACCACCAAGTCTGCGACTTCTCGAGGCGTGACGGCGCCCGAGAGCGCAAACGCGAGCTCGGTGAGGCTCTCCAAGCGCGCCAGGGTGTCGTCGGAACCTGCCAAGGCGACGCGCATTACATCCGAAGCGCCAGTCGGCGTCACCCCCCTGGCCTGTCTAAGAAAGTGATCGTACAAGGTGTGCGTGAGCTCCCGGGCCGCCTCCAGTCATTCCACCCCTTCCGTGACGCTTGATTCAGCGCGCGCTCACGTGCTCGTGGGCGAAAAGCTCGTGCCCTTGCCGGAGCTCGCGCCGGGCGATCGCGCCGTCCCCCTCGCGGAGCTCGGGGAATTGCTCGTCATTTCCAAGGCCGCGGCCGAGGCCGCCAGCCGCGCTGTCACCGCCGCTAACGCCGCCCTGGCCGCGCTCGCCCAGGTGAGTGACCAAGCGATCTTGAGCTTCTTCGAGGGTTTCGCGGCGCGGCTCGAGAACGACGCCACGTTTGCGCCCATTCAGCGCGCCAACGATGCGGACGTGGAGAGCGCGCGGGCGCGCGGCAAGGCCGTCGGTCGCTTGCTGCTCAGCGCACGCATGCGCAAAGACATGATCGCTGGTCTGCGCGGTTGGCAAACGGCCAAGGCTCGCGTCGGTGAAGTGATCGAGCGCCGGCAGGGTGAGGGCTACGTGATCGAGCGTCGGCGCGCCCCGCTCGGCGTGATCGCGTTCGTCTTCGAAGGCCGCCCCAACGTCTTTGCCGACGCCGCGGGCGTGCTGCGCAACCGCAACAGCGCCGTGTTCCGCATCGGCGGGGACGCGCTGGGGACTGCAATCGCGATCGAAGAGCACGCGCTACGTCCCGCGCTGCTCGCCGCGGGTTTGCCCGAAGGTGCGCTCGGCCTCGTGCGCAGCAAAGAGCACGCTGCGGCGCACGCCCTGTTCTGCGAGCGCGCGGTGCGCTTGGCCGTGGCGCGCGGCTCGGGGCACACGGTGGCGCTGCTCGGATCCATCGCCAAGCAGCACGGCATCCCCGCCTCGCTGCACGGCACGGGCGGCGCGTGGATGTTCGTGGAGGAGAGCGCGAGCCCCGAGCTCGTACGCAACGCCATCGCTCACAGCCTGGATCGCAAGGTGTGCAACACGCTGAACGTGCTGGTGCTCGAGCGCGCAGCGGTCGAAACGCTAGGCCCCGTCGCCGAGCAGGCGCTGCGCTCGGTCCAAGCACAGGTTGCGGTCGTGCCCGGCTCGGAAGGTGTGGTCTCGAGCACCCGCAGCATCGCCGAGGCCGAGCTCGGTAAAGAGTGGGAGTGGGACCAAACCCCGGAGCTTTCGTTCGTCGTCGCGCGTGACTTCGAGCACGCCGTCTCACTCATCAATCGCTACAGCCCCAAGCTCGAAGCCGCGATCCTGTCGGGCCGTAAGGGTGCGTTCGAGTCCTTTTACGAGGCCGTCGAAGCGCCGTTCGTGAGCAATGCCTTCACGCGCTGGGTCGACGGGCAATGGGCTTGGCATCGCCCGGAGCTCGGGCTCACCAATTGGGAAACCGGGCGCTTGCTCGCACGCAGCGGCTTCCTCTCCGGTGACGATCTGACGTCCGTGCGCGATGTGTTCATCGATCAAACCGGCCGCGCCGAACAGAAGCGCTGAGTCGCCCGCATGCTGCCTCAGCTAGCCTTTGGGCGCACCGGTCACTCGAGCTCACGGCTGATCTTCGGCGCCGTCGCGCTCGGGCGGGTGACTCAGGCGGAAGCCAACGCAACCCTCGACTCGCTGCTCGACTACGGCGTCAACCACATCGACACCGCCGCTTCTTACGGTGAATCCGAGGCGCGCCTCGGCCCGTGGCTCGAGCAACACCGGAGCCAGTTCTTTCTCGCCACGAAGACCGGCGAGCGCACCTACCAAAAGGCCAAAGAGCAGCTTCATCGCTCACTCGAGCTCTTGCGTACGGACCAGGTCGATCTGATCCAAATGCACTGCCTGATCGACGACGCCGAATGGGACGTCGCCATGGGGCCGGGCGGCGCGCTGGAGGCGTTGATCGAGGCGCGCGAGCAAGGCTTGGTCCGCTTCATTGGCGTGACGGGCCACGAGCTGCGCGTACCGCGCATGCACCAGCGCTCCCTCGATCGCTTCGCCTTCGACTCCGTGCTCTTGCCGCTCAACTTCAGCCTGTACCAAAATCCCGAATACGCCGCTGACTTCCGCGCCTTGGCCGAACGCTGCGCGGAGCAGAAAATCGCCGTCCAAACCATCAAGAGTGTGGCGCGCGGACCCAAGGTCGAAGATCAGCCGTTCCACATGTGGTACGCGCCGCTCAGCGACCCAGCCGCCATCGAGCAAGCCGTGCATTGGGTCTTGGGGAACCCACAAGTCTTTCTCAATACGCCTGGGGACATCACGCTCCTGCCGCACGTGCTCGCGGCGGCGAAGCGCTTCGAAGCTGCGCCCAGCGATGCCGCGATGCGGGCGCACGGTGCGGAGCACGGCGTCACGCCGCTGTTCGTGTAGCCCGCAAGCTCAGCGCCCGACGCGCCAAGCTTCGGCGCCCGTCGCCGGCTCGTAGGCGCGCAGGGCGCCCCAGCTCACGGCGAGCACGTACTTGCCGTTGGCCGCGAAAAAGCGCGGGTTGTTGGTCACTGAGTCACTGACCGGCACGCTGTACAGCTGATTGCCGGTCGCTTCGTCCAAGCCAATGATAAGCCCCTTGTCGCGCTCGGCGGGCTCGGCCGCCCAAAGCACGATCTTACCGGCGATCACGGCGATGCCCGCGCCGAACGTGCAGGTCGCGTACGGCAGCTCCTTGGTCCAGATCAACTTCGAGCCTTCGCTCACTTTGATGGTCAGGATCTCGGTGCCCGAGGCGCGCGTGTTCATCGCGTACTTGCGCGCCCCCACGGTCAGCTCGGTGCTGTGATCGGTGAGCCCCATCAGCCCGGGCTGATCCTCGTAGTAGCGGCGCACGGTGGCCGGGCACGTCGTGGCCACGCCGCTCGGCAATTGAATGCCCTGCGTCGTGCCGTCGTCCGTGCGCAGCTGCACGCACCCTTGGCCCGCTCCGTAGGCGCTCACCTTGTCACGCGCCATCACCGACGTTTTGCCCCACGGGCTGCGAGCCGTGTAGAAATCGACCTGAAAGTTTCCTTGTGAGACGAAGAAGCCGTTCGCGCCCAGGCAGCCGAGCTGCTCGGCTTTCTTCACCGCAGGCGCCGTAAACAGCACGTTGCCCGTGTTGCCATCGACCACCGTCGCTTGATTGTTGTCGCTCGCCCCGCTCAACCCGGCAATGTCCTGCACCCCGTCACCGTTGGCGTCGATCAAGCACCCGGGGTCGCTGCTGCTCCAGTTGATCGAGCTGATCGACGGCAAGCCGCCTCCGCTCGTGACTTTTCCGAGCGCTTTCTGTAACGCGGGCGCGCTCGAGGTAACACTGGTGAGCAGCGGAACCACCCCCGCGCTGACGCCGCCGATGATTGCCATCACCGAGAACGCGCCGATGATGCGACCTGCGCCGCTGCTGCGCCGCGTGGGCACCTGCACCACCCGCACTTGTTGGTGACTGACGTGGGCGTGACTGTGCTGGCCGTAGCCGTACGGTTGCGCCGGAGGGGTCGGCGCAGGCGCGCTGGCCGTGGTGCCGCAGTACGGGCAACGCACCGAGCCTCCCGCGGGAACTTCGAGTGGCGCGCCACAACGCTCGCATTTGAGCAGCATTGCCGGTCACGATAGCGCGTTTTGGTTTGCGCTATAACGCCTACCCATGCGAGCCCTCCCCCGACGACGATTTTTGGAAATGACGCTGGTTTCTGCGGGGGCCGTCTTGGGGCAGGTCGCATGCAGCTCGGGGGACAGCGCGCGCACCTTGGACGCGGATCTGCTCTTTCCGCAGTCAGTCGCTTCCGGCGATCCGCGCCCCACGAGCGTCGTGCTCTGGACTCGGCTCACCGATCCCGCGCTGCCGAGCTCGGATCTGTTCGTCACGCTCGAGCTGGCCGAGGACGAAGCGTTCAGTCGCATCGTGAGCTTGGACGGCGCGCCCAGCCGCCGCTTGGTCGCCAGCGCCGCATTCGACCACTGCGTGAAGACGCGCGTCCAAGGACTAACACCGGGCACGCTCTACTACTACCGCTTCAGCTACGAGAACGCCGGCGTGCGCGGCAGCTCGCGGATCGGCCGGACAAAGACCGCGCCGGCGGAAGATGCGGACGTGAGCGTGCGCTTCGCGGTCGTGTCCTGCCAAGATTACGCGGGCAAATACTTTCACAGCTACCGGCAACTGGCGACGCTCGAGCTCGACGTGATCGTGCACCTCGGCGACTACGTGTACGAGACAACGGCAGACCCGGCGTTCCAAACCAAAAACGCCGCCCGCCAAGTCACTTTCACGACGCCGAATGACGCGCTCACGTTGGGCGCCGCGGGCGCGCAATATCAAGCCGCGGCCTCGCTCGACAATTATCGCGACCTGTACCGGCTGTACCGGCGCGACCCGGATCTGCAAGCCGTGCACGAACGCTTCCCGTTCATCGCCATTCAGGACGATCACGAATTCTCCGATGATTGTCACGGCGACGTCGCCACGTACGACGACGGGCGCACGGACGGCATCATGACGCCGCGCCGCTTCGCCGCCGACCAAGCGTGGTTCGAGTACATGCCCGTCGATTTCTCGGAAGCGCCAACTAGCGATTGGGCGCCGAACGCGGTGTTCCCCGACGACCTGCGCTACTACCGCAACTTCGTGTTCGGTCAGCACCTGGAGCTGGTGATGACCGATCTGCGTCGCTACCGCCCCGATCATCTCGTGCCGGAAGATGCCTTCCCGGGCAGCGTGTTCTTGACCGAGGCCGAGCTCATGGACTTGGACGGTCAGCTTCCGGACAGCGCCGTCGCGTACGTGGATATCGACGCCTACGAAGGCGGCGCGTACGGGGACGCCCTGCGCGCGGGCGCCGAGCAGCTCGCGATCCGCGCAGCCAGCGTGACCGGCCTGATCAGCGTGCCCTTCATCAACGACTCGCTAGCGACCCTCGGGCTCGACGCGCCCGCCGCCATCGACCCTGCAGACCCAAAGCTCCAGCGCGGCTTCGCCTATCACCTGCTCCTGAAAACGTCCGAATTCTCGCGCATCGGCTCGCGCTACGTGGTCGCCCTGGAGGCGTTCGAAGCCTTGGCCAAATCCAAGTACCTGGCCAGCAAAGGCGCGAGCGAACAGTTGATGGGCAGTGAGCAGCGCGCTTGGTTCTTGGACACGATGAAAGCGTCGACACGCACTTTCAAGGTCTGGGGCAACGAGATTTGCATGATGTCGCGCCACATCGATCTCACGCCCGTGCTGTTGGCACCACCCGAGCTGCGCCAACGAATCACGATTTCCGCTGAAGATTGGGACGGCTTCCCCAACGAGCGCGCCGCATTGCTGAGCGAGCTTTCGGCGCTCGACAACGTGGTGATCGTGTCCGGAGATCTGCACTGCTTCTTCGCCGGCACCCCCTACGCAGGAAACGACCCCGAAAAGCGCGTGGTCGAGTTCGTGACCGGCAGCCTCACCTCGACCACTTGGCAAGACGGGCTCGACGCGCTGGCCAGCGATCCCTCGTTGCCCGCTGCGACCAAAGTGATTGCGTCCGCGCTGCCGATCTTGTTCGTGGATCCGGACACACGCCCCAATCCCCACTTGGCCTTCGAGAACCTGGCCGACAATGGCTTCGGGGTGTTCGAAGTGAACGGCGACAAATTGGTCGCGCAATTGTTCAGCGTGCCTTCGAGCGTCATTGCCACCGCGCCCGAACAGCTCGACGGCCCGCTCGCGGATGTGTTCAGCGAAACACGTTTCGAAGTGGTCGCTGGCGCGGCCGATTTATTTCGCGACGATGACGGCACGCGCGAGCGCTGGCACATCACCAGCATGAGCTGGCTGCCGGTGAGTGACGGCTGAGTGGCATTTTGCGCCGGCCGCGAGCGCAGCAACGCCTCGTTTTTTCCGCGGGCATTTTCCAAGGTCGACACGACACCCATCGACACGCACGGGATTAAACCGTATGACCGCCTCCACCAATAGGAGGCCTCCGTGAAGACTTCGTCATTCGCTGTGATTCTTGCGTTCGGAACTCTGGGTCTGTTGAGCGCGTGCGGTGGGCCGGCTGAGCCGCCTGCTGCGCCCCCGCCCCCGCCTCCGCCCGCTGAGGCTGCACCGCCCCCCGAGGCGCCCAAGCCGGCTGAGCCGCCGCCCGCCGCCGAGGCACCGAAGTCCGAGCCGCGCACGCTCGAAGTGAAGATCGAAGCCAAGAGCGGCTCCAAGCTCGCCGGCAAAGCCACGCTCACCGAGACCGACGGCGGCGTGCACGTCGTGCTGTCCGTGGAAGGCGTCACGCCCGGCGGCGATCACGGTGCGCACGTGCACGAGAAGGGCGACTGCAGCGCGCCTGACGGCGCGAGCGCCGGTGGCCACTTCAACCCGGCGGGCAACGACCACGCACTGCCCACCACTGCCAAGCGTCACCTCGGCGACTTGGGCAACCTAACCATCGGTAAAGACGGCAAGGGCTCGCTCGACATCACCATCCCGGGCGCGAACCTGAAAGCCGGAGACCCGAATTCGTTCGCCGGAAAATCGATCATCGTGCACGCCAAGAAGGACGACGGCGGCCAGCCCACGGGCAACGCCGGCGGCCGCATCGGCTGCGGCGTGATCGGCAGCTGATTCGCCCCGTTTCGCCGGCCCTGGCACATTCGGTCGCCAGGGCCGCGAAATGCGCTACCTTTTCGCGGCTGCGGCGTACTACCGAGTACCGAGCGGTACCCCCGAGGAGCCCATGTCTCGACACAGCCTGTTCCGCCTAGCGCTCGTTGCCGTCCTTGCGGCAGCGCTCCCGGTTATCCCCGCCTGCTCGTCGGACGATAGCCCCGCGGCCACGGTGCGCGAAGGCACCGTGACGAATGGCCAACTTCACGCGGTCCTGTCCACCGAAGCCCAGGAATGGGCGTGGGCTGGCGGTAGCTTCCACACCCCGAACGACGGTGACGTGCTGCCGAGCGACACGCCATTCACGTTCTCCTGGCAGTCAGACACAACGGTCGATCCCCCCGCGGCGGGCGCACCGGACGACCTGCAGATGGTGCACCTGCTCGCGTTCAGTACGCCAACCGAGTCCAACCTATTGCGCGTATTCACCTCGCTCGATAGCTACACGCCAGATACGGCGGCTTGGGAAACTTTGAAGAAGGCCGGCAAGAGCGGCCCAGTCACGCTCAGCCTCGTGAGCGCCACCTTGCAGGGCGATGGGCTCGTCGTAGATGGCGGCCCGTTCGTCGGCGAAAGCATCACGTTCACCGTCGAGTAGTCACTTGCTCGTGAACTCGAGGTCGTCCACCCAGATCTCGAAGTGCACGTTGGTGGTGAAGTAAAACTCGAGCCCGTAAATCTCTTTCGAGTCGATGGCGTCGTTCGGCTTGCCGTCAGTGCCTTGCACGAAGTGCTTGAAATTCAGGGTGTACGTGTCCCAGGCGGAGTCCAGCGCCACGTCGATGTAATAATGGTTGTAGCAAAGCTCGTCGTGCGTCGGCATGGGCACGCCGCCTTCCAGCTTGCACTTGCCGAGGCGCGGATCAGTGTCACCGCTGATGAACCGCACGCGCAGCTTGTTCGTGGTCCCCGCGTCGCTGCCGACTTGGCCAGGAACGCTACCACCGCCGGCGGTGCCCGGCGTGCCTCCTCGCCGCCTCGGCTCGCGCTGCTCGCGCCGGCCTGCTCCGAATTCGCACCGCCATTATCGGCACCGGCGTCGCCCAGCGCTTCGCCCGACAGCCCGCCATTCCCGCTCGCGCCGGAAGCCGCGGAGGATTGCGGCGTGCTCTGCAAATCTGCACCGTAGACGCTACAGCTGCTCGCGCCAGACACGAGCAGCAAGCAGTCTGCGGCAACCGACGTTGCAGTGACGGAACGTGCGCGCACTAGAATATCGAAGCGTGACACGGCGTAGAAGCTTTCCGAGTGGCTCGGGACAATTGCGCGGCCGTTAGCATTCGGCAGCATTCGGGCATGTTCGTACTTACACGAACGCACTTTGCTGGTTCACCGACCTGAGTGACGGCGAGCACTCGTCCCCACGACGGAGCCGCACTCGTAGCATCGAAGTGCGCCGTGCGTGCAGACCCAGATTGCTAAATCGTTCGATAAAAACCGAACTTTTACTCACGCAGCGGAGGCTGGGCCTTGGTCTGCTCTTCGCGTGCTCGCGGCGCAGCAACCGCGCGCACGCGCCGGCACGCTCGAAAGCAGCGCGCGAACGCACGGGCACGCATGAGCGTTGTGTGCGGCGCAGCGCGGCACTCGCACGCGATCGCATCGGCGCGCGCAGTGTTCGAGTGACGTGCTTGCAACACGCGCCGTGCCCGTCGTGTCATCGGCGCCAGTGCGAGACGACGACAACGGAATCGCGTGTCGGCGCGCGGTCGTCGCTCACGCGGCGAACGGATTGAGCGGGCTCAGATCCATCCCGGTTGGAGCGCTGAGTGGCGCCTCGGGGGCGGCCGCGATGGCTTTTTTTTGTTCGAGGCGCTCGCCGGGCCTGGCTACAACTGCCCAATATTGGTGAGAAAATCGCCGAATTCTCGGGGAATCCGCGCGAAACAAAAATCTAGTAACGTGGTAAACAGCTTGCTATTGTAGTGTCACTGCAACCCCCCGAGAAACCCAGAGGAGCGAGCCTTGCCCATTGAAGTACCGAGCGTCCGAATCCTGATAGTGGATGATGACAAAGCGATCTGCGACTTCATGCAGTCGCTCCTCGAAAAGGACGGTTTCATCGTCAAGACCCTGAGCGATCCGACTCTCGTCGAAGACGAGGTTAGGCAGGGTGATTACCACGTGATGATCCTCGACTTGATGATGCCGAAGCTCGACGGCATCGAGGTGCTGAAGAAGATCCGCACTCTCGACAGCGACATCGCCGTCATCATCTTCACCGCGCACCCGAACCTGGATTCGGCGGTCGCCTCGATGAAGCTCGACGCGGTCGACTACATCAAGAAGCCGTTCAACGTGGACGAGTTCCGCGAAGTGCTGACGCGCGTGATGAAGAAGAAGGGCCTCGCGCGCACGCCCGAAGAGCAGCTGCACAAGATCATCGGCGACACCATCCGCACCATGCGCAAAGAGAAAGAGCTCACCCTCAAGCAGATGAGCCGCCGCACCGGCCTCTCCATCTCGCTCCTCTCGCAAATCGAGCGCGCCGAATCCTCCCCGTCGATCTCCAGCCTCTACAAGATCGCCATCGCCCTGGACTCGAAGATCCAGGACCTTTTCGGGAACAACTAGGCCCCCGGCCGCGCCACCGGCACCCAAACCGGGCAGGCAAACCCCTGCCCGGCGCTTCGCCGCGACCCCGCCCCTCACTTTGCCGAGCCAAAGTGGCCCTCCCGGGCGTCCGCAGCCCCCGCGCACCCCTGAAAACCCGCCGTTCGCCTTGACAGCCCTCGGGGCGAGCGACCATATTCCGCGCCCGTTTGTGCCCCCCGCCGAAGTAGCTCAGCCGGTTAGAGCACGCGCTTCATAAGCGCGGTGTCGGCGGTTCAAGTCCGCCCTTCGGCACCAACAAAAGACGCCGGTAAGACAGCCAAGGTCCCACCGGCGTTGACGCCGAGCCGTAGCGGTGGCGCCTTCGAAAGGTGCCGCGCGCTTTCCCCACTCAGACAGTGCGCGACCTCA
>JBEQTH010000026.1:0-42103 GCA_040348785.1 Myxococcales bacterium | reverse complement strand
CCGCCTTCGATCACCGGCGTCGTTCCGCCGGACTCCAAGGGCACGATGCTCGTGCTGACCTCGGCTGACAAAGCCGCTCTCGGGCAAATGGCCGCGACCATTCGCGGGCTGCGTCCCCCCGAGCCGTACGGCGGCAAGGGCGTTCGTTACCGCGGTGAGAACATCCGCCGCAAAGCGGGTAAAGCCGCTAAGGGCAAGGGCAAGTAAGCATGGCAACTCAACTCACTGGCCGCGAGCGTCGTCGCTTCCGCATCCGCAAGAAGATCAGCGGCAGCACCGAGCGTCCGCGTCTCAGCGTGTACCGCACGGCCACGCACATCTACGCTCAGGTCGTGGTCGATTCGGACGGCACCACGGTCGCTCACGCTTCCACGCTCTCGCGCGATCTCAAGACCACGCTGGGCGAAGACACCAAGACCGACGCCGCCAAGAAGGTGGGCGCGCTCATCGCCAAGATCTGTCTCGAGAAGAAGATCGAAAAGGTCGTTTTCGACCGCAACGGTTACCTGTACCACGGCCGCGTGAAGGCACTTGCCGAAGCCGCGCGCGAGGCTGGGCTCAAGTTCTGAGCCGAGGAATCCATCACCATGGCGTTCGATAACAACATTGACGACGAGAAGCTCAAAGAGCGCGTCATTCACATCAATCGCGTCGCGAAGGTTGTGAAGGGCGGCCGCCGCTTCAGCTTTTCCGCGCTCGTAGTGGTTGGCGACGAGGCCGGTCACGTCGGAGTCGGCCTCGGTAAGGCCAACGAAGTTCCGGAAGCGATCCGCAAGGGCAATGACCAGGCCAGGAAGAACCTGTTCAAGGTCCCCATGATCGGCGCGACCGTCCCGCACGACGTCACTGGTCACTTCGGTGCCGGTAAGGTCCTGCTCCGTCCGGCTTCGCCGGGTACCGGCGTTATCGCCGGCGGCGCAGTGCGCGCGGTGGTCGAGTCCGCGGGCATTCAGGACATCCTGAGCAAGTGCCTCGGCTCCACCAACAAGTACAACGTGGTGCACGCCACGGTTGCCGCTCTCCAAGGCCTGCGTGGGCCGGAAGTGGTTGCCAAGGCGCGCAGCAAAGAGCTCGACGAGATCGCGGGTGACTACCCGGTATCAGCGGTGTCGGTGCAGGCGAGCGGCGGTTCGTCGATCGTCTCCGGTAACGGCGGAGGGCCCACCTCGTGAAAACCAAGCTCGAAGTCTCGCAGCACGGTAGCGTGATCGGGCGTCCGCACACGACCCGCGCCATCATCGAGGGCCTCGGCCTGCGCGGCCCGGGTTCCAAAGTGGTGGTGGAGAACACCCCGTCCTTCCGTGGCATGATCAAGAAAGTGCTACACCTCGTCTCGGTTCAGGAGCACAAGTCATGAGCTCAGAAATCCTCTCTCATCTGGCAGCGCCGGCTGGTGCTCGTCACCTCGAGAAGCGCTTCGGCCGTGGCGTCGGCTCCGGCATCGGCAAGACCTGTGGGCGCGGTCAAAAGGGTCAGAAAGCTCGCCAGGGTGGCAACATCGGCAAGCTCCACTTCCAAGGTGGTCAGACCCCGATTCAGCGTCGTTTGCCGAAGCGCGGCTTCCGCCGTCCTTTCCCGATCGACGTGATCCCGGTGAACCTGGGCGACCTGCAAGAAGTGGCCGCGGGTACCAACGTCGACGAGGCGTTTCTCCGTGACGCGCGCTTGGTGCAAGGCACCCGCAAGCTGATCAAGGTCCTCGGTGACGGCGAGTTCACCAAGAAGCTCACCATCCACGCTCACAGCTTCAGCAAGTCCGCGCTCGAGAAGATCGAAGCCGCGGGCGGCAAAGCCGTGGTCGTGCCGGTCGTGAAGCAAAAAGAAGCGTCCGCGGGCTGAGCTTCGCTTCAACGAGCTCGCCCATGGCCGCCTTTTCAGGTTTCTCGAACATCGGTAAGGTGCCGGAGCTCCGGCGCCGCATCGCGTTCACCTTGATCGTGCTCGCGATCTACCGCCTGGGAGTGTTCGTCACGATCCCGGGCGTCGATCGTTCCGTGATGCAGAACATCGTGAAGGGCCAGGGCGGTTTGCTCGGCCTGTTCAACCTGTTCTCCGGTGGCGCGCTCGCCAACCTGTCGATCTTGGCGCTCGGCATCATGCCGTACGTTTCGGCGAGCATCATCATGCAGCTCGCCGGCCTGATCAGTAAACAGGTCGAGGAGCTACGCAAAGAGGGCGAAGCGGGCCGCCGC
This sequence comes from Myxococcales bacterium, assembly GCA_040348785.1. GTDB lineage: Bacteria > Myxococcota_A > Polyangia > Polyangiales > Polyangiaceae > PMG-095. Next base: position 39,911 of record JBEQTH010000026.1, on the reverse strand, counting down.
AAGCTCGAGCAGTACACGCGCTACGGCGCGATCGTGCTCAGCATCTTGCAGTCCGCGGGCGTCGCGCTCTCGCTCGAGCACATGAACAACTCCGACATCGGCGGTGGCCGTTTCGGGGACGTCGTGATCAACGCCGGCTGGGGCTTCCGGCTGATGACGGTGATTACCCTCACCACCGGCTCGGGCCTCTTGATGTGGCTCGGCGAGCAAGCGACGGAGCGCGGCATCGGCAACGGCACGTCGATGATCATCCTCGCCAGCATCGTGAGCGGTATCCCGAAGGCGATTCAGAACTACTACGCGAGCCACACCGGCGATCTGCAGCCGCTGACGATCGCGGTGCTCTTGGGCGTGCTGCTCGCCAGCATCGCTATGGTCGTGTTCTTCGAGCGCGCTCAGCGCGAAATCCCGATTCAGTATTCGCGTCGCCAAGTGGGCCGACGCGTGTACGGCGGGCAGACCGCGCACCTGCCGCTCAAGGTGAACATGGCGAGCATGATCCCGCCCATCTTCGCCTCCAGCTTGTTGATGTTCCCGGCCACGCTGGCGAGCTTCAACATCCCGGGCATGAGCACGTTCAGCTCGCTGCTCAACCGCGGTGACTGGCTGTTCCACACGCTGTTCGCGGCGCTCAGCATCTTCTTCTCGTTCTTCTACACGGCCGTCACCTTCCAACCGATTGACGTCGCCGACAACTTGAAGAAGCAGCAGGCGAACATCCCCGGCATTCGTCCCGGGCGCCAAACGGCCGAGTACATCGACCGCGTGCTCACTCGCCTCACGGTGGGTGGCGCGGTGTACGTCGCGACCATCTGCGTCGTGCCCGCGGTGATCGCCAACTCTTTCAACATCCCGTTTCAGTTCGGCGGCACGAGCTTGATCATCGTCGTGGGCGTCGCGCTCGAGACCGTGAATCAGATCGAAGCCCACCTCATCACGCGTAGCTACGAGGGCCTGACCGGTCCGCGTGTCACGCGCCTCAGTGGCCGGAGGCCGGCGTGAGGTTGATTTTGCTCGGCGCTCCCGCGAGCGGCAAAGGCACTCAGGGCGCGATCCTGTGCGAGAAATTCGGCGTGCCGAAGATCGCCACGGGGGACATGCTCCGGGCCGCCGTCGCCGCGGGCACCGAGCTGGGCAAGAAGGCCGATCAGATCATGAAGTCCGGTGGCCTGGTCTCGGACGATATCGTGATTGGCCTGGTGAAGGAGCGCACCTCCCAACCTGACGCCCAAAAGGGCTTTATTCTCGATGGGTTCCCGCGCACGGTGCCCCAGGCGGACGCGTTGGACGCCCTCCTTGGAAGCCTTGGTACACCGTTAGACAAAGTGGTCCAAATCGATGTTTCTAGAGACCTTTTGGAGGAGCGAGCCACCCTGCGCCGCACCGACAAACGGACTGGACACATCTACCACTTAAAGTATAGTCCCCCGCCCTTGGACGCCGTGCTCGAACACCGGGCCGACGACCAGCCGGAAACTGTCAAAAAGCGTCTCGATCAATACGACGCAATGACTGCGGCGCTCTTGCCGCATTACGAAAAACTCGGGCTGCTTCGCCGAGTTGATGGGGTCGGCTCTCCGAAAGAGATCACCGACCGCATTCTCGCAGCGCTCGACCACTGACTCTCACGTAAGCAAGGAGGCGACGAACGAAAGACGATTCGACTGGAACAGGTGTCATCGACGAGGTCCTACCGAACTTATTGTTTCGGGTGACTCTCGAAGATGGTCGCACCGTTCGTGCGGGCATCGCCCCCAGTCTTCGTCACGCGCTCGTACGACTCATCGCGGGGTCCAAGGTTACGGTGAAGCTCTCTAAGCTAGACCCGGGCCGGGGCCAAATCATCAAGAAGCTGAGCTAGTAGATAACCGAGACTGAAGGCAGGACATCATGAAGGTGCGACCGAGTGTGAAGAAGATCTGCGACAAGTGCAAAGTCGTGAAGCGCCGTGGAGTCCTGCGCGTGATTTGTAACAACCCTCGCCACAAGCAGCGTCAGGGCTAAGAAGGAACCGTCATGGCGCGCATTGCTGGTATCGATCTCCCCCGCCGTAAGGCCATCGTTTACGCCCTCCCGTACATCTACGGGATTGGTGACGCGACCGCGCGCAAGCTGTGCGCCATCGCGAAGATCCCCGGCGACCGCAAGGTCGACGAGCTGAGCGAAGCCGACGTCAAGGCGATCCGCGACGCCATCGAGCAGAACATCAAGGTCGAGGGCGATGCCCGCCGTGAGGTTCAGCAGAACATCAAGCGCTTGATGGACCTCGGTTCGTACCGCGGCCTCCGTCACCGCAAAGGGCTGCCGGTCAACGGTCAGCGCACCCGCACCAACGCCCGTACTCGCAAGGGTCCGCGCAAGAGCTTGGCGCGCCGCTCCTGAGCGGTTCCCCGCATTCAAGGTAAGAACTGATGGCCGCTCCCAAAGCCCGCGTTCAGAAAAAAGTAGTCAAGAAGAACGTCTTCGCTGGCATCTGCCACATCCAGTCGACGTTCAACAACACCATCGTCACCATCACGGACGTGAACGGTGCCGCTATCTCTTGGGCCAGCGCGGGTTCGCGCGGCTTCAAGGGTTCGCGCAAGAGCACGCCCTTCGCCGCCCAGTTGGCCGCCGAAGAAGCGGGCCGTCGCGCGATGGAGCACGGCGTCCGCTCGGTGGCCGTGTTCGTGAAGGGTCCTGGAGCCGGTCGCGAAAGCGCGCTCCGCGCCTTGCAGCAAGTCGGCTTCAAGGTGACTTTGATTCGTGACGTTACGCCGATCCCGCACAACGGTTGTCGGCCCCCCAAGCGTCGTCGCGTGTGACGGAGAGAATATGGCGCGTTATTTAGGTGCTGTTTGCAAGTTGTGCCGTCGCGAAGGCGGGAAACTCTATTTGAAGGGCGAGCGCTGCTTCACTGAAAAGTGTGCGGTCAGCCGTCGTCCTTATCCGCCCGGCCAGCACGGCCAGGCTCGCATCAAGCTGAGCGAGTACGGTCTCCGTCTGCGTGAGAAGCAGAAGATGCGCCGCATCTACGGCCTGCTCGAAATGCAGTTCGCCGGTTACTACGTGCAAGCGACCCACCTCAAGGGCCGCACCGGTGAAGAGATGCTCGGTCTGATCGAGCGTCGTCTCGACAACGTCGTGCACCGCATTGGTTTCGCTTCGAGCCGCGCTCAAGGCCGCCAGCTCGTGCGTCACAACCACGTGCTGGTGAACGGCAAGCGCGTGAACATCCCGAGCTTCCGCGTGAAGCCGAACGACAAGATCGAGATCGGCGAGACCAGCCGCAAGATCGGCTACATCTCGGCCGCGCTCACCGCTGCCGAGAATCGCCAGCGCCCGAGCTGGATCGAAGTCGACAAGGGCAACTTCGCCGGCACGTTCAAGAGCATGCCCGTTCGTGACGAGCTCAACGAGCCGTCCGTCCGCGAGCAGTACGTCGTCGAATATTATTCTCGCTAAGTGCGGCACAGAGGGCCCCGGCCTTCTGTTGCCGGGGGTTTTCCCCCTCCGGGGATCACGAAGCGCGTCACCCCCGCCCCGCCTCCAGCGGGGCCCCACCCCTGAGTTTTGAGGCCCCGACCCCAAAACAATCTCTCGGTAACAGTCTCTAGTTTCTAGCGAAGGGAACCTCCCTTCGCGAACGCGGGCAGGCCGCGGATCTGACAGTGGGCGTTGGTGCCTCTGCTGGTCGTGACGGCCGCGCGAAACCCCAAAAAAGGAGCAAATCGAATGGTTACACAAATGATGAGCCGCAACTGGCGTGACTTGATCCGCCCGAAGGCGATCACGCTCGATCCCGAGTCCAACTCGGAGTCCTACGGCAAGTTCACCTGCGAGCCGCTCGAACGGGGTTTCGGCGTTACCATCGGTAACTCGCTGCGCCGCGTGCTCCTCGCGTCGCTCCAGGGCGCGGCCATCACGGCTGTCCGCCTCGAGAGCGCCCTGCACGAGTTCACCACGATTCCGGACGTCGTCGAGGACGTGACGGACATCATCCTCAATCTCAAAGAGGTGGTGTTCAAGGCGGATTCGCCGAAGACCTTCACCGTTCGCCTCGAGAAAGAAGGCCCCGGCCCGATCCTCGCGAGCGACATCAAGGTCGTCGACGGTCTGACCGTCCTCAATCCGAACCACCAGATCGCGACCCTCGACAAGAAGGGCCCGTTCTCGGTCGAGCTCACCGTCGCCTGCGGCCGTGGCTACGTTTCGGCCGAGCGCAACAAGAGCCCGACCATGCCGCTCGGGACGATCCCGATCGATGCCCTGTTCAGCCCGATCCGCAAGGTGAACTACACCGTGCAGAACGCGCGCGTCGGCCAGGTCACTGATTACGACAAGCTGGTGCTCGAGGTCTGGACCAACGGCGCCGTGCGCCCGGTGGATGCCGTCGCCTTCGCCGCCAAGATCCTGAAAGAGCAGCTCTCGATCTGGATCAACTTCGAGGAATCGGAAGAGACCTCGTACCAGGTGACCGGCAGCGACGAAGAGCCGCTGAACGAGAACCTGTTCCGCTCGGTGGACGAGCTCGAGCTGTCCGTGCGTTCGGCGAACTGCCTGCAGAACGCCAACATTACGCTCATCGGCGAGCTGGTTCAGAAGACCGAGCAAGACATGCTCAAGACCAAGAACTTCGGTCGCAAGTCGTTGAAGGAGATCAAAGAGATCCTTTCCACGATGGGCCTCGGCCTCGGTATGAAGTTCGACAACTGGCCCGCCATGGTCGACCGCTGGAAGCAGCAGCAATCGGCTTCGTGATTTCGAGAAAGTAAGTTCCCATGAGGCACGGCAAATCAGGTCGTTCCTCGTCGGGGGCTCAGCCCCCTCCCCGCTGAAGTGAATTCAGCGGGGCCCCTCCCCCAGGTTTTAGGGCCCCAACCCCAAAACGCTCTGCAAAGTTAGCAAGGTAAGTTCCTATGAGGCACGGCAAGTCAGGTCGCCAGTTTGGTCGCAATACAAGCCATCGTCGCGCTATGTTCCGCGCGTTGACTGCAAACTTGGTCGCGCACGAGCGCATCGAGACCACTGACGCCAAGGCCAAAGAGCTGCGGCGCGTGGCCGAGCGGCTGATCACCAAGGCGGTTCGCCTGGGTGCGGTCGCTTACACGCCACACGCCGAGCTCAGCATTGCTGACCGCGCGCGCCGTCAGGCCGTGCAGCAGCAGGTGGGGGGCTTCCTCCGTCGCTTCCAAGTGACGGAGTCCGGTGGCGAGAGCACCAAGGTGGATCTGATCGAGAAGGTGTTCGTCGATCTGGCGAAGCGCTTCAAGAGCCGCCCCGGTGGTTACACGCGCATCATCAAGCTCGGTCGTCGCCGCGGTGACAACGCGCCGATGAGCTTGATCGAGTTCGTCGATCAGGGTGAGCCCCGTGCCGCGGTGGAGCCGAAGGCTGACGCCGAGAAGGCGCCCAAGGCCAAGAAGGCGCCCGCCGCTGCAGCCGCAGCGACTGAGAAGGCACCGAAGGCCAAGAAGGCCGCCAAAGCCGCCGCGGCTGGCTGAGCAACGCGGCGAGGCGCCTAGCGCTTCGCCTCGCAGCTCACCGCTTCACGACTTCGGCTCTGTAGAGCCCGTTTCGCCTTCCGGCGGAGCGGGCTCTGTCGTTTTGTCCGCCGCGGGCCCGCCCTCTGCTGCTTTGTCGGTCTTGGGCAGCGGCTCCGGATCGGGCTTCGGCGTGGCCGGCAACATCGGCTCGGGCACCCCGCGCCGGGTTAGCACGTAGGCAATCGCGCCGAGGGCGGCCAAACCAATCGCACCCGCGGCGTAGTAACGCGACGAATCATCGGTCTTGATCTCGCCGTGCTCGAAGCGCGAAAGCTCGTCGCGAGCGCGCCCGTTCTTCGGGTTCACTTCCAGCGCGCGGCTCAGCAACGTGCGATCGGCGATGCCCGCGTCGGCGAGCGCTTCGGCTTGTAGCGTGAGGCGAAGGCTCGTCGCGATCGTTTCGGACTCGCTGCCCTTTCCGAGCCGCTCGACGCGGCGCAGCGCGGCCAGCGCCTCGTTCGGGTTCTTGGCGAGCGTCTTTTGCGCGTAGTCCAGGTACGCTGCGGCTAGCTCCTCGCGCTTGGGATAATCGGGATTGCGCGTCAGCACCTGGTCGAAGGCTTTGCGCATCCCTTCCAGATCACCCTTGTCTCGGGCCGCCACGCCGGCTTCGTAGAGATGCAGCACCTCGGCCGAGCGCAGGCGATCGAACTCGCCGAACAATTCGCGCGCGGTGCGCTCCCAGTTCCAATCCCGCGGCGGCTTCTTGCCGACCACTGTTTCGTACGTATCTCGCAGTTGCCAGGCGCCGACCTCGCCCAACATGGCAATCGCTTGACGTGAGGCTTCGCGTACCTGCGCCCGTTCGCTGTTCGAAAAGGAGACGACGATGCGCGCCGCGTCCGGATCACGCACCCGGCCGTAGGCCCGCAGCACGTCCGACAACACCTGCAGATCCGTGACCTGCACGGCCTCGCTCGGGATCGCCTTGCCTAGCGCGTCGAGCTCGCGCGTCGCCCATTTGGCGATCTTTTCGGCTTGGTGGCGCTGGGTTTCGATCAGCGCGGGCACGGCGCGGTCGCCCAATGCCTCGAGCTGCAGCTGCGTATCGACACGCAGGAACTCACCGTAACGCACGTACACGTCGATCAAGCCGCGCACGGCCTCGACCGTGCCGATCTGCGCGAGCATGCGGCTCTCGGCCAAGACCGAGATCAGGCTGCACCACGCCTTGGACTTCGGCTCGGCGTGCTCGCTGGCCATGGCCAAGTAGTCAGGCGTCTTCACCTTGCCGTGCGTGCCGTCGGCTTGCTGCTCGTCGCGTGCGTCGTCGCGACCCTTCTTGCGGATCTTGAGCAGCAGCTCCTTCAGCTCGTCGTGCTTGGTGCTCTCGGATGTCGCAGCGAGCCGGAAGCGCAGCGCGGGGACGGCCTTGGCGGTCACCTCCAGCGCTTCTCGTCGCGCGTCGTCACGTTCGGCTGCATCCGCCGAGCACAGCTTGGTCAGCCGCGCGTCGAGCTCTTCGAGATCCGCGGGAGCGGGGCGGGGCACCTCTAGACTGGGAATCGCGGGTAATTCGGGCAAGCGCTCGCTCGGCTTGGCCGTGTCAGCCGGTGCCGGCGTGGCGCTCAGCAGGGCCCAGGCGAGCGGCAAGCAGCCGCACAGGAGCCACGCGCGGACGCGCCGCGAATCAATCCGTGATGCGAAAATCGGGGAAGTCACCGGTGAAGCTGCGCCAGCGTGTGTCGACGCGATCGACGCGCGCCGCGCTGGGCCCTTTTTGCGCCCAACCATAGAGCTCGCGGATCGCGACCTCTTCACCCTCTGCCACGATCTCCACCGAGCCGTCGGGGCGGTTTTTCACCCAGCCAGTGAGGCCGAGGCGACGCGCTTCGCGTTGGGTCGACGCGCGAAAGAACACGCCTTGAACGCGACCGCGCACCATCAACTGAAGCTGCTTCAAGGCCATTTCAACCTCCCGGCCAAGTGGACACCAGCAGGGGCCCAGGCCGAGCGACGCACAGTGTAGCCGAGAGCGTGCTTTCGCTTCCCCAAGTTTCGACGGTCCAATGGCGAATCCGAGGCGATTTTCAGGTTTGGTTGGCTTTCGTTCGGCTCACGCGGCTCAGCGGTCCATTCCCGAGACAAGGGCCTCGGCTCTGCGCCCGGTTCGAGGACGATTCTGTAGATCTGCGCGAGGGTTCGTGATTCGATCGAGGCTGTGACCACGGGGAGCGAAACCATCCACGCCCCCGACGGGCCCTCCGAAGGTCGGACTTTGGATCCGACCGAAGCGCTTCGCCACGAGCGGCGCGTCTCGGCTGCGCTGCGCGAAGTGGGCGTGGCGCTCGGCACCACGTTCGACCTGGACGATCTACTCGAGCTGATCCTGAGCAAGCTGACCGAGCTCGTGGAGGCCGATCGCGCCACCTTGTACTTGCTCGACGAGAACAAGAAGGAGCTCGTGAGCCGGCTGGTGGTGGGCGACAAAGTGCGCTCGATCCGGATGAAGGTCGGGCACGGCATTCCGGGCATGGTTGCCCAGACTGGCAAAACGATTCGCATTCGCGACGCCTATAGCGATCCGCAGTTCGAGAAGGACTGGGACGTGCTCACCGGCTACCGCACGAAGAGCATGCTGGTCGCCCCGCTCAAGAATCACCTCGGTCGCACCATCGGCGTGATCCAGGTGCTGAACAAGAAGGGCGGGCTCGAGTTCAGCGGCGAGGACGAGGCGATTCTGTCGGCGCTCAGCACGCAGGCCGCCGTCGCGATCGACAATTCGCGTTTGTTCTTGTCGCTGATCCAAAAGAACAAGCAGCTGCTCGACACGACCGATCAGCTCGAGCGCAAGCTTCAAGACCTCTCGCTCTTGTTCGAGCTCGAGCGGCAAACCGCGCGCGCGACCACGCTCGAGGAGCTGGCCATCGCAGTGCTCGGGCAGTGTGCGGCCGCTTGTGAGGCGCGCGGCGCGGGCCTGCTGCTCTCCGAGGAGGACTCGGGGGACTTGGTCGAGTACGTCTTCGACCGCAAAAATCCGGGCGCGCTCGGGCGGATTGGGGTCAAATCTCGAGAGGGCTTCTTGGGCGCCGCGATGGCCGAAGAGGACATCCTAACCCTGGAGAACGCCGCTGGCGATTCGCGCTGGGCGGCCCACATCGAGGGCAGCTTCGGCTTCCCCGTGACGTCCGTGCTCGCAATCCCACTCGAGGGAGAGACCTCTCCGCTCGGCGCAATCGGGCTATTTTCGCACGAAGATGGGGGCGTGTTCGACGAAGCCGACATCTCGCTCTTGCGGCTGGTGAGCGCGAACGTGTCCACGGCCGTGCGCTTGTTCAACGCCAACCGCAGCCGAGAGCGCAGCCAACGCCTCACCTCGATCGGACGCTTGCTCTCGCAGGTGATTCACGACTTCAAGTCGCCGATGAGCGTGATCAGCGGCTACGCCCAGCTCATGGCCGACGCAGACGATCGCCAAGTGCGCGCCGAGTACTCGGAAGAGATCTTGAAGCAGTTCGACCTGCTGACGGCCATGCAGCGCGAGGTGCTGGAGTTCGCGCGCGGCGAAAAGTCGGTGTTCGTGCGCAAGGTGTATCTGAACAAGTTCTTCTCCGACGTGCGCCGGCAATTGTCGCTGGAAACGCAGGGTTTGCCGATCGAGCTCGCGTTCGAGGTCGACACCAAGTTGGTCGCCCGGTTCGACGAGGGGCGCTTGGCGCGCGTGATTCACAACCTGGCCCGCAACGCGATCGAAGCAATGGGCGAGGCGGGCGGGACGCTGACCATCGGCGCCCGGATGGACGGGCAGGACCTGGTGCTCTCGGTCGCCGACACCGGGCCCGGCATTCCCAAAGCCATCGAGGGTCAGCTGTTTCAGTCGTTCGTCACCATGGGCAAGGCGGGCGGCACCGGGCTCGGGCTCGCTATCGTGAAGAAGATCGTCGAAGAGCACGGCGGCAGCGTTTCCGTCACGTCGTCGAGCGCGGGCGCCACTTTCGAGATCCGCTTGCCCCAGGCCGGGGTCGAAAAGCCCCCTCCCGAGCGCCAAAGCTCGGCCAAGAATTCGCGGCCGCGCAAGTCGAACCGCCCGGGCAAGGGCCCTCAGGTCAAGAGCCCGGCCCGAGAGCGATGAGCCGCGCGCCGCGCCTGCCGCTTTTGCCGAACGCACAGAAGGCCCTCGAGACCTGCGGCTATTGCCCGAAGCTGTGCCGCAGCACGTGCCCCGTATCGAACGTAGAGGCGCGCGAGGCCCTGATTCCGTGGGCAAAGATGTCGTCCGCGTGGCTGGTCGCGCGCGGCGATCTCGAGGGCGAGCGCGATACCGCGCTGACGAGCTGGGGTTGCTCCGGCTGCCACGCCTGCACCGGCTTTTGCGAGCACCAAAACCCGGTCGCCGACACGCTGTACGCAGCGCGCGCCACCTATCGCGACGCCGGCATCGCTCCAGAAGCCGTGCTCGAGAGCGAGCGGCGCCATGGGCTACGCGTGGCCGAGGCCGGCACGTCGCTGGCCGAGCTCGCTCGTGAGCCCGGTGTGCGTTCGGACGCGCCAGTGGCGCTGCTCGTCGGCTGCGCGTACTTGCGCAAAGCGCGCGACGAAGCGCGCGCCATCGTACGCTCGGTGATCGCGCTCACCGGTCCGGTTCGGCTGGTCGCGGGTTGCTGCGGTGCTCCGCTGCTGCACGCCGGGGACCGCGCTGGCTTCGAGGCCTCGCGCGCACGGACCAGCGAGGCCGCGCGCGGCGCGCGCACGTTCGTCGTCGGTGACCCGGGCTGTGCCTTGGTGCTGCAGGACGCGCACCCGGTGCCGTTCGTGAAGCTCGCCGCCGATCACGCGGAAAAGCTCGCAAAAGTTCCCGGTTTCGGCGACCGCTTTGCGGTGCGCTTTCACGACCCGTGCGCGCTCGGCCGCGGGCTATCCGAGTACGACGCGCCGCGGCGCGTGCTGTCGCGTGCCCTGGGCCGCGCGCCGGACGAATTCGAGCGCAATCGAGAGCAGGCCGAATGCTCGGGTGGCGGAGGCATGCTCCCGATTTCGATGCCGGAAGCCTCGACGCGCATCGCTGAAGCGCGCTTGGACGCACACGAGCAGTCAGGCGGCGGCACTTTGGTGACCGCGTGCGCCTCGAGCTTGCGAAGGTTTCGTGCGCAGGGCACCGATGCCATCGACATCGCGGTCGTGGTTGCGCAGAGCCTCGGCTTGCGGCAATGAGTGACCGAAAGCGAACCGTCGCCACTCGCGTACTCGCCTCGTACGCCCTGATCATGATCGCCTTCGGCTTGGCTGCGGGCTGGAGCGTGCTCGCGCAACGCAAAGCCGCCGACGAAGCGCGCTTGATGCGCAGCGGGTACTTCCCGCTCGCGCTCTCGGTGCGCGATTTGGTGGCCAAGCAAGATACCTGGAACACCCAGCTCAATCACATTACCGCCGCCAGAAACCCGGCGGATATTCGAATTTGGTTCGACTTGGTGCTGCGCATCGGGCGGCCGCGCATGTTCGGTGAAGTGCGGGCCGCGATCGCGCGCGCCTTTGCCGCCTCGGCCGACCCCAGCGCGCGTGAGGTCGGCCGCACTTTGTTCGCCGAGGTGAGTCAGATCGAGTCGTTCATGTCGGCTGATGCCGAGCGCTTGAACCGGTTGTTCGAAGCGCTGGATCGCCGAGACAGCGTGGCCGCCGAAGCCTTGCGCGACGAGCTCGTGACACGCGGCTCGCAGAGCTCCAAACGCCTGAATCAGTTGGAGCAGGGCGCGCTGCGCAACGTCGATCTGTTGCTCGACCGCGCGCACGCGCGTGAGGTGCTCGCCATTCGGCTACTGGTTTTTTTGGCGGCCCTGACGGTGCTGGTCGGAGTAGCCATGGCGCTGTATGCGCGGCGCGTCCTGAGGCCGCTCGCGCAAGTCACGGAGCGCGCCAAAGCCGTGGCCAGCGGCGATCTCAAGCCGCGCGAGGCGGTCGCTTCGAACGACGAAATCGGCGAGCTCGCGGCGACCTTCGAAGGCATGGTCTCGGCCATCGCACGCGCCAACGACGAGCTGCTCGCCACGGAGCGCTTGGCCACGATCGGCAAGATGGCCGCGCACGTCACGCACGAGATCCGCAATCCGCTCTCGTCCATCGCGCTCAACGTGGAGCTCCTGGAGGACGACTTGGCCGGCGCCAGCGAGGAATCGCGCGAGCTCTTGCGGGCGATTCGACGCGAAGTGGAACGCCTCACCGATCTGAGCGGCCAATACCTGTCCTTCGCGCGCCGCGGCCCGCAGCGCCTGGAGGTCGAAGACCTGCGCGAGGTCCTGAGCGAGGCCGCCGAGTTCATGCGCCGGGAGCTCGAACAACACGGCGTGTCGCTCGACGTGCACAGCTCGAACGAGCCCGTGCCCGCCACCGTGGACGAAGCTCAAATCAAGCAGGCGCTGTACAACTTGATCCGCAACGCGCGCGAGGCCATGCCCAGCGGCGGCCGGGTCACGGTCTTCGTCGCCCCGGGCGGGGATGGCGGCTCGGAGATCGTGGTCGAAGACGAAGGCGTGGGCCTCGACGAAGCCACGCGCGCCCGGCTCTTCGAGCCGTTTTTCACGACCAAGAGCAACGGCACGGGCCTCGGTCTCGCCATCACCCGCCAGATCATCGAGGCGCACGGCGGCTCGATCGCCTGCGAGCCCAATGAGCCCCGCGGCACCCGGATCCGGATCCACTTGGCGCCCGGCAATGCGCCCGCCAACCCGCTCTAAGGGCCCGCGATTCGCTCGGCCTCGTCCAAGCGCTCGTTGACCAGGCGGATCAGGATCGAGCGTAGCGCGTGCACGGCGCGCGCCCGGTGGCTGACCTTGTTCTTCTCGGCTTCGGACAGCTCGGCCATGGCCTTGCCGCCTTGCCCGGCGACCACGAACAGCGGGTCGTAGCCGAAGCCGCCGTTGCCGCGCGGCGCGCGGGCGATGCTGCCCTCGCAGCTGCCCTCGGCGATGTGAGCTTCGGATTCGCGCCACGGGCTCACGAGCGACAGAACGCAGCGAAAGCGCGCACTGCGCGCGGCTTCGTCGATGTTCTCCAATTCGCGCAGTAGCGCGGCGTTGTTTTCGGCGTCGGTCGCGCGCTCGTGGGCGAAGCGCGCAGAGCGCACCCCGGGGCGCCCGCCGAGCGCGTCCACTTCCAGGCCGCTGTCGTCAGCGAGCGCCCAGGTGCGGGTGGCGCGCGCCACGGCCCTGGCTTTGATCAGCGCGTTGTCCTCGAAGGTCGCGCCGTCTTCGACGATGTTGAGCGCCTCACCGAGGACCTCGGTCACCGACGCGAACTGGATCGGTAAATCCCCGAGCAGCGCGCGGAGCTCCAGGATTTTTCCGTGGTTCGTGGTCGCGAGGACGATCGTCAGCAGCTCGGGCATCTTCGTGCCGGCGAGCATACCAGAGGCCACGCGGCGCTAGCGCTTGCTGCTCAAAACGTCGAAACTGCCGCCGATCGTGAACGTCGCCCAGGCGTGTCCGTCCATCTGATCGTCGGCTTGCGTGTGATCGGCGATGGTGTTGCCTGAGACGCGATCGATGGTCCCGAACGAGCCCACGCCGATCGTGACCATGGGCGACAAGCTGACCACGCGATTCAGCCGGAATTCCGCGCCCATTCCCAAGCGCGCCTCGAACGGAGCGTCGGTGAATTGGATCTCTTCACCGTCGTACTTGGCGCGCGCACGGCGGTAACCGATCGCAAGCTCGGTGACGAAGCCGATGTAGTCGGGGTCGGAGGTGGCGCGAATGCCGACGCCCCAGAAGTCGGTGTCACCGCTCTTCGACTTGCCGACGGGTGACGCGCCGGTGGGCGACTGCGCGTCGGGATCGCCGCGCCCGGAGCCGAGCTCGGCGTGCTCCCACAGCGCGAACACGTTGTAGTTGCGTGACAAGCGCGCGCCGAGATCGATCTCGAACATCGGCCCGGAGCTCACGTAGTCGCGCCAGGGCACGCCCTTCAGGTTCACGTCGCCATAGCTGCCGACCGGTCCGCCGCGCGCGAACGCGCTGCCGAACGGGACGAACCAGCCGAGCCTCGCGCCGGCCCACAGCGAAGTGCGCGGCGCGAGATGATGCGGCTCGGGCAGTGGTTGCGGCTCGAACACTGGATCACCCGGGAAGAAGCCGGGAGGCGGCGGCTCGTAGATCTCGGTGGCGCCAGCAGGCGGCGGCGGGGGCGGGCCCGGCGGCGCTGCGGGTGCACCGCCAGCGCTCGGCGGCGCGTCAGGCGCGGCGCTCGCGGGCGGCGGCGTGGCGCCCGGCGGAGGGGCCGCGAAGCCCGGCTCCACGTAGTACTGCGACGGCGGCGCGTCGCCCGCTTTGGGCGCCGCCGCGGCGGGGGCGGGAGCCGGGGGAGCCGCGCTCGCAGGAGCTGCTGGGGCAGGGGTTTTCGGCGCAACCGGCGCAGGCTTGGCAGGTTCCGCGGGCGCGACTTTGGGCGGCGCGCCCACAGCCCCGGGTTCTGCTGCAACGGCGTGACCGGCCACGAGAAAAACGACACTGAGCAAACGGCTCACGCAACGCATTCGCCCACGATAGCACGCACTTTGGCCCACAGATTGACCCCCAGCCGAACGCCATGCTAAGCGACCGCCGCCCTCTGGCGACAGAGAGCATTTGTGCAGCAATACTGGAAAGGTACTGGTCGATACGCAACTGTCGGCCTGGAGCTCGCGGCAAGCGTTCTAATCGGCCTGTTCGGTGGACAGTGGCTCGATAAGAAGCTCGGTACGCACGGCATCCTGACTCTAGTAGGGCTCACATACGGTGTGGCAGCGGCAGCGCGAGTGGTGTGGCGAGCGCTCCAAAACGCAAACCGCGAAGCAGAAGAAGCAGAGCGAGCCGACCGAGAGGCTCGGAAGAAGTACAACGAAGATGGCACCCACAAGCACTGACGAAAACGGCATCTCGACCGCCCTGTGGTCGGTAGCCGTCGTCGGCGTGCTGCTCGTGGTCGTTGCCCCGTTTGCAAGCGGCAGTCTGCCGCGCTTCAGCGTCCTGCTCGGCGTGCTCTTGGCACTAGCGAATTTGTGGACGGTCGTGCGCTTCGTCCGAGCCTTCCTGTTTCCCGCCGGCGTGCGCGCGCCTTGGGTGTTGCTCGCTCTGCTCAAGCTCACGGTGCTGTTCGTGGGCGTTTGGTTTTTGGTTCGCAATGGCTCAGCGCAAGTGCTGCCGATGCTCGTCGGTTACGCCGCTCTCCCGCTCGGGATCGTCGTTTCGACGCTGAAATCGGCGGCGCCTGCTACCGAACAAGGTTCTAGATAATGCCCGAGCATACGTCCTGGTTGACCCTCCTTCTCGGCTACATGCACGAGACCCTCGAAGCCAACGCGCACGCCTTCGGCGAGACCGTGCTGAAGCACGAGGCCCCGTCTTGGCGCAGCTTCGAGCCGATCGTCACTTCGCTCTTGATCACGCTGTTGGTGCTCTTCGTCGGCGCCAGTGTGAGCTCGAAGCTGAAGAACACGGACGAAGCGGTCATTCCAGAAGACAAGCTGACGCTACGCACCTTCATGGAAGCGTTCCTCAGCTACTTCTATGATCTCGCCAAGAGCGTGATGGATGCCCACCGCGCCAAGAAGTACTTCCCGCTGATCGCGACGGCCGCCATGTTCGTGTTCTTCTCGAACGTGATGGCGCTCATCCCGGGCTTCCCCGTCGCGACCAGCAGCTTGAACATCACGCTCGGCTGCGCGTTGGTCGTGTTCGTCTGCTTCAACGCCTACGGCTTGGCCACGAACGGCTTCGGCTACGTGAAACACCTGGCCGGCCCGGCCTGGTACCTGGCCCCCCTCGTGTTTCCAATCGAGGTCATCGGCATGTGCGCGCGTCCGTTGACGCTGGCCGTCCGGTTGTTCCTCAACATGGCGGTCGACCACCTGATCTTGGGCATCTTTTTGGGCCTGATCGCGGTGCTGATTCCGATCCCGCTGATGATCTTGGGTGTTCTGATCGTCCTGATTCAGACGCTCGTCTTCACGCTGCTGACCTGCATCTACATTGGGCTAGCTACCGAACACGAAGCGCACTAAGAGCAGCCCGAACTTTCTGCGAGGCCGTAAGCCCCTCGCCCGCTCGGATAATTAAGGAGTCGATGATTATGTCTAAGAAGAATGTGGCGCTGGCCATTGCGTTGTTCACCGTGATCCCCTCGAGCGCGTTCGCGCAGGACGCGGCCGGCGGCTCGACCGCTGGCTCGGCGTTGGCGATCGGTGCGGCCATCGCGATCGGTCTCGCTGCTCTCGGCGGCACCCTCGGTCAGGGCCGCGCGGCGGCTGCTGCTCTCGAAGGCATCGCGCGCAACCCCGGCGCCGCCCCCCGCATCCAGACCCCGATGATTCTCGGTCTGGCGCTGATCGAGTCGCTGGTGCTCTTCGCATTCGCGATCGCGTACCTGCTCCTCAACAAGATCTGAGTTTCCGCGCTTCGGTCGGCCTCGATCCGCGCGCGCTGTTCAGCGCACGCGGATCAGCGTGCCCGGGTCGTAGCTCGTGGGCAGCGCCGCCGTCCATCCCGGCGGCAAGCGTGGGCTGGTCCACGCGAACAGGCGTTCGGCATCCGGCGGCGTGAGGTTCACGCAGCCGTGGCTGTGCTTGTTGCCGAAGTCGCGGTGCCAGAACGTGCCGTGCAGCCCGTAGCCTTTTTCGAAGTACATCACCCACGGCACCGCCTGGATGGCGTAATTCTCGGACGCGGACTGGTCGTCCAAGTTGTCCATGTTGCTCGTCCGGAGCTTCACCCATAGCCGATGCTGGCCGCGTGGAGTCGCCAAGATACTGCCGTCCGCGCCGCGTCCGGTCGAGACCAGCGTCGCGAAGATGGGCCGATCGCCGACGTAGGCCGTGAGCACTTGGCTCGCGACGTCCACGTCGATCCAGCGCTCGCCAGGACGTAGCTCCGTCGGCAGCTCGGCAGGTGTCGGCGAGCGAGCATCGCGATCGCTCAGCCAAGCATTCTCGGCAAAGCGGAACCAGTGATGCCCCGCGAGCTCGCGCCGCTCGAGCACCACGAGCTCTTGAAGCTTGGCGAGCTTGAGCTTGGGGTCTTTGGGTTTGCCCGGCGCGGGACTGCCGAGGGCGTTCGCCGTGGTGACCCAGGCGACGTCCAAGCTGCCATTCAGCTCGCGACCGTGAAAAGGGAAGGGCACGACCGGATTGAGATCGCGCATCGGCACCCACAAGTCCTCGGTGGTGAGGCCGAAAGGGTTGCCCTCGCGGTTGCTCTCCACACGCAGCACGGCCACTCCGAAGCCCTTCAGCAATTGCGCGTCGGGCACGCCGTCTTCGGCGGTCTGAATCGCGTGGTAGCCGAACGAACCGTCCGGACCGACGAAGTGATAGCGATACGGCATCCCGTCGTGGGAACGCGGGAAGACCGAATCCGCGTCGCTGTCCGGCGCAGCTTCGGAGAGCTGCGCGCCGTCTTCGCACAGCCAGGAAAGCGCGCCGATCTGCAGAAAACGGCCCTGGCACCCCGGCCCGCGCTTGGCCGCGAACACTGGCACGCGAGCGCCGCGCGCGACCGCCCCGCGCCGAGGCTCCGCGCCGCTCGGCCCTTGATACACCGGCTCGTCGACGCGCGTGACCTCCGCGCTGCGCACGGACGCGGGGATCGGCAAATCGCCCGCTGCGACCCAAGGTCGCGGCTCGGCGGCGAGCCCGCGCGCGCCAAACGCAGCGCACAGCACGAGCGCGCAGCCCGAAGCGCGCGCCCTGCTGCGGCCAGGGACACCGGTCACTGAAACGAGAAGCGCAGCTCGTGGTCACACACCTTGAAGGTGTCGCCGTCGCTGATCACTTTGCGCTGCACGCGCTGCCCGTTGTACTCGACGCCGTTCGTCGAGCCCATGTCGACGATGTAGTACTGGCCGGTCAAGAACTCGATCATGGCGTGCTGACGCGACACGTTCGGATCCTTGATCGTGAGGTCACTGGTCTGCTTGCCGCGGCCGATGATGAAGCGATCCTTGTTCACCTGAAACACTTCACCCTGATAGGTGATGCTCAGGGTGCCCGAAGGTTGATTGGACGCAGCTGTGGCCGGCATGGGCGGCGGCGGCACGGGCTTCGGCGCCCCACCACCAGGCGGCGGCGGAATGCTGCGCGAGGGCGCCAGGGGAGGCGGAGCCTTACGCGCTGCCACCGAACCGCCGGGCGGCGGGGGGGGCGGAGGAGCAGCCGAGGCAACCGGACCTGCGCCCGTACGCTTGGGCGGCCGAGCACCTGCCGGAGGCGCGGGCGGGGGCGGCGGCGCGCCGCGACTGACACCGGGCGGCGGCGGAAGCGGCGCGACGGTGGCCACTGCCGGCGGCGGCGGTGCGACCAGCGGGGGCGGCACCGGCGTAGCCGCGCTCGGGCTCGACGAGGGCAGCGGCGGAGGCGGTGCGACCAACGGCGGCGGGATGGACTGCCCGCCCGTGCCCGCTGCGCCGTAGCCGCGCTGACGCGCGTACTGCTTCATCGAATCGTTGATCAGATAGTCCACCGAGCATTCCAGCTCGCGCGCCATCTGTTCGAACTTCTGCCACAGTGCCTCGCGGCACTGGAAGGTCCGGGTCGTCTTCTTGTTCGGATCGGCAGTCATGCGATGAGTCCTGCGTCAGCGTGCGGCACGCCTACTTCGAGCCCCCCTTGGCACGTTTGTCCATCGCGGGCTTGACGCAGAATTCCACGAACTCGCCGACGGTCTTGATGTCTTTGGTTTCGTCGCCGCTGGCGCCCTGCACGGTGCACTTCCACTCACATTCCTTGGCGTCGGGTTTGCACTTCGGCGTGGCTGCGCTGTCCTTGGCGTACGCGTCCACCTTAGCCGCATCGGCGGCGGTGCCCGACGAATAGTAGTAGCTCAGCGCAGTAAGGCGAGCGGCTACCGAATTTCCGGTCGCCGAATACTTTTCCGCGATGGCCGCTGGCGGCGGCGTGCCCTTCAAGTCCGCGAGCAGCCCACCGTAGCTGAGCGGCTCGGTGATGGCGAGGCCGTCGGCCTGGCCAAGCTTGCTCATGAACTCGGGCATTTGGCTGGTGTCGCTCATCTTCAGCACCAGGCTGGCCGCGACCCAACGCACCTTCCAGTTGTCGTTCTTGAACAGTTCGTAAAGCTTCTCCACCACCATCGCGCGCGGGAACTCACCGACGCGCTGCAGGCTGAGGTCTCGCAAGCTATCCGGAGTTGCCGCGTCACCCGCGATGCTGAGCGCGACTTGGGCTTGGGCGGCGTTGTTCCGGTCGAGGTTGCCCTGCAGCGCGGCCATCGCCGCTGCGCGCCGCTTCTCCAAGCCGTTCTTGTCTTGGACGAAGGCGAGCAAGTAGTCGACCACCGGCTTGCCACCGATCTTCTTCATCGAGCCGAACACGCGCAAGAGCTCTTCCTCTTGGTACTGCGCGAGCTGTGCCTTGAGCTGATCGGGCGTTGGGTTCAGCTTCGACTGCTTGTTCGCCGCTTCCACGGCGGGCTTCTTCTGCGCGACCCATTCATCGGAGTTCACGCTCTTGGCGACCGCCACTAGCGCCGTGCTGGCGCGCAACTTGGTCTCCGGATCGCCGAGCTCTGCCGTGAGGTCGGCCATGCGATCCATCTTTGGCGCGCCGGGCAGAATCAGATCCGGCAGGTTGTGCACGCCTTCCGCCTTCAGCTCGCGCAGCACCTGCTCCACGCCATAAAGCTGCGAAGAATCATCCAAACGATCGGCGAAGTTCGTGGTGCACCAAGAGGCGAGCGAGGCGCGCATGCTCTTCTTCAGTGCTTCGTCCGGGACCAGCGCGCCGTCGTCGTGAGTCAGGATCGCGAACGCCGCGTCCTTGTACGGGACCGAGAGATCCGCCTTTGCCGGCTGGCCTTGAACCTGTACCGGAGCGGGCTTGGCCATCTCGGCTTGCAGCTTGGGCACGAGCTTGGAGATCAACGCGGTGCGAGGCGCGGGCGCCATCTGCGCCAACGCATCGACCAAGCCTTCTTGCTCGTCGGTCCCTTGGATGCCGATGCGCCGACCGCCGCGCGGCTTCATGCTGACGAGCGTCTCGGCTGCCTCGATACGGAGATCGATCGGATACTTGTCGTGCGTGAGCACGGCGACCAGCTTGCGCGGGCCTTGCGCCGTGTTCGCCCAGCGATGCACGTCGTCCTCGCTGGTTCGACAGCCCTGACCGAGCGTCAGTACCGCTGCCACTGTGATCGCTGCGACGAATCGGCCTGCCGTCGCCCCCACAAGCTCATTCTGTCGCTGCGTGCTGTCGTGGCCTGACATGTTTTCCTTTTTGGTCCTCTGTCAGAAACTGAGAAAAGCCAGGGGCATTGCGAGGTTGCGGGAGCTGGTCGCTTCTCGCTCGTTGAACCCGCTCTGCCCGAGCTGCGGCGCTCTTGCCCGAATCACCCGAGACCGGAGACACTCATAGTACCCGCCGAGTGGAGCCAGACTCAAGTTCACCGCCTGACCTCCGGGCTCGCTTTACTGCGCCCGGCTGTCTGCGGCTGCCACCAGCTGCGCGTCGCTCCCACCGTGTCGGAACCTTGCGTTGCCTGGTAGGCTAATGTAGGTATACGTAATCAAATGGGCGCCAAGCTGTTCTCGACACGTGCTGCGGCTGGTGGGCCGACCCTCGAGGCCTCGAGCCGCGAGCCTGACTTGCGGCCGCGTTCTCGCTTTTTTGGCCGCTTGTTCGAGACCGCCGCGCTCCTGCTCTTCACCGGAGCCGCCTTCCTCTTTTTGGCTTTGGCCACCGCTCGCTTCGATCCGCTCGACCCCAGCGTGCACGGCGCCAATTGGGTCGGCCCGGCGGGCGGAAGCATGGCCGCCCTCTTGATCCAAGGCTTCGGTCTGGTGGCCTGGCTGCTGCCGCTCGAGATCGCACTGTGCGGCGCGCCGCTGTTCCGCGGTCAGCAGCCGCGCGCGCTCGGGCTCCGTGTCGCGGGCGACCTGATCGTCGCCATCGTCTTGGCGGCGTTGGTGCAGGTCGCGGCACCGGAAGCGATCGTGTTCGGTGGTGCGCCCGCGGGTGGCAACGTCGGCTTGCTGTTTGGTGAGCTGATGCGCGAAGCGTTCTCCACGCTCGGATCATTTTTGGTCGCGCTCACCATCGTGGGTTTGATCTTGATTGGGCGAGCGAGCTTCTCGTTCATCGCGGGCTGCCAGCGCACGCTCGAGCTGCTTCGCGTCCTCGCGTTGCGCTTGGAGGCGATGTTCCGGCGCACCACGAGCGCTTGGAGCGAAGCACGCAAGCTGCGCGGCGAGCGCGAGCAGGCGGCGCGGGTCGCCGCTCAGCCGCGGATCGAGACCGCGGCGGACGAAGCGCAGTTCTTGCTCACGCTCGACGACGATCCGAATTGGATCCCGATGGAGCAAACGGGCAAGCCGCCGATCGCGATTTCGGAAGCGCTGCGCCAAGGTCGCTCCGTGCCCGTCGACGCCGCCGATGGCCCGCTCGTGGCCAAGTTCAGCCTCGATTTGGGCGAAGAGGACGCGCCGCCCGTGGGGCTCGTGAAGTTTGCCGCGTCGCCAGCGATGGCCAGCGCGGACGACGAAGACTCCGCGCTGGAAGAAGCGCTTGCGGGGTCGCCTTCGCCGCCTCCGCCGAGCATTCCGGCTCCAGTCGCGGCTACGCCGAGCACGCCGACCAAGCTCACGAAAGCGGCGGCTGCACCGGTCAAGGCCGAAGCCGTTCCGGCCAAACCAGCCGAGCCCCTGCCGAGCGAGCCGCGCATCATCGACACCAAGCCGGCGCTCGAGGTCGAGCGCGTGGTGGTCGTGAAGAAGACGCCCAAGCGCGGTCAATTCCAATTGCCGTCCTACGAGCTCTTGCAATCGGCTCCGCCGGTGGTCGGAGAGCTGAACCGCGACAAGATCTTGGAGCACGCGTCGCGCCTCGAGAAGACGCTGGCCGACTATGGCGTGGCCGGCAAAGTCGTGGAGATCCACCCCGGCCCCACCGTGACCACGTACGAGGTCACGTGTGAAGCCGGCACCAAGGTCAGCAAAGTGGCGAGCTTGGCCGACGACTTGGCGCTCGGCTTGTCGCGCAAGGTCCGTATCATCGCGCCCATTCCAGGCAAGAATCGGATCGGCTTCGAGCTCCCGAACGACGAGCGCGTGGCGGTGAACTTGCGCGAGCTGATCGAAGATCAGCGCTTCGAGAAGCTGAGCGAAAAAGCGCCGTTGCCAGTGGTGCTCGGTCGCGACATCGTGGGCGCGCCGTTTTACGCGGATTTGGCCTCGATGCCGCACGTGATCGTGGCCGGTGCGACCGGTGCCGGTAAGAGCGTCGGCTTGAACGTGATGCTCTCGAGCTTGCTGTTCAAGCGCACGCCCGACGAGCTACGCCTGTTGATGATCGATCCGAAGGTCGTGGAGCTTGCACCGTTCGACGGCATCCCGCACATGCTCCTGCCCGTCGTCACCGACATGAAGCAAGCCGCGACGGCGCTGCGCTGGGCGGTGGACGAGATGGAGCGCCGCTATCAGCTATTCGCCAACGCGGGCACGAAGAACATCACGACTTACAACGGCTACTGCGCCAAGGTTGCCGCTGGCGAGATCCCGCCGCCCGAAGTGAAGATGGTCGAAGCCATCGACGCCAACGGCCAGACGGTGATGGTGCCGGCCGCCAAGGAAGGCTTCGACGGCCACAACTTGCCCCAGAAGCTGCCCTACATCGTGATCGTGGTCGACGAGTTCGCGGACTTGATGATGCAGCAGGGCAAAGAGGTCGAAGTTTCGGTGGCGCGCCTGGCACAAAAAGCCCGCGCCGCAGGCATGCACGTCGTGCTCGCCACTCAGCGCCCGAGCGTGGACGTGATCACGGGCATGATCAAAGCCAACTTCCCGTCGCGCATCGGTTTCCGCGTGGCGCAAAAGGTGGACAGCCGCACCATCCTCGACGAAATGGGGGCCGAGCTCTTGCTCGGGCGCGGCGACATGTTGGTCAAGCTGAACGGCGCGAACGACACGCAGCGCGTGCAGTGCCCGTTCGTGAGCGAGGAAGAGGTGAGCGCGCTCACCGATCACCTGCGCACCCAGGGCACACCCGAGTACAACGAGGCAATCTTGCTCTGCCCGGACGAAGAAGGCGCAGACGAGGAAGCCGACGAAGTGGTCGACGCGCGCTTCGACGAAGCCGTGCGCATCGTGGCCGAGACCCAGCGCTGCTCCACCTCTTGGCTGCAGCGCAAAATGACGATCGGCTACAACCGCGCGGCCAAGATTGTGGAACTAATGGAAAAACGCGGCATGGTTGGACCGCCAAATGGTGCCAAAGATCGCGAGATCTTGGTCCACGCTCATTGAGCTCGCTCGGCGCTCGCCAGGCCGTTTCGGCGTTGCGCGCCATCCACCGCGGCTGATTGGTCTGTTTCCGCCATCGACGGAACTTGTGTAAGCTTCGACAACCATTCTTGTAACGGTTCGCCGCGCGCCATGACACGAGCCATCGCCCCATGACCGAGCCTCACTTCCCAGAGCCGCTCGACGACGACGACGACGACGTAGCGTGGGCGTTGCAGACGGCCAAGGTGCAGTGGACTCGCGGCGGTCAAACGGACGCGCTCGTGTGGCTCGGGCGCGCTGCCGACTCGGCCGATCAGTTGGGCAACGTGTGGCGCGCCAATGATCTGCGACGCATGGCCGCCGAGCTGAGCGCAAGCCTGAGCGGCACTCCCGCGGCTGAGCCGCCACTGCCACGGTGGGATGCCGCAGACGATGATGACGTCGATGGTCTGCTCGTCAACGAAGAGAGCGGCGTCACGTCGATCCCGCCGCCCGCCATGCCGCAAGCTTCGCTCTCGTCGTACGCCTCCATCGATGACTTCGAAGTCGAGGACGAGCCGGAGTCGTTCGAGGAAGAGGTCGTGCAGGAGGTATCGGTCGTCACCGATACGGCGCAGCGCGATGCGGTCGCGCAACTGCTCGGTACTGAGGTCGAGCTCACCGACCAAGTCGAGCTCGGCGACGAGATCGAGCTGACCGACGAGGTCGAGGTCATCGACGACGCAGCGCTCGATGACGACGACGACGTGATCGACGATGATGCACTGAGCATCGACGCGCCGCCTTACGCAGAGGGCAGTGACGATCCGGTCACGCAACCGCTCATCGACGACCCGCGCTTTTTGGAAATCGCGAAGCGTTCGCCCTTGCCTCCGCCGCGCTCGAGCCTACCTCCGCCGTCGTCCTCGCTTCCGCCGCCGCGTTCGAGCTTGCCGCCCCCGCCCGCGCCACTTCCGCCGCCGCGCTCGAGCCTGCCTCCGCCGCCGTCCTCGCTTCCGCCTCCGCGCTCGTCGCCGCCCGCGCGTCCCCCGACTCCCGCTCCTCCGGTGCCCACGCCTGCGCCCGTGCGCGCAGCTGCGCCGGCGCGGGCGCCACAGCGCGCGCCCGTCGCCGCTCGCCCTCCCGCGCCACCGCCACCGCCGCCGCCGCCACCGCCACCGCCACCGCCTCCGCCCGAACCCGAGGCTGACCCGGAGGTGGGCGGCGTGCTGCTCGGTGAAGTGCGCGGTTTGGAGGACGTCCCTCCCGAAGGGCAGGCGATCCTGGCACGCGAGGCGAACATCGCGCGCTTGGCGAACGAGGAAGAGGTGAGCTCGTTCGGGCTCGCCTTGGTGCTGCGTGGTTCGGTCAACGTGATGCCGGCGATCGCCGATTTGAGCTGCGCGCGCGCGGCCAAGGGCGAAATCATTTGGAGCCAGGGCAACCTGGAGGACGGCGTGGCGCTGCGCTTGGTCGCCGCCGAAGACGGCACCGAGGTCGCGGTGTGGGACGCCGATCTGCTGAAGAGCACCGTGCGCGACTACCCGTGGGTCGTCGAAGATCTGAAAACGCTCGCCGATCGCTTCCAAGCCTTGGCCGGCGTGGCCATGGGCCCCATGGGCGAACGCTTGGACGACTCGCTGCGCGGTATGGTCGCGCAGCGCTGCGAGATCAAACGCCTGCTCCCTGGCGAAACGCTAACCACGAAGGGTCAACCCGTGGGCGGCATGTACATCATGGCCGCTGGGCG
This sequence comes from Myxococcales bacterium, assembly GCA_040348785.1. Classification (GTDB taxonomy): domain Bacteria; phylum Myxococcota_A; class Polyangia; order Polyangiales; family Polyangiaceae; genus PMG-095. Next base: position 15,464 of record JBEQTH010000026.1, on the reverse strand, counting down.
GCTCGAGATCGTCGATGGCGACGCCGTAGAGAGCGAGCTCGGGCCCGGGGATTTCTTGTTTGGCGCGCAGGTGCTGTCCAACGGCAAAGCGCCGCACGACTCACGCGCTGGTAAGGGCGGCGCGTTGGTGCTGTTTGCGCCCCGCGCCACAGCGCACGAGCTGCTCATGACCGTGCCGCCGCTGCTCGAAATTTTCGCGAGCTGAAAAGTCGAAAAGCCGCTCAATTCGCGCGGGGCAGCGTGCTTCCGCGGGCGAACTCTTTGCCGGTCGCCGATACTTCCCAGACCAGCTCTTGGTTGCCTTGAGCGCCTGCAAAGCGCAGCCCGAACCAACGCGCCGCGGGCGAGATTGTCGGCCGACCGTCGGCGCGCACCTTGGGGAAGCTGATCCGGAACGCGCTGCGCCAAGGCGACGAGTACGGGAAATAAGTCAGCTCGATCGCCCCCGGCTTTTTGATGGTCTGGATTTCGGAGGGCGCGGTCTCCGTGCCTTCGTCGTCGGTCAAGCGCACGATCCACGCGGGCTCTTTGGCCGTCAGATCGTTCCACTTGTGCTTCTGCGCGTAGAGGGCGACGTAAAACTCGTGAGCGTCGCGCGTTTCGGCGAGCGAGCGCTCGAGCAAAGCGTGGCGTTGGTCCACGGTGAGGCGATAGTCTTCGGCGTAACGCACGGTGTACGCCCAGCGAAAATCCCACGACTCATACGTGGCGGTCACCGTGAGCACGTTGTCCATCGCGTTTACGGTCGTGAGCTGCTCGCTGCGCGTCCACGACTTCAGCACGGTTTCGTAATCGGCCGCGACGTACTCGCGCGGGCCCTCGCCGAGAGCGACGGTGGGCGTACCGCACCCGCTGAGCATCAAAGCGCCGAGGAGTCCGAGGGCGCTCATGGAGAGCGTGACGAGAGCTGAAGCACGCACGCGACGGAGGCTAGCATGGTAGGGTCGCGCTCGTCGTGCGTGCCTGGGCCGTTTTTTGGGTCGTGCTCTTGTCGTTCGTGGCGGCGCCGCGCCGCGCCCGCGCTGATTGGCCCTCGGTGCAGGCCCATGGGGAAATCGGCTGGGGCGGCGATCTGCAAGGCGGTGAGCCGTACGTGTACGAGAGCCCGACCAAGCCGGGTGTGATCGTCGGGTTCGAGGTGGATATAGCCGAGGCTTTGGCGAAGGAGCTGGGCGTTCGTGCCAAATTTCACCAAAACGACTGGTCGAATCTCATTCCGTCCCTCGAGCGCGGTGACTTCGACGTCATCCTCAACGGTCTAGAGGACACCCCTGCGCGGCGCGGTCGCTTGCGCCTGAGCCGGCCTTACTTCGTGTACGGGGAGACGCTCGCGGTGCGCCCGGGCTCCAAGCTCGGCTCGCTCGAACAATTGGCGGGCAAGCGCGTCGGCACGCTCAACCAAACGGTGGCTCAAGAGCTGCTCACGCAGCACCACGCCGAGGTCGTGCTGTACGAAGGTCAGCAAGAGCCGTACATGGATCTGAGCAACGGCCGCGTGGAGGCGGTTCTGCTCGATCACGTGATCGCCGATCGCTACGGCTGCGGCCAAAAAGGGCTGACCTGCGTGAAGCAAGATCTCGCGCGCGGCACGTACGTCATGGGCATGCGCCCGAGCGATCCCGAGCTCGCAACGCGCGTGGACGCCGCGCTCGGACGGTTGATCGAGAGCGGCGAGCTGCGGAAAATCTTGGAGCATTGGAAGCTCTGGGATGCGCGTCAGGACGAGCTGGCGACGCGCGGCGCGCCGGTTGCGGCGGCGAGCGCGAGCGCAGGGCCGAGCCCGAGCTCGAGCGCGGCTCCCGCAACGTCCGCGGCGGCGGTGCCGGATGCGGCGGCGGAAGCGCCGTTGCCAGTGGTGCCCGAAGGCCGGCAATCGCTGACCGAGACGCAGCTCGGTCTATTCTTTCAGGGCGCGCTGCTCACGATCGTGATCTCGGTGTTGGCGTTCGCGCTCGCGCTGCCGTTCGGAATCGTGCTCGCCGTGGTGCGCTCACACGCGGGGCCGGTCGCGCGATTCTTTGCGAGCGCGTACATCGAAGTGTTCCGCGGCACGCCGGTATTGCTGCAGCTTTACGTGCTGTATTACGGCTTGTCGTCGTTCGTTCGGCTCGGGCCGATCACGGCCGCGGTGCTCGGCTTGGGCCTGAATTATGCGGCGTACGAGGCCGAGGTGCATCGCGGCGCGCTCAACGCCTTGCCGCGTGGCCAAGCCGAAGCCGCGGGCTCGCTCGGGCTCTCGCGCTTGCAAGTGCTGCGGCACGTGCTCTTGCCGCAATCGATCCGGATCGCGCTGCCCGCGCTGACCAATGATTTCGTTGCGCTGCTGAAGGATTCGTCACTGGTGAGCGTGATCACCGTGGTCGAGCTGACCAAGCGCATGACCATCGTCGCGGTGGAAGCGCGGGATTGGGTCGTGCCTGGTCTCTTGTGCGCGGCCATGTACTTCGCGATGAGCTTTCCCTTGTCGCGCTTCTCGCTCTGGCTCGAGCGGAGGTACCAGAGCGCATGATTCGCATCACCGGGCTCTGCAAATCCTTCGCGGGCACGCCCGTGCTCCAGGGCATCGACGCCACGGTCGAAGAGGGCAAAATCGTCGCCCTCCTCGGAGCTTCCGGCTCGGGCAAAAGCACGCTGCTCCGCTGCTTGAACGGCCTCGAGACGTTCGACGCCGGCAGCCTCCAAGTCGGGGATTTCTCGCTCTCGCCCGGCGCGCACGCGCCGCATCTATTGCAAGCCCTGCGCGGCAAAGTGGGCATGGTCTTCCAAGAGTTCCACTTGTTCTCGCACCTGAGCGTGCTGGACAACGTGACCCTCGCCCCGCGCGTGGTGCGTGGCACGCCGCGGCCGAATGCCGAAGCCAAGGGCAAAGAGCTCTTGGCTCAAGTCGGCCTGGCCGATCGAGCGCACGCCATGCCGCGTGAGCTGTCCGGCGGTCAGAAGCAGCGTGTGGCCATCGCTCGTGCCTTGGCGCAGGGCGTGCGCGTCCTCTTGCTCGATGAACCGACGAGCGCCCTCGACCCCGAGCTGCGCGAAGAAGTGCGCGAAGTGCTGCGGCGTGTCGCGCGAGGCGCCCACGACGCCTCGGGCACGCCGCTCACGATCCTGCTCGTCACGCATGAGCACGCGCTGGCGAACGAGCTCGCGGACGAGATCTGGACATTGTCGGCGGGGGCCATCGCGACGAAGGCGAAGCCGAATTCGGCTGCCTCGAGCTGAAGGGCCAACGGTGGGTGCGGCGCTCCGAGCGCCCCCTGAGCGAATCAGTTGCCGCGGAAGGTGACGACGGTGATCAGGGCGATCAGGAGCATCAGGCCGAAGGCGTGGATGTTGGCTTCGACGCGGGCGTTGGGTTTGCGACGGGTGACCGCTTCGTACGCCAGAAATGCGAGGCGACCGCCGTCGAGGGCGGGGAAGGGCAGCAAATTGAAGCCACCCAAGTAAGCGCTGAGGGCCGCCAAGAACCAGAGGAATTCGGGGGTGCTGCGCTCGGCGGCTTTGGAGGTTTCGCGGACGATGCCGACGGGGCCCTTGAAGTCAGGGCGCTCTTTACCGGTGATGATGCGCGATAGGCCCACGACGAGATCTTCGACGACGCGGAAGGGCATTTGCACCGAGGCGGTGAGCGCTTCACGCATGCCGATGGGGACTTGTTTCTCGATCGGGGAGACGCCGATCTTGCCGCCGCCGTCTTTGAGCTGCGGGGTCACTTTGAGGACGAGGTGCTCTTTGCCGCGCAGGACTTCGACATCCAGGGGCTTGTTGGCGCGGGCGAGGATCAGCTTGCGCATCTGATCCCAATCGGTGACCGGCACGCCGTCGATGTTGAGGATGGTGTCGCCCTTTTCCATATGGGCGGCTTTGGCGGGACCGTCCATCACGACTACGGATGTGGTCGGGACGCGGTTGCCGCCGATGACGAGCGCGGCGAAGAACAGCACGGAGGCGAACAGGTAGTTGGCGAGCGGGCCGGCGAAGATGGCCGAGACGCGGCCGACGAGGGACGCATTCGCGTAGCTCGACTTGTCGTCCGGATCGACGTCTTCGAACGGGTTCATGCCCGCGATTTGGACGTAGGCCAGGAACGGGATCAGGGCGACCTGGTACACGGTCTCGCTGCCGCGCGCTTGGTACTTCCACAGCGCGGGCCCGAAGCCGATGCTGAAGCGCACGACGCGCATGCCGAACGCGCGCGCCGCGAGCAGATGCCCCGCCTCGTGCACGATCATCAATAGGGCTAGGCCGAGGATAGCGACGAGCACGACGGCGTTCATGGACGTTCCTCTATATAGCGTCAGTAACCCGCTACCGCCATCCGGGCTTGGGCGCATTGTTCCGATCTGCGAAAAGCGCGGGCAACGCGAGTGAGCGCGTGCTCAGTGGCAGGCGATCGTTGCGAACGCGCCTGGGTTCAGCAGCACGGTCGTACCCGGGACGTCCTCACCATGTAATTCCGCGGCCATCAGGCGGGCGTCCAAGCCGAGCGACCACTGCCGGGCCAACCAAAAGCTGTACCCGGCTTCCAGTGATAGGCCTGGGCCGCGCACCTGCTGTCCGCTTGACCCCGAAACCTCCACCCCGGTGTACAGCACGCTCGCGCCCAAGTGCAGCCCGGCTTTCGGGTCCGGGTAGTACTTGGTGAACGCCTCCAGACTCAGCACGCTGAGCTGCGCACCGCTCAGCTCGAAGCGTCGTCCGAGGCTGCTCACGATCGGATCCTCCGCTTCCGCGTAGCCGACGCCGCCACCCAAAACCAAACCGAGACCGCGCAAGGTGCCGCCGAGCTCGAACAGCCCGCCTCGCGCAAGGCCCGTGGCCGTGGAGGCGATGGGCTGACGAAACCCGTTACTCGCGCTCGCGGGGGAGTGCACCCAGATGAGCTCGGGACCGATCGCTAAGTCGATGAAAAAACCTTCGTGCTCGTACGGCCGAGAGCCGGAGGCCGAAGCGGGCGCGGCATGGCTCGAGCCCGCGAGCACGATCAGCGCGCCGAGTAGCGCACGCGCGGTGCCGGTGAGTCGCGGCGCCGGAACGGGCGGCCCGCGACGCGCGACGCGCCACGCGACGTACTCGCTGGACAGCGCGAGCAGATCGGTCAGGTCCGCCGTTGCGGCGCAGCGGCGGAATTCGGGCAATGCGTGGCGAGTGAGCAACGCGCCGAACGCGCGGAACGGCCAACGCAGGGCGGCCATGCCGTAGCAGTACGCAGTTTCCGCGGGTTTCCAGAGCTCCGGCAGACCAAACACCAAGCTCGAGATGACGATGCTCGCGAGCAGCGCTCGATTCGACAGCATGGGTGTCGGCGCATGCCGCTTGATGAAGGCGTATCCCAGCTCGAACAGCGCGTGCAAGAGCACGGGCAACAGCAACATCGTGGCAAAGTCCGAGAGCTTGCCGCTGAGCACGCCCGGGTGCGTGCGCTTCAGCCAATGATCGTTCACGAGCAGGACCAGCAAGCTCGAGGGCAGAGCGGGATGGAGCAGCGCCGCGCCCGGCGCACGCGCTTGGCTCATGGTCCCTCGCTGACGGTGATCATTGGCGTGTCGAGATCACGCGGGCAACTATCGATCGTGGCTCCGGCTCCCGCGCGCCACGTCACTTGCACCGGCGGAAACGGCGCGCCGTCCATGCGTTCGAGCCGCACCTGCAGTCGCGCTTGGCATTTTTGGGAGCCGAACGCGCAACAGTGCGTGGCACCGAGCAGGTTGCAGTCGTCGAATAGCGGGCTGTGCGTGGTCTCGAGGCCACTCGTGAAGGAGCTGGTGACGGTGCTGGGGCGCTGATCGAGGGTCACTCGGACGCGCGGCATTTGCGTGTTGCCATCACCGCCGATGGGCGGCGTCGCGTACGCGAGCTCGACGCTGACGTCTGCGCCTGCGTCTTTGATCGCTGAGCCCGCGGGCCACAGCGTGGGCAGGCCAGCGAGCGTGACGTCGAGCGCGAATGCCGCGCGCTCACCGGCGTTGCTGAGCAGCACCGAGCTGGAAAGCGGCGCGCTCACCACGGCGGCTCCGGGAGACGATTCGGCCTCGGAGCGACACGTCGTGGGTGCGCTGCACGCGCTCGAAGCGAGCGCCGCAACGGCGATCGGCCATGCGCTCGCGCGCCAGTGAACGCGGGTCACAGCGGCGTCACTTCGATGGTCCAAGGGGGAGGTTCGGCGGGCGCGTCGACCTTCGAGCTGGTGGAAGCCATGCCGTCGAAGGTGGCGTTCCAGGCAACGTCGAGCACACCGCCTTGCGCGCCTGCGTCGTCGCGCGTGAGCTCGAGCGTAGCTCGCGCCGTGCACGGCCGCGCGCCGCCGGGATGCTTGCAATCGCCGGAGAAAGCGAGCGCTTGGCCGAAGTCGAATTCGGTGAGCACCGAGAGCGGCTCTGCCCCGGATGTCTCGCGCCCGCTCAATTGCGCTGCGACGAACACGGACTGGAGCGGCTGCGGGTTCTGGGCGATCGTCCCGTGGACGGTCAGGCGCACGCTCGTCGAGGTATCGCCATCGCCCGCGCCGAGGGCGTTCACCGTGACCTTGATCGCGAATTTGGCGGTTGGCGCGCTGGCGCTCAGCTGCGCGCGCTTGCCGTCGACCGTGGTCTCGAAGTTGTAGCCGTAGCTCACGTCCTCGTCGGTGGTTGCGAGTAACCCAGCCGTCGAAGCGATCACCATCGCTATCAGCAGCCATGAGGGGCGCAGTGCGACAGCGATGTCAGGGCCGTCTTTGTCGGTCTCGCGCGAGGCCTCACGAATCCTCGAAGTTCCCAACCCTGTCCACGCCATCGAGCCCCGTATCAGCAACACTCGTGCCGACTCATGTCTACAACAGCCGAGCAGCGCCGTAGTGCTTCAGGTGACGGCGATGCGGTCGACAGCCAGAGCACAGCTCGAGATCTGCTTCATCGTCCATTTCGGGCCCGGATTCGCCAGCCGCCTTTGATGCATGATTGCTGGTCGAGCAATTCAGGTCGCGTCTCCCAGGCCGCAACCGTATGCTCAGTCGATGCAGAGGGTAGCTTGGCTTTTGTTCCTGACGGGTTGCGGTGGCCAGGCGACCGCGAGCTCCGACGGCACAGCTCCCGAGGCGACGGCAGGCAGCATGACGACCCCGACCGCCCCCGCCAACGGCGGACTTGCAGGTGCGGGTGGAACGCTGAGCGTTACCGTGCCTGATATTCCAAGTCCGCAGCCAGGGGTCTGCGTTAACCCTGCGCCCTCGTGCCGCGCCAAAGACACCTACGTGGAAATCGTCGACGACCCTCCCGCGCGGCTGACGGCTCCACTCGATTCGAGTTGCGCGTCGTGCTGGGTCGCCTGCGAGGATTGCGACTTCACCTGCGAGATTAGTGCCACTGCCAGGGCCAACTGTGGCTTCGTCGACCTGCGGCTGTCTGCCTGCGCAGGGGCAGGCCCGCCATGCCTCGACACGGTTACCGACGCGCCCTACTACATAGACACAGGCGGCAAGCGGTGGAGCGTAGTTTCGTTGGGCGGGCAAGCTATGACGCGGCCGGGCCCCGCCACACTGGATGCCAACCTCACACTCACGCTGGCGGCTGGCACGGCCACTCGCGTACTCGCAGCAACCGTCCACGTTTGCGCGATGGTGGACGAGCTGGCGATTCCTTGCAAGTGACTGGCTCGCTCAGCGCTACCGAAGGCCGCCACTCGAGCGTCTGCCGTTCGAGCACGGTCCCGCGTATTACAACCAGCGGCGGGAGCCGCCGCTCACCCCAGCCACCACTCGCTATCGCGACTCAGATCCACAAAAACCCGCGCAGCGCCCGAACCGAGGTCCGAGCGCTGCGCGCCGCGCGTTAGCCGCGGGTCACTTCAAAGTGACGGCGATGCGATCGATGAGTGAGCTCAGCGCGGGCACGTAGCCGTAGCTTTGGCTCGCATCATCGCTCGTGTTCTTCGGGCAGATCGACGCGGGGGCGGTGCGCGCGCCGAGCGCTCGACCAAACTGCAATTCGCGTGACCCGGGGTACGCGCGCCCGAAGTATTGCGTGGTGCCGGGAGGGCCGCCCGCGGGCGGTTGGCAGACGGGGCTATTCACGGCGACTACGGCGTCAGTATTGCCCGACTTGTCCGGAGAGCAGTCGCAGGCCGGGTCGCCGTTCATGCAAACCTTCGGCGCGGGCAGACGGAAGGTGCACGCGTACTGCAGCTCCGCGTTGTCCGGCACGAACTGCTCGTGACCGTTGGCCGGGTTTGCCAGCGGGTTCGTGGAATCAGCGGCGACGAGGGGCGCGTTCGTCAGCGGGCTCTTGCCGTCCCGCGGATCGATGGATTCACGCATCAGTGGATCGGTCGGCGTGGCATATTGCGTGTCGCCGATCAGCATCGGCCAGCGCTTGGCGCTCACCAGTTGCGCCGCGCTCAGGTACGACAAATCACTCGAGCTCATGCTGTCGTCGCTCGCCAAGTCTTGCCACGGCGCGCCGACGATCAAAGACACGCTGACCAAGCTGTTCGAGCGCCGCCCTTTCCCGTCGCGCGCCGCGAACAGCGGATTGTCGACGAGGTTCAGGTCGCGATCATAGATCTTGTAGTTGGTGAGCGCGGTCGTGTAGCGCTCGACCTCGTACAATAGGTCGAAGCCGAAGCGCCCTTTCTGATTGAAGCAGCGCATGTTCAGCGAATCATGCAAAGCGTCCCAGGTCGCGAATTGCTGGCCCGCGGGGACGTTTTTGCAATTCGCATCTTGGTCGAGCGCGACGCAACCGCTGGGCGGCGCAGTTTCATTTTGCGCGCACGAGCGACAGCACGGATCGCCGGGATTGGTCGTGCATTCCACGGTAGCCTTCGGCATGCGCGAGGACGAGCCCACGAACCAGCCGACCCCGTCGTCGCGGATGGAGCAGTCGTTCTCGTCGCTCAGGATCACGATGGCAAGCGACGAATCCGGCCGCAAGAACGCCGCGCGCTGATCGAGCAGATCTTGGTTCAAGCCCGTGGGTGTCGTGGTCTGCCCGACGAGGCCAACCGACGCTGGCGGCTTGGGGTCGACCAGGAAGCGGTACATCGCCTCGAGCGTCGCCTCGTAGCCACAGCCTTGCTCACCGGCCGCGATGATCATCGAGCTCAATTGGGTCGAGACGAGCGCGGGGTCGGTGACGCCGGCCTTGCCGGTGCTGTCGAGCGACAGGAAGCCGGAGCTCTTGTAGCTCGTTACTCCGGTGCGCATCGTGGCGAGCAGCTGACCTTTGTCGTCCAGGTGATCATCCGCGCTCTGCGCCGTTGCGCACACTTGCCCGCCATGGGCGCCGAGGCTGCTCGTGATCGCGCCGATGTGCATGTCGGTGACCGGTGTGAACTCGCGAATGCCGGAGCTGCAATCCTCGGCCCCGGACGCGGGCTGCGATGCCACGGGAACGCCCTTCGAATCGACGCAGCGCGGGTTCGCCAAGCGCGAGACGAACGACTGCACCGAGCTCGCCAAGATCGCCTGTTTTCCCGCCATGCTGACCGAGTTGTCGACCACGAACAGCACGTCCAGCTTGTCTGACGTCTTTTGCCCGTCGACCTCGTCGAGCGGCGGCTGAGTGAAGCCGCCAAAGCCGCTCGCCCCCGCAGAGCCCGTCTCATTCATCCCGGCGCTACCCCCGAAGCTCGGCCCGCCTGCATATTGTACGCTCGGCGGGAACGAGAATTCTCCGGCGAGTGAGCCCTGTCCCCCCGACGCTCTGCCCGCGACTTCGCCCTCTCCCCCCGAGCCGCCACCCCCGGTTCCGGTCGCCAGGATCGTCGTCCCACCGCACGCCCCGAGCACCGCCGAAACCCCCGCTACTGTCAGCCATCCGATTCGCATTACTGTCCTCCTGCTCGACAATCCCCAGCCGCGCAAGAAGCGATCAGAAAAAACGCTACTGATCGAGGCCGAGCACGGAACGGGCGCGGGCCGCGTGGGGGCCGTTCGGGTACGAGCGCAACAAGCGGCGCGCCACGGCTTGCGTGCCGGCCTTGTCACCCTGAAGAGTGAGCGCTTCGAGCCGCAGGTACAGCGCTTCGGGCGCGAGGTTCGGGTGCTCGAAGCGCACGTCGTAGTCATTCAAGGCGCGGAGCGCGCGCGCGGAGTTGCCCGCGGCCAGGGCTTGCCGCGCGCTGTCGAGCAAGGCGAGCTCGGCGGCGAGCGGCGCGGCGGGATCCACCTCTGCGGACACACTGATCGGCTGCGGCGCTGAGGCGATTACGGAAGCCACGGGGGCGGCACTGGGCGCTGCGGGCGCCGCGGAGGCTGTGGGCTCAGCGATCTGCTCAGGCGCTTCGAGCGCGGGTACCGCTGCGCCCGAGCGAGCCTTCACGATTGCAGGCGCGGTCGCTTTTCCGACCGGCACCGGCGCTGCGCTCGGTGGGGGAAGGGCCGACTCAGTTACCGCGTAGATCGCAGAAGTAGCCAGGATGCCCGCGATCGCCCCCGCGCCGAGCCACTTGATCACGACTAGCAGCGTGGCGCTCGCGACGCCCTTGGCGCCTCCCAGCGAAGCCGCGCCCGCCACGCCCTGAGCCGCCACTACACTTCCCGCGGCCGCAGCTGAAGCCGTGCCTGCCGTCGCGATCAGCGCCGAACCGACGCCCACCGCGGTCAGCGTGCGCTGCAACGCGGCATGATTCGGCGCTTCGTCACGCGCAGCGGACAACAACGACTTGAGCAGCGCGCTGCCTGACTCGTCGAAAAGGCGTACCGGATCTTCAGCCATGGGGCTTGCCTCCAAAATTTCGACGGGCCTCGGCGCGGGTGATGCGCGCTTGAAAATCTTCACGCGCGCGGCGCAAGCGCGAGGCCACGGTGCCCACCGGCACCCCGACCAGGTCGGCGATTTCACCGCTCGTGAGCTGCTCGATCTCGTACAGCACGAATACCACGCGCAGCTCGAGCGGCATCTCTTCCAACAGCTGATCCAACATTTCGCGCGCGCGTTGCCGATCCAGCAGCTCTTCTTGCGAGGGCGCAGGATCGACGTGCTGCTCGAGCTCGACCCCGAAGTCTTCGCGTTTGCGGCCGCGGCTGCGGCGCGCGCGAGAGCCGACGTTGAGGGCAGTGCTGAACAGGAACGCGCGCTCGGCGTCTTTGCGAATGTCCTGGATGCGTTGGGAAACGGCGATGAACACTTGCTGAGCCGCGTCATCCGCGTCGCTCGCCGGCACACCGATGCGGCGTAGCAGCCGCCACACGAACGAGAACTGCTCCGTCACCAAACGCGCGAGCCGCGCCTGCTGCTCAGCCGGCAGGGCGCTCTCCACATCTGGTTCGGCCAAGGGTCTGGCCACGGCTCCGAGTCCTATCACTCCCCCCCTATCCCTGGCCCGGGCTCAATCGATCACGGAAAACGCACCCCGAGCCCGAATTTCGCGCCGACCCCGAAATTAGGCACATTCAGCACGCTTCCATCCGGGTTCTGGATCCTGAAATCGCGGTGCGTGACCGGCACCCCGAGCTCGGCGTCCCCGCCCAAAACCAGCCGCTCCCGGTACACCCAGCTCAGCCGGACCAACGCGACCCCGGCCGCCCATAGGATGTCTTGCGGCTTGGCTCCCTCGGTTCGGGCAGTCCCCCGAAGCTGTCCTGCATCGAACGCGGCGCATGGCGTGAGCGAAAAATGGGCGCGCAAATCGAGCGCCACCGGGCACGCTTCGAGCCGTAACCAATCCGCTACGAAGTCCGCGCTGCCCACGTCCGGGTTCGTCTTGCTGCGACGCGCATCGAACGCCGAGAGCCGCACGCTCCACGACGGCAAGCGCGAACGCAGCTCAGCATATAGACCAAGCTCGGGGGCCGCGCTGGCCGTGACCCAGCTCAGCACGCCCACGTTGAGCCCGAGCTCCCAGCGCAGCGGCGACGCGACCGGTGGCGAGCGATCGGGCGGCTCGGGCAAGCGTGGCGGCGCCCTCACCTCGGCATTGGTTTTTTGGGTGGGGGTGCTCTTCTCGGCGGGGGGCGGTGACGGTTCCGGGCTCGCCTCGCCGGGGGGCGCCTCGGCGATCCGATCATCGATCGCGAGCGCCGTGATCAGCGCCAAGCTCGAGGCGAGCTCGTCACACGCCGCACCCTTCAGGCTGCGCGAAGCGCGCTGCCCGTCCGTGTCCACGAACTCCAAACGCCCCAAGAAGCCCGCATCTTCTGGCACCGCGCTCACCGTGACGTCGAACGCACGCGCGAGCTCCCCCGGCTCGGCGAAATGCGCGCGCTGCACGCGCGAACGCACGCGTTCTTGAAACTCAGCGTCCGGCGGACACCCTGCGGGCGCGACGTAAGTCACCCGCACCCGCTCTTGTTCGCCCGCGGGCGGCACAAGCGTGGGCTGCGCTGTCGCGGCCGAGCTCAGCAACCAGCCAGCCGCCCCCAACAGCAGCGCCGCACCTTGCCGAGCTTGCGCGACGCGACTCATCACATGAACGAGACGCCGACCGAGAACGTGGGGTAGCCCACGCGCATCGTCAGCGTCATGCGGTCCGAAAAATGCCAGCGCCCACCGGCATAGAACTGCGGGTCCACGGTCCAATAGTGATCCCCGGGCACCGACTCGTAGTGCACGGCCAAGCCGGGCTCACCGAACACCGACCATTGCCGGCTGAGGAAGAAGTTCCACTGCATGACCACGGGCAGCCATAGGTTGTTGATGCTCTTCGAGTCGTCGTAGTTACACACGCCGCTCGGCCCGGGATCGCGCACGCAATGACTGTCGCCCCGGCCGTAGTGCACCCAGTCGAGCCCGAAGCCGATGCCGATCGAGTTATTGATGCTGGGCACGAAGCCGTTGTCGACCAGCACCAGCGTGCCGCGAAAGCCGAGCCCGAGGCCCGTCCCGCGCCCCTCCCCGGGCGGGTTGAACAGGCCGAGCAGCGCGTGCGGCTCTGCTTCAAAAGCGTAGCGCGAGTGATCGCCGGGCTGGCGGATGATCAACGTGTCCGCGGACGCGCTCGCGCTCTGCGTGATCGTAACGAGCCCAGCCGCAAGCGCCAATACGCCTCCGGAAATCGAACAGCGAGTACCCGACCTACCCTTCATGACAAGCGACTATTGCCCAGCTGATACGCCGCTGCTAGACAATCCCCCCTCCGATGACCCAACCGACCCCGCCCGGATCCCCCGCCGCCAACCTCAACCTGCAAGGCGGTGCGGCCATCGTCGCGCCGGTGAGCGCCTTCCCGGGCGGCGTGCCGGGCAACGCCTTGATCGTGCTGCCGCTCAGCAAGCCGAGTGACGAGCTCACCGAGCAGCTCAAGAAGGGCCCGCTCGCCCTCGAGATCGACAAGATGTGGGAGCTGCTCGGCTTCAACGGCCCGGCCGTCCAAGTCCAAGACGCCGAAGGCCGCCCGATCGCCATCGGTCTGGACGACCTGCTCGCCGGTTTGGAGAAGCACTGGTCCGAGGATCAAAACGATCTCAACCGCGGCCGCCTCTTCGTGCAAGAGCTGATGAAGTACGGCAAGTTCGAGCGCGCCGAAAAAGTGATGAGCAAAATCGTCGCGCTCGGTGGCGGCGGTGAAGACTGGCTCGGCTTGGGCGTGGCCCAGCTGCAGCAAGGCAAGTGGGAGAAGGCCGAAGGCACACTCAAGGGCGCGCAGAACCTGCTACCCGAAAGCCCGTTCCCCGCGCTGCACTTGGCCAAAGTGTTCCAAGGCAAGAAAGACGCAGTCAACGAGCGCGCCATGATCGAACAAGCGATCAAGGTGGATCCGAACTCGGTGGACGCCTGGGCCTACCTGTTCACGCAAGTGAAAGACAGCGTTTCGGAAGACGCCGCGATCAAAGCCGTGTCCGAGCTCGCCGATGCGGAAGCGAACAAGAAGACGGCCGCGCCCTTCATCGCGCTTCAAGGCCTGTATTCGGCCGACGAAGCCACCCGCGACAAGGCCATGATTTGGGCCAAGAAGGCCGTCGAGCGCAACGAGAATGACCCGCTCGCGCTGATCTGCCTGTCCGCGCTGCACGGCCAAAATGGCGATCTGGATTCGGTCATCAGCCTGCTGCAAAAGCACGAAGCCAAGATGGCGAACGACGTGCGCCTGGCGAACAACTACTTCGAAGCGCTGTTTCAAAAGCGTCAGCTGGACCGCGTGACCAAGCTGCTCAACGCCCTGGCCGGTTCCTCGAACCGCGAGGTCAAGCAGTTCGCCATCGAGCGCTCGCGCGCTGTCGCGCAGTTCCTGCAACAGCAACAACAGCAACTGGTGGCCGGCGCGCCTCGCGCCTGAGGCGCCTGAGTCCCCGCAAAGCGCTGGTTTCGCGGTCGAAAGCGGCTCACCCTCGCGAAAGGTGAGCCACTCGGCTACGCTCGCGCCTGCGCTCGAGTGACCTGGCGCACGAGTGCACCGCTCATGATGTTCCATCAACAATCGCAAGCGATTGTCCCGCTTCGCGGTGAGCGGTGCACTCTGCTGTCTCACCGGGGCTTGCGCCCCGGAGCCCCACGCCTGCTGCGCAGGCTGCTAGTGCAGCGCGACGGCAAGGCGCTTCTCCTCCCCTCACTCGCGCCGCACTAGCCGATGCTGCTCCTCGTTCTCACCGTCCTCGGCTCACTCGCGATCTCGTTCTGCTGTTCGATCGCCGAGGCCGTCGTGCTCAGCGTGCAGCACGCGCAGATCGAGGCCATGGGCAAATCCAAGGCTGCCGACATCTTGCGCAACTTCAAGCGCGAGATCGACGTGCCGATCGCGGCCATCGTCTCGTTTCACACCGTGGCCCACACCGTCGGCGCCTCCGTGTGCGGTGCGATGTACGTGCACGCCATGGGCGAATCCAGCCTGTGGGTGTTCTCCCTCGCGTTCACGATCGCCGTGCTGCTGTTCTCGGAAATCATCCCGAAGACCATCGGCGTGACGTACGTGGCGCAGATGGCGGCGCCCGTGGCTTACGGCGTGACCGCGCTCACCATCATCCTGAAGCCCCTGCTGTACCTGACGGGCCTGGTGGCCAAAGTGCTGCGCGGCGACCACGAAAACCCCGTCACCTCCCTAGAAGAGATCCGGCTGCTCGTCGGGCTCGGCCGCACGGAGGGTGCCGTCGCGGGTCGCGTCGCGGACATGATCGAAGGCGCCACGGCGCTGCGCGAGCTCACCGCCTACGAAGTGATGGTCCCGCGCTCCCAGGTCGTCTTCCTGTCCGGCGAACGCTCGCTGCAAGACAACCTGGATCTGATCCGCCGCTCACAGCACAGCCGCTTCCCGTACACCCCGGACTCCGATCTCGATCACGCCAAAGGCGTCGTGCTCGTCAAAGACATGCTGTTTCGCGACGGCGCGCTGGCCAACCTGAACGAAGTCGATCTCGCCGCGCTCCAGACTCCACTGCTCGTGGTCCCCGCCAGCGCGCCGCTCGAAAAAGTCTTACGCACGTTTCAAGAATCGCATCGCCACGTTGCCATCGTGGTCGACGAGTACGGCGGCACTCAGGGCCTGATCACGCTCGAGGACGTGCTCGAAGAAATCGTGGGCGAGATCGAAGACGAGAGCGATCATCGCGTGGATCAGAA
>JBEQTH010000022.1:0-11942 GCA_040348785.1 Myxococcales bacterium | reverse complement strand
CACTCCGCGGCGGCTCGACTGCCTTCGGAGCGGAGCGAGGTGAGAATCGCGTCGACGTTCTTCTTGGCGTCGCCGAACAGCATGCGCGTGTTCTCTTTGAAGAACAGCGGATTCTCGACGCCCGCGTAGCCGCTAGCCATGCTGCGCTTCATCACGATCGTGGTCTTGGCCTTCCACACTTCCAAGACCGGCATGCCGTAGATGGGGCTCGAAGCATCGTCGAGCGCGCCGGGGTTCACGATGTCGTTGGCGCCGATCACCATCACCACGTCGGTCTCGGGGAAGTCTTCGTTGATCTCTTCCATCTCCAGCACGATGTCGTACGGCACCTTGGCTTCGGCCAAGAGCACGTTCATGTGGCCTGGCAGGCGACCGGCCACGGGGTGAATCGCGAAGCGCACTTTCACGCCCTGCTTCAGCAAGAGCGACGCAATCTCGTACACGGGGTACTGCGCATGCGCGACGGCCATGCCGTAGCCCGGCACGATCACGACTTGCTTCGCGTCACGCAGCAACGCAGCGGTCTCACTGGCCGTGACGGACGTCACTTCGCCCTGAGCTTCGGTGCTCGCACGCTTGGCCGGGGCCGCGCCTTCTTCGGCCCCGAAACCACCGAAAATCACGCTCAGGAACGAGCGATTCATGGCCTTGCACATGATGTAGCTCAGGATCGCGCCGCTCGAGCCGACGAGTGCGCCGGTGATGATCAGGAGATCGTTTTCGAGCATGAAGCCCGCCGCGGCGGCCGCCCAACCCGAGTAGCTGTTCAACATCGAGACCACGACGGGCATGTCGGCGCCGCCGATCGCGAGCACCAGGTGCACACCGAGCAGCCCGGCGACACCGGTCATCACGAGCAGGGACGTCAGGCCCTCGTGTCCCGGCGCGCTCAAAAAGTGGGCGCCGAGCCCGACCGAGACGAGCAACAGCAGCACGTTGAACGCGTGCCGGCCCGGTAACAGCAGCGGCTTGCTGCGCACGACTCCGCGCAGCTTGCCGAACGCAACGACGGAGCCCGTGAACGTGAGCGCGCCCACGAACACGCCGATGAACACCTCCACCGAGTGGATCACCCCCTCCACATGGCTGTGTTGGGGCGCGTTGCCCAAATAGCTTGCCATACCGACGAGCACGGCGGCGAGCCCGACGAAGCTGTGTAGCACCGCAACCAGCTCGGGCATGCTCGTCATCTCGACGCGCATCGCCAAGACCGCTCCGATCGCACTGCCCACGGCGATCGCTGCGGCGAGCGCGCCGTAGCTGTGCACGTGACCCGCAGCGGTGATGCCGAGCGCGAGCAGCATGCCGGCAATGCCGAAGGCGTTACCTCGCCGGGCGGTCTTCTGCGTACTGAGCCCCGCGAGGCTCGAGATGAAGAGCACCCCAGCGACGAGATACGCGAGCGTGATCAGGCTTTCAGGGATCATGATTCACCGCTGGAACATGCGCAGCATGCGCGTCGTGACCCAAAAGCCACCCGTGATGTTGATTGTGGCGAGCAGCACCGCGGCAGCGCTGAGCAAGGTGACCGGCGAGCCGAGCGGACCAGAAATCTGCAGCATGCCGCCGACCAGGATGATGCCGCTGATGGCGTTGGTCACGCTCATGAGCGGCGTGTGCAACGCGGGAGTGACGTTCCACACCACTTGCCAGCCCACGAAGCAGGCCAGCACGAATACCGTCAGGTGCGACACGAATTCCTTCGGCGCCACCGTGCCGAGCAGCGCAAGCAGCACCGCTGCCACGAGCACGAACGCGGCGTCGCGCGCCGTGTGGCTCTCGGGCGCCTTGACCGCCAACGGCGCGGCAGCTGGCACGCTCTTCGTCTGCGCCACGGGCGGCGGATTGAACGGCGCAGACTTCGGTGCCGGCCAGACCAACTTGCCTTCGTGCAGCACGATCGCGCCGCGCACCACCGCGTCCTCGAGATCCACATGGAAGCTCTTGGCGCCGCCCATGTCGGCCAACAAGTGGGTCAGATTGCTACCGTACAGCTGGCTTGCGGTGGGTGCGAGCCGGCTCGGCAGATCGACGTAGCCAATCACGGTCACGCCGTCCCTCGTGATGACTTCACCCGGACGAGTGACGGCGCAATTGCCGCCGGCTTCCGCTGCGAGGTCCACGATCACCGAGCCGGGCCGCATGCTGCTGACCATCTCTTCGGTGATCAGCACCGGGGCGGCCTTGCCGGGAACGAGCGCGGTCGTGATGATGATGTCGACGTCTTTGGCTTGCTTGGCGAAGAGAGCCATCTCCGCCGCGATGAACTCCGCGCTCATCGTTTTGGCGTAGCCGCCGGAGCCCGCGCCATCTTCCTTGATGTGCACCTCCAAGAACTCCGCGCCCATGCTCTGGATCTGTTCGCGCACCTCGGCACGGGTGTCGAACGCGCGCACGATCGCGCCCAGGCCGCGCGCCGCGCCAATCGCAGCCAAGCCCGCCACGCCCGCACCGATCACGAGCACCTTGGCTGGCGGCACCTTGCCCGCCGCGGTCATCTGACCCGTGAAAAACCGACCAAAGAAGCTCGCCGCCTCGATCACCGCGCGATAGCCCGCGATGTTCGCCATCGAGCTCAAGGCGTCCATCTTTTGGGCGCGGGTGATGCGCGGCACCTGATCCATGGCCAGCACCGTCGCGCGCCGCGCGGCCAAGCGATCCACGAGCTCGCTGTTCTTGCCCGGCCAGATGAAGCTGACCAGGGTTCCGCCTTCGCGGAGCAGCTCGGCCTCGTGCATGCCGAGCTCGGCGTTTTGCTCGGGCGGCTGGACTTTGAGGATGATGTCGCTCGTATCCCACAGCTCACGCGCGCTCTTCAGTACGTTTGCGCCGAGCGCGCTGTACTCCGCGTCGCGGAAGGACGCGCCAGCGCCGGCTTGCGTCTCCACGTTCACCTCGAAGCCGAGCTTGAGCAGCCGGCTTACGGTGTCCGGGGTCGCGGCAACGCGCCGCTCTCCGGGGCGGATCTCCTTGGGAATACCGATCTTCATGCCTCTCCTGTACATCCGGTGCAGGGCACCGACCGAAGTCGAGAAACGCGCGGCAGGGCTGACGTTAGCACCGCGCCGGGCGACATGGAAACCGCGCGAATGTCTGAAATTTCTCACCCTCAACGAAGGTGGTGAGAGCCGGCAGATCAGGACGCGAACGCCACAGTGGCTTGCCCGCCTCCGCGCGAGCGCTTCAGCCGCTGAGCAACTGCGCGCTGGCGAGCGGCTTCAGCGTCGTGGCTTCCGGATCGTTCACGGGCGCCTGCGCTTGCCAATCGGCGCCCGTGGCGAGCACGGCGCGCGCGCGGCCGGTGTGCTTCGCTTGGTAGAGCGCGGAGTCCGCCGCCCGCATCAACTCTTCGGACGTGGCGCCCGGGAATTGGTCGGACGAAGCGATACCGATGCTGATCGTGACTGGCACCTTGCCAGCGGGCGTGACCACGGGTGCTTCGGACACGAGGCGGCACAAGCGCTGCGCGACCTGCAGGCCGACCTTGGCCTCGCATTCCGGGAGCACGGCGATGAACTCTTCGCCGCCCAGGCGACCGACGGAATCATAGGCGCGCACGCCGATCTTCAAGCGCCGCGCCGATTCTTTGAGCACGACGTCCCCCGTGGCGTGGCCAAAGGTGTCGTTGATGGCTTTGAAATGGTCCAAATCCGCCATCACCACGGTGACGGGCGAACTGCGTCGAGACGCGCGCACCAGCTCACGCTCCAGCTGCTCCAGCGTGGCGCCGCGGTTCATCAGCTGCGTGAGCGAGTCATGCATGGCCTCGAAGCGCAGCGTCTCGCGCGCGGCCACCAGCTGTTCCTGGAGCTCGATCACGCGCTTGCCCGCGCGCAGGCGCACCTTGAGCTCGAGCGGGTTGCAGGGCTTGACCAGGTAGTCGTCCGCACCTGCGTCCAAGCCCTGGATGATGTCGGACTTGTCATCTTTGGCCGTGAGCAACACTACGTACACGTAGGGCTCGGCCGGGCCGCCGCGGATGTGGCGACAAACCTCGATGCCATCGACCTTCGGCATCACCCAGTCGATGATCGCCAAACGCAGGGTCGGGTCGGCTGCCAGTGCGTTCAGCGCGGCTTCGCCGTCGCGCACAGTCACGACCTCGTAGCCCCAACCCGTGAGCCAATGCTCCAGCATGGTCCGAGCAATCGGCTCGTCGTCGGCGAGCAGGATTTTCATCCGGCGCTCCGTGATTGCACAGAAATCCGAGTCACTTGGCCGCGTCCTCGATGGACCTAACGGCGTCGAACAGCAGGGGCTTAATGCTGACTGGCTGATTCCCGGGCTTCCCGCGGCAAGTATGGCAACTGAACCTCGCAACGAGGCGCAATTCCTCAGAAAAGCTAATGGGTTAAGCCACGTTGTGTCGACCCACGCCGCTGGTAGTGTGCGGTCAGCGTGCTCCGCTCGATCCGCGCCTCGTGGCTATTTTGGACGATCATTCTCTCCTACGCATGGGAGTGGATGCTGGGTCGAATCCTGAGCTCCGAGCGCTCCAGTCGCCGGCTGCAGCGGGCGCATGTGAGGAACGCGCGGCGGTTGGCGGACGGCTTCGCACGCCTACGCGGCGTGTTCATCAAGATGGGCCAAGTGCTGAGCGTGATCGGCACGTTCTTGCCCGCGGCGTTCGGGGAGGCACTGCAGGCGTTGCAGGACCAAGTGCCGCCGCGCCCGTTCGCCGAGATCGAAGGCCGGCTGCGCGAAGCATTTGGAGACGAGGCACTGAGCCGCTTCGGAAGCTTCGAGCGTGAGCCGCTGGCCGCCGCCTCGCTCGCGCAGGTGCATCGGGCGACGACGCGAGACGGCCGCGCGATCGCGGTGAAGGTCTTGTATCCGGGGATCGAGACCTTGATTCGTCGCGATCTCGCGGTGCTGCGCTCGCTTCTGCCCGTGATCAAAATCGTGATCAAGGTCGGCCGCGTCGAGCGCGTGTTCGAAGAGCTCAGCGCCATGCTGGCGCGCGAGACCGACTATCGCCACGAGCGCGCGAACATGACCCGCTTGCGGGCTATTTTTGCGGCGCGCGAAGACGTCGTGGTACCTGACGTGATCGACGAGCTGACCGCGGGCGGCGTGCTGTCGATGAGCTACGAGGCGGGTTCCAAGATCAACGACTTGGAGGCGCAGAGCGCGCAGGGTATCGACTCCGAAGCCGTCGCGAAGCTGCTCATCGATTGTTACTTCACGATGCTGCTCGAGCACCGTGTGTTCCACGCCGACCCGCACCCCGGGAATTTCCTGGTCCGCCCCGGACCGAAGCTCGTGATCTTGGACTACGGCGCGGTCGAAGAGCTGACGCCTGCGCTGTCGGCCGGCATGAAAGTCGTGATCCTGGGCGCCCTCACCAGAAACGACGATCAGATCTTGTCGGGGCTGGAGCAGATGGGGTTCGTCGCTGCCGCAGGTGACCGCGAGCTCTTGAAGCAAGTCGGGCGCGAGTACCTGAAGGTCCTCGGCTCGATCAAGATTCAGGACTTCAGCAAGCTGGATCGCCAGACGATGGAAAAGCTCTCGGGCTACGAGCAGATCCGCGGCCGCTTACGCGCGGTCATGAAAAGCGTGGAATATCCCGAGGGTTATTTCTACGTGGAGCGGACGTTGGCGCTGCTTTTCGGGCTCACCGCTCAGCTCGCGCCCACGATTGGCTTGCCTGGTCTAGTCATGCCGCATGCCTCGAAGCTGATGATGCTGCGCTGATTGCGAACAGCGACCTCACTGCAGCCCGAAGCGCTCTTTGTGCTTGCCGACGAACTCCACGTACGCGCTCGACTCGAGGCGGCCTTCGATCTCGCCCGCTTCCACCGCGGCTTCGAGCGCGCGCTTGATCTCGCCGATCAGGCGCGAAGGCGGTAGCTTGAAGAAGGCCATGATCTCGTTGCCAACGCCGGTAGGCAGCAGCGGCTGAACCGCGTCTTCTTCGGCCAGCTTGGAGATGCGCTCACCCAGCTCGTCGATTTGCGCGATGCCACGGCGCTTTTTCTCGGGTCGCTTGGTCGTGATGTCGGCGCGCGACAGACACAGCAAATCCTGCAAGTACGGGCCGATTTCACGGGCGAAGCGGCGGACCGCACTGTCGGTCCACTTGCCGTCGTATTGGCTGGCACGCAAATGGTGAAGCACGAGGAAGCGCACTTCATTGCGCAGGGCTTCGTCACTCGAGAACAGGCGCTCGCGCCGCTCGAGCTTGTCGAACATGCGCGCGCCCACCTCGGCGTGGCCGAAGAAGTGCACCTCGCCGCTCGGCGAGATGGAGCGCGTGCGCACCTTGCCGATGTCGTGGAACAAGGCCGAGTAGCGCACCTCGATGCGCGCTACGCTTTGCGTCACGACCTGTTTGGTGTGCTTCCACACGTCCTTGTGGCGCCACTCACCGTCACCGAAGCCGACCAGCGCTTTGATCTCCGGCAGCAGCGCATCCAGCGCGCCGGTCGCCAAGAGCGAATCGAGACCTTCGCCGGCGAACTCGCCCATCATCACCCGGTCCAAGTGAGGACGGATGTCGCGCGGGCCGAGGGCGGCCAGGTCTGCGGCATTGATTAGGACGATGGGCCGGTCCGCCTGGCCGCGTTCCGCACAGGAAACCGCGCGCTCGAGCGCATGGATTGCGCGCGAGGCGTCAGCTGCGGGGGCCACGGATTCATGCGTCATCGGATGCTCGGCCAGAAAAAAGGAGCCTCTTTGTATTCGGGAAGCCCGCGAGCGCAAGAACAATCGTGAGCATAGCACGGGCTCGCCTGAGCCTAATTTTCCAGCCGTTCGTCGAGAAGCGCTGCGGAATGTCCCTCAAAACGAGCCCAATACGCGAGCACGCGATAGGCTAGGCGAGCCATGGCTCAGGGTCGGCTCGTGCTCGCGCTGCCCGTCCGAAATCGCGATTTCGGGCGGTTATTCGTGCGAGTCGTGTGCGCGCTGTTCGCCATGCTCGGCGTGTTGCCGCTGCTCGCCGGCTTTTTTCTGTCGTCTCGGGTGGTGGAGGATTGGGCGGCGCGCGAAACGACGCGTTTGCTGAGCGACCAGCTGGGCGTGCGAGCCAGCTTTCGCGTCGAGCTGAAATTGCTGCCGCTTCGGGTGACCGTCAATCAGCTCGTGGTCCCCGCCTCCGACGGCGGCACGCCCGCGCTCGAAGTCACGCGCGTTGCGGTCACGCCGCGCATCTTTTCGTTGCTCTCGGGCCGGCTCGATGCGGGGGACGTCGAGGTCGATCAACCCAAAGCACGGTTGGTGATCAAAGGCGGCAAGCTGCAGAACCTCAGCTACCGCTTGCCAGAAACGAAGAAGCCACGCGCACCATCGAAGCAAGCGCCGTTCTCGTCTCTCTCGGTTGGTGACGCGCGGGTCGCGCTCGAGATCGACGGCGTGCACGTCGACACCGGCGAGGTCGATTTGGACGTCTTCGCCGAGCAGGGGCCGACCTTCGAGGTTGCGCTGCGCTCGAGCGGCACACGCATCTGGCGCACGCGCGAGATGCGTGGTGTGCCCCCTCCGCCGCCCGGCACGATCGCGACGGACGAAGATACGCTATGCCGCCTCGAGCTGCGCGCGCGCTACGAGCCGGGCGACATCCTCGTGCGGCGCCTGTCGGCGATGGGCGCCGCGGATCAGGATCCCGCGCCGGGTACCTTGCCGTCCTGCGACAACTCGCGTGACGACGCGCCCGGGCGTGTGCTGTTACGGCTGTCCCAGGTTCGCATCGGTTTGCGTCAGGGCGAAGTGCCGCTGATCGACGGCCACGTGGTGTTTCGTGCACCGCCTTCGTTGACCAATCGCTTCGTGCGAGCGCGAGCGTTGACGGGCACGGTCGCGTTCGCGGGTGACGTTCGTTACGACGGGCGCCACCACTTGCCGGATCTTCGCGGCAAGCTCACCGGGAGCGGTATCGAATTCGAACGCTTCAGGCTGGCCAAGACGCTGGACGTGGACTTGGACGTGTCCGACGACGCGATCAACATCCCGCATTACCAAATGAGCTTCGCCGATGGCGACGTCGTGTTGAAGAACGCGCGCATCGAACCGTTTGCGCCGGGCGTGGTGATGAAGGCCGAGCGGGTCGAGAGCAAGAGCATGACCTTCGAAGGCTTGATGCGCGATCTGGGCGTCACGAACGACACCTTGATCAGCTGGGACTTCAACGATCTGCGCGTGACCAAGATCGCCGGCACCCTGAAGCCGCTCAAGATCGACGCCGAGGTGTTCGCGGACACGCGCAACTTCGAGGTGACCGACGTCTCGTTCCGCAATCCGGCGCGCAAGCGGATGATCGGCGTGAAAGCGCCGCTGGTGCGCGGGCACATCGGGGTGCGACCGACGTCCTTCGACATCTACGACACGCGCACCGACTTCGGCTCGAGCTCGATCTTCGTCAAGTTGGTGTCCATCGGCTTCGTCAACGCCACCGTGAAAATGTCCGTGCCGCCGGGCGCACACCTCGATCTTTCGGACATCAGCCCGATCGTGGGCATTCCGATCGCCGGCAAGGCCGACTTAGACACCGAGATGACTGGCGATCCGCCTGCCGTCGTGCTCACCGGCAACATGAAGGTTCAGGATTTCGTGTTCGGCGGCTTCCCCTTCGGCAACATCACGAACGCCCGGGTGCGCTTCGTGCCGCTGATCTTGGACTTGTTCGATGTTCAAGCGAAGAAGGGCAAGAGCGACTACTCGATGCCCAGCGGGCGGTTGAACTTCGACGGCCCCGCGTCACTCGTGACGGACGCGCGCGTGAAGAGCACGAACTTCGATCTGCGCGACTTCTTTCAGATGTGGCACTTCGATGCCGATCCGCGGTTCGACGACATACGCGGGCAAACCGCGCTCGACGCCACAGTGCACTACGTGCTCGGCGGCCCCGAGGATCGCTGTGGTGGGGGCAACCTGCGCGTGGTCGGCGGGGCCAAGCTCGGCGCGCTCGATCTGTTCGACGAGCACTACGACTCGGGTGACGCGGACTTCGATTTTCGGTGGTCGGACCGCGACGCAACGTATCAAGGCGTGGACTTGAGTGTGCCCAGCGTCACCCTGCGCAAGGGCACGGGCACCTTGGTCGGCTCGCTCGGGATGCGCCAGGGCGCCCAGATTTACGGGCATTTCGTGGGCAGCGCGCTGCCCCTCTCCCACCTCGATGCGTTGCCCAATTTGCTGCGCGGCGCCGAGGGCCAATTGAGCGCCGTGGCCGAGGTGGGTGGCACGGTCGACGCCATGACGCTCAGCGCGAGCGGCCGCATTTCGCCGGTGCGTGTCGGCCGCGCCACGTTGCCGGCATCGCGCCTAGAGGTGAGGCTGGTGCCGATCGTACGCGAGCAAAAGATCGTCGGCACCACGCGTTGCGGCAAGCCCATCGGTGGCCCGTTCGAACGCGCGGACTACGACGCCGATGCTTCGTCAGGCACCTTCCACACCAGCGGCGACCTGTTTGGCGGGCAGATCAAGTTCGAGGACCTGACCATCAGCCGACAACGCGCCAAGGTCGTGCGCGGTGACATCGACTTCAAGGGGCTCGATTTGGGCGTGCTGGCCGAGCTGTCGCCGACCCTGGGTGACTCCGAGACGCGCCTGGACGGGAAGCTCGGCGGCAGGCTCTCGCTGCGCGAATTTCATATGAAAACCCCGCTCGAATCGCGGGTCGAGCTCGCGCTGTCCGAGTGGGACGTCACGCGCAAGGGCTATCGTGTCGAGCTCGCGTCGGGCTCCCGCCCAATCGTCTTCGAAAACGGGCGCTTCTCGCTGCCCGGTGTGGGCTTCACGGCCACGACGCCCTCGGGGCAGCGTGTCACGTTCGACGCCCAAGGCTCGATCTACAACGTCGCCACTTTCCCGCAGATCAACGCCAAGCTCACGCTGCGCCCGATGCAGCTCGCGAGCCTGGTCGGGATCATCCCGCGCGCCGAGCGCGCCGAGGGGACGCTCTCCGGCCAGCTCGAAGTGCAGGGTCCGCTGTTCGCACCGCGCTTCTCGGGCGGCTTCGACCTCGACCACGGCGAGATCGCGATTCATGGCTTGCCTCTGCCCGTTTCCGACATTCAGATGGCGCTGCGCATCGATGGCAACGAGCTGCGCATCGAGCGCGGTTCGGCCAAGGTGGGCGCGGGGACCTTGCAGATCAGCGGCGCGGCGCCGCTCTTGGGCATGAATTTGGGCGCTGCGCGCTTTGCGATCACCGCTCGCTCGCTTGCCCTACCCATGAACGACGGCATTCACGCCGTGGCCGATGCGGACTTGAACCTGGCCTTCAAACCGAGCGCACCGGGCGCCGATCGCGAGCTACCGCGCGTCACTGGCGACGTCACGCTTCGTTCTTTCGATTACACGCGGCCCGTGACTATGACCGCGGACATCTCGTCGCTCGCGCAGCGCGGCAAGCGCACCGAGGTGAACACTTACGACCCCGCCGATGACGTGGTGCAGTTCGAGGTGCGCCTGCGCTCGCTCAAAGCCATGAAGCTGCAGAACAACCTGATCGATGCCGAGCTGGACGTCGCCGACGAAGGGTTGCTCTTGGCTGGTACCAACGGCCGCTTCGGCTTGCGCGGCGGAGTCACTTTGCACCCGCGCGGCAAGATCTTCTTGCGGCGCAGTGAGTTCGAAGTCACCCAAGGCCGCGTCCGCTTCGACGATTTGACGCGCATCGCGCCCGAGGTGGACGTGACGGCAGTCACCGAGTACCGCCGCTATCAAACCAACACCCCAGCGACGTCCGCGCCCACCGCGGCCACGAGCTCCGGCGGCTCGAGCGCACCGACGTCGCAAGGCGGGCGCTGGCGCATTCAGCTGCACGCCCACGGCGACGCGGACAAGCTCAAGGTCGACCTCACGAGCGACCCTGCGCTGGCGCAGGACGACATCTTCTTGCTTTTGACGGTGGGTTTGACGCGTGCCGAGCTGGATCAGGCGCAATCGGCGAGCGTGGGCGAGAGCGTGGCGCTCGAGGCCCTGGGCTCAATCAGCGGCGCCGATCGCGCGGTCACCGACGCCGTGCCGCTGATCGACGAATTCCGCTTCGGCAGCGCGTACTCGTCGCGCACGGGCCGCACCGAGCCCACCGTGACGATCGGCAAGCGCCTGTCCAAACGCATTCGCGCCAACGTGACGAGCGGCGTCGCGGACTCGCGCGAGGTCCGGTCGAACGTGGAGTGGCAGCTCAGCCCTCGCGTCAGCGTCGAAGGCAGCTACGACAACGTGAACGACATCTCGAGCTCCACGCTCGGCAACCTAGGCGCCGACGTGCGCTGGCGGCTCGAGTTCGAGTGACGATTTGGGGCGCCCTCTGGGCCCGCCACGCATCTCGAAATTCGCCGTCCGCCGCGGCGCAGTCCGAGCTGGCCGGCGCGCGCGTGCTGATTGACGAGCGGATGCGTCGCTCCGGAAGAGGACGATCCTCGAATCTCGAATCCGTTTCGTACGTCAACGACCTCCCCACCTTTTCAGCCATTTTTTAGCCGAAATAGTGGCACTTTGGTGCACCACGGCCATTGCCATAGGCAACTAAGTGGCGATTGGCGATCGGTTGGCACCCTTCGGAACGGCGCGACGACCATTGGCACGTGGAGCCGGCGGGTGGTTCCCGCGCCAACCGAGTCCCGATCGCGGTCGATCGGCATCTTCGGGGCGCCACGACGACCATTGGCACGTGGGGCCGACGGGTCGTTCCCGCGCCAACCAAGTCCCGATTCGCGGTCGGTCGTCATTTTCCGGAACGCCCCGGCCCTCGGACGTGGATTGGCGTTCGGGCCGAGGGGCGACGAGAGACGGCGGAGTTCGCGCCCGAGGACTACAGTCCTTCGTACTCGCAGCGCGCGTCGCACGTCTCGTGCACGATCACGCGCGTGAGCTCGGGCAGGGTCGGCTTGATGCGGTGCCAGAGCCAATGCGCGAGCACTTCGCTGGTCGGGTTCTCGAGGCCCGGGACGTCATTCAAGTAGTTGTGGTCGAGCTGGTCGTGCAGCGGC
>JBEQTH010000097.1:0-81327 GCA_040348785.1 Myxococcales bacterium | reverse complement strand
GCAGGGCCACGCCCGACGCGCTCCGTCACACGAGCTTTCCGCTCAACCACGGAACAGGCGCGATCCCTGCGGTCGGGTTCGGCACGTTGATCCCTGATCTGGTCGTAACCAAGCAAGCCACGCTACTTGCACTGCAGGCAGGCTTTCGACAGTTCGATTGCGCGGAGCGCTATCGCAACGAGCCGGCCGTCGGAGAGGCGTGGCGGGAAGCGATCCGAGCCGGCACCGTGCGGCGCCAAGAGCTGTTCATGACCACCAAGCTGTGGAACACGAACCATCGCCCCGAGCGGGTGAAGCCGGCGTTCGAAGGCAGCTGCCAGCGGCTCGGGCTGGACTACATCGACAGCTACCTCGCGCACACGCCGTTCGCCTTCCAACCCGGCGAGGACCAAGACCCGCGGGACGAGCACGGAAAGGTCATCTACGACGAAGGGGTAACGTTGCTCGACACCTGGCACGCCATGGAGGCCCTGGTGGACGACGGACGCTGCCAGACGATCGGGCTCGCGGACGTCACGCTCGAGAAGCTGAAGCAGGTCGTCGCAGGCGCCCGCATCAAGCCTTCCATCGTGCAAGTCGAGTCTCACCCGTACCTGCCCGAATGGGAGCTGCTCGACTACTGCAAGGAGCAGGGGATCGTCTTGCTCGCCTTTGCGCCGCTCGGGCACGGCATGGTCCCCAAACTGCTGGAAGATCCCGTCATCACGTCCATTGCAACGCGCGTGGCCAAAACCCCTGCCCAGGTTGCGTTGGCTTGGGCAGTGCAACGCGGCAGCGCCTTCCTCACGACGTCGACCAACCCGCAGCGCATTCGTGAGAATTTCGAGATCTCCGAGTTGCCGGCGGACGCGTTGGAGGAGATCCGGAGCCGAATCACGACCCGGGTGCGCTTCTACTCCGTGGTGGAGACCGGCGTCCCCGGCTTCATTCCCCGAGCTCCCGCCGTCAGCAGACCTCAATGAGCTGGGATCAGCGGCGCTTCGGCACCTGCGCTCGCCATTGCTCGGCCATCGCGCGGTCGCCGAGGGCTTCGGCCGCGTCCGCGCACAGGAGTAAGCAAGCCGCGTCCTCGGGGTGATCGCGCAGCCAGGCCACGCCGCGGCGTAGGCCCTCCAAGTTCTGGCCGGTGCCGAGCAAGAGGCCCACCTCGGCTTGCAGTAGTCGAGCATCGGGGAAACGCGCGCGCGTGGCTTCGATCAAGCTGAGCGCGGCGACGGCATTGCCCTTTTGCAGCAACGCTTCGGCTTCGCGCAGCCCCGCCTCGGCGCTGGCAGCCGACTGCTTCTGGCGTCCCGCGAACGGTTGCGGCGTGAACGGCTTGGTGATGGCCACCGCGACCGACCCCGTGCCAGAAAACAGAAACACCTCGACGTCATCGTGCGTTTCGTCGATGAAGGCGCGCAGCGTGCGCAGCAGCGTGTACGGCGAATACCAGGCGCGGTGATCGGGGTGCACCTTCTCCCGAAACACCCCCGGGCCGCGGCGCGCTTGCTCGAACCACTGATAGTGCGGCGCGCTGATCAGGTATTGAGTCGCGGGTACGGAGAACAATTCCGTCAAGAATTGGTGCGGGTTCTCGGTGTGCTCGATCACCTCCGGCGCGAGCAATAGATCGTACTGGCGGCTGATTTGGGACGCGCTCGTGAAATACTGTCCGTCGACATAGCGGCGCAGCACCTCGATGCCCTCGGTGCTCACGTCCAGCCCATCCAGGCGATCGGTATGCGGCGCCAACGCGAGGTGCAGGTTCGTGTCGGCATCGAAGAAGGGCACGTCACAGCAACCGACGTGCAGCACGCTCTTGCCTGAGCAGCGCTCGACGAACAGCGGCCGCCGATCGGGCAGCTCGGTGATCACCACCTCTTGATCGAAGCCGCCCGTGGTGCGGAGCACCTCGCCAAACCGCATCCCCAAACGCTATCACAGCCGGCAAAACGGCTATTTGGCTGCGTTTGCTGGCGCGCCCGGCTTGCCCGCACGGACCGGTAGCTTCCAATTCGGGCGCGGAAAATGGCAGGTGTAGCCGTGGGGGATGCGCTGCAAATAGTCCTGATGCTCGGGCTCCGCCTCCCAGAACGGGCCTGCGGGAGCCACTTCTGTCACGACTTTACCCGGCCACAAGCCCGACGCATCCACGTCCGCGATCGTGTCTTCGGCGACGCGGCGTTGCTCTTCGCTCGTGTAAAAGATCGCCGAGCGGTAACTGAGCCCCACGTCGTTGCCCTGACGGTTGCGCGTGCTTGGATCGTGGATTTGGAAGAACAGCTCGAGCAAGGCTCGAAAGCCGAGCTTCGCGGGATCGAAGATGACCTCGATCGCTTCGGCGTGCGTGCCGTGGTTTCGGTAGGTGGCATTCGGCACGTCCCCCCCTGCGTAACCGACGCGCGTCGAGATCACGCCCTCGCGGCGCCGGATCAACTCCTGCACGCCCCAAAAGCAACCGCCCGCTAGCACCGCACGTTCTTGGCTCATGATCAGGTCCTCCTGGTCGGGTAGACACTGACATTTGCGGCCAGGTGCGGGAAATGCAAGGCCGGCCAGGCTCAGCGCTCTCGGCGGTCCACAAACCGCCCAGAATGCCGAGCCCGAGCCCGCCCTGCTCCGGGTGAGCTCAGAGGGGAACGAGGGTAGAGCCCGACATGCGGCCCGTGGCCTTTGCGTAGGGCTTTGGCGTTTGGGCGATGGGATGAAAGTTCGGCAAATTCATGCCGAGCAGGCCGGCGAACGTGAAGTAGAGATCGTTGATGTCGTACTTGCTCGCGTCGAAGCTACGGCCCGGGGTGATGAAGTTCTTGCCGCCACAC
This sequence comes from Myxococcales bacterium, assembly GCA_040348785.1. Lineage (GTDB taxonomy): Bacteria > Myxococcota_A > Polyangia > Polyangiales > Polyangiaceae > PMG-095. The sequence continues at coordinate 78,523 of JBEQTH010000097.1, read as the reverse complement.
ACGACGAGCGGCGTGCCCAAAGAGGGACCGCTATTGTGCTGGCCATCGTCGACGCAGAAGCCGGCCATGATGATCGTGTTGTCGAGCACCGCGCTACCGCTGGGATCGGTGACCGCCTTGAGCTTGTTGATCAAGTCGACGACTACGTACATGTGCACGCGGTCGCGAGTCATGTTGGGCTCGTAGCCGTAGGTCCCCTTCTCTCCCGAGATCGGGCTGTGATGCGAGACCGAGTGATCGTACTGAATGGTGAGGGAAGCGCCGTTGTAGTTGAGCGTGGCGGGATAAACGCCGTCGTACGTAGTGTAAGTGCCCTCGGAGCCGAAGGAGATGGCTACCGAGCGGAACAGGTCGCACTGAAACCCGGTCGCGATCAGCGAATTGAACGCCATCATCCGCGAGAAGTAGTCCATGCCCTTCAAACCGTTGCGGTTGGTCGTGGAGGCATTGACCGCGGGCGCCGTCGGCTTCGAGCAACCAACGATCGGCGCCTGTGCGCCGAGGCTCTTCTTCAGATCGGCCAGCGATGACAAGTACGAATCGAGCCGCACGCGGTCGGCCTTGCCGAGCTGCGCGCGCAGGCTGTTGGTCGCCGCCGTCGGGACGTCGAGCAGCTTCGGATTGCGCATGTAGTCCGAGGTGACGGGGGTGCTGCCGCTGCCCGTGAGGTCTTTGAAGTAGGTGTTGTAGAACGAGACCGGATTGATCTCGGGCACCACCTTCTGCCCGTCCTTGTGCGATAGCTCGTAGGCGTAGTTCACACCGTCCCCACCGCCTTGCGAGGAGTTCGCGAGGTAGATGTTTTTGCCGCTCGGCGTGGTCTTGGCGTACATCACGTCGAAGGAATCACCAGCAATGGTCGACGAGCTGGAAGTGATGCTCGTTGGCACTTGGCCGGTGAAGAAAGCGGGCTTCGAGCCGCCGTGCCCGCCCGCACCGTTCTTGAGCGTCTGATCGCGAGCCGATTGGGTGATGCCGCGGAGGAAGGTGATGTCCCCGAGGTTTGCCGTGAACGGCTGCAGCGGGATCGGTGCCGTGGCAGCCGTGAGCGGACCGTCAGGCGTGGTGAACCAGGCGGGCGAGTCGGTCCGGCAAGCCGTGCCGTTCGGCAGATGAATCATGACCAAGCGCCGAGGATCACTGGTCGTGGCGGCATGAGCGTTGCGCCCGGCGAGCGACTCCAGCAGCGGCAGGGTCAAGAAACCGCCCGACGCGGCGAGTAAGTGACGGCGGGTGAGCTTGAAGTTCATGGTGCCTCTCCGGTCTGCTGCAGAAACTGCTGAGTCGTGACGATGCTCGAGATGAAATCGGAGAAGTGACTGGTCGCTGCCACGCCCGACGTGGCGATGGTCGTCGCGACTGCTTGATCACCGGCGCTTCCGAGATCCCTCGACAGCGCGAGCTTCATCACTTGCAGCGCGACGCAGGCCTTGGCCTGCGCCGAATTGCCCAGCGCTTGGTACATACTGGCCGAATCGGTGAACGGAGTGCCGTCGCCCGGCAGCGTGCCGGTCGCGTCGATCGGCGTGTTGTCGTCGTAGGTCGTGCGCCACTTGCCGAACGGGCCGTAGTTCTCGGCGCCGAGGCCCACCGAATCCATCGCCACGTGACAGGCGGTGCATGCAGGCGTGTTCAAGTGAGCATCGAGGCGCTCTCGTACGGTTGGGTTGTCCTGCGAAGCCGGCGGCAGCGGCGGAATGTTGGGCGGAGGTGGCGGGGGATTGATGCACAAGAGCTTGCTCGCGATCCAATGCCCGCGCTTGACCGGATTGGTGAAGGTCGGGCTGCCGCCCGCGGTGTTGATCAACACCGACGCTTGCGCGCCAATTCCAGTCCGAGTGCTGGCCACCGGCACGAAGGTGGCCGCGTTCGTGCCCGACGGAAAGGTCAAGCCGTAGAAGTCGGCCAGCGTCTTGTTCACGAACGATTGCGTACCGTTGAGCAACGTGAGCGGCGAGCGGTCGTTGTTCACGATGTCGGCCAAAAAGGCGTCGGTCTCGCCGACCATCGCGTCGCGCAGGGCGTTGGTTTGACCGAGCTGCGTGAGGTCCGTGCGCTCCAAGGCCAACAAGCCTGCGTATTCGTCGCGCAGGACGTTCTTCAAGTTGCTGGAACGCGCATCCTTGAGCATGCGCGTCACTTGCGCCTGTAACGTTGCGGGCTCGTGGAGCGAGCCCATGTCCGCAGCCGCGGTGAGCGTGTCGTCCGGCATCGTTTGCCACAAGAAGTAGCTGAGCCGGGCCGCGACCTCGTAATCATCGAGCTTGAACAGCGCGTTCGGGTCGAGCGAAGCCGCGTCCACCACCGGGATCATCAAAAACTCGGGATGCATCAAGAGCGCGATGATGACGTCGTTCAGCCCTTGGTCGAAGGAGCCACCGGCGGTGAACGCCGCCATCAGGCCCGTGGTCGCGTCGAGATCGGCGGCGGTGACTGGGCGGCGCAGCGCGCGCTTTGCCAACGCAGACACCGTCGTCTGCGCGCACGCGGCCTGGGTGGCATCACAGCTGACGAGCTTCGAATACGCACCGCCCGCGGTACCCTTGGACGCGATCACCTCTTTGGCCAGCGAGGTGGCCGCCGCGTAGTAACTGGCAACCAGCGTGGACGAGATATCGAGCGCCTGCGAGTCGTTCGTGTAGCCCGATGAGCCGGGCAAGCTCTCTTGGAACATCGCACCCGGCGTTTGCTTCGTGTACAGCAGCGCTTGCACGGTGTTCGTGTATTCTTGGTTCGTCAGCCGGCGGAGCGCGTAGTGCCCAGAAGCGGCCGCGGGGTCTGCCGGCGTGCCCGGATCGCTCGGGTTGCTGGGGTTGCTCGGATCGCCAGGGTTGCTCGGATCGCCCGGATTGCTCGGATCGCCAGGGTTGCCCGGGTTGCTGGAGCCCGAGGCGCCGGCGCCAGGCGGTGAGCCAGCGACGCCCGAGGTGCAGCCCACGGCAAACGCCGCAAGCACAAGACCAAACTCGATGGTTCTCACGTGGGCAATCCTCGGTTCAAGTTTGGTTTCCTCATTTGGGAAGGCTCCTTGGCTAACTGAGGCACGCAACGCCGTTGGCCTCGTTGACCTGCAGTTCCAAGATCAGGGAGTAGCGGCTCAGAAATAACCAGAACGACACGTTTCACTCTCCAAATGCGTACGCACCCGAAATTGCCAACATAAGCGTACGCGGCCGACCTACCTGGGCACCGCCCGGCTTACCTTTTGGCCGCCTCGCGTGGCCCGTCTCGCTTCGAGCCAGTGAGAGCAGCGCAAAACTAGCACGCGGGCACCTGCAACGGACGGAGAGGTGCGATGCGCGCCCGGCGGGCGCCCAACCTCCTCGGTGATTCGCTCGTTCGATTTTTTGGGGGGCGCCCGCAGGGCGCGTGTCGCAGCTCGCTGGGAGGTGTAGGTGCTCGCACTGCGCGCGGAGCTCGGTCCGAGTCGCTTGGCAGCCAACGCTCGACGACGAGCGTGCTGTCGGCCGCAGCCGCGAGAGCGCACGAACAGCAGACGATCGAAGTCTTGGCGAGTCGACACGTTTGCAACGGTGCTCATTGACTTGCCTAGCAGTTTGACTGCTCGCGATCTCGTGCCGCTCGAAGAGGTAGAGTGGCGTTACATCTTGCGGGTTGCGAGCTTACTCCGCGGGCTCGGCGTTCGCGATCGATTCGCCGCTGGTGCGCGGCGGGCTGACCGCGATTGCGTGGCTGCAATCATTGCCCTCGCCGTTCATCGTGGTGGCGACCTTGGCCGAAGCCGAGGGCTGGGCCCGGATCAACTGCAGCTGCCGGCCAAGGGTGCCGCTCAGCGACGCCGATGCGCGTGCCGAGCTGGACAAAACGTCCGAAGTGCTGTTTCTGATCGCTGGGTGAACGACGACGCACTGACGATTCGCCCAGCGATCCTGGCGGATGTCCCCTTCATCGCGGACAGCAACGCGGCGCTGGCCTGGGAAACGGAGCACAAGGCGCTCGATCGCCATGTGCTCGAAAAGGGAGTGCAGGCGGTGTTCGCTGACGCGCGACGCGGGTTTTACTTGGTGGCCGAGCGTGGAGCACGCGCCGTCGGTTGCCTACTCGTGACGTTCGAGTGGAGTGATTGGCGCAACGGGGATTGGTGGTGGATTCAGAGCGTGTACGTGATCGCGACGGCGCGGCGCCGCGGCGTGTTCCGCGCGCTGTACGCGGACGTCGAACGGCGCGCTCGCGCGGCCGTGGGCGTGGTCGGGTTGCGCTTGTACGTCGAGCACGAGAACGCGCCGGCGCTCGCGACTTATGCCTCGCTCGGGATGGAAGACGCGGGCTACCGGCTGATGCAGAGCGGCTTTCTCGATTTCGGTGCCGAACCGAAGCCCGCGCAGTCTTGAGCGGAGCGCGCTACTGCGCGATGGTCGCCTGAGTGACGCCGTACAGCCCCGGGAAGCCGGAACCGCCAATCGCGGTGGCTTTGGCGCGCACCCAGAAGAAGTATTGCGTGTTCGGGACGAGTGACGGGACGAGCGCGGTCGTCGTGGTGGTGTCCGCCAGGCGCGTGGCTCCGGCAACCGAGCCCGTGCCGTAGAACACTTCGTAAGAGGCGGCGCTCGGCGTTGCGTCCCAAGTGAGCGTGACGCTGCTGGCGCCAGTGCTGGCTTGTAGGTTGGTCACGGTGCCGGCGGGGGCCAGCGTCCGCTGCGAGAACAGCGAGCCATTCGTGCTGCGTGCCTCGACCCAGAAGTATTGCGGAATCGTGATGTCGATCCCGGAGCTGGCCGCGGGGTACGTGTACGTCGGGTCGAGCAACTGCGCCGGGCCAACGCTGGCGAGTGAGGCGGACGGCGAGTGATAGCCATACAGGTTCGTCACGTAGCTCTCGTCCGAGAGAAAGCCGAACATGTCTTGCGCGGCCAGGTAGACGTTGCCGGTGGCCTCGTCGTAATACAAATCGTCCCAAGCGAAGTCGGCAGTGGGCGCGCTGGCCGTGACCTGCGCGGCCGAGCTCACGCCGGCATCATTCAGGGCTTCGACCCAAACTCGGTAGGTTCGGGCGGCCTGCACTTGCTTCAGGTCGTACTCGACCGAATTCGCAGGCAAGGTTACGGTGGGCGACGCTGGCTTGTCGTCGTCGGTGGAGATGTAGACATTGAAGCCGGTCTCGTCGCTGGAGTTGTCGGTCCAGGAGACGCTGACCACGAAGTTGCTGGTCGTGGTGTCGATGGCGGCGCCCGATGGGGGCGCCGGGATCTGACTGCCGCCGTTGTCGTCTGGGCTGCCGGCGGCGCCCGCACTGCCCGTGCGCCCTGCGCCACCGCCGGTGCTCGTGCCGCCCGTGCTCGTCGAAGCTCCCGCGGCGCCCGCGGTATCGCCGTTGCCCGCGTCAGCATCGGTTGCGCCTGCGGCACCCGCTGCGCCGGCTGCCGCAGGGCTGCCCGCGCTCTCGGTGCCGTCACCCGCGGCACCGACGATCGAGGAGCCGGCCGAGCCCGCACGCGCCGAGCTGCCTGCTTGCGACGAGCTGCTGCCGCCCGCGCCGCCGTTGCCGTCAGTGGGGATTGTGTCGCTATTGCTGTCGCTACACGCGTAAAGCGTGAGCAGTGCCAAAGAGATCGCCGTAATCGCTACAGTTCGCATGGTGTGCGTCCTTACGGAGCGGCGCACAACGGCCTTGCGGCGCGTCGTGAATCCGCTCGCATCGATATTGGAAGCGAGCGCGGAGACGCCCACGGATGGTTCGTGTCATGAACCTGGCGCAGCGGATCAAAGGCGCAATCCGAATTTCGAACGCAGCTCCACTTCGTAGCGAAAGGCCGCGCGTCCACAGCGATCGCGCCGACAACCGCCCCACGATCGCACGAGCAATGCTGCAATCGATGATAGTGCGTTGCAGAGTGTAACTGCGCACCAACGCGCGATGAACCTCTCCGTTTCTGGGATGTATCGAGAAACGGAGCTCGTGCGGAGACGGTCACATCATGAAATATGAGCGAGCTCCGTGGCACGACTGAGATAACCCTTTCGGGTGATTGTGTCTCGACGCTGAGCGCAGACACGGCCTCCCCCATTCCGCGCGCAGGCCCGAAGGGCCGAGCACGGGATCGGGGGGAGGCTGGAAGCGCGCAGCCGCCGCAGGCGGCGAGCACTGCACGGTGGGGGCACCCCCAAATAAAGATTTGCGCCTGGGTTGGGGTCGAGCGGCTACTGGATACTGAGCCGGCATGCATCTTTCGTCATCGCTGTCGATCTTGGGCGTCGCTGGAGCGGTCTGGTTCGTGGCCTGTTCGTCGCAGACGCCGTCCGTGACCGGCGGTGGTGGCGCAGCGCACGGCGGCGCGTCGAGAGGGGGCGCCGGCACGTCGGCGCCTGGGGGAGCCGCGCCAACGGGCGGCAACGGCGGCAATTCGAGCGCGGGCGGTGGGGCTTCGGCGATGGGCGGGCAAGGCGCTTTCGGCGCAGCGACGGGCGGGGCGAGCTCGGGCGGCGGTGTGAGCAGCGGTGGCGCTTCGAACGGCGGCGGCGGCGAGGGTCAACTGGGCGGCGGCGGGCCGAGCGCGGGTGCGGCCGGCAGCGCCAACAGTGGTGCTGTGTATTTGCCCAACTTCATCATCGGCGCGGATATCTCGCGCGCGCAGCAACAGGAAGACGGCGGGATGAGCTTTCGGGAGGTGGACGGCTCCACGCCGAGCGGCAGCACGAGCACCGGGGGCGGGCTGCTCACCGTGCTCAAGAACCACAAGTTCAATTACGTGCGTCTACGGACCTTCGTCAATCCGTCGGCCAGCGGTGGCTACGCCGCGGGCCTCGGCCAAGCGTACTGCGATCGCGACCACACGGTGCGCTTCGCGGCCGGCGTGAAGCTGGCTCGAATGGGCCTGCTCCTGAACATTCAATACAGCGACAACTTCACCGATCCAGGCACGCAGCTCAAGCCCACGGCCTGGGCGAGCCTGAGCTTTGCCGATCTGACCACCCGCGTGCACGACTACACCAAGGACGTGGTCACGGCTTTACTAGCGGCCAACGCGCGCCCCGACATCGTGCAGATTGGCAATGAGATCCCGAGTGGGCTCTTGTTCGATCCGAGCGGCGTGACGGGCGGCAGCGGCGGCAAAGTGAGCGGCTCGGCGTTCGGTAACCTGGCCGCGCTGCTGAAAGCCGGCATCGCGGGCGTGAAGGAAGCCGACCCGAACATCAAGATCATGATGCACCTCGACCGCTGCCATGATCTCGCCGTCAATCAGTGGTGGGTGGCAGGCGTAAAGAATGCCGGCGTCACATTCGATATTCTGGGTGAGTCTTGTTACGACTTCACCGGCTATCAGCAACCGAGCTCGTCGTGGGCCGCCACGTTCGCGACGCTGGCCAGCGGCTACCCGAGCTTGTCGTTCACGGCCACTGAGTATCAACCGCAGCGGCTGCTCACCGCGCAGGTCCTGGCCGGGATCACTGGCAAGCGGGGGCTGGGTACGTTCATTTTCGAGCCCACCAGCTACGCCGACATGAACGGCATGCTGTTCACGATCTCGAAGAACGTGGCCACGGCGACGACGGCGATCAACGACTACGATACGATCGCCGCCTCGTACGCGAACCGTTGAGCGAAACCGCGCGAGGCCCGAAATAGCAAAACGGCGGCCCAGCCTTTCAGCCAAGCCGCCGCCCGTGTGTCGCTAGCTCAGCCGCTCAGTTAGAGCCGCCAGCACCGCCAGCGCCACCCTTGGCACCCGCGCTGCCGCCTGCGCCCGCACTGGCGCCACCGGCGCCTGCGCTCGCGCCACCGGCGCCACCGGCGCCACCGGCGCCACCCGACGAGCCACCGATGAACTTGACGTCATCGAGCGTGATGTCGGCATCGTATGCACCAGCGACCGCGCCGCCGCCACCGGCACCACCAGCGCCACCTGCCGCCGGGGGAGTCCAATTGAAGGCCCACTCCAGACCCACGATGTCACTGCCCGTGACGGTTTCCGTCGGAACACCGCCAGTGAGCTGGCTGAAGTTCACCGTAACCGTGCCACCGCCGACCGTGACCGGGATATCGACGCCGGACGGATGGCACAGCGGGTAGGTGTCCGTCGTGCCGGCGGGAACCGCGCAGGTGCCCTTCATGTTCTTGGTGTCGATGGCCGTGTTGCTGTTGGTTTGGACGCGGAAGTTCAGCATGCCCGTGGTTCCGGCAGTCCCCTTGATGCTGAATGAAACGCCCGTGTAGGCAGAGGCATCCGTACAGGAGGTCATGTACAGACCGAAGCCGTCGTAGTCCTTGACGTTGCCCTTGATGTTGAGGGCCATGCCCGTGGTCGCCAAGGTGAAGACGCCGGGCTGGTAGGTGAACGTGCCGCCCGGCACGCCCGCCGTGTAAGTGTAGTTGCCCGCGCTGGTCGGGTTGGCGACGAGATCCGCAAACTCAGTGATCGTGGCGGAGGTAGGCTTGGTGCCCGCGCAGGTGTAACCGGAGCCCGCGCCGCCCGTTCCAGTGCCCGCTGCGCCGGCAGCGCCGGCCGTCGCGCTGCCGCCCGTGCTGGCGCCTGCCGTGCTGGTACCCGCGCTGCCCGGCGTGCCCGCGACCGCGCCGAGACCCGCGCCGCCGTTTTGCGCACCGCCGGAGCTAGCGCCTGCGGTCGGGCTCGGACCGCCGCCACCGTTGTCGCTGCTACCGCAGGCGGCGATCGCGCCCGCCGTCAGCACTGCCACGCCAAGTCCCGAGTATCGCAAAAACCGTTTAGTCATGTGTAAACCTCCAAGCCCGACTGGGCCGCACTAAGGGCGCCACAATGTGCGCGACCCGCCCCTGATTGTCCAGGCGCGACCGAGCCTTTCTGGAACCGGTCCCTCATCATAACAGCCACGATTCTTCGTGGCGCATCTGGAAATGTCATTTCCGACTGGAACCGTATCCACACCGCAACGAGGCAAAAGGTGCCTGAGCGTGGGAATTCGCTACACGGAAATGCGCCTCGCGCAGCCTGACCCGCGGCGTTTCTGTCAGTAAAGGACAATTACGCTGGGCAAGGACACCGACCGCGATCCCAGCGTCGGACACGCGAGGCATCCGACCCTGGTTTGTCCGTCTTTGGGGAGGAAGGCCAGGGCGAGGCGTGCGTTCGCGGCTCGTGCGGAGCACTATTTAGCCTTGAAGCTCGCATACCTGACAGACGTCGAAGGTCAGTGGTCGAAGCTCGCGAGCTTCGCCAGCAACAACCCGCTCGTCAGCTTGGACCCGCAGGGGCGGCTCAGCGTGGCACCCGGCGCGCGCTTCGTCTTCGGTGGGGATGCGGTCGACCGCGGCCCCGAAGCCCGACGCATCGTCCGAGTGTTGCTGCAGGCCAAGCGCGCGCAGCCTGAGCAAGTGGTGCTGCTCGCAGGTAACCGTGACATCAACAAGATGCGCTTGGTCACCGAGCTCCGCGGCTCACCCCCCGCGAGCACTCCGGCCCAACTGCATGGCGCCACTCCCGCCGCGCTGCTGCGCTGGATTTTCGAGAACACCATGGGCGCCCCCCACGCGTTCACCCATCGCGCCAGCGAGCTCGAACGCGCGGGCGTCGCTCACGACGATGCGAGCGTCGTTCACAGCTTTCTCGAGGATCTCGAGCCCGCGGGGGAGCTCACGGAGTACTTGTGCGCCTGCCAGCTCGTGTACCGCGAGGAGAACGCAATTTTCGCCCACGGAGGCGTCACCCGCGAATCGCTCGGCTTCGTCCCGGGGGTTTCGCGCCGCTATGATGCGGTCGATGACTGGGCAATGGCGCTGAACGCCTTTTTCGCCGCGCAATGCGCTGCGTTTTGCGAGCGCAGGCCCGAGGGTTACGCCGCGCTGGTCGCTTACCAAGCGCCCAGCCCTGGGACGCGGTTGAACCAAGCGAGCGTGGTGTACGCGCGCCCGACGGACGAGCTCGGCAATCCGGTGCTTCCCGCACCGGGCGTGATCGCAGCGCTGCGCGACGCCGGCATCGACCGGATGGTGCTCGGGCACACGCCGAGCGGAGATTGTCCGGCCGTGCTGCGCGACAGCGCGGGCTTCGAGCTCGTGCTCGCCGACAACTCTCACGGGCGCATCGAGCCCGGCTCACAGCTGTTCTTGGACGATGAGCCGCGCATCGTGGGAGCGAGCGTGCTCGATAACGGGGAACGCGTCGAGATCTCGACTCGCCTCGAGGACGAAGGTCAGGCCTCCCCCCTTGGCCTGCGCGACGCGCACGGCCGGCTCGTCAAAGCTCGGTTGCAGCGCGGAGAGTATCTGGTTTTCCGCAGTTTCAGCGGATACCGGATCGAGCAGAGCGCCAGTGACCCGAGCGCGCTACCGCGCCCGCTGCAAGCGCCGCACTGATCCGCGTTCACCCGCAGTGTCAGCGGCGCCGCCCTTCAGTCCGCGCCGCTGTTCATTCAAATCAACTTCGCCCGCCGCATCAACGTGATCAGACTGAGCACGATCGCGCCCACGACCGACCAGAAAAATACGTAGCCGTGCGGCCAGTGCAGCTCGGGCAAGATCTCGAAGTTCATGCCGTAGACGCCACACAGAAAGGTGAGCGGCAGAAAAATGACGCTCACCACGGTGAGGCGCTTCATCACCTCGTTCGTGCGGTGAGACACGAGCGACATGTAAAGGTTCAGCGACTCGGACAGGATATCGCGATCGACGAGGAGGTCTTGCAGCACATGCTCGAGCGTGCCGACCATGTTGTGCAACATGGATTGCGTGTGCTCGCTCAGGAACAGGGTGCGGCGCGTCGCCAGATCGGTGAGCACGGCCCGCGCGGGCAGCAAGATTTTGCGAAAATGGAGCAAATCTGCACCCAAGTCGGAGATGCGCGCGAACACCCCGTCGTCGACCTCCGGCCCGCGCAGCTCGAGCTGCATCGCCTCCACGCGGTCTTCCATCTTTTCTTGGACCGCGAGGTAGTTCTCGATCAGATGATCCCACAGCTTGTACAGCATGAAGCTGGGGGTCTTGGCGAAGCGCACGAAGTCCGAGCGGTAATCACGCTGCATGGCAGACAAGAACAGCACCGGGCCGCGGTGGATCGTCGCCATGAAGCTTTGTCCGAACACGATGTCCACCCGCTCCAGGTCGAAGTTCAGCCCGCGTTGACGACAGCCCGCCACCACCACGTGCAAGCACGCTTCGTAGCGAGCGTGGCGCGTCGCGGCTTCGCTGGTCAGCGCATCTTCCACGATCACTTCGTCGATCGCGCCCAGCACGGCTAGGCGCTCTCGGCCTTGGGCGACGTCGCGCACGTCCAAGTCGATCCACACGAACTTCCCGGCTTGCATGGCCGGCACTGCGTCCTCGAAATCCAAGCCCCGCTCGGTCTTCGTCTCGAAGTCGAACTCGACCACGTGAGCGAGGCAGCCTCCGGCAAGCTCTGGGTCCGCTACTTGGTCCGCGCTCGTCGTCACAGGGTCCACGGCGCGGGAGCATAGGGCCAACTCAGCTGGAGACCAACACGACGACCGACTGCGCATTCACCACGTACGAGAGGCTGCCCAGCACAGGTTCGGTACCGGGATCTGCAACATCGTCCGGGCTCGCGAGTGACGTATCGATGACTCGGCGCCACGACCCGGCGCTGCCCTGTTGAATGTCGAAGCTAAGCGGCTTTTCGTAGAAATTCGCGAGCACGTAAAGCGATGGGCCAGCGTGGCCGTTGCCCGGACCGCTCGGCGAGCCGAAACCTTGCGGATCATTCAGGCAGAAGGCCAGCGTGTGTGAGGTGAAGCCTTGGTCGGGGTTGCCCTGCACGCCGTACCAGGTGATGTCGGAGCCCCAGAAGCGGCTCCGCGCGAGGCTCGGGTGCGCTTTGCGAAATGCGATCAACGCCTTGAAAAAGCGGTACATGTCCGCATTTTTAGCGAGCAGATCCCAATTCAACCACGACGTCTGGTTGTCTTGGTTATAGGCGTTGTTGTTGCCCCCTTGGCTGCGCAGCAGCTCGTCACCCATCACGAACATCGGCGTGCCGTTGGCGAGCATCAAGAGCGCGAAGAAGCCTTTGATCCGAAGCTTGCGTAGCGAAAGCACGTCTGGCGGCGCCACGTCGCCTTCGAAGCCGCAGTTGTTGCTCAGGTTGTCGTCTACGCCGCCCTCGTGGCCTGCACCGTTGGCCTGATTGTGCTTCGAGTCGTAGGAGACCAGATCGTACAAGCAGAAGCCGTCGTGGCAATCGACGAAGTTCACGCTTTGATAGGCGTGGTTTGCGTTGCCCAGATCGGCGGGGAACAGATCGAGCTCGCTTCCATACAAGCGCGTCATCAAGTCACTGATCGTGTCGTTGTCGCCACGCACGAAGCGCCGCACCGTGTCGCGAAAGCTCGCGTTCCATTGCAGCCACGTGTGGCCCGGGAAGCTGCGCCCGAGCTCGTAGCTTTTGAGATCGTAGGGCTCGGCGATCAAGCGCGTGTTGGCAAGCAACGGATCCGAGTTGATTTCTTCGATGATGGGCGGCTGCTCGCGATCGATGCTGCCATCCGCGGTGCGGCTGAAGATGCCCGCCAAGTCGAAACGAAAGCCATCGATGTGACATTCGCTCACCCAATAGCGCAAACTGTCGACAATCAAGCGACGCACCACGGGCTCGCTCGTCGCCAAGGAGTTACCGCAGCCGGTGAAGTCCAGGTAGCTCTGGTCGGGGCCGAGCAGGTAGTAGCCCGCGTTGTCGATACCGCGATACGAATACGTGGGCCCGTCCGCGCCCTGCTCGGTCGTGTGGTTGTACACGACGTCCAAAATGACTTCGATGTTCGCGGCGTGTAGCGCTTTCACCAACGTGCGCAGCTCATCCAGCGTGTCTGCGGGATCGGCGGCATTCGAGTAGCCGCGATGGGGCGCGAAGAAGCTGAGCGGCATGTAGCCCCAGTAGTTGCCGCCCGGCTCGGGGTCGTACAGAAAGATCGGCATCAGCTCGACGACCGTCACGCCCAGGTCTAGGAGGTACGGGATCTTGTCGATCACGCCCAGATACGTGCCGCGTCTGGCAGCGGGCACACCCGAGCTGGGGTCGTTCGTGAACCCCTTCACGTGCATCTCGTAGATCACGGTGTTCGAGGTGTGGCGCGGGGAGGCGTCGTTTCCCCAGTCGAACGGCGGACGCGGCTTGGGCAGCTCGCCGAGCGGCGCGCGCCCCGCGTTGGAGCCCGGTGCACGCGCTGCATCACGCGAGAAGCCGGGCGGAAAAAAAACGGCCGTCGCGTATGGATCGAGCAGCACTTTGCTCGAGTCGAAGCGACCGCCAGCGGCGTTCGGGCCGTCCACCGTGTAGGCGTAGTATTGCGCGCCGATCACGTCGCTCAGGCGCACGCGCGCGTGCCACACCGAGCCGGATTTGTTGCGCCCCGGGTCCAGCACCAGGCTCCGCAAGGGTAGCGCCGGCTCCGCGGCGCGATAGAAGTGCAGCGTGACGCTGCTCGCGGCCGCCGAATAGAGCGCGAAATTGTAGGCCTGGCTATCGGGCGTGAGCGTGGCACCGAGCGGCGACGGGCTGCCCTCGAAGCCGAACCAATCGCCCGGCGGCACGCCGCTCATTGCCCGGCCTGCGCCTCGGGTTCGGGTGCGAGGTAGCCGCGGTGGTGATTGTCATCGAAATACGATTTGCCGTCACGCATGTACGTTACGGAGAAGGCGACGACCGCATTGTGCGGGACTTCGATCAGCGGCGTGGACCAACGCTGCCAGCCGTCTGGGGCGGTGTCTGTCTCGCACAGCTTCACGTGGGTGGTGGCGGGCGCCACGGGGACCTGGTTGGTGACGCGATAGTCGAGCGCGAGGTCCGACACGCCGCTCGAGCTGGCAACGGTCACGCTGAAACGCGCCCGATCGCTGCCTGCGAGCGGCGTCACGGCAGCGTCTTCGATGCGCACGTCCTGCGCCACGAAAGGGAAGGAGAAATTCTTGCCGTTGTCGCTGTCGTAGCCGAGCACCTTGCCTCCGCTCGTAGCGGTGAACCACAGCTCGAAGCGCTCGGCATCCGACGGGATCTGGAGCAGCGCACTGACCATCGAACCAGCGCCAGGCTCGATGCCGGATTTGCGGGTCAAGATCCCGGTGTGCGACTCGAGCGGGATCACGAGCGGCTCCGCGTTCGCGTGAAGCAGCACGTGCGCCTCGAGCGAAGCGCCCGGCGCGTCGAACACCTGCGGCAAGCGCTCGGCGTCGAAGTTGATGCGAACCTCGTGGTTCGGCACCAAATCACCGCGTAAGAACTCGCGGTAGTCCTTGGTGAACATGAGCTCGGCAAGTTGCCCGGCAAGCGCTCTCTTGATCATCGCAGAAATTCCTGAGCAGAAGGCCGTTAGGTACGCGTGACCGTCACGTCGGCGGCATTGTCGAACACCTTCACGAAGGTGATCTGAATGCTCTGGTTCCAGTAGTAGGCATTTCCGGTCGAATTGGCGAGCGCTTGGGGCGTGCCCACGTTCTGCACCGAAGCGCCCGCCACGTTCACGTCCGTTGGCGGCTGGGCCTCACCCAAAAATGCCACGAAGTAATAAGGCTCGGGCGGCACGTAGGCGCCCGAGAGACGCCGAACCCGCAGGGCGCGCACGCTACCGTTGGTTTGTTGGCTGATCCGGGTCAAGCGGTTCGGAGCGTTCGTCGAAATGCCGTCGTCCAAGTACAGATCGAAGGCGCGATCAGGACCTGGGTAGGCGTTGAACGTGATCGGATTGGGCAGGTTTTGGGCATTGAGCTGGCCGACCCATTGTTCGAGCTCGCAGAAGGGCAAAATGGCGCCGGCGCGCACGTAGATCGGCACGAGGTCGAGCGACGCGTAATAGTTCGTGACCAGGGTACCACCGGGCACGGCAGCCGCGAGTGGCTGCACGTTGTCCATGAACGCGAACCAATCACTGCCGGCGGGTAGGTACACGTTACGGAGCGGTGCGGTGCCCACGGTCTCGTGCGGGTCGACGATCGGCGCGACCAGGAAATCCCGCCCCACGAAGAATTGGTCGTTCAGGAAGTCATACACCCGCAGGTCTTGGCCGTCTGGCGCGTTGTAGAAGAGCGGCCGGGCGATGGGCGCTCCGGTCTGGGAGGCCTCGAACATCGCGCTGTAGTAGATGTGCAGCATGCGGTAGCGCAGCTCGATGTACTTGCGACAATTGTCGGGGACGGGCGCGCCGTAGTTGTACGGTTCTTGGAACTGCTTCGAGTACCCGTTGTAGTGATTGCGGTACCAAGGCAAGAACGAGCCGAGCTGCATCCAGCGCGTGAACAGCTCGTAATTGGTGACACCGCCGATCATGGGCGAGCCGATACCGCCCGAGAGCGTGGCCGGCGCTTCGTTGGGGGCATTGGCGAAGCCACCGATGTCACAGCCCGAAATCGGAATGCCGGAGAGCCCGAGGTTCACTACCTCGGGGATGTTGATGCGCAGGAAATCCCAAGTCGACGCGGAATCCCCGGTCCACAGTCCAGCGTAGCGTTGCATGCCCGCGTAGCCGCCGCGGGCGATGATGAAGTTACGACGGTTGGGACGGGTCGCGTTCACGCCGTCGGCGGTGGCCTTCAGCAGCAGCGAGACGTAGCCGTTGTGCATGCGTGCGTTCTCCACGCTTTGCCCGGCGATGTCCGTCATCTTGAGGTTGAGCGGAAACGTCAGCGCTCCAGTGTTCTTCAGCGCGGGGCAGGTCATGTCTTGCCAGATCATGTCTAGGCCCAGGCCCAGCAAGTAGTTGTATTGCTGGCCCCACCAACCGCGCACCACCGGTAGCCCAAAGTCCGGGTAGTAGCCATCGGCGCCGAGCGGAGCGCCCCGGATCGGGTCGCCGAACGTGGGCACTGGGTAGGCTTGGAACGGGTTCGATCCGGGGTTGGAGCCGTAGCTCACGGTGCCCACGAACGCGCCGTTCGGATCGGGCGTGCTGGGCAGAGGAATGAACGCGCCCGAAGGGTTGCCCGTGGCGAGCGCGAGGCCCGACTGCAGCGTGCCATAGGGCACGAAATTGCCAGTCTCGTCTTGCGCGACGTTGGTGCACAGCGGCGTGATGTTGGTGCTCATTTTAAAGCCGTTTTGATGCAGCCCCGCGAACACCTGCGCCACGTTCGGGTACTTCTCGGCGCTACTGGTGAAGGTGCGATAGTTGTCCTGGAAGTCGACGTCGATGTGCAGGCCATCGATCGGGATGCGATTGGCGCGGAACGCGTTCGCGACGCCGGTGAGGATGTTGGCGCTGTAGTAGCCGTACCCGCCCTGGTGATAGCCGAAGACATAGCGCGGCGGCAGCGGCGGAAGCCCCGTGAGCGTGCCGTATTGCTGGAGCACCCCGGGTACGTCGTTGCCGAGGAAGAAGTAGTAATCGAGATCGCCGTACAGCGCGCCAAAGTAATACTTCCCGCTCATGTCGGAGTAGTCACTGGCGCCGATGTTGAAGTAGGACTGCGCAGCATTGTCGAAGAACAGCCCGTAACTGTAGGCAGGGCCGTTGCTGGGGTTCGGGTTCACCTCCAGCAAGAAGGGCACCGAGCAGTACAAGGGCTCGCTCGGGTTCAGGGGCCCTTGATCGTTGTCCGTCGGCAGCGGGCCCTGTGAGTACGAGAAGTTGTCGAAGTTGAAGAACGTCATCGTCATTTCGTTCTTCGCGAGCTGTGCGCCCGCTTTCTCACCGAACCCGAAATAGCGCGCGCTTTTGGGGTAAACCTTGAAATTCGCGACCACCTCCTGACCGGGGATGTAGACCAAATTGTAGTTCGGCGCGTCGGCGTGGATCAGCTGGTTGCCGCGATACACGGACAAGCGATACGGCGCGAGGTCGACCACGACGCGCAGCGCAGGCGTGGTCATCTCGATGCTATTGCCCACTCGATTCACCGCCAGCGTCGGCACACCCAAGCTCTGGTTGACTACGGCGTAGGAGGCATCGGGCCCGAACACGCCGCTCGGGTTGAAGCGCACGCGGAAGCAGGTATCGGAGAGAAACGTGATCACGGGCGCGGGCCGCGGCGCCCCGTTGGCCGCAGGGACGGCCTGCAAGGTGATCACATGGCCAGCCTGCGCGAAGCCGCTCAGGTTGCCGACCGACTCCCACACTCCGCCGGGCAGGTTGGGCGTGAACTGACGAACGTTGACGAACTCGTATGCCATCCTGGGTCGATCCTCAGTGCTTCGCTGCGGGCTTGGCTGCGGGCGCGGGGACCGGCGGCACGGGTACGTCGCTGGGCCCGGACTTGAGGAACGCAGCCGGGCTGCGCCAAGCCGAAACGGGCGCTTCGGCTTTGGCTACGCCCGGCGGGCTGTAAGGCGCCGCCTGAGCCTCGATTTGAAACAGCCAGCTGAAGTTGGCGTGCCCAGTCTTACCGAAATGGCCGTTTTCCCCGTAGATCGGCACGCGCCGTCCGAAGGCATCCAGGAACGGCTCGCCGTTGTCCTTCTTCTTGAAGCCGATGCAGATGCCGGCCGAGTAGTGGCAACCGACGCAGCTCTCGGTACCGATCACCTCAGTCTTGTCGATTGGAGGTGAGCCAGGGGCGAGCCGGTCATCCTGCTCGAGCGGACCTGCCGCTTGCTTCCCCTTCTGAAAGAACGTCTCCATGATGCTGTTGACGAGGAACACGGGCACCACGTCACCGGGCGTCTTGTGAGTGATGCTCTCGGGCGCGGTTTGGTCGCCTCCGGCGAAGGCGGGCGCGTTCGGATGCAGCGGCCACTGGCTGTCGATCAGCTCGTAGTACTTGAACACCGAATTGGGTAGGGCGGACTGAACCTCCGCGTTGAGCTTTTCGGCGACGGCGCGCAGCTTGCCATCCAAGGGGTTGAGCTGGCCTTGCTCCGGCACGCTCACTTTGCACACTTGCACTGGGGTAGTGGTCTTTGACTCGATCCAGGTATTGGCCGAGTTGCCAGCGCGTTCCACGGGCACGGTGTCGGTCCCGCCTAGATAGCCATTGTGCTTGGCGAGCACATTGACCACCGCGTTGTTGGGTTTGCCGTCCGGGCAACCGCCGAGCTTCGGGTTCGCGAAACTTGGCCCAACTTGCGCCTTATTTTCGGCCGCGTGCGGCCTGACGTTATCGACTTGCTCGAACGTGGCCCAAATCCATTCCGGGGAAGACAGGGTGTGCATGGCGATGTGCATGCCGACCAGGCCCGCCTTCACCGTCTCGATGACCTCGGTCTTCTTGAGCTTCTCGAGCTCGGCTTTGCTCTTCACGCGCTTCACGTTGACGTCCGTCGCGAAGAAGCGCTTGGATGCGATCTCCAGAGGAGAAAGCTCCTTCCAAGCGAGCTTGATCTCGATTGCGCCGTGCGTGCCCTTGGCCGGATCGTTGGACGGGAACGCGAGCGTTCCGTCCGATTTGTCGGTCGTGGTTTGGCTGAACTTGGCCTGCCCGTCCAAGCTGTACAGCTCGTTCTTCATGATGTACGCGAACTCTTCGCCGTTCACGAGCACTTGGTAGCGCACCCATTTGCCGTTCTGATCAACGAGCGGCCCCGAGAACGCTTGGAACGTCTCGTTGGCGTTGGGGTTGGGTGGCTCGTTGTTGTGCTGGCGCCAGGCTGCTTTGCCGCGGAACAAATCCATGCTGGCCTTCTCGGCCTTCCACTCAGCGGGGCGCGCACCCTGCGGTAGAAAAATGGTGTCCGCGGGGCGCCAAAACAGCCAAGTGCGAACGCTCGTCGCATCGTCCAGCGTCTTGGCTGGGTCGGGCTCTCCGTTGTCTTTCGCAGGCCAATTCAGGGCCAAAAATGCCTGCCAAGAAAGCTCGTCGAACAGCCGCTGCGCGCCGGGCACGTCATTGTTCTCGAGCAGCAAGGCGACTTTGGCGACGTCGACGTCGAAGGGGAGCGTGATCGGCGCATGCGAGCCGAGCTGGGTCAGCAAGGGGGCGACGGGTTTGGCGACGACGGGCGCCGTAGAGACCGACGGCGGTACGCTAGAGATGGGAGCCGCCGGCGTGGTCGGTCCAGGCGGCACGGCCGGTGCTGGCGCGGGAGAAGCCGCGGGCGCACAGGCCGTGGCGGTTGCACAGAGACAGACACGGAGCCACGCACGTGACCCCTTACGCTCGGATCGGATTGAGCTCGACGCTGCATGAACCATGGACGCGACTCCTGTTCGGATCGGTCCCAAAGGCTCATCCCGTTGGCGCTGCCCACGAGCCTACCGATCCGACATGAGCACATCCGACTTAGGCGACCCGATCAATAGTCATTACACTCACTCTCTTCTTGCAACTCACGCTTGCCCTTCACGCTCGCCTTTCACGCTCGCCTTGTCGGGCCTCGGGGCTCCTTACGAGTGTGGACGTTTCGCAACGGTGTCGAGGCGTACTCCGAACGACGGCCCGGACGATTGGAACGCTTCCTCACGTTGATGCGATGCAGAGCAACGCATCTCAGTCGGGTGTCGAGTTCCGCCAGAGACTCGAAGTCTGTTCCGGCCCTGCCCCGCCGTCTCGTCTCGTCTCGTCTCGTCTCGTCTCGTCTCGTCTCGTCGGGCCCTTACCCAAAGCCGGGTGTGTCGAGACGGACCTGCGCGGGCGAGTCGGCGAGCGCGCGCTCGGCGTCCGCGACATTCAACGCGAGATCGTTGGGTGCGGACGCGCAATACAGCGCCGCTAGTTGCCGCGCTTGGGTGCGACCGACGTGGATCTCGAACATGCCGCCGAAGTAAGCCAGCAAGCGCGAAACAGGCGGGTTTTCCGCCCAGGCGTGCTCCAACCCGCGCAGCACGGAGAGCGGCCCACCCATGCGCGGCGACTTCAGATTGACGGCCTCCCCGCGAGCAAGGGCGGCGGCAACCGCGCCCTCATCGAGCAAAGAAGAGTCTCGAGAGACGCGCCTTGGCTCGACGAAGCTGGCTTCGAAATCCGAGGGCGGATCTTCCAAACACGCGGGCGGGCACGCGACGCTCAAGCGACGCGCGAGTGACGAGTCACCACGACCTTTGAAGTCGAAGATCGCAATACTGGAGTCTCGGGCGAGCGCTTCGAGCGCTCGAGCGTCCCAGCTCGGCTCGACATCGACTTTCAGCCGGCCGTGAAAGCCCCGCTCGCGTAGGCGGCCAATCACTGCGTCGGGCTTCGGATCAGCGGCCAGCGATTTCACGAAGCAGAGGGACGCCTCGCGCACACCGCCCAGATCATACAGGCTGAGCCCGGCTTGGCGCAGTGCGAGATCGATCAGCGCGGCCTCGAGCGCGGCTCGCTCGTAGGGAGAGCCCTCGGCGGCGAGCGCTGTCCGCACGGAGAGCCCTGCCCTCCCCTCCGTGGCTGCGAACCAACGCGCGACGAATCCCGCGAAGCGCGCGTGCTCGTGCGCGACGAAGGCGACGTTCTCGCCGAGCCCCGAGCAGCCCTTGCCCGAGAGGCGGACCACGCTGCTTGGCCGTGGACCGCCCGGATAGTCCGGAAGCGACAGCGAGCAATCCTCGACCCGCGCTGACTCGACGCGCACCGCGAGCGCCTCGAGCAGCGAGGCCAGCTGACCTGGGCTGCAACGCGGAGTTACGCTGGCCATGCACAGCGGAAGCCGGCGAAGATCTGACGCCGCTCGGGCAAATCCCAATTTCGAAAGCTGTTCCGAGCCAGGAGCGCGCGCGTCACGAACGCACTGCCGCGCAGCACGCGGTATTTCTGCCCAAAGAACACCTCCGAATACTCCTGATACGGGAAAGCTTGAAAACCCGGGTAAGCGTCGAACCACGTGTCGGTCCACTCCCAGACGTCCCCCAGCATTTGAAGACAGCCATAGGCGCTGGCGCCTTCGGGGTAGGCATTGACGAACGCGGGTTGTAACCGCTCTTGGTCCAGGTTGGCGCGCGACGCGTCCCAAGGCGCGTCTCCCCATGGGTAGCGCCGCGCGGCTTGCTTCGTCGGATCCCAGGCCGCCGCCTTCTCCCACTCCGCTTCGGTGGGCAAGCGACCGCCGGCCCAGCACGCATAGGCCTCTGCCTCGTAAAACGAGACATGCATCACGATCGCTTCGGGCTCCAGCGGCTCGAGCCGGCCAAAGACCAGCCCACGCCACTGGTGTAGCGACTGACGATCACCCTTGTTCGACAGGCGCCAATGCGCGGGCGCCGCGCAACTCTGCTCGGAGAGCCAGGCCCAGCCGGCGTCCGACCAAAACTTTCGTTGCGCATAGCCACCATCAGCCATGAACGCGAGGAACTGACTGTTGGTCACGGGTGCACGGGCAAGCCAGAAGGTCGGCACGTTCACCTCGTGAGCAGGGCGCTCGTTGTCGTACGCCCACTCGCGATCGTTGGTGCCCATCAAGAACGGGCCGCCGGGGATCAGTACCCGGTCCGTCACCGGGCGCGCTGCGGGGCGGATCAAGGCCTTGCTGGCGAAGGTGGGGCGGTACTCCAAATCTTCGCGCAGCGCGATCGCCTGCAGGATGGTGTCTTGATGTTGGGCTTCGTGTTGGGCGACGAGCGCGAGCGAAAAATCCCCGGCGGGCAAGGCGCTCGCATCCGCAGTGGCGGGCGGCAGCGCCGTGCCCGCCAGCTCTTGACTGGCCGAGAAGCGCGCTTCGACGCGCTGACGAAGCCGACGCAGCTGCTCCCACACCTCCGGAACGGTGGGCAGCGGCAATTGCGAGCGGCCGGCGCGCGGGGTGAGCATGGCGTCGTACAGCGAGGCGAATTCGGCGGGCTCGGCGTCGGTGGGCAAGAGCCATTGCCGCTCGAAGTGCGCGATGTGCCCCAAATCCCAAGCGATGGGGCTCATCAAGGGGTTGTGCTGACGCACGAGGTCCGCCTCCCGCAGCGGAGCCACGATTTGCACCGTGCGCGCGCGTTGCGCGTTCAGCTCCGCCAACTGGTCGACGAAGCGATCGGAACGCTGCGTGGGCGCGCGGTGCGGCTTCGGCTTGGCGAACAAGAATAGCCCGAACTCCCCGTTGTCCGGGCAGCGCCAAGTACAGTGCAAGCCGAGGCGCTCGAGGGTTGCAATGAAGGCTTCGGGGCGAAACTTGTGGCTGACCTCGGTCAAGATGCGCTCACCGCGCGCGATGCGAAACTCACGACCGAGCACGGGCACCGCAATACTGAGCTCTTGCAAGGCTTGGGCGAAGATCTCCACCCGTTCACGCTCCGTGTCGTAATAAGCAACGTGCTCGATGGCGGATTCCGGGATGCGCGTGCCGAGCTCGCGATTCATGCGCGCAAACAAGTTTCGCGTGAACGCGGCGGTGACCCCGGCGGCGTCGTTGTAGGCAGCTTCGATGCGAGCCGGGCTCTTCACCAAATCCAACCCGATCAGGAAGTGATCCCCCGGGGCGAGCGAGCTGACGACGAGCTCGCAAAATGCCGGGTACTCTTGCCAGCCCAAGTTACCGAGGCTGGAGCCCAAGAAGACGAGCGTCATCTTGCCGGAGCCGCGCAAGGCACCGAGGGCGCGTTCGTAAGTGGCGGCAATGCCCTGCAAGCGCAAGCGGCCTGCGTCGGGGTAGCGCGCGCGCAGCTCGGTACAGGCTTGCTCGATGGCCTTGGCGTCCACGTCCACCGGCACGTAGCTGGCGGGGCCGGCGAGCGACCACGCATCCAGCAAGCGCTGCGTCTTCAGTGAGGCGCCCGAGCCGAGCTCGACCAAAGTTCCCGAGCCGGCAGCTTCACGGATCTCGGCGGCGTGCGCCTGCAGCAGGCGATCCTCAGCGCGGGTCAAGTAATACTCGGGTTGCTCGGTGATGCGGTCGAACAACGCGGAGCCCGCGGCGTCGTACAAGTAGCTTGCGTCCAAGCGGCGGGGCCGAGCGTCCAACCCCTGCGCGATGGACAGGGCGAAGGCCAGCGGCGATTGCCGTTGCGGATCGACGCGCAAGCTGAAGCCAGCACGCTCGATGAGCTGCCATTGGCCATGGGAAGCAAGGTTCATTGGTGCGGACATTTCTCGCTCTCTCCGTGTTTGGCAAATCGCGCGCAGAAGCCCCACTGTCTTTTTGCGGTTCTCGACCCCCCACCGCAAGTCTGCCGCCGAACAAAAGAGGAGTTACGGCCCGTTGCCCAAACGAAGTCCGCGCGGAACGATGAAGCGTTCGACGATCTCGAACAAACCTTGGACAGACAGCGCCAAGAGCGAAGCTGGAATCGCGCCCTGCAGGATCAGACTCAAATTATCCAGGCGAATTCCGGTAAAAATCGGCTGACCCAGCCCGCCTGCGCCGATCAGCGCGCCGAGCGTCGCCGTGCCCACGTTGATCACTGCGGCGCTTTTGAGCCCAGCCAGGATCAAGGGGCTCGCGAGCGGCAGCTCGATCAGGCGCAGCATGGCCGCTGGAGGCAATCCGAGCGCCTGCGCCGATTCACGCAAGGCGCTCGGAATACCACGCAGCCCAGCATGGGTGTTCCGGACGATCGGCAATAAACTGTAGAGAAACAGCGCGACGATCGCGGGCAGCCCCCCGATTCCGAACAACGGAATCATGAACACCAAGAGTGCCAACGTGGGTAGGGTCTGCACGACACCAACCACGGCCAACACCACTTGTCCGAGGTGTGGCCTTTTGGCCGCGAGCACGCCCAGCGGCACGGCGATCACGATGGCGGCAAGCAGCGAGATCCCCACCAGAAACAAATGTTCGGCCACGCGCGCCCCAATCATGCTCGCGACGCCGCGTGATTGGCTCTCCGAGGCAACGCCCAGTTTCTGTTGCAAAAACCCCGCGGCCACTTGAGCTTCCGCAACGCGGTCCAACTTGGCGCGCGCGTTCAAGGCAATCATCTGCTCGGCGTCAATCCGCCCTTCCAGCCGGCGCAAGCTCTCGATCGCGACATTGCCCAGGCGCGTTGCGAGGTCGAGGCGATAGAGCAGGATTGCGTCGTAGCGTTTGAAGAACGACAGATCGTCGGTCAGCGCCAGCAGCCCGTAGCGGCGGATCTCGGCGTCCGTCGTGTACAGATCCGTGGCATCGATGCCGCCGCTTTGTAGGGCCCGGTACGCGAGATCGTGATCGAGCCCTTGCACGTTCGTTTGCGGCAAGCCGTAACGCTGTTGCAACGCGGGCCAGCCATCGCGCCGGCTCATGAACTCATTGCTCAGCCCGAAGTGCAGCTCCGGATGCCGAGTGAGGTCGGAAATCCGCGACACGCCCAACGTGCGCGCGCGCTGCGCAGTAAGGCCGATGGCGTACGTGTTGTTGAAGCCGAGCGGCGCGGTCATGCCCACGCCATGCGCGGCCAGTGTTTGCTCGAGCCACAGCTTCGTGACCGCTTCCGGGCGCACCGCGCTCTGCCCGTGCGCGGGCTCACTGAGCACTTCGTCCAGCAATGTGCCCGTGTACTCCGGGTACACATCGATCGAGCCTGCGACGAGCGCGTTCCAAACCAGGCGTGTGCCGCCGAGCCCCGTGCGGTGCTCGACCTCGAGACCCGCCGAACGCTCGAGCTGCGCCACGATCTCCGCCAAGATCACCGACTCGGTGAAGGCCTTGGACGCCACGCGCAGCGTCTTCGACTCGGCGTGCGCCGCTCCCGGGCAAAACAGCGCGCAGGCCAACGCGAGCGCGGCCAAGAGAGAGCACGAACCGCGCTTCACGGCACGAGCTCGCTCTCGAAGCGCCGCTGGGCGCGCACGAACTGGGTCACGAACGGATCGGCCGGCTGCATTGTAAAGTCACGCAGCGAGCCGCGCTGAACGATGCGCCCCGCTTGCAAGAGCACGAGCACGTGCCCCAGAAACGCCGCCTCGGCCAAATCATGCGTGACGAGCACGACCGTCTTGCTCAGCCGCTCGAAGATGCGCGCCAAGTCCGTCTGTAAATCAGCGCGCACCATCGGGTCGAGCGCGCCCAGCGGCTCGTCCAGGAACAGCAGCTCGGGATCCAGGAACAACGCGCGCATCAGCGCCACGCGCTGCTTTTGGCCGCCGGAAATCTGCGTTGGGAACCGCGCCAAAGTTTCCGTTGGCAGATGCACGAGCTCCGCCAATTCCTGAACGCGCTCGCTGATCCGCGGTTCGGGCCAGCCGAGGTAAAGCGCCATCAAGCGCACGTTGTCGAGCGCGCTGAGGTGCGGAAACAGCCCGCCGTCTTGCACCACGTAGCCCATCGCGTGGCGCGCTTGCAGAAGGCGCTCCGGGGTCAGCGGCGCGCCGCGAAACAGCACCTGTCCCGCGTCTGGCGGAATCAAGCCGAGCATCACGCGCAGCGCGGTCGTCTTTCCGCAACCGCTCGGACCGAGCAGCACCGTCGTGCGCGCCGTTTCGATCTCGAGATCGAGGGGCTGCAAAGCCGCTCCAGCACCGAAGCTCTTGCTGACCCCCACGAGCCGCAAGATCGGTTCGACCGCCTTCACCTCGACGGACGTCATGAATTTACCGAGCCCACGGCACGCAGCATACTCCGCACATGCCCAAGCCAAAACCCAAGCACCCGACCAAGCTGAGCGGCTCATGCCAGTGCGGCAAAATCGAGTTCACGCTCGAGACCGAGACGCCGGTGCCGTACATGTTTTGCTACTGCTCCATTTGCCGCAAAACGGGCGGCTCGGCGTTCGGCTGCAACATCATGGGCATCCGTGACACGTTGAAGATCCGCGGCAAACGTTACCTGCGTTCATACCATGCGCGCATCCCCGAGCCGGGGAAAAGGGTCGTGATCAGCCAAGCCCAGCGTTGGTTCTGCGCCGAATGCGGAACGCACCTGTACCTCTCGGACGATCGCTGGCCCACCGGCGTCTGGCCCTACGCCTCCGCGATCGACACGCCGCTCCCCGCACCCAAACGCCCCATCTCGATCATGACTCGCTTCAAACCCAGCTGGGCCCCCGCCTGGCTGTTCAAGCAAGGCCCCTGCTTCGAACGCTACCCCAAGCTCTCCATCGCCGATTGGCACGAACGCGAAGGCTGGCCGGTCACGATCAAACCGTGACAATTTTTTGTTGATGGTCACGCAACACGACCGAGCACGGCCCAGCCTTCGGCGTCGATCTGCGGCTCTCGAGAAGGGAGAGGTTTTACAGGAAGGACCGAACGCAACGCTTCGCCTGCCGCGCCGAGCATCCCCAAAAACTGACTGCCTTCCCGCTCAATCCTCTCCCCCGCTCTTGGCCATGCCGAGAGCGACACCGCCGCTCATCACCGCAATGCGTAACGCGGCAACGTCATCACCGCGGATTGCAAGCCTTCGCCGAAGGTGGGGTGCACGAACTCTCCGTCCACGATGGCGCGGGCCGTGCCGCCGCTTTGCATCAGCATGCTGAACACGTGAATGAGCTCGCCCGCGTCCACGCCAACGATGAACGCGCCCAGGATCTTTTCGGTCTTGGAATCGATCACGACTTTCACCACACCCGCGGTTTCGTCGGTTTCAATCGCGCGGGCGATGTAACCGAACGGCATGCTCGCCACCTCGACCTCGAGGCCCTGCGCGCGTGCGGCTTGCTCGGACAGGCCGACGCCGGCCACCTGGGGATCGGAGAACACCGTGTAGGGCACGATGCGCTCGGTTCGCGCGCGCGCCGGGCGACCATTCATGACCTCGAACAGCACGCGGTGGTCGTCCCAAGACACGTGGGTGAACTGTGGGCCCGGCGTACAATCCCCCACGGCGAACACGTCGGGTTGTGAGGTTTCGTAGCGTTCATCCACCACGATGTAGCCCTGGGCGTCGAGCGCGATGTTAGCCGCGGCGCAGCCGAGCTGTTCGGTATTCGGCGTTCGCCCAGTAGCAAGCAACAGGTGGGATCCGACCAGCGGTTGCTCGCGCGCCGCGAGGTGCAGCTCGACTTTGCCGGCGGTGCCGGAGACGCGCTCGATGGACGCTCCGAGCTCGAGCCCGATGCCCTCGGCGCGAAACACGCCACCCAACGCTTCGGAGACCGCTTCGTCCTCGCGCGGCAACAGGCGCGCGGAGGGCGCCACGAGCGTGACCTGCGACCCGAAACGCCGAAACATCTGCCCCATCTCGCAAGCGATGTAGCCTGCGCCCACGATCAGTAAATGTTCGGGCAACTGCTTCGTGTCGAGCAAGCCAGTGCTGTCGAGGTGCGGCACCTCACTCAGGCCCTCGATCTTCGGCACCGATGGCCGGGCTCCCGTATTGACCACGATCGAATCCGCGCGATAGGACTTGCCGTCGACTTCGACGACCTTCGGCCCGGCGAAACGCGCGTGTCCGCGAACCAAGCTCAGCTTGTCCGGAGCGGACGCCAGGTGACGGTCGACCCCCGCTCGCCAGCGCTGCACGATGGCGTCCTTGCGCGCCATCACCGCGGAGAAATCGATGCTCACCTCACCCGTGTGCACGCCGAAGCGCGCCGCGGTGCGCGCGACGTGCGCGGCGCGTGCCGCGGCCACGAGCGTCTTGGTCGGCGTGCAGCCGACGTTCACGCACGTTCCACCGGGGTTTCCGCGTTCGAACACGATCACGCGTTTTCCCGCACTGGCAAACCGCGTGGCAAGCGGGACGCCGGCTTGCCCACTGCCCAGGATGATCACATCCGCACTTCGATCGCTGCTCATGGACAGGTCATATCAGGTCCACGCGCGCGATCCGAAACTGCCACGGTCGTTATTTTTCTGGGCTCGCCAGATTCGCCACAGTCGATCCGCGGTTCCAGCGAGCTGCGGCAAGTGACGATTCGAAAATCGCCCGCGGCTCGGCTTCCGCCGGCGCGAGACGGCCTTAAGCTCGTGCCATGTCGAACTCTGGACCGGGCTACGCCCTCCACCCCGACCACACGGTCGTGGTCAAACCATTCAAAGGCCGCGTCGTGGTCGAAGCCAACGGCAAGGTGCTGGTCGACACCGAGCACGCGCTCGAGCTCAAAGAAGCGAATTATCCCGCCGTCTATTACGTACCGCGCGCAGACACGCGCATGTCCGATCTGGTGCCCACCGCCCACCACACCGCTTGCCCCTACAAAGGGCAAGCGTCGTACTTCAGCATCTCGGGTGGCGCCGAGAACGCGGTCTGGAGCTACGAGCAGCCGTACGACGAAGTGCTTTCGATTCGCGAGCACCTCGCGTTTTACCCGAACCGGGTCGATGCCATCAAAGTAGAGCCCGCAGCGTAATCGTTTCACGCTGCGCTTTCAGAAGGAGCCGAAGTCATGCTGCAAAAATCGCCCATGTTCGCGTACATTCCGGCCAAAGACGTGGCCCGTGCTCGGCGCTTCTACGAGGAGAAGCTCGGCTTCGAGCCCGGGAAAGAGCTCTCGGGAGGCGTGAGCTATGACTTCGCGGGCGGCACCGCTTGCTTTCTGTATTCGACGCCGAACGCAGGCACGTCCGCCGCCAGCCAAGGCTTCTGGGAAGTCGAAAATATCGAGCAGGAGGTGGCCGAGCTCAAGGCTCGCGGCGTCACCTTCGAGGATTACGGCATGCCGAACACGGTGGGCGAAGTCACCACCACCGGTGGCGCGAAGGCTGCCTGGTTCAAGGATTCCGAGGGAAATATCATGGCCATCGTGCAAACCCTCTGACGTCGGCTCGGTGCAGCTCGGCGAGGCGCGGCCAATTGTGGCAATCGGGGCCGTCGATACCAAGGTATGATGGACCGCGCCGGTCGTGCAGCGCACCCTGCATTGCCGTATCCGGTGGCATCTCCAATCGAGCGACTCAGGCAATGCGTCAGCGAGTTGAGCGGGGTGCTCGACCGGCCTGATTCGTCGAGGAGTGAAGCGGCGGCCATTCGCCCCTTGCTCGACCAGCTCTTGGCCGAGGTAGAGCATGACCTCGAGCAACGCGTGGAGGAGCGAACGCGCGAGCTCAGCCAGGCCAACGATGGCATTCCCGGCTTCGTGGCGACCCTGCTGCGCACGGGCGAGGTCGAAGCGGTCAACCGCCCGATCGTGGACTACACCGGGCACCCGCTGGAGGAGCTTCGCCATTGGGCAACCAATGGCATCGTGCACCCCGAAGACATGCCGCACGTCGCCGGGATTTTCCTGAAGTCGATCGCCGCCGGCGTCCCTTACGAGATCGAACAGCGCCTACGCCGTCACGACGGAGCGTATCGCTGGTTCAGTAACCGCGGCACTCCGGCTCGTGACGCCCGCGGCAGCATCCTGCGCTGGTATGTGTTGCTCATCGATATCGACGAGAAAAGGCAAGCAGAGCAAGCGCTCCGCGACAACGAAGTCACGCTGCTCAAGATCATCAATACCCTGCCGACCACGGCCTGGTCCACTCGTCCAGACGGCTACTGCGATTTTTTGAATCGGCGCTGGCTCGAGTACACGGGCTTCAGCGCCGAACAAGCCATTGGCTGGGGCTGGCGGGCGGTCATCCACCCGGACGACATCCAAGCGCTCACCGAAAACTGGCAAGCCTGCCTGAGTTCTGGGACGCCTCTCGATACGGAGGCCCGCATCCGCAGGCACGACGGCGCTTACCGCTCGTTCCTGTTCCGCGCCAACCCACTGCGCGACGAAACCGGATCCATCATCAAATGGTTCGGAACCAACATCGACATCGAAGACCGAAAGCGCGCCGACGCACTCACGCGCAGTGAGCACCAGTCACGCTTGATCGTGAGCACGATCCCCGGGTTGGTCGTGCTGTTCGCGCCCAACGGCGCGGTCGATGGCGCCAACGAGCAGTTCCTCGAGTATCTCGGACAACGCTTGGAGGACGCCGAGCATTGGGCCACGAACGGCACCATCCATACGGACGACCTAGGCCCTTCACTCGAGATCTTTTCGGGCTCACTCGCCTCTGGTCACGCGTTCGATTTCGAGGCGCGCCTGCGCCGCTTCGACGGCAGCTATCGCTGGTTTCAAATCCGCGGCAACCCAGCACGGGACGAAGGCGGACGCATCGTGCGCTGGTACGGGCTGCTCACGGACATCGACGCGCGAAAACACGCCGAAGAAGCGCTCCGTGCGAGCGAGATGAGCCTGCACAAGATCATCAATACACTGCCTGCGACGGCTTGGTCGACTCGCCCCGACGGGTACTGTGATTTTCTGAACCATCAGTGGCTGGAGTATGCGGGCTTCACCGCAGAGCGAGCCGAGGGCTGGGGTTGGGCGGACGCGATTCACCCCGACGATCTCGAGGGCTTGGCCGTGAACTGGAAGCGCTGCCTGAGCACGGGAACGCCGAGTGACGGCGAAGCGCGCATCCGTCGGCACGACGGCAGCTATCGTTGGTTCGTGTTCCGCGCCAATCCGCTACGCGACGAGACCGGCGCCATCGTCAAGTGGTACGGCACCAACATCGACATCGAGGATCACAAGCGCGCCGACGCGCTCATGCGCAGTGAGCTTCAGTCACGCTTGATCGTCAGCACCATCCCTGGCTTGGTGGCGCTGTTCGCACCGGATGGGACCATCGACGGCGCCAACGAGCAATTCCTGGAATACCTCGGGCAGAGCTTCGACGAAGCCAAGCACTGGGCGAGCAACGGAACGGTGCACCCAGACGATCTGGCCGTTGCGGTCGCGACCTTCTCGAGCTCCCTCGCCTCGGGACAACCTTACGACTTGGAAGCGCGACTACGCCGCTTCGACGGCGCATATCGCTGGTTTCAGATCCGGGGCAATCCCGCTCGCGACGGCGAGGGCTGCATCGTTCGTTGGTACGGCCTACTCACCGACATCGATGCCCGAAAGCGAGCCGAAGAGGCGTTGCAGGCGAGCGAGGTGACCCTGCTCAAGACCATCAATACGCTGCCCGCTACGGCTTGGTCGACCCGTCCCGATGGCTACTGTGACTTTCTCGGCAATCGCTGGCTCGACTACACGGGGCTCACCGCCGAAGAGGCCGTGGGTTGGGGCTGGGCTTCGGTGATCCACCCGGACGACGCGAAAGGGCTCGAGGAGCACTGGCAAAAATGCCTGGAAACGGGGGAGCCGAACGACGTCGAAGCCCGCATGCGCCGGCGCGACGGTGTGTACCGCTGGTTCTTGTTTCGCGTGAGCCCGCTGCGCGACGAGACCGGCACCATCATCCGCTGGTACGGGACCAACATCGACATCGAAGATCGCAAGCGAGCCGAAGAGGCGCTCGGCGAGCTGCACACGGACCTCGCGCACATGTCGCGCATTTCGAGCCTCGGCGTGTTGACGGCCTCGGTCGCGCACGAAGTGAGCCAGCCCTTGGCTGGAATCATCACCAACGCCAATACTTGCCTACGGATGCTAGCAGCCAGTCCGCCCAACGTGGAGGGCGCGCTCGAGACCGCGCGGCGCACGATTCGCGATGGCACTCGCGCCTCGGAAGTCGTCGGGCGGCTACGGGCATTGTTCTCCAAAAAGACCGAGAAGAACGAGGCTGTAGACCTCAACGAAGCCGCGACCGAAGTCATCGCGCTCGCGTCTCGAGATCTGCAGCGGAACCGCGTCGTCTTACGCACGGATTTCGGGCGGGACTTGTCGCCCTTGACCGCGGATCGCGTTCAGCTTCAACAAGTGATCTTGAATCTGCTCCTGAACGCGACCGACGCGATGAGCGAGGTCAACGATCGCCAACGGCTGGTCATCCTACGAACCAGGGCCGACGGCGAAGGCGTGCGGCTGAGCGTGCAAGACGCGGGCATCGGCTTCGCCCCGGAAGACACCGAACGGCTGTTCCAAGCGTTTTACAGCACGAAGAACAGCGGCATGGGCATCGGCTTGTCCGTGAGTCGTTCGATCATCGAGCGCCACAACGGTCGGCTGTGGGGCGAGCCGAATGAAGGGCCCGGCGCGACATTCTCGTTCTCCATCCCGATCACCTCGATACACCTCAGCCCGGCATAGCTCGTGCCCAGCGGGCTCGGCGCCGCTACGCTGCGCGCGAGGTTCGATCACGATTCTCGAGACCGAACGGCTCAGCCTGCGCGGGCACACTCCGAGCGATCTTTCGGATTGCGCGGCCTCGTGGGCGGCCCCCCCCACGTCGGACGCTCCACCGGCAACGTGGCGGCGTCTCGCGAGCAAGTCTGGGCGCGCCTCCTGCGTTAGGTAGCGCCCGAGCTCGCGCCGCGTGCCGAGAACGGCAAGGGTTCCGGAGACTTATCGAAAAAGAGCGGGCGCCTGAAATAAACCCCGGGCCTCACTCGAGTAACGGGCATGGACCCACGAGCCCTCCTGCTGGCGTTGTTGAGCACGCTGCCCCTCACTCACACTTGCGCCCTTTCGCCCGCGCCCTCGAGCGCCAATGGCGAGCGCGCGTTCACTTCCAGCGACGCTGGCGGCGTGCACAGCCTGCTCTCGCGTCAGGCCGCCTCGGACTCCGAGCACTTGTTCGGCGTCAGCGAGCTGAGCCACGGGAAGCTGCGCTTGGTCGAGGACGTCACCCTCGACGCAAATGGCACATTGAAGCGCCTCGAGGCGGTATTGACCCGCGCCGGCGATACCTCCGAGAAACACGTACTCATCGATGCTGAGCAAGGCATGGTGGAGGTGACGGACAGCGCACGGCATTTGCATTGGCAAGCTCCACGCGACTATCCGTGGCTCTGGGCGCCGCTGTTGACGACGAGTGCCGACGACGGTCGAAGCGCGCCGGTCATGACTCCGCTGGAGGCGCGGGTTGCGTGGCGCGCGTCCGCCGCTGGCCGCACGGTCCGGCTGCTCGATCTCGGAACTCTTACCAGCTTCACCTTGACCGCTGATCAGGTCGCGACTCGCGAAGGTGACGCCGGAACCGTCGTGCTCGGCGATGACACGAGCGAGATGGAACAGGGCATGCCCACGAGCTTGCACCTAGCCGCGCTGAACGTCGACCTCGCGCTCGACGACCCAGCCCAAACACCGAGCGCGCTCCTCGCGGTTGCGGGCTCCACGGCCCCTCGCGGGTTGTTCGCGCGATGACTCGATCGTGCCCAACGAGCGCACACCCGCCGCCGCGACTGGCTCACGCGCTGCGGCAATGGCGATCGCTCACGACGAGATCGAAGCTTGGCAGGAGCTCGCGGCGCTTCGCCCCGCGATCGTGGCCGTTGCGCGCCACGTGCTCGGCTTCGTCGCGAGCAGCGCAGAGGTCGATGACTGCATCGCCGAAGTATTCCGGCGTGTGTTCGAGAATCGCGAGCGCCGCGCGCCGACCATGCCACTGCGCCCCTGGGCGCTGGGCATCGCGCGTCACGTCTGTCTCGACGCGCGGCGGGCTCAGCGTCGCGCTCGAGCCCGCGCCGAAGATCCCGCCCTGCTCGAGGCAATCGCCGACGAAGCCCCCGGCGCACAGCACCAGCTCGAGGTCGCCGAGCGCGCTCGCCGGCTGCAGGCCGCCCTGGGTGCCCTCCCTCCGGAGCAGCGGCGCGCGCTCCTGATGCATGCCGAAGGCCACGGCTACCGCGAAATCGGAGAAATGATGTCGGTTCCCATCGGAACGGTCTGCACCTGGATCTCGAGAGCACGGCACGCGCTCGCCAGCGCGCTGAGCCAGGGGGAGCTCGAGGAGCAGTCATGACCTCACAGCCCGAGCAGCTGGCGGATGCGTTGATTTGGGACGACCAGGGTCACCTCGCCGAAGTCGCCGTGACGGCGCTTGCAGATGGCGAGCTCTCGCTGCTCCCGGCGCCAGCGGTGGCGCACGCTGAGTCCTGCGCGGTTTGTGCGGATCGCATCGGCAGCTCCGCGCTGCTGTCGCTAGCGCTCAGCGACGCGCTATCGAGAACGGTGCTGGCGCCAGAGCCGCAAGAGACGCCCCAACGCATCTTCGCGACCCGCCAGCCACTGCCGCTGGGCTGGCTCGCGGTCGCTCTGCTGGTTGCCGCTCTGGGCTCGCTGCCGAGCCTAGCCCGCCTGTGGGGATTGCTATTTCACCTGCCGGAGCTAGCGGCGCACGCCCTGCCCGTGCTGGCGCGAGTCGCGGTGCTCGTCGGCCGCGGCCTGACGGACAATCAGGCGCTCGTCGAGCTACGTTGGCTCTCTGTCGCGACCCTCTCGTGTGTGGGCATCGCCATCGCGCGCCTCGGCCCGCACGGCTTCCGCCGGCCACTCGAAAAGGGCGCGTCTTGATGGGGATCCGAGCATTTTTCGTAGCGGTCGTCAGCGTGTGCGCGCTTTTGGCGAGCGCAGGTAATGCGCTGGCAGACGTGCATCGCGAAGGCACTTGGCCGGCGGATGACCGAGAGCTGGTGTCGCTTTCGGTCGAGGGCCTGCCGCGCTCGGAAGCGGTGCGGCGCCTCGCCGACAAGGCTGGCTGGAGCATCGTCGTCGAGACCGACGGCATTGGCACGGTCGACGTGCGAGTCAAACGACAGCCCGCGGCCAAGGTTTTGGAATTGATCCTGGCGGATGGCGATTACGTCGCGCGCCGTGAAGGCTCGTTGGTTTCGGTCCGGCCGCGCGTCAGCCCAGCGACGCCAGTACCGGTTGCGACGGCTGTGCCCGCCCCCCTGGCCAGCTCGGCGGACTCCGCGCTAGCCGCGCCCGCCCCGAGCACCGGAGAGCCGAAGCCCAGAGCGCCGTTGCCGCGCGGCAAGGACCGCATGGTGGTCGGCAGTAGCACCGTGATCAAGAGCGATGAGGTCGTCAAAGATCTGGCCGTTTTCGGCGGCTCGGTACAAGTATATGGGCGCGTCAGCGGGGATGCGACCGTGTTCGGCGGCTCGCTCGTGGTCGAGCCGGGTGGCCGCGTGGAAGGAGATCTGTCGACCTTCGGTGGCGCGGTCGATCTGAAAGATGGCTCCCACGTTTCAGGGGACGTCACGACCTTTGGCGGCAGCGTTCACCGCGGCTCGAAGGCCAGCGTCGGATCCGAGGCGGAAACAGACGACGATGACGATGACGACAAAGGCGACGCTGCGGCCGACGTCCACGAAGCCCGGAGTGATCTCCGCGAAGCCGTACGCGATCTGCGCGAAGGCCGTCATGGCCGCTACGAATTCGACACCGACGACAGCGACGACGAGCGCGATTCGAAGCTCACCTGGCGCGCTGCCGCGCGTCGGGGGGGCAGCGCAATCACACGCACCGCGCTGCTCTTCGCCTTCGGGGTGATCTTATGGGCGCTGATCGGGCCTCGTGTGGAGGCGCTGCAGGGTGAGGTCGTAGCGCGCCCCATGCGCGCTTTTGCGCTCGGCGCGGTCGCCGTCATCGCCGCGGTCGCCGTCGTCGTCGCGCTGTGCGTCACGATCGTGGGCATCCCGCTCGGGCTGTTCGTGCTGTGCGCGGCGATCTTCGGCGCGTATGCCGGCGTGTGCGCCGCACTGACCGCAGCCGGCGCCGCATTGCTCCGTCACAAGACCACGAGCCCTTACGTGCACCTTGCCGCCGGCTGCCTGATGTACCTAGTGCTGAGCTCTATCCCCTACTTGGGCGGCTTCGTCACGGCGCTCGCTTTCCTGGTCGGCTTCGGTGCACTGGCGGCAACGCGCGCCGCAGGGCTCGCCGCGCGAGCACAGCCGAAGCGTCCGTGAACGGCTGCTTCGGAGCCGCTGCTGCCACCGATGCCGCGATCCGCTCGCAACCAGACGTGCGCGGGGTCGCGGTGCACACCCTCGTGCCAACCACGGCCATGTCTTGGCCTGGCACT
Source organism: Myxococcales bacterium (assembly GCA_040348785.1). GTDB lineage: Bacteria > Myxococcota_A > Polyangia > Polyangiales > Polyangiaceae > PMG-095. The sequence goes on along the minus strand of JBEQTH010000097.1, from coordinate 43,212 downwards.
TGGACTTCGGGATCGCGACACGTGCCGCACGAGCGGCGGCGGCGGATGCGCAAGCCGGCTTGTTCTTGGGCACGCCGATGTACGCGAGCCCCGAGCAGTTGAGCCACGTGGCGGTCGGTCACCGCACCGATCTCTGGACGCTCGGTGTCGTTGCCTTCGAATGCCTGAGCGGCCTGCCGCCGTTCACCGGAGAGCGGCGTCCGCGCCCAACGCTTGACCGGGCGCGAATCGTGAGCAGCTTGTATTGGCTGCTGCAACGGCCCTCTCGGCCGGGAGCCGATGTGTGTCCTGCGTTCCTCGTCTAGCTCAGCTGAGCGCGTTTTTGACCGTCGCCTGCGTTGCGTGCACCGCGCAGCAATCGCCTGTCCTCGCTCCGGTCCGCGCGGCTGGCTCGGGTGAAGACAGCCTGATCTGCAAGGCGCTGCTCGACCGCTTCGTCGGAGTGCCCGGGCTCGGCGGCGCGGCGACGAACGCGCTCGCTGGGCGCTGGTGGATCCGCGATTGCTCTGCGCAGCGCGTGCCGAGCGGGCTCCGTTTGCAGCTGCGCGGGCCTGGTTGGTACTTCGTGGACCAGCACAGCGGGGACTTCGCGGTTCGTCAGCAAGTGCCCTTCACCCTCGGCGTCGAGCTCGAGGGGGCGCCGGGCTTGGCGGTGGCCGGCGGGATAGCGGCGCTCTCCTTCGCCGTCGAAGCAGCTCCCCGAGTGGATCTGCGGCTCGACGCTGAGCTGAGCGTTCAGCCCACCTCGACATGGGGCTCATTGCTGAGCGTGGCTCCGCTCGTTCCGGTACGGGACATGGCGGCACAGCGCTTGTCGAGCGCAGCGGTGACTGCCTTGCGCGTGCAACTCGGTAGCGGCGCTACCGCAACGTACGACCTCAGGTCGGGGCAAGCAGACGTCGCCCTCGGCAAGCTGCGCCCCGGGCAGGTTCCGACCCGCGCGTTCTCCGACGGCGTGCCCTGGCTCGTCAACGAGCGCGTGTGGCTGCCGCCCCTGGCAACACACGTGGTCGGTCCAATCGCCCCGGGCAGCACGCGCTTGGACGTGCGAGTGGAGCAGGGTGAGGGGCTCGCCTATCGTGCCCTGTGCAAAGACGACATGCCCGGCGACTACGCGGCGATTGCCAGCGGTCATCTCGACGCTTTGCCGGCACATCCGCTGCTCCCGCACGGGACGTTGCCGGGGCTGGGCGAACACTCGACCACCTTCGTCGTCGAGCGCTGCGCGTTCTTCGTCGTCGTCTCCTCGCTGGCGGATTCGTCGACCGTGGCTGCGCTGCGCGTGCGCGGCTGAGCTGACTCGAGGTCAATCGAGGGGACGGCATAGGGCTTGCTCTGCTTGGCTCGTGCCTGGAAGCGCGGGTCATTTGGGCGTCCAGAGGGGGAAGCCTCGGCACACTTGGCACAACTACCGGGCTTGCGTGTCACAGCGCACGCTCCCCGTCGAAGGAGATTGAACATGCGACCACGCAGAACAGCGATCGTCCCGCGAGTATTGTTCGGAACCGCCGTCGTCGGCCTCGTACCGTTGGAAGTCGGAGCCTGCGGCGGCACCGCCGAGTCGGACGGCGGTGGCTCGAACCATGCGGGCGCAACCGGCGTGCCGGCAGGCGCTGGCGGCGGCACGAATCACGCGGGCGCAAGCGGCAGCACGAGCCACGCCGGCGCGCCGCAAGGCGGCGGCTACATCGTGCTCGGCGGGGCGTTCAACGGCGGCAGCGGCGCGAGCGGCAATGGCGGCCACGCGGGTACCGAAGTGGCGATGGCGGGCGAAGGGGGCGCCGATGACGGCGGCGCGGCGGGCGAGAGCGCGAACGGCGGCAGCGCGGGGTTCATCGTGCTCGCGATCAACGCCTTCGGCGGCGGTGCCAGCAAATGACGAGCCCGGTGGCCGACGTGCCGCTCCGTCGCACCTTGAGCGATACGCCCCTCGCCGCGCAGCACGATGAGGCGATTCGCGGCGTGCTCGCGCGGGGCTCGCGACCCATCCCCTGGCAGGAGTTCGATCGCTCGCGCTACCCGGAGGAAGCGCTCGCCCTGGCGCGAAACCTTTTCACGCGCCTCGCGGGCGGGGAGTACAGCGCGGTCGCGCTATTTGCGCAAATTACCTCGGGCTTGGCGCTGACCCGCGCCCCGCTGGACTTCGTGGCCGCGTCCACTCGAGTCGGCAGCGACGAGGTTCGGCACGCGGACTACTGCTTGCGCATGGCGAGCCTCTGTCAGGGCAGTGAGGTCACCATCACCGTGCCGGTCGAGGCGCTTGCCCATGACATCCCGAACGCGCTCGACATCGAGCTGTTGGATTTTCTGATGTTGAAGTACACGGCCGTCGGCGAAACCCTGGCCGCGGCGTTGCTCACGGAGAGCCGGCGTCGTGCGACCGATCCGGTGTTGCGTGCGCTCTACACTTCCATCGTCAGTGACGAGGTGCACCACGCGCGGCTCGGCTGGTACTACGCCAAGCACCGCGCCGAGCGCTGGTCGGCCGAGGAACGGCGACGCTTGGCTGGGCGCGTGGCGACCTTCGTCGTGGGCATCGAACAGGAATTCGCCAAAGGCCACGACGCATCGCCCGCCGCGGCCGGCGCCGCGAAGGCGCTCGGTTTGCTCGACTCCGCCACGCAGTTCGAGGTCGTCGCCGACGTGATGAACCAAGAGATCGTCCCCGCGCTCGACGCGCTCGGGCTTTCTGGCTCGGCATCCTGGGCCGCGCGGCGCCGTGCGGCTGCCGCATGATCGCGCGCGGTTTCCCGCTGACGCCGCTGGCGGCGCCGCTCTCGGCCACGCAGCGGGACTCGCTACGTGGCGCATTGCGCGCCCTATTGCTTTGGCAGCGCGATCTCCAAGCCTGGCCCGCGGGGTTCGAGGCTCCAGACGCGACGCCGATCGTGTCTCTGTACGCCAACGGTGCGCTGTGCGGCTGCGCCGGCGTCAGCGAAGGTGCCCCCAACGAACGCGTGCAACGCGCGTTCGTCCAAGCCCTCGGAGATGGACGCTTCGGTGGCTTGGGCAAGGCCGCGCGGGCCGAGCTACGCGCTCAGCTCTCGTACCCAACTCGCGTCGAGGTGCTCGAGCTGGAGAACGCGCACGAGCAGATCGAGGTCGGCACGCACGGCCTCGCCCTGGCCGGGCGCGAACGCCCGGTCACGTTGCTGCCGGACGTGGCCCCGGACAATGGGCACGACGCCGCCGGCATGCTCGACACGCTGGAAAAGAAGGGCGCGCGTTCGCGCAGCGAATGGCGGCAAGGCGGCTTGTTTCGCTTCGAGACCGAAACCGTCATCGCTCGCCAGAATCCAGCCAACGAGCTAAGTGAGGATGCGCTGGAAGCGGCCGCGGGGTGGCTCGCGCGGCGCGTCGACGCGGATGGCCGCGTCACGTTCGGCATCGAGCCGCGCACGGCCCAGGCGCGTCCGCTGTCACCGATGTATCACGGGCGCTCGGCCATCCTGGTGCGCGCTTTGTTTGCGCAGGGCAATAGCCGCGGCGCGGCCGTGCGCGCGCGGCGCTGGCTCGAAACGGAGCTGAAAGATGCGCTGGCAGGCAAAGCCGTGGCGCAGTTTCCGAAAGAGCCCGCACTCATTGCCGGCACGCTCGCGCTCGCCTCGTTGTGCGGCGTGGAGCAGACCGACGCGCTCCGCGCCTACGCGCGGCACCCCGAAACGCTGGTCGTGCCTTGGCATGCGGCGCAAGTCGTGGCAGCCCTCGGCGAACGCGCGCCGAGCTCGCTCTGGCAGATCTGCCGGCGCAACCTGGAGGCCGAGCCGTGGGCTCCCTGGACCGCGATCGCCGCGCGCGCCCGAGGCGACGGCGAAACGCTGGCTCGCGCGGTACGCGCACTGATCGCCGCAGTGCGTGAACGCGGGCCGCACACGGGCGGTGTGGGCCCCGGCAGCGTGCCGGAGATCGCACGCACGGCCGCCACAGTCGAAGCCCTGCACGGCATCGAAACGAACGAAGCTCGCGCGGCCCGCGCGCTCGCGCGCTCGTTCCTGCTGAAACACCAAATCCACGGCGATCGCTGCGCCAAAACCCCTGAGCCGCTGGCCGTGCACGGCGCATTTCCGCAAACGCCAATCCACGACCTATTGCAGGTCGACGTGACGGGCCACGCGCTAATGGCGCTCAGCGGTTGAGCGATAGCCCCACTAAACCTTTACAAGGTTAGTGGATAGTAGCTACTCTCGGAACCGCCGGCGCGGATTCGTCAATCGCGCGCCTGCTTACACGCGCTCTGGGTACCTTCAACTAGTTCGGGGTGCGCTACGCCCCCGCAGCGCGCACTTCTTTAACCTGAGGTACTCGAATATGGCCATCATCTCTCACCCGCTGAGCGCGCTCGTGCTGCTCGCGCTCGTCACCTCGGCCTGCGGAGGCAAGGGCAACGACAGCCAAGTGAGCGGTGGCACCGGCGCAACTGGCGCGTTTGCCGGTAGCGTGACGATCGGCACGGACCCCAACGGCACCGGCGGGACGGGCACCGGGACTGGCCCCATCATCGACCCAAATTCGGCATGCGCCAAAGGCACGGCGAGCGCAAGCCTGGCTGGCGTGAACATGTTCGTGATGTTCGACCGTTCGTCGTCGATGAATGAAAGCGCCACTCGCAACGGACCCAGCCGTTGGCAGCTCACTTCGGCCGCGCTGAGCACCTTTTTCGCCAGCCCGAACGCCGCGGGCCTCAACCTCGCGCTGCGGTTCTTCCCGCATGACGTGCCCGCGCCCGGCTGTAGCCAGCAAGGCTGCGACGCGAACGCGTGCGCCATGCCGCTGGTCGGCCTTGGCTCGCTCACCGCCGCAGCGGCGCCCACCGACACGCAAGAGAAGGCATTGATCGACGCCGTCCAAGCCTCGCCACCCGCCGCGTCTGGCATGGGCATGGGCATGGGCATGGGCATGGGCATGAGCAGCGGAGGCACGCCCACTTACGCAGCGCTCGACGGCGCGCTGCGCTGGGCCCACGCCCAACACCAAAAGAGCGCCACCGAGAACAACGTCGTCGTCCTCGTGACGGACGGCCAACCGAACGGTTGCGACACCAACATCGGGCACATCGCCAAGCTCGCCTCCGACGCGCTCGCGGCAGACGGCACGCGCACCTACGCGGTCGGCCTCACCGGCTCACAGCAATCGGACATGGATCAGATCGCCATGGCCGGTGGCACCACCAAAGGCATCTTCGTCGCTGACGGCGCCAACACCACGCAAGACTTGCTCGACGCGCTGGCCGCGATTCGGGGCGCCATCTTGAGCTGTGACTTCCCGATGCCACAACCCAAGCCCGGTGTCGCGGTCGAACCGTCGCTGATCAACGTCAACCTCACGCCCTCCAGCGGCGTGCAATCGACGCTCGCGCAAGTGTCGGGCGAAGCCAGCTGCGCCAACAATGCCGGCTGGTACTACGACAACGCCGCAGCGCCGACGCGCATCTTCCTGTGCAAGTCGACCTGTGACAGCGTCACGGCCGACCCCAAGGCCTCGCTCGAAATCTTGCTCGGTTGCCCGACGAACACCGACATCCCCAAGTAACCCGAGGCAAATAACCCGAGGCCGAAAAGTAACCCGGGGCCGAGGCTCGGGTAGCGCCTGAAAAACGGCGCGTTGCATCGGCTGCGCTTCCGAGACAAGGGAGGGGGTTGATGGTCATGCGCCACGGCCTCGTCCGTCCCAGCCTTCGGCGGCGCGCCGCGGCTAGTTTCCTCGCGCTACTGTGCAGCGCACGCGAGCTACACGCGGACGAGACGCCCGTCGCGCCCTCCGAACGCACACCCACCCCGCGCGCGTCGAGCCCCTACGCCGCGGGCGCTGAGTGGGCCGTGGCTCAGCTCATACCGAGCCCGCTGCTCGTCGTCGGAAAGCGGCACGTGGGCGGCGGCCTGCGCTGGCAGCTCACGCCGCTCTCGTATTCGTTCGGGATCGCCGAGCGGCCCGTGCGCAGCTTCTTCGTCTCCCCCATCGCGCGCCACTCGGGCTCGGTCGAGCTGCACGTGTCTCCAGAATGGGCGTGCTGCGCCCCCGGTGACGCGAGCAGCTGGCTCGTGCGCGCCGGGCTGCGGCTGTACCTGCCCCTGATCGAACACGGCGAGCAGCTGTCGTGGTCCCTCGGTGCTGCCTATTACCGCGCAGCCGGCGACAACGGCGCCTCGGCGGATCTCGGTCTGCTGACTTTCAACGGCGTCTTGGGCCTCAATCTGACGGTCTCGCCCTGGCTCGCGCGCCGGGAGGTCATCACCGCCCTCACGCTCAGGTACTTCTGATGCGTCGCCGGCTGTCTTCCGCAGTATGCACGCTCCTGATGGGCGCGTTGCTCCCGGGCTGCGGCTTCATTGGTCGCGTGTTGAGCCGCAATCTGTCGGCACCCGACGAGCGCCGAGTGGCGCACAAAATTCAGGACCCACGGCGACCCGAAGCGCGTTTGGCCGCGCTGTGGGTCGGCCACGCCACGGTGCTCGTACAGCTCGATGATCGCTACGTGCTCACGGACCCGCTGTTCACGCACACCCTGGCGCAGCTCTCGCCGCGGCTGGTGGAACCGGGGCTCGATGCCGAGCGCGTACCCGCGCTATCGGCAGTGGTGATCTCGCACATGCATTTCGATCACTTGTCGTTCGGCAGCCTGGATCGCATCGAAGAGCGCACCCCGATCGTGCTCGTGCCGCCCGGGGTGCGCTCCAATATGCCGCGTTACTCGTTCGCGATCCGCGAGCTCGAGCCCTGGGCGGCTTACGAAGACCGAGGCCTGCGCATCACCGCGGTACCGGTGCAGCACGTGGGCGGCCGCTACGGAATCGACGCCGCGTTCGAGACGCGCGCCTTCACTGGCTACGTCTTCGAATACCACGGGCTTTCAGTGTATTTTGGCGGAGACACCGCGTACGCCCCCGCCGCGTTCCGCGCGACGCGCGCGCGTTTTCCACACCTCGATCTCGCGCTCTTGCCGATCTGCCCCAACGCCCCCCGCGACTTCATGGAGCACACGCACGAGGGTCCGAGCGGGGCCTTGGACGCCTTCGCGTTGCTCGGCGCCAAGCAAATGATCCCGATCCATTTCGACACCTACATCAACTCCGACGACGCCTTCGGCGCCTGCCCGAAACAGCTCCGGCAGCTCGCTGCCACACGCGGCCTGGGCGAAGACCGGGTGTCCGTATTGGCCATCGGCGAGCAGCGGGTGCTCATCGCCAAGTAACGACCAAAGCGCAATCAATGACTGATTGCGGGCAATGGCGTGGCGCTTCGCACGCTACCCGCCTCGAGCCAATCGGCGACCGCGAAGTCACCGTGCGCACGAAAGTAGCGGGCAAGCTCGGCTTCACTTGAGATCCGCAACTGCTTCTGCACGCGCTCGATCGTCTCCTCAGCACCGCGCGCCGCGCAGATCGCTTCGCTGAAGCACAGCGCGGCCGAGCCTCGTGCCTCCGCAGCTCGAAGTTCGGCGAGTAGGAGCCAGGCTTCGGGGGCTTCCGGCGCGGCGCACACGGCGTCCAGCGCAAAGGCCAAGCCGACCGTGCGACCCCGCCGACGCAGCTCGAGGCGCGCCTGAGCGACGCGCGCCCGTGTCGCGGACTCACGTTCGCGTTGGGCGTCTTGGCGCCCGCGGCGCTGCCCGTCGCAGGGATGTAGCTTCCGCTCACGGCGCCAAGCGCTGAGCGCCGACCGAAACTCGGGCTGCGCTCGAAAGCGCTCCAGGTTCGACTCGAAGTAGCGCTCGACCGCTGCGTTGCCCTCGATCGTCACGAGAGCGCCCAACAGGCCGAGCTGTCGGCAAACCAGGTCGCTCGCGCGACAGGGGGTCGAAGGGTGAGCGACGACAAATCCCCCTTGCAAGCGCTGCTCGAGCGCGCGCAACGCATCGCGCTCGGCCTCGAAGCAGGTGATGGATCGCGCCCGAAGGGGCAGCTCGCCCAGCACCCGAAGGATGGGCGCGGGCAAGATGGGGCGCTGAACCGAAAACGAGCGCGCTGAATCGCGCGCGCCGATGCAGTCGGCCAAGGTCCGTAGCAAGCACTGCGGGGCGAGGTCGAAGCTGCGCTTCGCCTCGGCCGCGCAATCGATGAATGCCGCATTGAGCCGGGCCTCACCGCCGCCGATCGTCAACACGGCATGCGCCGAGAATTCGCGCAGGCCGTGCGGCAGTTTCCCCGCCGCTGCCGCGTTGATCACGCGCAAGACCCACAAAAACGGCAGCGGCAGCCGGCGGACGCCGCGCGCACCGACCCGCCCCTGCTGCTCGAGCGTACCCTGCCCGGGCTCGAAATGGGCGAGCGCCCGCGCGTCGTGCACATCGACCTGATTCAGCCAGCTGAGGCGGGGGTCGGGCGGATCGAACAAACTACGGGCGAGCGCGCGGCTCAAACGGCGGCGGAGCTCGGGCTCGCGCTGCACGTCACCGAACGAGACCGTGAACGGTGACGCTTCGTCCCACACCGACTTGGGACACCAAGGCGTGATCGATACGGCCGAGGCCATGTCTCGATTGAACCTCAGTCAAGCGTCGCTTGCGCGCCACTTGCGTCGCGTACCAGCAACATCTCGTCGTCCTACGCGTGACTGAGCGACTCAGCGCCGCGCGCGACGCCGACGCCAGAGCGCGAGCCCAGCCGGCATCACGAGCAGCGCCGTCGTCAGGCAGGACAGCTCGCCGAACACGGCATACTTCCCGAACGAGCGCAGCGCCAAGTTGTCACCGACCAGCAGTGAACCGTAACCGAGCATCGTGGTCAGGCTGCACACCGCAACCGCGCCGCCGACAGAACGCAGGCCAGCTGCGATGTCGCCGCCCAGACTGCGCACGCGATCGTAGAGGTTGATCGCGTATTCCACGCCGATCCCAAAAGTCAGCGGCAATGCCACGAAATTCAGGAAATTCAGGCGTACGTCGGCGAGCGCCGCCACCCCGACGGTGAGCCATACCCCGAGCAGCAACGACCCAAGCACGGCGCCCAGCGGCAACCAAGCGTGAGTCGCCAGGGCACACGCCACGACCACGAACAGCAACGCCACCCCGATCGCGCGCGGCGCGTCGCGAGTCATCGAGCGGATCATTTCCGCAAACACCGTGGCGCGGCTGGCGTTGGGCACGATTTGCCCGTCTTGCCCGCGCACCCCCTCGAGCAGCGCCGCGATGCGCAGCAGCGACTCACCGCGGCTGCGTGACAGCTGCGAGTCGATTTGGACGTAGATCGGAGTGCCGAAGCGTCCGTTGCTCTCCGTGAACCGTTCACGGAGCAGCGGCGGTAGATCCGCGGGCGTGAGGGGACGCAGCCGTTCCGGCGGGCGCCAAGCTTCGGCGAACTCTCGATCGGCGCCCCGTAGCCGTGGCAACGCGCGGTCGAGCTCGTCACGGATCTCGGCCAACAAGGCGAGCTTGCGCGCGACTGACTCCGGCCTACCGCCGAGGTAGTCGAACACGGTGGTCACACGCTCCACCAATTTGCCGCCGAAAAACCGTTTGTCGCGCGCGACCACGGCGTCGGCCACGGCCAGGGCCTCCGATTCGTCGCGCGCCAGCAGCAGCTCGGGAGAGCCGCGGGTTTTGAAGATTTCGTCGGCACGGCTGCTCCAGTGGGCCGCGCCTGCTCGCGAGCTCGACGCGCTGCGCAGCTTCGAAAAGTCATTCTCCCAGGGGCTCGCGAGGTAGTGCCGCGCCGGCACGATTGCCGCTAGAGCGAGCCCCAAAAAGACGAGCAGGACGGCCGCGGGGCGCCCGAGTGAAATCTTGGAGGTGCGATCCATCAGCCATGGGTTGAAAGGCTTCCGCGCGGCCGTGAGCGGCGAGCCGCGGCCCTCGATCAACGTGATGATGGCCGGACACAGTCCGAATGCGCCGCACCAACACGCCAGCATGCCGGTTCCGCCGATCAAGCCGAACTCACTGAAGCCGCGAAAACTAGTGACCCCCAGCGCGGCGTAGGCCCCACTGGCAGCGAGCGCCCCGAGCCAGGTGCCGCGGCGAGAGGCCAGCGCGGCGCCGAGCAATGCCTGCTCGACGCTGTCTCCGTGGCTTCGCCGCTCGCGATAGCTCGCAACGTAAACGATCGGTGTGTTGATGCCGTTGCCCACGATGATCGAGCCCAAGAAGCCCGTGGCCATGTTCAGATGCCCGAACGCGAGCGAAGCCACGGCAAACGCAACCCCCGATCCGGTCGCAGTCGCGACGCCGATGTAGATCAGGCTGAGCGGCGACCGGAAGTAGCCCAAAATGGTGGCCAAAATCAGGGCCACGGCGAGCCCCGAAACGAGCGCAATGTCCTCGATCAAGGATTGCCGTTCCGCGACTGCGTTGGGAATGTCGCCGGCGAAGCCGACCTGCGCGGCGGGCTGGAACCGCCGCGGCTCCAGCTCGTCGACCGCAGATTGTGCTCGTTTCAGGAGCTCATCCGAGGCGAGCTCACCCATACCCGCCGCGCGCGAACGAATGACGAGCGCGTAACGCGTGCCTTCTGAATTCGAGAAGTAGCCGTTTGGAAACGGGTCGGGCGGCGCGGCACGCTCCACTTGCTCGCGGATGGTCGTGAATGCAGATTTCGTCTCGTCGACAGGCGTTGGCGCCGACGTCTTCGCGACGGGATCGAGTAACGCAGAGGTAGCGCCATCGACACCGAGCCGCTTCAATTCGTCATCGACTTCGGTCTGGCACGAGTCATCCAAATCGAAGCCGATCAGCGTTCGCTCGCGTTCTCGTGCGAGTGAACAGCGAACCATCATCAAATCGCGCTCGGACGCGAAGAGCCAACGATTGTCCTGAAAGAAGCGGCGCTCGGCGCGCGACCCGACCTGAACCGATTCGACCAACGCTTTGGGTAGCGTCTCCAACTTGGCGGCCAGCGCGTCGATGAAGCGACGATTCGCCGCCGGCGTGGGCGAGTCGATGAGCACGACCAGCGTGGATGCCGAGCCACCCTTGCGCGCCAAAGCCTGCGTGAAGCGTTGGGCGCTGCCGCTCTCCGTGGGCAGCAAGCTCACGAAATCACCCTTGATTTTGAGACGGCTGGCGAGGGCCCAGCTGCACGCGAGCACGAGCAAGCCGAACGCGAGCACCCAGCGCGGATGGCGCACGGCCCACGCAGTGTAGGCGCTGAGCGCGCGATCGACATCGAGCGACGACCGCCCTGGCTCTGGTTTCATGAGTTGGTTCATGAGCTCCGTCTCGATAACGCCACTCGCGCGGCGGTCACTCTACGATTGAGTATCGATCTCGACTCGCTGCCATTACCGATGTGCGACATATTCCGGAACGCGATACTCGTGGGTGATTGCCCGTTGCACATTCGCGCCGGGCGTGGTGTGAGCAGGGGGCACAGTGTGAAAAGCGAAGTGTGCGTCGCGTATGTCTGGAGCAACAGTCGAGCTCAGCTGGGACGCATTCCGAGCAGCTCTCGGTACAGGCGGAACAAGTCTTCGAAATGTCTTTCCGATGAGGGAAACGTATCGGCCGCGTGCAACGCCGCGCGCCTCATCTCCTCGCGCGGCCGTGCGAGCAGCCGTTGCACGGCCCGCGCCACTCCGGCCGCATCCGCCTGCGGCGCGTAAGCCTCCGCATATTCGGGCTTTGCGAGCGCACCCGCACCCCCTGCGTCTGGCACGATCACGGGCGTGCCGCTGGCCAGCGCTTCGGCGACCACGAAGCCGAAGGTCTCGCAGGTAGAGCCATGCAACAAGGCATCGACGCTCGCGACAATTGCCGCAAATTCTTGGCGATTGTGCGTGAACGGCACGAAGCTGGCGTGGCGCAGCGCACCGGCCTTCCGCTGCAACGCGGCGCGTTCCGGCCCGTCACCGAGCACGACCAACGCCACGGGCTGCGTGCGCTGCAATTCGATCAGCGCATCGAGCAACAACGCCTGTCGTTTGTCGGCTGCGAGCCGGCCGGCGATCAAGAGCAGCGCGGCGTTGGCGGTATTGGCGAGCGGGCCCAGCAGCCGCCGCCTCAGCTCCGGATCAGCGAAACGCGGCCCGAGATCCTCACGCGAAATACCGAATGGCACCGTCCGCACACGCTCACAGCCCTGCTTCTCGAGCACCTCGGCGAGCCAGTTCCCGGCGACGATAGTCACGTCACAGGTGCGACTGATCGCGCGTTGCACGCCCCACACCGTGTGCTCGGTGCGTTGCGCGAGTTGCATCGGCAAAGCGCGCTGCAACACCGGTCGCACGTAACAGCCGATCGGATCGGAGTGATAAAAATAGGCCCGCACTGGGCCACGGGGCAAAAACCTGGCCGCCAGGGCGGGGGCGAAGGGGCTCGAGATCTGCACCACGTCCGGCTTTTCGCGCGCGACCGCCGCGCGCATCAGATCGAGGCGCCACGGCATGCGGTACGTCCCGTCGTACGGCATGCGAGGTGCAGGGTAGCGGATGAGTTTCATCCCAGCCTGGAAAGTCTCCTCGTGCGCGCCACCCGGCGCGACGACGATCAGTTCGTGTTTCGCGCTCTGCGCCGCCTTGGCCATGCGCTCCAAGTAGGAGCGCACGCCGCCGCCGCGGTCGGAGAAAAATTCGCAAAGGTCCAAAATGCGCAGTGATGAGGGAATAGTCATGGCAAGTCGTCCGGAGGCTTCGAAACGCGGTGCAGGGGCTGAGCCGTCAGGGTGGCCGCACAAGATCGGCATACTCAATGACTACGTTCGCATCCCCTATGCCAACGGCTCTTCGTTTGCTTCGCAATTCTTGTACCGTGAGTTTCGAGCACGTGGTCATCGCGTGACGGTCGTGGGACCCGAAGACCGCAACGCCAGACCCGAGGAGTTACCGCAACGCAGCGTGGCGCTGCGCAGTGTTCCGCTGCGCAATCATCCCGGGGTGCAGCTTGCCCTCCCCTCGCGCGCGCGTTTGAAACAACTGTGCGACGAGCAGCTCGATATCCTACTCGGCCAATCCGGCTCGGCGATGATGGAAGCAGGGGTTTGGTTGCGAGCCACGCAACGGGTGCCATTCGTGTCGGTGAACACCATTCACCTGCCCAGCGTATACAACGTGATTTTGCCTGAATCCTTGTACCGAACCCCAGTCAACGAGTTCTTTCGTGACCGCGTGGTGCCCTGGATCGAGCAGCAGTCTGTGGATGCCTACAATCAGGGTGACGGCCTGATCGTGCTGTCCGAGGGGCTCAAGCGGTATTGGCGTGAACGCGGCGTGACGGTTCCAATTTGGACGGTGCCACGAGCCGTCGATCCCGCGGTGTTCGACGAGGTGTTCAAGAGCGATCCGTTCCCTGCCTCGGCCAAGCGCGGCGGCCGACTGCTCGCCGTGTGTCGGCTGACTCGGGAGAAAGGCGTCGCCGATCTGATCGAGATCTTCGCGCGCCACATCGCCCCTGCGGTTGCCGATGCCAGCCTGACCCTGGTCGGTGACGGCCCAGATCGCGAGACCTTCCGAGCCCAAGCCGAGCGGCAAGGCGTGGCCGAGCGCGTGCATTTCATCGGTGAACGCCCGCTGGGTGAAGTCCCCGGTTTTCTGCGCCATGGCGATCTATTCGTGTACGCGTCGTTGAGTGAGACTTACGGACAGGTGGTGAGCGAAGCTCAGTGGTGCGGCTTGCCAGTCGTCGCGCTGAGCGACCGCATGGGCGTCTCGGAGCAGATTCAGCACCGGCGCACGGGGATCTTGGTCGATCCCGAGCGGGAGTCGGGGCACGTCGCGCACGAATTCGGTCGAGCCGTGCTCGACCTGTTGCGCGATTCAGCGGCGCGCGCTGCGCTCAGCGAGCGCGCCGCCGAAGCCGTGCGGCTGCGCGCGCGGCCCGAGCGCTGCATCGCCCGCTACTACGATGCCTTCGCCGAAGCACGCGAGCACTGCCTGCGCTCGGTTCCGAGCCCGGGCTCCTTGCCAGCCAAGCAAGCGCTATCGCTCGCGCGTTGGACGGGGCTGCACCTCACGCTGGCGGGTGCAGGCTTACTTCGGCAGCCAGTACCGATCCAAAGCCGGGATTGCCAGCAACCCGTCTGGGACAAGCCAGAGAACGCGCCGCCCAGCGCGCGGCGCCCGAGCGCCAGCGCTGCGCTAGCGTTGGAGCTCGAGCAGGCCGTTGGCAGCTGAGGCCGAGCGCCCTTGGTGATGGCCCTGGCGCCCCGCCAACAACAGCAATGACGGATTGAGCACCAGAGTGCCACCGCGCGCGGCGAGCGCGCGGTGCAAGCTCACGTGCTCACAGTCCCGTGTCTCGTTGTCGTAGCGCAAACCGCGCAGCGCCTCACCCCGATACAGCGTGAGCCCGCCGAAGGCGCTCTTCACGCCGAGCGGCTCCGCCCCGCGCCGCAGCCCGCCCAGCCGACGCCGGATCGCGGCGTCGCTCTCCACGCGCTGCCAGCAGTGCTCACGAAATGCGATGGGGTCGTAGTAGCTGTAGCCGAGGAAAGGGACGAGCCCAGGCGCCCCGAGCCAATTGTTGACGCCCAGCGCCGCAACCGCATCGGGACCTCGCGGCTGGCAAAGCACGGCAATGGAATGCAAGAGCCCCTCTTCACTCACGGGACCCTCGAGATCGCCGTCGAGCACCGCAACGTAGTCACTCGCTGGTCCGGCCTCGCTCGCCATCAGTAGCGTGTTGCGCAAACGCGACATGCGCGCAAAACCGGTGAGCCCGGGAGGCACACTGGGCGCCGGAACGTTGCTCACGAGCTCCGGGCAGGCCCGTTGCCAGTCGGCCATCACCCGTGCCGTGCCGTCAGTGGAGTCGTCGCACAGGAGCAGCACCTTTGCGACCCCGAAGCAGGCCGCATGGCGCTCGAGCCTGGCGCGCAACAAGAGAGCCAGATCGAGCCGATTGTGCAGCATCACCAGGAACGTGATCGAGCTCCTGGCCGCAACCTCGAAGCCCGTACCGACTAGCTCTCGATAGCGCGCGGAATCCGCGGGCCTAGGCGGAAACACGGCCTCGGGGAAGCGCACGCCGTAGCGCTCGGGGCGGGCGAGCTCGTCGACCGTTCGCTGACCACGCAGCACTTCGATGGCCTGCCGCCCCTTGGCCGTGGACGTACGAAGGAACCGGTCGAAGCCTCGATTGGGGATCCAGGTGTGCGCCCAATGATGCACGCCCCAGCTACTTGTCGGGTAACGGCGGAGCTCCAGCATGCGCTGATAATGAAGCTTCTCGCTTCGGCTCAGCGGCAAGGGCTGACCGTTGACGTCGGGCAACGGAAAAAATGCGTCGGGCTCGGCGAGCGAGACACCCAGGTCGGCGCCGTGCTTGCGATACGCGGCGTCGAGCGCGATCGGCCCGGTCACCTGCACGGGGTCGGTTCGATGGGGGCCGTTGGCGCGGCTTTGCATTTCGTCGATCATGCGCGCCCAGAACGGGTGACCGGGAGCCGAGCCCATCACGGCGTTACACGCCATGCGCGCTCGCCCCAGGCGCTTCAGCGCGTGGCACTCGGGCTCACTGCCGAGCCAACACTCACTCGCGCGAGCCAAAAACGGATCGAGGGCTCGCAGCGGCTCGATGTCCAGATCCGCGTAAATGCCGCCGAAGCGGGCCAAGTACAGGCAGCGCACCAGATCGGCCCGATAAATCTCGCGCGAGAACGAGCGATACAAGCCGAGCAGATTCGGGAACTCGTCGCGGACGAATGCGGCATTGTCTTCGTCGGTCCAGAGCCGGTACTCGTAGCCGGGGTGTAGAACGCGCCAGCGCTCTTGAAAGCGGCGGAACTGTTCCGGCACCGTGCTGCTCTTCCAGGACTGATGGATGATGCGCGGGATTGCCATGCTTACTTCTCTGAAGATCGCATCTCGGCCTCGTTGCGGAGCCCATCGAGCGCCGTAGCGGCCGCGTCGCGCACCTCGGGCACGACGAGCGCTTCCGGCGCTGGGAAATCAGGTACCATCAGGATTTCTAGGCTGACCTCGGTGTGGCCCTCGTCCACGGCCCGAAGGTGCCAAGTGGCGTCGAGGCGCTTCACGTTGCCTTTGAGCATCTTGGCGTTGACCGTCTCGTTTTCGCCTCCTCCGACCGGCGGCTCGAACCGAACCACAGCCCAGATTTTGGCGGCGCCCTTCAGGATCTTGATCCGCAAATAGACGTCCGTCTTGTCGCCCTCGCGGCCGACGATTTTCGAAGCCTCGAACGGCTTGATGAACTCCGAATAGTGCCCATAGTCCTGCACCAAGGCGCGCACGGTCGCGGCGGGCGCGTTCACGGTCGTTCGAGCGCCACCCGCGCGAAAGTCGCAAGCCGGGACCTTCACCGCATAGCGATTGATCGGCGCCCGACCTTCGGCATGTGCGACAACCGACGCAAACGCGATCGCCAGAGCAAGCCAAGGAGCGCGGTACTGAGCCATGGATCGAATACGGAGCATGGATCGTGCCATTGTCGGAAGGGCACTTCGCAGCCCAGAGCAGCGTTGCACGGCTTAGCCTCGATCGGATCCAGAGCCAGCGCTCGAAGCGGCGAAGAAACCAGATCCTCACCGCTTCGAGCCGGCACCGTCACGGGAGCGCCGCGATTGGACAACGACCCTTACCCGAGGCCAGGCTTGTCTGACGAGTTTGGCTCTGAGACACTCATCGGAAAATGATGGGTCGCGTGTGCTGGGGCGCTGCACTGTTCGTTGGGTTGGGTTGGTTCGCGGTCGGGTGCGGGAGCAAGCACGATGACCCGTCGAATGGCTCAGCGGGTGGCCCGCTTGGCTCGGGCGGGATGATCGGAAGCGAAGCCGGCAATGCTGCGCTCGGCGGCACTGCCAACGGGGACGCGGGTGCGCACTCAGGCGGCGCGGGGGGCGCCGACCACGACGATATGGGCAACGCTGGCTCAATGGAGCTTGCAGGTGCCGCTGGTGCGGGCGACTCGGGCTCGAGCAGTGGCGGTACAGACAATGGCGCAGCGGGCAAAGGCGGCGCGGCCACGGCCGGCAACGCGGGCTCGGGTGGTTCGTGTCAGGCCTTCGAAGCGAGCGTCAGCGCGACCGCGCCCACGGTGTTCGTGCTCGTGGATCGCTCGAGCAGCATGTTTCTGTGCCTCTCGGGGTCGGCCCAACAAACCGGGCTCAACTGCGCCGATCCGAACGACACGCCTTGGGGCGCACTCAAGCAGAGCATGCTGGAAGTCGTGCAAGAGCTGCAAGGGTCCGTGCGCTTCGGTTTCGGCTCGTTCACGGGTCAAAATGGGGGCATCTGTCCGAGCTTCAGTGCGGAAGGCCCTGCGCTGAACAACTACGACGCGATTCACGCCGCTTACGAGAACCTCGCCGCCCCCACGTTCAAAGCCGAGACCCCGACCGCGCAAGCGCTCGGCATGGCGCAGACACTTCTCCTCGCCGACACTGCACCAGGGCCGAAATACGTATTACTAGCAACTGACGGCGAGCCCGACTTCTGTGATGACGGCCCTCCCTCGTGCCCAGTCGACGCAACCGTGAGCCAGTTGCAGCACCTGTACGCGGCGGGCGTGGGAACCTTCATCCTGGGTGTGGATTCACCGTTGATCTCGATTTCTGGGGCGAGCCTGCAAGCGTTCGCCAACGCGGGTGCTGGGCTCGCCGTCACGGACCCTTCGGGCATGGGAACCGGTATTTATTACAACTGCTCGACCACGACAGCGTGGACCGCACTATTTGCCGCAACCGGCAAGGCCGCGCCGGCAGCCATCGCCAGTTACGGGATGCCTGCCAGTAATGCGACCGTGTATCGCCCGAATGCCAGCAACGCGGCGGCGCTCAAGCAGGCGCTCGCCGGCCCCGTCGCCGGCGTAAAGAGCTGCACCTTCGACCTGGCCGCGGGCCTCAGCGTCGAGCTGAACGCAATCTCGACGGCGAGCGTGAGCATTCAGGGGCAATCGATCACGCAAAGCGCGAGCAACGGCTGGAGCATGGTGAACAACAAGCGGCTTCAGCTCAACGGCAGCGCATGCACGCTTTGGCGTAGCCCGACGAGCCAGAGCATCGGCTTCGATTTCCCATGCGGTTCGGTGACGAAGCAATGAGGCGGGCTCGCTTAGGGCTGCGCGCTCGCGGGAGGCAGCGGCGGCTTGTCGGCGGCGGCACTTCTCGCCGCGGCTTCACCGAGCATGCGTCTTAGCTCTGGCCCTTTCAGGCCACGCGCCTTTTTCAGCAGTTGATCAGCGGCAAGCGCCCGTGGGTCGGTCTCTTTCGGCTGCACTTGTGCACCACGCAAGGTGCGCCGTGACGGCTTGGATGGGAACGCGGCCGCCCACCAAGCGGGCCGCGCGGGCACCGCTCCGGCACTGATGGCTGCGCTCCATTCCTCGTCGGTCATTCGGTCCGACGCACTGCGCGTGAATTCGTAATACGAGTACACCGGGCCGACGTACACCGCGTGGTCCTTCTGGTTGTCGACCGCGAGCAGCATGAAGTTCACGTCACCCACTCCGGCTTGCAGAACGGTTCCCGAAGTCGGGTCGGTGTGAACATCGGACACGCTCGGCTTCCAAAGCTGGGCTTCGCCGCCGTAGAACAACCGCACGTACCAGCCGTCGTAGGTGGGCGGTCCACACCCGAAGCCGCGCGCGTCGATCGTCTTTTTAAGAAATCCGCTCTCTTCGGCACTGAACGGCTTCGCCTCGAGCTCTTTGCGGGCGAGTATCTCGAGGTAGCGCATGGTGTCCGAGAAGCTACCGAAGAAGTCCGCGTACGCTTGAGTGAGGCCCATCGCCACGAAGCGCTGTTTCGCCAAGCTAGAGAGCTGGGCCAGCCGCGCGAAGAGCTCGGGGTACGGCTCGACGTAACCCTCGGGGTATTCACACATGATGCCCGCCGAGTACGACTCCTTCGCGTACAGCACGGTGTCGTGGCGGAGCTCCGCCCAGGAAGCGAGCTGCGTCTGCAGCTGCTTGCGCGCGAACGGAGTGCGCTTCATGGCCTCCGGGAAATGGCCTTTCGACGGCACATCGTCCAGCTTACGCAGTGAGTCGAGCCACAGGCCCGCTACGCTTTGCTCGATCTCTTCCGGGCGCTGATCGTCGATCGTGCGCCGCACCGCGAGCAAGTTGGACGAGTAATTGAAGCGCTGGAGCTCGGGGCGAAGGAGCCGGGTCGCCTCGTCGTTGCCGAACGCTGCCATCACGTCCAAGCCCATGGGCATCTGCCGCTCTTGCTTGTTGCCCTTGAACTCGATCGAATCGTAAACGAGCCGCGACAGCGCGTAGCTGTCGATCATGAAGCGCTGCCCGAAGAGCTGGAACAAGCTCGGCGGCTGGGCCTCTGCCTCCGCAATCTCGGGCGGAACCAGCGTTTGGCCGCGGATCTGTTGCTGCCCGGCGTGCGCTACCTTTTCCTGCACGGCCACGACACTGCCCGTCTGCTCGAGCGCGCTCGGATCGTGAATGCCCGCAGCGCGCAGAGCGCCGAGCAGCTGGCTGACCGTCAAGTTGTCGGAGCTGCCGACCATGAAATCGATCGCCCGACCCATGGCCTCGAAGCGAGCCAGCTCGCCGCTCTGCTCGACGGTGAGCGCGAGCAACGCGGCGCTGCGCAGCTCCCGTTCGTCGTCCGCGACGATGCCCGCGTTCTTGTCCGGCGGAGCCAACACGAACCCCGTGTCCGCGCGCCCGAGCCACATCAACGCCTGAAAGTAGCGAGCGAGGGCCGGTGAGGCCGTGTAGTGCCCGCGCGGCTTGAATTGCGAATAGTCGATCGCCCGCTTTCCACCGTAAATATCGCTGTGCTCGGGCGGAAACTCCAACTTGAGCGAGGCGATCTTGTTGAGGGTAAGCTTCACCTGAGCGTCGTTGCCGAGCAACGATGGAACCGCGAGCGGGTTGCCCGGCTTTGACTCGCTCAGCAGATTGCGCGCCACGGTCAGGTAGAAGTCGACGTCCTGGTAGCTAGCTTTGAGCTTTGGAGTGGCAGGGTTCGCTTTCCGTAACGCCTCGTGACTCTTCTCGAGCGTCGTCTGCAGGGTGTTCGTAAATTCGGTCGTCTCCAAGTCCTGCAAGATGGCGTCGTACGAGCGATGCAGCGCATGCAGGATCGAATCCGTCGTCACCAAGACTGGCAAATCCCGAGTGAAGATGGCGTAGTAAGCCGCGCCCATGCTGTAGCGCTGCTGGTGGTCTACATTGACCACGCCGTCTTTCTTGAAGGCGCTGCGCTCCTCGGGCGAAAGGGCGAGCTTGTCGAACGCGGCGCTGGCGAAGCGCGCGGCCTCTGGGTTGAACGACAGCGGGCGATCGGGCGGACGCTTGAGCGACAACTCGCGCTCGAGATCCGCAACCTCGAGATCGCGGTGCTCCGCGAGGTGCGCTTGGAAGCGTTGCGCAACATTTGGCGGAGCGCTCGCGGTCGCCACGGATCGCTGCGCCTCTGCTAGCGCGGCCACCGGTTGGGGCGCAGTCGCGACGGGAGGATCCTTTACTGACGCAGCCAGCGCAGGCCGCGACGGGACTGCACCCGTACTCGTATTTTTCCCCTGCCCCGCGCAAGCCCCGACCGAGAGCGCGCACGCCCAAACCGCTAAGTGACAAACGTTTCGATTCGCCATCCCGACCGCCTACCCCTTCGACCCGCGTGTCGGGCCTCACCTTGGCGTACTGCGGCTCGGGACGAAATCTTCCCTGGCTCGCGCAGGAGGGCCCGCGCGCGAGTACAGCCGCGCCCCTGTCAGCCGTTCAGCGGCGTAGGCCGCGCTCGTCGATGATCGCGTTGTTGCGCGCCTCGGCCCGCTGCGACGCCGGGCGGGCGGCAAGGCGTTCGGCGTAGGTGGTAAACGCGGGACGGGCCTCGAGCATCTTGAAGCGCAGCATGTAACGCAAGGTGCCGCCAAAAATCGCGTCGGCCATGCTGAAGCTGTCGCCCAAGATGTAGGCCCGCCCGGCCAGCGCGGCCTCCATGGCCTCGATCATGGAGTCGTGATCACCCCACCCCGCTTGGCTCGGTTTCGCCGACCAACCATTGGCCTTGGCCATTGCGCCGGGCTCGATCACGGACGGCGCAAACAGCGACCAGCGCAGGTACGTGCCGCGCAGCGGATCATCCGGCGGAGGCGCAAGCTTGCCGAGCGCATAGCGATCCGCCAAGTAAAGCCCAATCGCCGCAACCTCGGTGACGACCTGGTCGCCATCGCTCAAAATCGGCAGCTTGCCCATCGGATTCAGGGCCTTGAGCTCGGGCGCTTTGTGCGCGCCGGCCATGAGGTCCACGAAGCGCAGCTCGTACTCGACGCCCACTTCTTCGAGCATCCAAACCACGGTCGCGGCGCGAGAGTACGGGTGGTGATACAAAACGAGGGACATCACGGCTCCTTTCAGGCTTCAGTGAGCGCCAGCTCGACCTTGAACAGGTCCTTCAGTTTGATGGCGCCGAGCATCGCCTTGTATTGGGAGATGCCCCAGCGGCTCGGCTGTAGCTCGAATTCGGCGCGGTAGGTGCCGCCTTCGTTGCGCACATCGAACGCGAGCGGCTGCGCGCTGCCCGCCAGTTGCAAGTGACCATCGACGCGGTACCCGTCGCCCACGGGCGTCGCAGCGCCCGAGAACGAGGCCTTCGGGTTTTTCTCGGTGTGGAGCACTTCGCCGTGCATGGCCTTGGCCACGTCCGCTTTTTTGGATGCGTCGTATTGCTCGGCTTGCAGCGCGCCATGGTGCATCGGGCCGTCCACGGCGAGTGACTTGAGGTCGAATTCGGCTTTGACGACCGTGCCTTCGAGCGTGACTTCGAAGCTTTGCAGGCTCACGCGCAAATCGTGAGCGACGGCCGACATGAGGCCCTCTTTGAAGGTGAAGATACGAATGGTTCCAATGGCTCGACGCATGCCGCGAGCTTACTTCGAGTAACCGTGGCGCAAGCCCCGAACTGCAACACGGAGAGCTTTCGAGCCGCGGGCCACTGAGCGGCCCGCCAGCAAAACCGCAACCTTCGCTACGTGAAAGACTCCTCGCGCTCCAAACGTGAGGTCGCCGTAACCAGCCGTTCGAACCGCCGACGACTCCCCGAAACGAATCCGGGATATAGATGCTCAGCGTGACTCTGCGCTTTTGGCTCGCTTGCAAGAGACGCCCCTGCGGCTCAGATAGGGAAATCGATGCGGATTGCGATGTTCTCGTGGGAGACGCTTCATTCAGCGGCCATCGGCGGGGTTGCCACGCATGTCTCGGAGCTTGCGGCGGCGCTCGCGCGGCGCGGCCATGAGGTGCACGTGTTCACCCGGCCCGGGCACGGCTTGGGCAGCGTTCAGCAAGTGGGTGACGTTTGGTATCACTACTGTCCGCACGAGCTCGACCAGAACTTCGTCGACGAAATCAGGGCCATGTGCCGATCGCTGGTGTGGCACTTCTTCGAGACCGAGAAGCACACCGGGCCGTTCGAGGTGGTGCACGCGCACGATTGGCTCGCGGCCGACACTGTGCGTTGGATCAAGGAAGAGCGCTCCGAGCGCCGCGCCGTGCTCACCATGCACTCCACCGAATACGGGCGCTGTGGGAACAGCTTCTGGGACGGCGCATCGGCGCGCATCCGGGAATGCGAGTGGCACGGCACGTACGTCGCCGATCGCGTGATCGCCGTCAGCTCGACGCTGAAGGAGGAGCTGGCTCAGATTTATGGCTTGCCCGATTGGAAGTGCGACGTGATCTACAACGGCGTCCCGGTGCACGAGTTCGACGTCGGAGTCGATCCAGGCGGGGTGAAGCAGCGCTACGCGCTCGGGCCCCTGGACCCGACGGTGCTGTTTTGTGGCCGTCTGTGCGTACAAAAAGGGCCTGATTTGCTGCTCGAAGCCATCCCGGGGCTGCTCCGTCATCACTCCAACGCCAAGTTCTTGTTCGTGGGCGACGGGCACATGTTCGGAGAGCTGCAACAGCGGGCGGCCCAGCTTGGCGTGAGCCACGCAACGCGTTTCCTCGGGCACCTCAGAGGTGAGCAACGCATCGACCTGTTCAAAGCTTGTGATGCGGTGTGCATGCCGAGCCGCAACGAGCCGTTCGGCATCGTGGCGCTCGAAGGTTGGGCTGCGAGCAAGCCCGTGATCGCCTCTCAAGTCGGTGGCCCCAAGGAGTTCGTTTGGCACGGTGTGACCGGGCTCAAGATCGAGCCCACCGTCGACTCGGTCGGCTGGGGCATCGGCACGCTGTTCACCGACTTCGATTGGGCGCGCTGGATGGGCCGGAACGGGCGCTACGCGGCCGAGACCGCGTTCACCTGGGACATCGCCGCCGAGCGCACCGAGCGCTGCTACGCCGCGTGAGCGCGCTCGCAGCGAGCGCAAGATACGAGCCGGCAACTCCGCGCCGTCGCTGGCCGATGACGTCGCGCGCGCGTCCACGACGCCGAAGGCTGGGCCGGATGGGACTCGCTCTGTGACCATCGAAACCCCAGTCAAAAATGGCAAAACCTTAGTCGAGTTTGAGGCTCGCGGCGCGGCGGGCCATGCTGCGCCCCGATGAGTGCCAAACGCGACGACGACGACCAAGAGCACGCTGCCGCGGCCCGCACGCCCGAGCAGATCGCCTCAGCCGAAGAGCACGTGCGCGGCATCCTCGCTTATCTCGGTGAGGATCCGGCGCGCGAGGGCTTGCTCGACACACCGGCGCGCGTGGTGCGCGCCTACGCCGAGCACTTCTCGGGCTACGCGCAGGACCCAGCGACCTACTTGGCCAAGACGTTCGAAGAGGTCGAAGGTTACGACGAGCTCGTGCTGGTCAGTGACATCGAGCTGTTCAGCCACTGCGAGCATCACATGGTGCCGTTCGTGGGCAAAGCGCACGTGGCGTACATCCCGAACGGGCGCGTGGTGGGCTTGAGCAAAATCGCGCGAGTGGTGGATGTGTTCGCCAAGCGCTTGCAGGTTCAAGAGAAGCTCACCAAGCAAATCAGCGACGCCATTCAGTGGCACTTGCGTCCGCAGGGCGTGGCCGTGATCCTGCAGTGCCAGCACTTTTGCATGTGCTACCGCGGCGTGAAGAAGCCCGGCTCTTGGACGACGACCAGCAAGTTGCACGGCTTGTTTTTGAACGATTCGGCGGCGCGCATGGAGCTCTTGACGTTGATCGGCTTGAAACGGCAGATCGGCGGGCAGGGCATTTGAGCGCGCTCGGCGGCGCGGTCGCTGCGGTCGACATCGGCACGAACTCGGTGCGCTTGCTGATCGTGGACGCGACCGGGCGCGAGCTCGAGCGCGAGATGCACATGACGCGCCTGGGCCAAGGCGTGGACGTGTCGGGCGTGCTCTTACCGGAAGCCATCACGCGCACGACGGCCGTGCTCGCGGAATATGCCACGCGGCTTCGTCGGCACGGCGTGGCTCGCGTGCGCGCAGCCGCGACCAGCGCCGCGCGCGACGCCCAGAACGGGCAGGTGTTTTTCGACGCGGCCGAAGCAGCGCTCGGCGTGCGACCCGAGTTGTTGAGCGGCGATGCCGAAGCGCGCTTGTCGTTCGACGGCGCGACGCACGGCTTACCGCGCGGCGCGGGTCCGTTTTTGGTCATCGATTTGGGCGGCGGCTCGACCGAATTCGTCTTGGGCAGTGAGCACCCAGAGGCAGAGATCTCGGTGCAAATGGGCTGCGTGCGCATGACGGAGCGCCATTTGCGCAGCGATCCGCCCACGAGCGACGAGCTGCAGGCGTGCGCGGCCGACGTGCGCGCGATCCTCGCGCCGGTGCGCGCAGTGATTCAGGTCGAGCAGGCGCGCTGCGTGGTCGGCTTGGCCGGCACGGTGACTGCGCTTTCTGCGCTGCAACTGGGCTTGACTCGTTACGATGCGGCACGCACGCACCACAGCCGGCTGAGCGCAAGCCAAGTGGCCGCGCTGTGTGCTCGCCTAGCGGCCGTCACGATCGCCGAGCGCCGTGGCATGCTGGTCCAGCCGGCCCGGGCGGAGATCATCGTCGGCGGTGCGCTCGTGCTCTCGACCTTGCTGAGTGAGCTCGGGCTCGACGAGCTGCTGGTGAGCGAGCGCGATATCCTGGACGGCCTCGCCGCGTCCCTGCTCTAGAGCGCTCGAGGCGGCGCGGCCAACGAGTGCAGCTCTCGCGGGTTTGGCTCGTAGATCCGATAAACACCGCTGGTCCGCGCGGGCGGCGCGGCTGCGAACTGCAACGGAGTGACGCCGACGATGCGCTTGAAGTGGCGATTGAAATGACTTTGATCGACGAAGCCGCAATGCGCCGCGACGTCCGCCGGTGCCGCACCTTCGAGCAGCATCGCTCGCGCGCGAGCCACGCGCAGGCACAGCTGATAGGCGTGGGGCGGCAAGCCGTAGCGGCGTTTGAAGGCGCGCAAGGCTTGGAAGCGAGTCAGCCCGGCGTCGCGGGCCAAGGTGTCCAGGTCTGTGGCGAAGTCATCGTCGTTCAGGCGCTCGCGCATGCGAGCCACACCGCGTAGTGCGGGGCTGGCCGTCTCGATCGTTTCGTCGGCGCCCGAGACCAGCTCGAGAATCATGGCTTCCGACACCTCAGCGGCTGCCGACTGCAGCTCCAGTGCGGACGCCTGCGGCTGAAAGTCCGCTAGAAAACCCCCGAACTTCTGGCTAAGGCGGGTGGAGATGGGCTGGGCAACGGCGCGCCACTGCGGCCGGAGGGTTCGGGTTTGGTACTCCGACAACCATTCGCGCAGCAGATCGGGAGCGACGACCAGCACGCTGAACGTGCCCGCGGTGCCGGTGTGCGGCGTTGCGACCAGCGCCTCTGCAGGATGGTTGCAAAAGGCGATCCCCGGCTCGACCTCGTGCAGGCGTCCCCGGTAGTAGACGCTACCGTGCCAGGTCTTGAGGAACGTCACGGCGAAACCGCCGCCGACGTCTCGCCACTGGCGCGCTGAGTCTCGAGCGTCGATTACGTCCAGCCCGGGCACGGCCGGTGAGCGACGGAAGGCGATCGATTCTCTAGGCGCGAGCGACTCGCGAGTCATGAAGTAAGGACCGTCGCACGAGTCCTCAGGCGAGGCAATGGGCGCAACACGGCGCTACGCGTCAATGACGTGCGCACGTGCGCACGTGCGCACGTGCGCACGTGCGCACGTGTCGGACGGTGCGCAAAAGCTAGCGGCGCCTGCGGCTGCGGCGCCAAAGCCCGGTCAAGCCGAGCAACCCAACGCGAGCCAGCATCCTTGGCCCGGCGCGAGCACCGAGGCCACTTCGCCGCCGGCGCCGGCCTCGTCTTCCGGCGCCGCGACGCCATAGCCGGCCGCGCACCGGCCGCCGCTGGGCGCCCTCACTCAATACCGAATCGTCAACACCGATGCCTTGGGCACCACGATCGACGCGCCGTCAGCCAAGGCTTTCTTTTCGGATTTGGGACCCGTGCTCGGGTGCGTCTTGCCGGTTGCTTCCGAGCCGACCAAGCCACCGCTGTCGGTGGCGGTCAGGACCTCGACCGTGGCCTCGCCCTTGAGGCCAGCAACTTTGAGCGTGACCCGGTAGTCCGTATCGAAGTTCTTGTTCACCAGCACGATCGAGGTTTTGCCATCCGCCCGTTTGGACATCCAACCGGAGAGCGGTTCGCGATCCGTGGTGCTCTGGAGGAGCGACCCCGTGAGCGTGTTCGACACCATCTCGAACGCCCAGTAGGAAGGGCGACGCACGTTGAGGCCTTGCGGATCGCCATTGGTGGACAAGAGGCTGTAGTCGCCCAAGCGCTTGTCACGACCATTGTACAGCGCCCACAAGTTCGCGACCTGAATCGGCGACTGTGCCAAGTGCCCCAGGTAGTCTGCAATGAACAGCGCGTTCACGTGCTGAAGGATCTGAGGGCCCGGGTTCGCGTCCACCGAGTTCCACTCAGTGAGCCAGATCTCGTAGGTCTTGCCTTTCGCGCCCAGCGCGTCGACCTGCTTTTTCACGCTTTTCATCAACGCGTCCGCCTCGGCGGAGACGGCCAGCAGCCCTTCATCGCTCTCGGATCCGGCGTTTTGCGCGTAGTGGTGGACGCTCACGGCATCGACCACGTCCGCCACCTCTTTGAACACGGCCTTGTTCCAGGGGCCGCCGAGCATCCACACCGCGCTGACTTTGATCGTGGGGTCGACGGCCTTCATGGCTTTGACGTAGGCGCGAACTGCCTTGCCGTAGGCCGTGCCGCCGTCTTTGCCCCACTTGGCGTAGTACTTGTGCCAATCCCCGTAGATCTCGTTACCGATCTCCCAGAGTTGTACCTTCGGGCCCTTGCGGGTCTGGTTCACGTACTTGACCCAGGCAGCAGCGCTCTCGGGCGTGCCGTCCCCAACGTTGGCCGTGAACATCGGCTTGCAGGTGACCTTGGCGCACCAATCCAAGAACTCGTCCGTGTCGATGTCGGTGTTCTTGGCTTTGAGTGTCTTCTGCCAGTCTTCCTCGTCGGCACGTAGACCGCCGGGATAGCGCACCACGCCGAGGCTGAGCGGCTTCTGCAGCTTCACCGACGCCGCATCCAAGAGCTCCGGCGCCCACAGGCCGACGTTGATGCCGTACAGGTCCGGCACCGGTTGGACGACCTTGGCCATGTCCCCCTTGAAGGTCGCGGGCAGCTCGGCGGGCGCCTTCACTTTGGCCAGCTCGCGCGCGTTGGTCACGCGGATATCCGCCAAATACAGGGTCGATTCCACGTCCCCACCCGGCTTGATGCCGAACTGAAATACCCCGTCCAGATCGAGCTTGTTGTTCTGTTTGGCCTCTGGTGGCTGATAGTACGCAAACTTCGTGAAGCTGCGAAACGGGATCAAGATCTGGTGCCAGCCGTGCCCAGCGCCGACCTTGGTCAGGAACATCTCGTGGTCGCGATCTTGAATCACGAAGTCGAAGGCTTGGTACGGCTTGTCGGTGTACAGCCAGACCGTGAGCGCGTAGTGCTTGCTCCAGTCCTTGAGGATGCCCGTGGCGTTCGGGGTCTGGAAGTACGCGTCGTACCAATCACCGGGCTTGAAATCGACCTTGAGCGCTTGGCCTTTGACGCCCGGAGGCGCTCCCTTCGGAGCTGGGCCGACGGCAACGTGGATATCCGCTGACGTGCCGTGCTGCCCCTTCCACTGATCCTGCCACTTGCTGAAGTCGGTCACCGACTGCTCGGGCGCGCTGGACTTGAACGCGTCCCAGTAGGCGTCCGGATCTTCGATGCCCTTGGCCGTCTTCGTGAGCTGGATTTGGTCCAGGTAGAAGATGACGGGTTGACCTGGCTCGACCTTGTTTTCGTCGCGATTGATCGAGATGCGAAAGTCTTGGATTTTCTTCCAATCCATCTTGGCGGCGATTTCCCGGTGCTGCTTGGCATCCCAGTACACGCCGTCGTCGATGAAGGCCTTGAGGGGGATGCGGCACTGAGTCCACTCCCCCTCTTTCACTACCGCGTAGGAGTCAGCGCTGACCTTGGTTTGAACTTTGAGCTCGCCGCCCTGGTTGTCCATCAAGCCCACCATGAACTTTCGAGCCGCGGGCCCGCCTTTGACCCAGAACGTGAGGCTGCCCGTCTTGCGATACGGGGTGAGGTCGAGAAACTTGGAGTTGCCTTGGGAGATGTTGACGCCCGAATAATCATTGGCAAATACCGCGGCGAAAACCTGGGGGTTGCCCGCGGTGCCGCTCGGCAAGACTTTGTTGCTCGTGTTGCCGCCGTAGCTATACGTGTAGCCGCCGCTGGAACGCGGGATGTCGTCGTCGAAGAAGGTACCCAGCACTTCGTCGTCCAAATGGAGCTGCGCAGGGGTCGGGCCGTCCGTGGGCTGTGCGCTGGTGGAGGCTTGCACTGGCGCAGGCGCGGCCACTTGCGGCGTTGCGACCGGCTGGGGCGGCTTGCGCGGGCGGCAGTCGAGCAAGGCGATGACCAACAACACGGGAGCACACGAGCGGAGATTTGATTTCATGGCGGACGGCGATCTTCCCTGCGCGAAAGCCTGGTGCATCTGCACGGCGCTCGTCAAGGCTCAAATGTGGAACCGATTCCACATTTTGGGAAAGTTCTCGCGCGGCGCGAGTGCGATGCGCTAGCCCAGCACCTCACGCACTTTTCGGAGCAAGGAGTCGGGGATGAGGCTTCTGCAGCAGCTCGAGACCTTGCTCGAGGACGCCTTGGTGAACGATCGCCCCTTCGGTGTAGCCCGAGGCGTACGAGATTCTTCAGCCTCGGTCGGCTTGCGAGTCATTGGCTAGCCGATCACCGACTAGCCAATGACTCGATTTCTCGATTCCCGATTGCTCTCGATTCGTAATGGCGACTCGGAAACCCGCTACTTACTGCTCGGCAGCGAGCCTTCGACGCCTTTCACGTACACGTTCAAACCCAGCAGCATTTTGGCGTCGCCGGTGTCACCCGCCTTGAGCATTTCCTTGCCCGCCTGATCCTTCAGCGGGCCTTTCCAAATCACGAATGTGCCGTCCGTGAGGCCCTTTTTGATCTCTTCGATCTTGACTTTCGTCGCGGCGGGCACGCGGTCCGAAATGTTGACCAGATCGATGGCGCCTTCTTTGACGCCCCACCAGGTTTGCTCGACCTTCCAAGTTCCTTCCAGCACGTCCTTGATGGCCTTCTTGTAGTAGGGCGCCCAATTCACGACCGCCGAGGCCAGGTGGGCGTGGGGGCCGAATTTACTCATGTCGGAGTCCCAGCCGAACGCCATTTTGCCGGCCTTCTCGGCAGTCTGCAGGACCGCGGGCGAGTCGGTGTTCTGCATCAGGACGTCGGCCCCTTGATCGATCAGCGCTTGCGCGGCTTCGGTCTCCTTCGGCGGATCGAACCACTTGTTGACCCACACGACTTTGGTCTTCACGTCCGGGTTCATGCTCTGCGCGCCGAGCGTGAACGAGTCGATGTTGCGAATGACCTCTGGAATGGGAATAGATGCCACGACGCCGAGCGTCTTCGACTTGGTCATCGAACCGGCGACGACACCTGCCAGGTACGCGCCCTCGTAGGTGTGCGAGTCGTAGGTCCGCATGTTGTCGGCGGTCTTGTAGCCCGTGGCGTGCTCGAATTTGACGCCCTTGGCGTCGGCCGCCACCTTGAGCATGGGCTCCATGTAGCCGAAGGTCGTGCCGAAAATCAGGGTGTTGCCTTGATCGACCAGATCGCGAATCACACGCTCCGCGTCTGCGCCCTCGGGCACGTTCTCGACGAAGCTGGTCTTCACCTTACCGGCGAAGGCGGCCTCCGCCTCCTTGCGCGCTTTGTCGTGCGCGAACGTCCAGCCCGCGTCCCCCACCGGCCCGACGTAAGCAAACGCGATCTTGAGCGGGCCGGCCTCCTTTTTGACTTCGGATGCGACGGGCGCCGCAGACGCGGTGGGTGTGGCCTCCGGAGCGGGCTTCTTGTCGCAGCCCCCAAGAAGACCAAGAGTGCCGAGCAACGCGCACGGCAGGGTGCCGAGGACGAACGAGCGGCGCACGATGGGATTCGACCTGATCATGTATTTCAAGCTCCTGGATGAAACGGCTTCCCGAGTGAGGCTGGCATGTTGGCGGCAATCCAACGCGGATTGCGGGAGATGAGCACGAGCACGACGATCGTCGAGACGTAGGGCAAGGCGGTCAGAATTTCGACGGGCACGCTGACGCCGCGGCCTTGCAAGTGAAGTTGCAGCATGGTCACGCCGCCGAACAAGTACGCGCCCCACAGCGCGCGCGCCGGGCGCCAGGTTGCAAACGTGGTCAGCGCCAGGGCGATCCAGCCCTTGCCGGCAATCATGCCCTCGACCCAAAGCGGCGTCGCGACCACCGATACGTAGGCGCCGCCGAGACCGACGAGCGCGCCGCCCGCGATCACCGCGAGCAGGCGAATCCGCCGCACCGAATAGCCGAGGGCCTGGGCCGCCTCGGGAGACTCCCCGACGGCCCGCAAAACGAGCCCCGTCTTGGACCGGAAGAAGAACCAGCTCTGCGCGACGGCTAGCACCACGACCAAGTACGCGAGCGGGTGCTGCGTGAACAAGGCGGGGCCGAGCCACGGCAGCCGAGACAGGCCGGGCACCCCCGCGCTGGCTTGAGTCGCAAAGTGCTGCTGGGTGTAGCTCACGCCCACGAACGCCGAGAGCCCCGCGCCGAACAGAGACAGCGACAGCCCGCTCGCGTACTGGTTGGTATTGAGCCAAATCACGAGCACGCCAAAGGCCGCTGAAAGCGCGGCCGCTGCCGCTGCTCCTGCCAGCAGCGCGAGCGCCGTGTCGTGGGTCACGACGGCGCACGCAAAGCCGGCGACCGCGGCGACCAGCATCAGGCCCTCCGCGCCCAGATTGATCACGCCGGCGCGCTCGTTGATGATCAGGCCCAGCGCCGCCAACGCGAGCGGTGTGCCGGACGCGATCGTCGAGGCGATCAGGAGCGCGAGCTCGTTCACCGTGCCTCCACGGGTGCGCTCAGCGCGCGGCGCCGCCCGACGAACCGCACGCGATAATTGATCAGCGTGTCGCAAGTGAGCAGCGAGAACAAGAGCAAGCCCTGGAACACGCCGGTGATCGACTTGGGCAAACCGAGCCGCGATTGCGACAGCTCCCCACCTAGGTAAAACAGGCTCATGAGCAGCGACGAAAATGTGACCCCAATCGGCTCGAGGCGACCGACGAACGCCACGATGATCGCCGCAAAGCCGTAACCGAGCGGCACGTCGCTGGTCAGCTGACCCACGGGCCCCGCCACCTCCAGCGCGCCTGCGAGGCCAGCCATGGCTCCGGACAAGAGCAGCGTGGTCCACAGCGCGCTGCGCGATGAAAAGCCGGCGTAGCGCGCCGCCCGTGGCGCGAGCCCAGCGACCTCCAAGCGGTAGCCCGCGAGCGTGCGATGCATGAACAGCCAGAACGCGCCCATGCTCACGAGCGCGATCAAAACGCCGTAGTTCGCTCGGGTGCCCTCGATCAAACGCGGCACACGGGCCTGCGAAAGGAAGGTCATGGTCTGGGGGAAGTTATAGCCGTTCGGATCTTTCCACGGCCCATGCACCACGTAGCTCAACACCTGCTCGGCGACGTAAACGAGCATCAAGCTGACCAAGATCTCGCTGGCATTGAAGCGGTCACGGAGCAGCGCCGTGACCGCAGCCCACAGCATGCCGGCCAGCGTCCCGACGAGCAGCACCGCGACGAGCAGCAGCCCCGAGCTGTCCGGCTTCGCTCGCAGCGCGACACCAGTCGCGCCGATCGTGCCGAGGATGAATTGACCTTCGGCGCCGATGTTCCAAACCCCCGAGCGAAAGCAAACCGACAGCCCGAGCGCGATCAGCAGCAAAGGGGCCGCCTTGATCGACAGCTCACCGAGCGCGCGCGTGTTTTTGAGCGGCTCGTAAAAGAACATCTGCAAGGCCAGCCACGGATCCTTGCCCAGGGCAACGAACAGCCCGAGCCCGATGATCACGGTCAACCCGAGAGCGATCAGCGGCGAAAGCAGCGCCAATGCTCGCGACGGTTCAGGCCTCGACTCGAGCTTCAGCAAGCGGCTCCTCCTCTCGCCTCGACGAGGCCGAGCCCGAGCCATCCGCTGGCTCGGGCCACAGCCCGCTCATCCACTCCCCGATCAACGCGCGCGTCGCGTCGCGCCGGGCGATCCGGGGTGAGACCCGGCCGCTGGCGATCACGACCAAGTTGTCGCTCAGCTCGAACAGCTCCTCGAGCTCTTCACTCACCACGAGCAACGCGGAGCCCGCGTCGCGCAGCGCGAGCAGCTCACCGCGGATCTGTGCTGCGGCCCCCACGTCCACGCCCCAGGTCGGTTGAGCGACGATGAGCAGCTTGGGGCGCGCGTCGATCTCGCGTCCGACCACGTATTTCTGCAAATTGCCGCCCGAGAGGCTGCGCGCCAGCGTGCTCGGGCCGCGCGCTTTCACCTGGAAGCGCGCGATGATGCTGCGCGCCAGCTCACGCAATGGCGCTTTACGCAGCCACGCTCCGGGCGCGACCGAGTCCTTGCGAGTCAGGAGCGTATTTTCGGACAGCGAGTGGACCGGCACCGTTGCCCGCCCGAGCCGTTCCTCCGGCACGAAGTGCAGGCCCAGACGGCGCCGGCGCGCGGGCGCTGCGCCGGCAATGTCTTTTCCGAACAAGCGGATGGCGTTGGCGGGCGCACGCCGATCTTCTCCCGAGAGGGCCGCCAGCAATTCGCCCTGGCCGTTGCCCGAGACGCCCGCTATGCCGAGCACTTCGCCCGCAGCGACGCGCAGCGAGACGCCACGGAGCGAGACGCCGAACTCGTCCTGCTTTTCCAAGCTCAAGCCGCTCACTTCCAGCACGATCTCCCCCGGTTGGCGGTCGTGGTGCTCGAGCACCGGTGGCTCCGCACCGAGCATCAAACGCGACAGGCTAGCGTTGGTCTCGGCCGCTGGGCGTTCGACGTGGCCCGTGACCTTGCCTGCGCGAAGCACCGTGCATTGGTCACAGAGCGCGCGAATCTCGTCCAACTTGTGGCTGATGTACAGTATGGAGCAGCCGTCGTTCTTGAGCCGGCGTAAAGTCTCGAACAAGCGTTCGATGGCTTGAGGCGTGAGCACGCTCGTGGGCTCGTCCAAGATCAGGAGCTGCGGATTGGTCAGCAGCGCACGCACGATCTCGACCCGTTGCCGTTCGCCGACCGAGAGGGTGTGCACGGGCCGGTCCGGGTCCACCTCCAAACCGTAACTTTGCCCGAGCTCGCGGATGCGCGTGGCCACGCGGGCTTTGGACTTTTCAGCCAACCCGAGCCATACGTTTTCGACCACCGTCAGCGTGTCGAACAGCGAGAAGTGCTGGAAGACCATGGCGATGCCCAGGCTGCGCGCTTGCTCGGGGCTGTTCACCCGAACTTCACGCCCATTCCACAACATGCGGCCCGAGTCGGGCTGGGTCACGCCGTAGATGATCTTCATCAAGGTCGACTTGCCGGCCCCGTTCTCACCGAGCACGGCGTGAATCTCACCCGGCTTCACCGACAGCGAGATGCCGTCGTTGGCCCGCACGCCGGGGTAAACCTTGGTGACGTCTTGGAGCTCGAGCCTCAAGGCGCTAGGCTCGCGCGACCCCTGTGTCCGCTCGGTTTCGACCGCAGCGATTGGCCTGGATATCACCCAAGGCGCGTTGGATAGCGGTCGGCGGAGCCGGATCGTATCCGTTCTTCACCCGGGAAGGCGCCCGGGGGGGCCCTCGAGCGGTGTTGGATAGCCAGAGCGGCTGGCATGAGCGATGCACTGGGGGCGGGCATGGAACTCAATGTCTTTTCCCACAGCGAGCTCGACGTCGTGCTCCGCGCCCTACGTCACGTCGCAATCGCCAACGATAATTTCACGGACGCCGAGCGTGCGCTGATCGAAGGCGTGGCTCGGTTTCATGGCCGCGAGGTCGCGGCGGATGCGCTCGAGCCGATCGCATTTTCCGAGGTCGCGCGCGTGCTGCAAGGCGCACACGCACGCAAACGCGCCGTGCAGCTGGCCATCGTCACCGCGTTGGTCGAGGGCACCCCAACGCCCAGCACCGAAGCCAAGGTCCGCGAGCTGGCTGCCGCGCTCGAGCTCGACGAAGCCGGCGTCGACGTGTTGTACGAAGTGGCGCACGGGCAAGCCATGATGGCCCGCTTCGACATGTTCCGACGTGTGGGTCGTTTCATTCGCGGCGCCAAGGGCTTCCCGGGCGTGCTGAACATGGCGCTGCCCGTCTTGGGCATCGCCGGCAACGACCCGGCTTTGGCGGCCAGCTACCGCGCGCTCGAGAGCTGCGCACCCGGCAGCTTGGGACGCGCCTTCTACGACCATTTCCTGGACAACGAGTTCGCCTTCCCGGGTGAGGTCGGCGGCATTCCGATGGTCTTCCACGATCTGGGGCACGTGCTCGCGGGCTATGGCACGGGACCCCAGGGCGAGATTCAGCAAGCTGCGTTCCAAGCAGGCTTTGCGCGACGCGACGGCTTCTCGTTCCTGCTCTTCGGGATCCTCCAGTTTCATCAAGGCCTGCGCATCACGCCGGTGGCCAAGGGCTATCGCGGCTTGTTCGACGTGCCGGCAGTGCTGGAAGCGCTGCATCGGGGCGCCTCGTGCCGGGTCGACCTCAGCGAGGGCTACGACATCTTTGCCAACAAGGATCGCCCGCTCGAGGAAGTGCGGGCCGAGCTCGGAATCTATCCCGCGCGGCACGCGGCGTGATCAATACGGCAGCGCGAGCGGCTCACCCCACACCTCGAGCTCGACGCTGAGCGGCGCCTGTCCGAGCAAGCGTGCGCTGCACGAATCGGGTTGGCTACCCCCGACGCTCAGCCGAAAGATCCCCGGCTCGAGGCGGCGCTGTCCGTCGAGGTCGATGAGCGACAGATCGCGCGCGGAGAGTGTGAACGACACGGATCGAGATTCACCGGGCGCGAGCCGGACGCGTGCAAAGCCGCGCAGTGAACGGTGCGGGACCACGCACGACGCTTGCACATCCGAAACGTAGATTTGAACCACTTCGTCTGCCGCAACGGCGCCGAGGTTGGTCACGGACACGGAAACCGCCACGGCTTGCCCCGCTTCGATCCGGGCTTGGGAGAGTCGCAAATGGTCGTAGCCAAATCGCGCATACGAGAGCCCGTAGCCGAACGGATAGAGCGGCTCGTGCTCGAGATAGCGGTAGGTGCGTCCGGCCATGGCGTAGCTCTCGAAAGGAGGCAGCTGCTCGGCACTTTTCGGAAAAGTGATCGGCAAACGGCCGGCGGGGCAATAATCGCCGAACAGCGCGTCGGCGATCGCCGAGCCGCCCTCTTCCCCGGGGTACCAGGCCATCAGGATCGCCGACGCGTGCTGCTCGGCAAACGTCAGATCGAGCGCGCTGCCCGCGAGCACGACCACGATCGTCGGCTTACCGATCGCGATCATCTCCGCTAGCAGGCGCGCTTGCAGTCCGGTCAGGTTCAGGTCGAGCTTGTCGCCCGCGGCTTCGGAGGCCGCGGCGTCCCCCTGCTCACCTTCGATGTCCGCGTTGAGGCCGAGGCACACGATCACGACGTCCGCACGCGAGGCCACGCTGCGCGCTTCGGACAGATTGCCCGCGCTGCCCAAGCCGCTGTCGGTCAAGCCTTGCAACTTGCAGCCCTCGGCGTAAAGCACGCGCGTTTGCGCCGAAACCGCGGCCCGAATCCCGTCCAAAGGGGTGACCGAGCGCGAGGGCATGCCGTGGTAGTTGCCGAGCAACACGCGCGTGTCGGCCGCGTTCGGACCGATCACGGCGACCGTACCGATGTCCTTGGCTAGCGGCAGCGCGCCGCTGTTCTTGAGCAACACGAGCGACTCTTGCGCGGCCTTCCGGGCGAGCGCGCGATGCTCGGCGCAGTCGTTGACCTCGTACGGGATCGACGAGTACGGAACGCGCTCGGGTGGGTCGAACATGCCCAAAAGCAGCCGAGCCCGAAAGACCCGTTCCAGCGCGAGGTCGAGGTCCGCCTCTCGAATCAAGCCTTGAGCGAGCGCGCCCGGCAGGTGCTCGTACGTGCAACCGCAATTCAAGTCACAACCGGCGCGCAGCGCGAGCGCGGCCGACTCCTCGGGTGTAGTCGTGACGTGATGGTGCTCGTGAAAGTCGCGAATCGCCCAGCAGTCACTGACCACGAAACCCTGGAAGCCGCATTCTTGGCGCAGGAACTGGTGCAGGAGCGTGTCACTGGCGCAGCACGGTTCGCCGTTCACGCGATTGTAGCCGGCCATCACGCTGTGCGCGCCGCCCTCGACGATGCAGTCGAAGAACGCCGCCAAGTACGTCTCGCGCAAGTCCTTGGCGCTGACCCGTGCATCGAAGCTGTGGCGCAGCGCTTCCGGGCCACTGTGCACCGCCAAGTGCTTCGGTGTAGCGACCAACTTCAAGTAGCGCGGGTCGTCGCCTTGTAGCCCTTTTACGAATGCAACGCCGAGCCGGCCAGTGAGGTACGGACATTCACCGTACGTCTCGTGACCGCGACCCCAGCGTGGGTCGCGGAAGATGTTGATGTTGGGGCTCCAATAGGTGAGGCCCTTGAAGATGCCGAAGTCTCCTTGTCGCGCGTACTCATGGTGTTTGGCACGCGCTTCGTCCGAAATCGCGACTGCGATGCGGGACATGAGCGGCACGTTCCAAGTGGCGGCCAGCGCGATCGCTTGCGGGAACACCGTGGCGATGCCGGCGCGCGCCACGCCGTGAAGCCCCTCGTTCCAATAGTTGTACGGCGGGATGCCGAGCCGCTCGATGGCCGGCGCGTCATGCAGCAACTGAGCGGCCTTCTCGTCTGGCGTGAGCCGCGCCACCAAATCTCGAGCGCGCTCGTCGACGGTCAACTCGGGATTTCGAAACGGAACGAGATTCGCAGTCGGATTGAGCGGCATCGCGCCTAGCTTCGATGGAATCGCCGCGCATTGCGCGCGATTTCGCACCTACAATCAGGCAAGTTTTGGGATACCTGCGCCCCTCTTCAGGTAGGATGCCTTCCGTATCGCGATGCGCGGGCCTGCTGGCCGCTGGTTCGGCCGTCGTGCTCAGCTACTCGTTCGTCGCGCAAGCGGCTCCGCGCGCCTTCCCCAGCGCAGAGGGCTTCGGGGCCATGGTCACGGGGGGCCGCGGCGGCACCGTGGTGCACGTGACCAACTTGAACGACACGGGCGCGGGCTCGCTACGTGATGCGTTGAGCGCGGGCAACCGAATCGTGGTCTTCGACGTCGGAGGTCTGATCAACATCGCCTCGCAGCTCGTGGTCAAAGGCGACAACATGACCGTCGCCGGTCAAACCGCGCCCGGCCCTGGCATCACCATCTATGGGGACGGCTCGAGCGCGAGCAACCGCAAGAACGTGATTTTGCGGTTCCTGCGCTTCCGTCAGGGCTACGACAGCGCATCCGGCACCAAAGCCCTGAACGTCACCGATGGGTCGAACATGATCTTCGATCACCTCTCGGTGCAGTGGGGGCGTTGGGACACCATCGGCATCACGGGTGATTCCAACACCTTCACCATCCAATATTCCCTGCTCGGAGAAAGCATCGATCCGCAGCGCTTCGGCGGCTTGATCGACAGCGCGGACAAGGTAACCCTCAGCCACAACCTGTGGCTCGACAGTCAAAGTCGCAGCCCCAAGTTCAAAGCCAACGGGCAGTACATCAACAACGTGGTGTACAACTGGGGCGCCAACGGGCTGGGCGGCGGCCACTCGGGAGCGGATTGGTATCAGGATCTGATCAACAATTTCTTCATCAAGGGCCCCTCGTCGACGGGCGGCTTCGCGACCGGCTTTGCCTCCACCGATCATGTGTTCCAGCAAGGAAATCTGGCCGATCTCGACGTGAATGGCGTGCTCGCGGGTCGAGCCGTCGTGGCCGCGGACTTTCAAGGCGACACGCCGCCCACGTTCGAGTCCGCTGCGCACAATGCGCCACCCGTCCCGGTGACCGTCGAAACGGCGACCGAGGCTTACGCCAGCGTGCTCGCCGGCGCGGGAGCCTCGCTGTGCCGCGATGCCATCGATCAGCGGCTCTTGGGCCACGTGCGTTCACTGGGAACCAAAGGCGCCATCATCGTCAACGAGAGCTTGGTCGGCGGCCAACCCATGATCACGGCCGTCTCGCGTCCCGCGAATTTCGACACCGATCGCGACGGCATGGCTGACGCGTGGGAAACCGCGCACGGACTCAATCCAGGGAGCCCGAGCGACGCAGCCGCCG
Organism: Myxococcales bacterium; assembly: GCA_040348785.1. Taxonomy (GTDB): domain Bacteria; phylum Myxococcota_A; class Polyangia; order Polyangiales; family Polyangiaceae; genus PMG-095. Next base: position 4,755 of record JBEQTH010000097.1, on the reverse strand, counting down.
ATCCCGACGGCGACGGCTACAGCAACCTGGAGCGCTACTTGAACGAGCTGGCGAGCGCAGCGCCTGACTCCTGTGGCGCGGCCGTGCCCGGCGGCAGCGGCGGTGCGGGGGGAGCCCCGGGCGCCGGCATTGGCGGTGATGCGGGCAAAGGCGGCGGTCAGAGTGATCCCGACGGCGCGGGCGCGCAGAACGGCGGCAACGCCAATGCCGGCAGCAGCTCGGCGAGCGGAGGCGCAGCGAGCGGCGCTCCCAGTCAGGCGACGGCTGGCCAAGCGCCGGCCAGCGGCGGCGCGTCTGGCTCATCGAGCTCGGGTAGCGCGGGCAGCAACGGCAACGAGCCGCCCGCACCGGGAACGGATTCGAGCGGCTGCGGCTGTCGCACCACGCGTGCGCCCGCTCGCTCCGAGCAAGTCGCGCTGCTCGCGCTCGCCTTGGCTTGCCTTCAGCTTCGCCGCCGTCACCGTCGCTGAGCGCGGCGTTCCAATCGGGTCGACAAATTCGTCTTCGGCGCGCTCGATTTGGCGCCCATTGCACGACGGTCGGCCAGGCATCCCTTAGCCCGATATGACGCTGAATTGCCGAGCTTCGCTTCTTGGCGCCTTCGTCGCCGTGCCTTGCCTCGTCGCCTGTTCCGGTAGCGCAAGTCCCGAAACGGCACCTGAGCCAGTGGCGACGGCGGGGGGCGGCGGTAGCTCGGCGTCATCCGGCGCGCCCGCTGCCGGCGCGCCGAGCAGCACGGGAGGCGGCGCCAGCGGCGGAACCGACGCGGTCGGGGGCAGCGCGCCAACCGCGGGCTATTCGAACGGTGGATCGCCGAGCGGCGGCGCGGGTGCATTGGGGGGCAGTGGCGCGGCCGGTGGCGGCAGCGCAGGCGCACCACCCGGCGGCAGTGGCGGAGGCGGCAGCGCTTGCCCCGCCGACGCCGTGTTCTGCGACGACTTCGAGTCCTATGCCGAGATGACGCAACCGAACGGCAAGTGGAAGACGTGGACCGTCGGCAACGGCACGTTGCTCGTCGACGCCGCGCACGGCTCGAAAGCAGCGCACTTTCACGGCAAGGTCTCGCAGGGCAACAGCGGGGGAACGAAAGAGCAAGCCTTCATGCTCGCGCAACAAGCCCCCGCGTTCCCCGTCTCCAGCAAGACCTTGTACCTGCGCTTCATGCTGTACGGCACGCGCTACCCGTTCACGGGCGTGAGCGACGCCAACCACATCGCCATGGCTTGGATCGGTTCGACCAAAGCACTGAGCTCACCCGATCGCGGCGCCACGAACGAAGGCTTCATCCTGGCCGACTACAACGGCGTGTCGATCGAGCCCATGTGGTCGGGCTACTACCGTGACACCTCCAAGCACTTCAAGGACGCGAATCAGGCCAATGCTTGGCATTGCTGGGAGGTCGAGATCGACACCCAAAACGGCCCGCCCGCGGGCGGCGCCACCGGTCCCGCGCTGCCCCACATCTGGGAGGACGGCGCGGAGCTGAAGCTGAGCGAGAAGGGCGGCGGCAACTACGCGGCAATCCCCTTCGAAGCGGTGCTGTTCTCGCTCTGGTCCCCGCAGAACGACACTGCCGTGGCCGACTACTGGGTCGACGACGTGGCCGTCTCCAAGTCTCGCATCAACTGCCCGGCCTCGAAGTGACCGAGCTCAGCCGAGCAGCGTGAGCACGATCCCGCATAGTATCCCGAGCACGGGCGGCAATTTGCGCCAGCCATTGGCTTCTTTGAAAATGACCAATCCGGCGACGAACGCGATCAGTGTGCTGCCCCGGCGAATGCTGGCAACCAGCGAGATCAAGCCCGCCTTGTCGCGCAAAGCGTAGAAGTAAGCGAAGTCCGCGCAGAGCAGGCACAGGGCGAGGATCGGGATCGAAAAGCGAAACTGAAACTGTTCGCCCGTCGCCCGGTGCTGTCGCCAAGAGCGCAGGGCGAGCGGCGTGAACAAGATCACCAAGTAGATCGAAAACCAGGCCTGCACCGTGCTCGGCGCGAGCTTCAGCTGGCCGAGTAGCAACTTGTCGTAGATGCCGCTCGCAGCGCCGAACAGCGTGCCCAAGATCATGTACCCCACCCAGCGGTTGCGGTGGAAATGCACGCCCTCCAAGCGGCCCACGACCGACAAGCCCACGAAGGACAGCAGCGTGGTGGAGATCCCGAGCAGCTGCAGCCAAGAGGGGCGCTCGCCGAGCAAAAGCAAGCCCGCCGCCAAGGTCCAGAGCGGGCTCGTGGCGCGAATGGGCGCGGCGAGCGAAATGGGGAGGTGCTTCACCGCCAAGTACGTGCACAGCCAAGACGCGGCCACGATCGCTGCTTTGAGCAGCAGCTGCACGTGCACCACCCAGCCCAAGGGCGGCACGCCAAGAACCGCTGGCAACAGCCCAGGCGCGAGCGCCTGCACGAGCAGCAGCGAGCACCACACGCCGGCGCAAGTGCCCGTGCTCAAGAACAACACGGGCACGACGGCGTTGTTGCGCAAGGCATGCTTCTGGCAAATGTCGTAGAAGCCGAGAAAGAACGCCGAGGTGAGGCTGAGCAACGCCCAATGCATGAATCGGCGCGATGCGTACTCGACTTGGGCCGCGGCCAGTAGCGAGAACCGGCAAGCGCGCCCGAGCAGCTCGAATTGAGCCTGAATTGTTGGGCGCTCGCAGGCTCGGCAACGCACCTCGCTGCTGCGCGTTCAAAAACCCACTCCGACCCGCGCACTGACGAGCACCCACCCGCTTACGTCCGGCCCGCCCGCGCCGCGGATTGCTGGCAATGCGCCCTCGAGATCCAAGCCGGCGCGCGCGCTGGCCTCGCGAATCGGCAGCACGTATTCGAGCGTGCCGCGGAGCGTCCCAATGCCCACCGTCGCTGCGTGCACCCCCCCCGACGGCTCGGTGCTCTCGAGCCGAGCCAGCCCCGCTCCCGCCGCCAAAATCGGGTGCAAACGCTGACCTGTGCCAAAGTCGATCCAGAGTTGCCCGTCGTATTGCGAGAGCCCGCGATCGCTGCCGGTCCGTATCCAGGTGCCCGAAAGACGAAGCCCCGCCGCCCGGGCTCCGACGTCCACTGCGGCCGTGAACCCGCCGTCGGCGTGCTCGTTGCTGGCCCGCAACGCGGGGCCAGTGCTCAGGCGCAAGGTCGATGCTTCCGCTGGGTCGGCGTCCGTCGGCGGTGGCTCGACGAAACGCGAGTCGGGATCGTCAGCGACGGAATCACCGGGCGGGGTCGCAAAACCGGACGCGGCGGCGGCGAGCGTCGGGCTCAGCACAGCTAGGGTGCCCGTCAGCAGAGTGAGGAGTCGGATCATCGGGTGCCTCCGCTCCGAAAACGCGCGCCACGGTTCGGCGCTTACACTGCACTCCTCATTGGCATGCGGTGTGTGAGCGGCTGATGGCGCTTCACTTACAACGTAGGGTGCATGGCACCACGCGCCTGTCATCCCAGAAATTAGCGCCGTTTATCGCTCCTGGGCAGGAACGGTGCTTCCAGGCAGGGCTCAAGTACTGACCATGATGTCCGTTCGCAAGGAGTGCGTTTCGCGTTACTATTTTCGATTTCGAGGTAAGCCCATGAGGACCCTAGCTCGCTCGGCCGCGTTGCTTCTCACCACTGTCCTAGGCCTTGGTGCATGCAGCTCGGACGGCAAACAAAGCCAACCCGAGAGCGCGTCCGAGAGCACGGAGACAATCGAGATCCTCTCCTTTTGGGTGGGCCCCGGGGAAGCCGAGGCTTTGCAAGCCCTACTTGACGTGCATCGCGAGATGTATCCCACGGAGCGCGTCTACAACGGTGGCATCGTCACGGGGACGCAGGAGCGAGTCACCATCGACGAGCGGCTCGCCGCCAACGATCCACCCGATCTATTCCAGTACAACGCGTACGTGCTCAAGTCCTTCATTGCGGCCAACCCCGGCAAGGTGGCGCCGCTCGACGACCTGATCGACGAGAACGGGCTGCGAGCTCGGATCGTTCCGGAGATTCTGAACAACGTGACCGTCGACGGCCACGTGTATGCCATGCCGGTCAATGCGCACCGCGAGAACTCGCTTTTTTACAACCTGCAGATCTTCGCGGACAACGGGCTCACGCCGCCGACCACGCAAGCCGAGTTCCTTTCGGTGTGCGCCAAGTTGAAGAAGAAGGGCATTCCGGCGGTTGCCGTGTCGACCTCACAAGGCTGGATCGTCACCCGCCTGTTCAACGAGCTCGCGCTCGGCTCGATGGGCGGACAAGCCTTCGCCGACTATTTTTCTGGCAAAACGGCGATCGACGAAGCCGCCATGGGCAAAGCCATCGACGTCCTGGACGAGGTGCTGACCAACTACGTCAACACCGACGGCAGCAGCCCCGACTTCGGTTGGGACTCGGCGGCAAAAGAGGTATTCGACGGCAAGGCGGCGATGTTCTTGCACGGTGATTGGGCGAAGGCTTACTTCGTGCAGCTCGGCTGGGTGCCGGACGTCGATTTCGGCGTCGTGGCCTCCCCCGGCGCGACCGACGTCTTCCTGTACGGCGTCGACGTCTTCGGGCTCCCGGTGGGTGCGAAGGATCCCAGCGGCGCTCAGGACTTTCTCAGGACCATCGGCTCGCTCGACGGCCAAGTGGCGTTCAACACCATCAAGGGCTCGAGCCCGATGCGCCTCGACGTGCCGCTCACCAAGTTCGATCCGATGGCCCGCGAAGTGCTCGAGAGCTTCGAGAGCGCTCGCCTCCGCTTGCCCGTCGAAGGCAAGAACGTTTGGGACGACGCGATGGCGGCGTTCGC
>JBEQTH010000008.1:0-75947 GCA_040348785.1 Myxococcales bacterium | reverse complement strand
GATCCGAGCACGCGGCTGTAGTCCTTCCCGCGCGCTCCGGCGCGAAGCGTGCGGCGCTACGCGCGCACCCAAGCTTGTGCGCAGCGTCGCTTTACTCCGCTCAGCGAGCGCGGCTGTAGTCCTTCCCGCGCGCTCCGGCGCGAAGCGTGCGGCGCTACGCGCGCACCCAAGTTTGTGCGCAGCGTCGCTTTACTCCGCTCAGCGAGCGCGGCTGTAGTCCTTCCCGCGCTCCGGCGCGAAGCGTGCGCCAAGCGGTACAGCCGAATGCACGGAAATACGTCGAGCCCAACCGACGTTGGCACGATCAGATCACGATCCAACGAATGAGATGGAGACCTACAAGAACCGACCGAACGGGCGCGTGCTTTCCGTGGGTCCGCGCGGTCGGCCCAGCGCCACCTTCCGAGCGTGCGCAAGCGCAAGTTTCCAACCGCGCGCCGCAGGCGCCGCGCGCCCTTATTCACACGCGTCAGGTCGCGAAGACCGCGCCGCGCACCGAGCTTTGCGCCGCGCATCACGCACCAAGCCCGCTATCCCACCCAACCCAACCCAAGCCTCGACCGGCGCGCGCCGCCACCTACCGCCGCGCTTCATCCTCCAAGCGCATCGCCTCGATCAACAGTCCACCGATTGTCTGACGCGAGCCGGTGATGGGCGCGAGCTCGGCGCTGCGAAAGGTGAAGCGGCCTTTCTTCCAGCGGAGAGTCTCGCGTAAGACCTCGGTACAATCTTGCTCTTTGTCGTCGAGTGTTGCGCCGCACAGCGCGCCTTCGTTGAGCTCGAGGAGGGCGGTGCGGCCGGTTTCGGAGCGGACCTTCAGGTGGCCGCTGCGGCGTTCGAGCTCGATCAGGGTGAGCACGGTGGCGACCGACATTTGGGCGATGTCACCGGTGAAAGCGGCGCCGGGGCTCGAGATCGGGCCCTCGGAAGTGAATGATTGATGCTGCTTCCGTAAACGGTTCGCCATGTCGATGAGCGCGCCGACTTGGGCCACCACTTCTTCGTGGTGGAAGGGCCGGGTCAGGTAGATGTCGGCCCCCACGTTCAGGCCCTGCAAACGTGACTCGGTATCCTCGGCGTTGGTCAGGAACAGGAACGGAGCGGTGGCCACGGGGGAGGCTTCGGTGCGCACGCGCCGCGCGACCCAAAAGCCGTCGATGTCCGGCAGATTGACGTCGCACAGGATACAATCGGGCTGGAGGGCGCGCACTTGCTCGAAGCCAGCGCGGGCTTCGGTCGCCACGTGGACCTCGTAGCCGGCTTCCCCAAGGAACTTGGCGAGCAGGGTAGATTCCCACTCGTCTTGCTCGATGATCAGGATCCGGCCTGTTGCCACGCGCGAAAGTTAGCATGGAGCCGCCGAAACCCCGAAATTGACTACGCCTTTTCGAGTAACGGCGGGCCGGACGGGGCTTCTTTCTGCACTCGCGGCGCTTGTCCAAGTACGATGGCTTGTCCCGCTGTCCGGGTCGCGGTACGCGGGCAGGGTGAGTGACGAGTTATTGAAGCGGACGCCCCTGTTTGCCCGGCACGAGAAGCTGGGCGCGCGCCTGGTGCCCTTCGCTGGCTGGCAAATGCCGATTCAGTACAAGGGCATTTCGGTCGAGCACCAAGCAGTGCGGGAACGCGCCGGGCTGTTCGATGTGTCGCACATGGGCGAGCTCGAGCTGCGCGGTGAGCGCGCGCTCGAGCTGGTCAATTCGCTGATCACGAACGACATCGCGCGCGCTGCCGACGGACAGGCCACGTACACCTGTTGCTGCAACGAGCAGGGCACGATCTTGGACGACTTGATCGTGTACCGACGCAGCCCGAGCGACGTGCTCGTGGTTTGCAATGCCTCGAACCGCGCTAAAGTTTCGGCGCACTTCGCCGCTGCCGCCCGCTCCGTGTGCGAATTCAACGACATCAGTGACGAGACGGCGCTGCTCGCGTTACAGGGACCGCTCGCGCTCGGCATTTTGCAACGTGCCGGCACCAACCTGGACCTCGCGGCGCTCAAGATCTTCCGCTTCGCGCCGGGCATCGTCGCTGGCACCACGTGTGTGATCGCGCGCACCGGTTACACGGGCGAGGACGGCGTGGAATTGTTCTGCGCCTGGGACGACGCGCCCGCGCTGTGGGACGCCCTGCTCGCCGCCGGCAAAGACGCGGGCATCGAGCCCATTGGCTTGGGCGCCCGCGACACACTGCGTCTGGATGCGCGGCTGTCCCTGTACGGCAACGACATCGACGAGACCACGAACCCGCTGGAAGCCGGGCTCGGCTGGGTCGTGAAGCTCGACAAGCCGAGCTTCGTCGGCAAAGCGGCGCTCGAGGCCGTGAAAGCGCGCGGCTTGAGCCGCACGCTGGTCGGCTTCGAGATGACCGGCCGCGGCATCGCGCGCCACGGCTATCCGCTGTGCGACAGCGCGGGCAACGAGGTCGGCGTGTGTACCTCGGGCGGCCCCTCCCCCACGCTGGGCAAGAGCATCGGACTCGGCTATTTCCCACTCGCACAAAGCGCGATCGGGACCGAGCTGCTGGTCGACTGCCGCGGCAAGAAAATACCCGCAACGATCGTAAAAACTCCGTTCTACAAGCGTAAGTGAGCGGCCCAGAGCCGAGGAGACGCCCCCCAGCATGTCGAGCCCGAAAGAAGTCAAAGACGACCGCAAGTACACCAAGGACCACGAGTGGGCCCTCACCGAGGGCGCCGAGCTCTTGGTCGGCATCACCGCGTTCGCGGTCGACGCTCTGGGTGACATCACCTTGGTCAGCCTGGACGTGAAGGTGGGCGACTCGGTCACGGCCGGGAAGACTTTCGGCACGATCGAGAGCGTCAAGACCTTGAGCGACTTGTTCGCGCCAATCAGCGGAAAGATCACGCGCATCAACGGCGCGCTCGAGAACAGCCCCGAGGTGATCAACGAAGACCCGTGGGGCAAAGGCTGGATGATCGCCATCGCGCCGGAAGGCGCCACGAGTGAGCTGCTGGATCCGAAGAGCTACGCCGACCTCCTTTCGAACTCGGATCACTGAATGCGTTATCTTCCGCACACGCCCGAAGACATCACGGCGATGCTCGAGGCGATCGGGAAACCGTCGCTGGACGATCTATTCACGAGCATTCCGGAGGCCGCTCGCTTCAACGGCTCGCTCGCGCTCGAGCCCGCCCTCGGCGAGGCCGAGCTGATGCGCCACCTGAAGGACCTATCGCGCAAGAACACGGGCGCCGAGCTGCTCAGCTTCTTGGGCGCGGGCATGTACGCCCATCACATCCCGCCCGCCGTCGATCAGCTGCTGCTGCGCAGCGAGTTTTACACCTCGTACACGCCGTACCAGCCGGAGGTCGCGCAGGGCACGCTGCAGGCGATCTGGGAATATCAGACCATCGTCAGTGAGCTGTACGGGCTCAATCTGTCGAACGCGAGCTTGTACGACGGCGCGAGCGCGACGGCCGAAGCCGCGCTCATGGCCTGCCGTTTGACCAAGCGCGGCAAGGTCGTGCTGTGCACCTCGGTGCACCCGGACTACCGCGCCGTCACGGCCACCTACCTCGCGGGCCGCGACGACATGTCGGTCGTCGTGGTGCCGTTCGGCGCCGATGGCTTGCCCGATCTCGCCGCGCTGAGCGCCGCCATCGACTCGGACACCGCTGGCGTGATCGTGGGCTACCCGAGCTTCGTCGGCCCGCTCGCGGATCTTCGGCCGCTCGCCAAGGCCGTACATGACCGAGGCGCGTTGCTCGTGACCGCCACGAGCGAGCCGTACGCCCTCGCGCTCTCCGAATCGCCCGGCGCGCTGGGCGCGGACATCGCCGTCGGCGAGGGTCAGCCGATCGCTTGCCCGCCGCAGTTCGGCGGCCCGGGCGTGGGCATGTTCGCTTGTCGGGACGACCGCCAATTTTTGCAGCAAATGCCGGGCCGCATCTGCGGTGAGACGGTCGACAGCAACGGCGAGCGCGGCTTCGTGCTCACGCTGTCCACGCGCGAGCAGCACATACGCCGCGAACGCGCGACCAGTAACATTTGCACCAATCAGGGCCTTCTGGCGCTGTCTTTGGCGATCCGGATGAGCATCCTGGGCAAATCTGGGTTCATCGAAACCGCCAAACATTGCCTATCCAAAGCGCACTACCTGCAGGCGGCCATCGTGGCTTTGCCGGGCTTTGCGCCGGGCTTCGCAGCCGCGCCCTTCTTCAACGAGTTCACGGTGAAGGTGCGCGGCGGCAGCGCGAAAGCCGTGTGCACGAAGCTCGAGCAACAAGGCTTGATCGCCGGTTTCGATCTCGGTCGCGTGGATCCCGCGCTCGGCGACCGCCTGCTCATCGCCGTGACCGAGCAGCACCGGCGCGAGGATCTGGATCGGCTCGTCGCGGCCTTGGCAGAGTACTGAGAGCTCGCGTAGCGCACTCGGATCGTAAAAAAGTGATCAAGCAAAGCTTCTCGCGCGCGCGAACACCGCGCTCCCGGCTCGCCCTGTTCTCGCTGGCAGGCGCGCTCGCGCTGCTGCTCGGGGCGCGGCCAGCGCTGGCCGATGTCTCATCTTGGGCCTTCGTGGGCGGCGGTGCCTCGCGGCTCGAGCAGAACACGCTCGCGGCGCGCACGGTTTCGTCGATGCGTTTACAGATCGGGATGGGCAGCGATCCTTCCCACCCGTTCATCGTGGGCGGGCTGTTCTCGCTCGAGCCTCACTTCGGCTACGGCAGCGATCTAGCGTTGTCCGTGCGTACGGCGACCCGTGGCTACGTAAACGGGCAGTTCGGCCTGGCCCTCGATCTGGGCGGCTACGAGCGGTTTTGGGGGGAGCAAGGCTCGGCCGGTGGGACCGGTACGCTGTGGCTCGGGGCACCTTGGGGCATCTCGCTGGGCGCAGGCGCAAGTGTAGGTACACATGACGCACGCGGATTTTCGGCGATTCTTGGCATCGATTTCGCGCGCCTCACCGTGTACCGCAACGCGGGAACGAGCTGGTTCATGAACCCGTTCCCCGCGTATCGACCAGCGTCGCCCGACGCCGCTCACTGAGCTCGGGACAGCGGCCGCGCTCGAAGCGCAAGCCCTCGGCGGAAACCGCGGGCGTGCTAGGCTGCGGCCCTAGTATGGCTGACTCCCCCGTCACCGAAGGCCAGATCCTGGCCGGCAAATACCGGGTCGAGCGTGTACTTGGCTCGGGTGGGATGGGCTTCGTAGTCGCCGCCTGGCACCTCGAGCTCGAGCAGCGCGTGGCGATGAAGTTCCTGCATCCGCTGGCGCTCGAGCGCGCGGACACCGCCGAGCGCTTTCGTCGCGAAGCACGCTCCGCCGCCAAGATCCGCAGCGAGCACGTCGCACGCGTGATTGACGTCGGCATCATGGAGGGCGGCGTCCCGTACATGGTGATGGAGTACCTGGAAGGGCACGACATCGCGGGCGAGATGGAAAAGGTCGGCATGCTGCCGATCGAAGATGCCATCGATTTCGTGCTGCAGGCGATCGAAGCCTTGGCCGAGGCGCACGCGGCCGGCATCGTGCATCGCGATTTGAAGCCCGCCAACTTGTTCATCGCGACGCGCGCCGACGGCAGCCGCATCGTCAAGGTGCTGGACTTCGGGATTTCCAAGTCGTTGCTGGGCGCGAGCGTGGCCGAGCTGTCCCTGACCCGTACCTCGGTGCTGATTGGCTCGCCGCTGTACATGTCGCCCGAGCAAATGCGCTCCGCGAAGGACGTCGACACGCGCACCGATATTTGGTCCCTCGGCGTGATCATGTACGAGATGATCGCCGGCCAACCACCGTACACGGGGGATTCGATCCCGGCCTTGTGCGCGTCGTTGCTGAGCGACACGCCGGTCTCCATGCGCTCGCTGCGCGCGGACGTGCCACCCGAGCTCGAGGAGATCATCATGCGCTGCCTGGCGAAAGATCGTCAGTACCGCTTCGGCACCGTGGGGGAGCTGGCCCGCGCGCTCGCGCCGTTCGGCAGCGCAAGCAGCCAATTGCACGTCGATCGCGCGAGCCGGGTGATGGGCCTCCGCGACAGCGCGTCCTTCTCTGGCTCACTCGGCACTGGCAGCCATCGCCCGAGCAACGCGGGCACGCCGACTCGCGTTCAAGCTTCGCCCCAGCGGCTCACGCCGGTGCGGGCCACGGTGGATTCGTGGGGCCGCACCGACGCGCCGATGAAGAGCGGCAACACGGCCGATCAGCCGAAGTCGCGCGCCCCGTTGTTCATCGGCTTGGCGCTGGGCGCAGCCGCGTTGGTGAGCGCCGTGCTGTTCATCGGCATGCGCCAACCCACGACGCCCCCCACGGCTTCGGCCAGCGTCGCGGCGCCGGTGCCGCCGGTCGTATCTACAGTCGAGCAAGTGCGTACGGTCGAGCCCGCGCCTCGCGCTCCGGAGCCGGTGGTGCTGCCATCGGCCGCTGCTCCCGTCCCGGCGCCGCCGTCGGCCATCACAATCAAGCCTCAGGAACCGGCGGCCAAGCCGAAGCCCGCCGCGGTGGCGCCCGCGCCCTTCAAACCGAAACCGAGCACGCCGGCAAAGCCGGCTGCCGCCGCTGATTTGAGCGACTTCGGCGGCCGGCGCTGAGCCCAGGCTCGGCGTTTACGCGCCGTTTTGTGGGTTGCGGCTCCCGGCCCAGCGCAAGACGCGGTAAATGTCGGGCCATGCCGAAGAAGAAAATCGGAAAGCTTAGCCTGTGGCCGACGCTCGTGGCCTGTTGTGCGGTCGTCTCTCTGCCGTCGTTGGCCCACGCCGAAGCCAGCGCGGCACAGAAGGCCGCTGCAGAGTCCTTGTTCGACGACGGGCTGAAGGCCATGAAGAGTGCTCACTTCGCCGAGGCGTGCCCCAAGTTGGAAGAGAGCGAGCGCATCGATCCCGCTATCGGCACCTTGCTCTATCTAGGTGAGTGTTACGAAAAGACGGGTCGCACCGCGAGCGCCTGGGCCACGTTCCGGGAGGCCGCGTCGCTCGCCGCCGCACAAGGCGAGACCGATCGCACACGCGTCGCCACCGCGCGCGCCGACCGATTGCAACCGAGCTTGTCGAAGCTCACCATCCGCGTCGCTCCCGAGACCGCGCAGCTCAGCGCCTTGCGCATCACGCGCGACAATACGGCATTGGCGAGCACCTTGTTCGGTATCGCCATTCCCGTCGATCCGGGAAAATACCACGTCGTCGCCAGCGCGGACGGCTACCAAAGCTTCGAGACCGATATCGAAGTTTCGGCCAACGGGGACAGCAAGAGCGTGGAGATCCCGGCCCTCAAAGTTTCGAACACGCCCGCACCTGCGGCGGCTGGGCTCGGGGCTGCTGCCGCCGGCAACGCGACCTCGGAGACGCAGCCCCTCGTACCGCCGCGCAATCCAGAACCTGGAGCGCCGCCTGAGCACGGCAACGGGTTGCGCACCGCGGCCTACGTCACCGGCGCGCTCGGCGTGGTTGGTCTAGGCATCGGTTCGTACTTCGGGATCCGCGCTATCTCCAAGAACAGCGACGCCGAGAGCCACTGCCCGCGCGGGAACCTGTGCGACGACACGCAGGGCGAATCCCTGACCAATGATGCCAAGCACGCGGCGGTGGCCTCGAACATCGCCATCGGCGTGGGCGCAGCCTTGGTGGTTGGCGGCGTGGTCTTGTTCTTGTCCAGCAAGCCCGCCGAGCCCACGGCCGCGCGGGTCGAGTTACATCCACTGATCAGTCGAGACCTCGCCGGGATCGGCCTGGGAGGCGCGTTTCAATGAGCTTTTTCACCCGTTTCGCAATGGTCGCGCTGCTGCTCGGGAGTTCGGCTGCCGCCCTCGGCGGTTGCCAGTCCCTCGCCGGGATCGAGGATCGAACCTTCGATGGCTCCCAGCCGAGCGCGCAGTGTCAGGAGTATTGCGCCTTGGCGGACGAGGTGTGCACCGGCGCGCACGCCATTTACACCGACAAACAGGCTTGTTTGGGGCTGTGCAAGCTGATGCCGCCGGGCGATTTGGAAGAGGCGCCCAACTCCGTGGCCTGCCGCATCAACCAATTGAACGCCGCCAAGCAAGACTCGGAGACCAGCCAGCTGCCTGCCTATTGCGCGAGCGCTGGCCCGGGTGGCAACGGCGTGTGCGGCAGTAACTGCGAGAGCTACTGCCAGCTGTACGCCGCCGCGTGTGAATCGACCCTGCCGAACCTGACCAATCAGTACGACCAAAAGACCTGCCGCGCCAAGTGCGCTGGCTTGAACAACCTGTCGACCTTCGACTCGAAGACCAACTACGACGGCGACACCCTGCAGTGCCGCTTGGTGCACACCGCCGCGGCGACCGTCGACCCAACGACGCACTGCCCCCACGCGCAGTTGCAAGCTCAAGGGCAAGCCAAGCCGGAGCCCGGCCCGTGCGTCGACGATCCGACCGAGGTCGAGCCGGATTGCAACTTGTTCTGCCAACTCGAGATAGCCGAGTGCACGGACACTTTCGCGCAATACGAGTCGCTCGATCAGTGCTTGGCGGTGTGCAAAGCGCTGCCGCTCGGGACCGTCTCCGACATCTCGGAGAACACCGTCGGCTGCCGCAAGTACCACTCCTACAACGCGCTCGTCGATCCGGCGAAGCACTGCCCGCACACGGGCCCCGGCGGCGATGGTCATTGCGGCTCGCCCGACGCCCCCAGCGCGACGACGTTCACCGGCAATTGCGAATCGTATTGTCTGCTCGCGGCCAAGGCCTGCAACGTGACGGTGCCCGGTGTGACCGCGGCCGACGGCTTCGCGGCACATTTCAAGAACCAAGCCGCTTGTCAGCGGGACTGCGGCGGGCTCGACGGCGCGCTGCTGGACGCCGCGTACTCCGTCTCACCGCCACCCGAGGGCAACAATTTGGAATGCCGTCTGCTTCACGTTAGCCGCGCCCTCGGCGATCCCAAGACCGCCATCGACGAATGCCCCGCAGTCTTCGGCGGCGCGCCCTGTAACTGACGCTTCAACGGACCTCGCGAAATTCTTGGCTAGCGGGCGCGGCACGCCAAAGCGCGCCACATAGCCCGCTATCCGTTCGCTCAGCCTACGTCGAGTGCCGTCAGGGGATCGCCTGAGAGAGGTTGAACGAGAAGGCGCGAAGCCGAGAGGAAGATTTTGGGGTTGGTCCGACGCTTGACGAGCGTGAGGCCACGGTCAACCCTCGCGCGAAACCAGCACGGCCAAGCCCTTGGCGTTCAAGATGGCGTAGTTTCGAACGCAGTTGTTGAACACGGCGTGGACCTGCTCTGCCTCGCCCGACATGCGCCGAAGCTGTGCGCTCCACGCGGCGAGCTCCGCGGGCGCGTACAAGTAGTTGAAACGCTCGGCCACGGTCGCGCGCGGGTTCGCCCACGCGCGCCGATTCTGGCCGTGAAAGCGCAGCACCGCGAGCCGACTCGAGGTCACCCAAGGCAACGCTGGCACGCCGCCACGCTCGACGTCCGGCTCGTCGACGACGACATAGGCGAGCTCTTGCGCACGCAACAACGCTTGCACGCGGTCCCGGCGCTCTGGTGCCAGCCAACTACGAGATCGAAACTCGATCGAGAACGGAGCGCTCGGATAACGCTCCCGGAGCTGCTCCAAGTGACGCGCGTTGCCGCGCGTGGCCTCGAACCAAGGCGGAAACTGGACCAGGATCGAGGTGAGCCGTCCCGCATCGATCAACGGCGAGAGTGAGTCGAAATAGCGGCGCTCGAGCTCGGCCGTGAGCTCGCGCGGCAGCGCATGGGCGTACAAGCGCTGCTCACTGGCGAGCTGAGCCGGGATCGCGGCCACGATCTCGGGCGGCAAGCGCTGACGGTCCATCGGGTGCCCGGTGAACACGGGGTGTGCCTTCACGTCGAATTGAAAACCCTTCGGCGTCCATTGCACCCAGCGCGCCACCGTCTCCACGGCGAGCAAGGCGTAGTACGTCGCGTCTACCTCCACGAGCTGAAAGTGCTCGGCATAGTAGGCGAGCCGCTGCTCCGCGGTCTTCACTTGCTTCGGGTAGAACAGCGCTTCCCGCGAGAGAAACGGATCGGACCAACCCGCGGTGCCGAAGTGCACGTTGCCGCTCGACGCGGGCAACGGCGCTTGATCGGCGAGCGCGCGCGCCTCGACGTACAGCTCGGGAGCGGGCGCCGGGAGCACGACCTTCGGAGCCGGAGCGCGCTTCACGGCCATGAGAAGCCCGCACGCGCCGGAAAGCGCGCGAGCGGGACGATCACGGCCGCTCGCCGCGCGTTATCCAACCGTTCAGCTCTTCGGGGCTGAAACTGCCGGTTTTGCGCAGCTCTTCTCGGCCCGCGGCGTCGAAGACGATCAGCGTCGGCACGCTGCGCACCTCGCCCAACGTGGAATTGCGCTGCAACGTGTCTAGGTCGGCGATCGCTACGGGATAAGACAGCTCGAGGGTGCTGCGGAAAACATCCGCGAGCGGCGCATACTTGGCCGCCTCGACCACGATCGCACCGGCATTGATGCGCGGTCGGTGCGTGTGAAAGACCTGATTCAGTTGCTTGGCGGCGACTTGCGACGCGAGATCGAACGTGGTCACGAACAAGAGCACCGTGACCCGGCCGTGCATGCTCTCGGCGCTCAGCTCTTGTCCGTCGGTGGTTCCGAACACGTAGCGCTGCACTTGCCCGCGCGTTTCGGACTCTTCCGCATCCTCGGCCGGCGCGTCATGGGCGTCGTGCGCGTCGTCATTCACCCGCTGGCAGGCGAGCGCGCCCAGGCTTTGGCAAAAGAGTGCGATCGCGAAGGCGCGCCGAATCACGTCGCCGAAGGAGGGCTCGAACCGCTCACGTTCGGGCCGAACAGGTCGGCGAAGACCCGCAAGGCCTCGGGCAGGTCGCGGCCGCTGCGTTTGTGGGCCAGCACAGCG
Organism: Myxococcales bacterium; assembly: GCA_040348785.1. Taxonomy (GTDB): domain Bacteria; phylum Myxococcota_A; class Polyangia; order Polyangiales; family Polyangiaceae; genus PMG-095. The sequence goes on along the minus strand of JBEQTH010000008.1, from coordinate 65,120 downwards.
TGCGCCAGATCGTCGATCAAGCTCTTGAGCGGCGTGCGCTCGACGAGCGCGCCATCGATCCGCTCGCCGTGCCGAGGCGCGTGCTTGCGGTCGACGATTGGGTCATGGCGCACCCAACCGAAACCGCGATCGACCCGGTAAGAACAAGCCAAAACCTGCACGAAATCCAAATACAGAGGGGTAATCAGCACCGCGACGTTGGAGCCATCGGAAAGCCGCCCGCAGAGCCCCTGCGCGGCCGAACGAGGCGTGGCTGCGACGTCCATCGGACCGATCGCCTCGGTGATTCGGGCGCGCCGATCCGGATCGGACTCGACCGCGAGCAGCGGTGCGTAAACGGCGATCCGCGGGACGTTGAGGCGCAGTGCGTCTTGCTCCAACGCCGAGAGCCAATGATCGCGCGCGTCACCGCCCAACTCTTGGTATGCGATCGCGGCGGCCAGCGCGGCTTCGGCATCGGTCGCCAGCGCACCCAACCACTCACACCACGCGTCGAGCGCACGCGTGTCGACGCGCCCCTCGATCGGCAATGGCGTGCGCTCCGCAGCTGAAGGCACCACGGCAATGTGAGTCGACGCGAACGGCTCCGGCATCTAGCGCGGAAGCTAGGTCATCGCGACCAAGCTCGCAACGCCAAGCGTTGGCGCGACAAAAGAACCTCAGTCACGGCAGTTGCGGGGGCCTGAACACGGGGGCTTTAGCACCCAGCGCTGGCAACGATTTTTCCAGTTAGGTGAGCACGCCGTTTAGCTCACGCGCGAGATCGCTCAAAACTGCGTCCAATTCGAGCTCGCGAGACACGGGTGCAACGAACGTGAGGTCCCCGCCATGTTCCGAAAACATTGCACACAGACCTTCGCTCGCTTCGAAGATCCCCTTGACGAACACGACGTCCTCGTTCTTGACGAGCAGCCGGCGCACGATGAGGCCGTCGTCGAGGAGCTCCGCCAGTTGCAAGGTGCGGGAAGGCTAGCACGGCGCGCGCTCAGGGCTCGAGATCGAACGGGTCGCCCATCCGACTTTTGCGCGCTGCTCGGGACACCCGCGCAGCAAAGCTTGCTGCCCGCTCGTTTGAAACCGGCCCCGAAAAGCCTGCTATCCTCGGGCGGATGCGCATCGATCCGAGCCCCGCCGACGACGAAGAGAGCTACATCGAGCAGCCCATCCTTCTGGACTCGTTCGATGACGAGGGCAACGACGACTCGGAGGCATCGGATCTGATCGTGGGCGAAGAAATCGATATCCTCGGCGAGGGCCCTGGCGACAACGATCCCATCGAGCTGGATTTGGGAACGCTCGTGGAGCTCGACGCCCCCCGGAGCGATGCCGAAGACGATAAAGACGCCGGCTTCGAGGTCGATCCCGCGATCGGCCTCGCCTTGCCAGACGCGCTGACCCCCGATGACGGCTCCGAGGGGCTGGACGACGGCTCGATCGTGGTCGACGAGAGCAAGTTCCCTTCCCTCGAGCAGGACGACGGCTCCGAAGGCATCGCCGCCGAGCGCGAGATCTCGCTCGGCAGCGCGAGTGACGAAGCGCGCCTGCTGCTTTCGGCGCAACCCTGGCAGACGCGTCTGCCTCCGGCCGCGCTCGAGGCGTGCAGCGCGCTCACGAGCGCGCCGGGCAGCGTGGTCGCGGGCAGCACCGATCTGCTCTGGTTTCGCACTGACTCACCAGCACCGTTGCGCCTCGCGGTCGACGGCAGCGGGCTTTCCGATCTCGTGCTGCTCGGCGCCGAGCAGGACATCGCGCTCGCCGTTACCCAAGGCGGGCAGCTCTTTCGCCGCGCCCGCTTCGCCTCACAGGCCGAGCAACTCACGCGCTTTCGCGAGCCACTGAAGCTGGCACCCGGCTCGCGCGCGCAGCTCGCGTTCGGCGGCGCGCTCGACACGCCGGGCGGCCGAGTGCTGCTCTGGGCCCGCGGTGGCGGTCTGGTCAGTGTGCAGGATCTCGGCGATCGTTTCGAGCGCTTGGAGCTCGACGGCAAGGTGCTGGCGGTGGCTCGCGAAAGCTGCACGTTGCTCGTCTCGCGCGGCCGAGACCAGGTATTGGTTTCGCTCGACGATGCCTCGCCGTTCGGCGCGGGCGCTGCGCGCAGCTTGGCCCCGAGCGACACACCGCTGCTCGCCACCTCGGGAAACGCCGTTGCGCTCGCCGAGCCCGGGCGCGCCTTGCTCGTCTCCTCTGACCGCGGCGAAACGTTCCGGCGCGTCGCAGGCACGGCGAGCACGACGGCCATTGCCGGCGCCGAGCTCGGCGCGAGCGCTCGCTTCTTCGCTGCGCTGTACCGAGAAACCAGCGACCAGACTGAAATCCTACTCGTCGATCCCGCGTTGGGCGAGGCCGTGATCATCGCGCGCCTCGACGCGAACAGTGAGCGCTCGCCCGCGGACGCGATCGATCGTGGCGAGTGGGCCAAGGTCGCCCGGCTGAGCTATCACGCGGCGAGTGGCAGGCTGTGGGCAGCGGGCGGCTTCGGTGTGCTCAGCTTTGCGCCGGCCGAGCTCGCCTAGCGCGTTCTCGCCCGTCGTTTCCAGATACTTGGCCCAATGCCCGGCCAGCGCTTAGCTGTGCCCATGGCCATCGTCGTCCAAAAGTACGGCGGCTCTTCGGTTGCCGACCCGGACAAGATCCGGCAAGTGGCACGCCACGTCGCAGCGACCCGTGCCGCAGGTCGAAAAGTCGTGGTGGTGGTGAGCGCAATGGGCAAGACGACGGAGAACTTGCTGGCGCTCGCGCGCTCGTTGTCCGCCGAGCCACCGCGCCGCGAGCTCGACATGCTGGTCAGCACGGGCGAGCGCGTCACGATGTCGCTGCTGTCGATGGCGCTCTCCGAGTGCGGCTGCGACGCCGTGAGCTTCACGGGCTCGCAATCGGGCATCATCACCGACGATCGTCATTTCGACGCGCAGATCGTCGAGGTCCGTCCGCATCGGATCCAAGAGCAGCTCGAGCGCGGGCGAATCGTGATCGTGGCTGGCTATCAAGGCATGAGCCGCGAGCGCGAGATCACGACGCTCGGGCGCGGCGGCTCGGACACGACCGCGGTTGCGCTGACGGCCGCGCTCGGCGCCGAGCACTGCGAGATCTACAGCGACGTGGATGGCATCTACAGCGCCGATCCTCGTTCGCTCGACAGTGCGCGGCACCTGCCGAGCATCGACTACGACACCATGCAAGAGATGGCGGAGTCCGGCGCCAAGGTTTTGAACGCACGCGCGGTCGATTGGGCCAAGCGCCACCGAATCGTTATCCACGCCCGCAAAACGGCGGATTTTGCCGAGCACGGTGCGGGCCGCGAAACCCGCGTCCAAGCCGGGGGCGGCGGACACACGTCGATCGTGATCGACGATAAGCTGCTCTGGGTGAAAGGGCCGAGCAGCGCGCGCTCACGCCTTTTACGAGTGGCAACTGCCGCCGGGATCCCGTTGCGCGACGCCTGGACGGATCAGCTCACCTGTCTCTTGTTTTCGCTGACCAGCGTGCCCGACGTCGGCAATGCCGCCGAGTCGTTCACGGCGGCCGGCGCATTCGAGGTCCGCAGTGATGTCTCTGCCGTCAGCGCCGTCGCGGTCGGCGTGGGTCGCATGCCGGACGCCTTCGAGCGCGCGCTCGCTTGCTTGCCGGAGTCGGTGCTCGCGACGTCGCTCTCGCCGCTGCGCCTGTGCGCGGTGCTGCCCCAGCGAGACACCGCTCAGCTCGAACGCGCTTGGCACGAGTTGTACGCCTAGCCGTCGCGACGGCGCGCGCGCTGCGCGGCGAGCCCCTCCGCTGCAACCGCGCGGTAGCGTTCGGCGATGCGCGCGTCCTGGGGAGCCACCCGCACCGCGACCGCCAAGTGGCGCTCGGCGGCGAGCAGGTCGCGTTCGATGGCTTGCTCGAACTCGGCCGCCTCGAGCAAGAATTGGGCGGCGTGCGCCGGCAGGTCGTGACTCAGCTCGATGGCCTCGCGCATGCGCCCGTAGCACAGCGATGCCCCGGCGATATCGCCCAAATCGGCGCGCCAACGCGCCTCTAGCCGCCGGGCCTCCACGTGTCGCGGTGAGGCAGCCGACACCTGACGTGCGCGCGCGATGGCCTGCGGCAGATCCTTCAAATCAGTCGCCAGCAGGACGGCCAGATCGATGAGCGCGTCGGCGTCGGGTTGCCCACCGCGCTCCGACAAAGCGACGGCGCGCGCGAGCAAAGTCGTGGCGCGTTCACGCTGCCCGGCGTCCAAGAGCGCGCGCGCCAAGCCCGCGGTGGCGCCCGCGTCGTCCGGCACGTAGCGCAGCGCGCGCTCGAAGCAACGCCGCGCCTCGCGCTCGAAGCCCGCGCTGGAGAAGGCGCGTGCCGCACGCAGATTTTTGTCGTGCTTGCCGCGCGCGCCCACGGTCATCGCCTCGAGGTGCTCGGCGTCGGCGAGCGCGCCCTCGCGATCACCGCGTTCCAGGCGCGCCTCGAAGCGACGGGCGCGGGGCAGCTCGAGCCCCGGCGCGAGCGCCACCGCGCGGTCCAGAGCGCTGCGGCGTTCCAGAGGAGACGGCTCGCGTTCGGCACAGCGACACCACAAGAGCGCCGCCAGCAGGGGATACGGCTCGAGCTCAGCCGCTTCGCTCAACGCTTGGCGTGCGCCATCCGCGTCGCCCACGCGCCACAGCAGCTCGGCACCCGTCAGCCCGGCGCGCGTCGCCGCTCCGCTCTCGACCACCATGCCGAGCGCCGCTTCGGCGCGCTCCGGCACCTGCAGATCGATATCAGCAACCAAGCGTACGAGCTCGGGGTGACGGGGCGCCTGCTCGAGAGCCAGCAGATAGCCCGCGCGCGCGTCATCCGCATTGCCCGCCGCCAGCGCGTCGTCTGCTGCGCTCACCAAAGCGGCCAGCTCGAGCGCGCGAGTGCCCTCGGGCGCGAGCTCGACTGGAGCGAACGTCGCATCCAGCTCGAGGCGCATGTCGTCATTGCTCGTCGATAATCCACCAAAGCGCACGCGCCGCGCCGACGGCGCGCGAGCGCCCACCGCGGGCAAGAGCACACGACCGAGCAGCGCGCCCGCGTCGGGGATCGTGATCACCCGTCCACGCCGCTCGCCGATTCCGGCAAACACGCCATCGAGCGCGCGAAGCGCGAAGCCCAAGGCGGCGCCCGGCAAACCCACCCCGCGTGCGTCACTGACCACGAAACGCGCGTGGCGCTCCTCCGGAACCCAAAGCAAATCGAAGGCGAGCGCTCGCCCATCACCGACCAGGCCAACGCCCACGCCTTGCTCACGGGCGAAGACCGAAAGTGGCCGAACCAAAGCGCCGATCACGTCCCCTGCCCGCCGCTCGAAGAAGCGAGCCAGGCGTATCAAGCCGCTGACCAGCGTTGCGTGCTCCAGCTGCCCGCGGCGATGACGGAAATGCGGCACGCCGCCGCTGAGGTCGAGCGGAAATTTCAGGTTGGGCAGGGTGAGCGCTAGCCGCGTCACCGAGAGCGGCTCGAGCTCGATTGGCTCGTACAGTTCCATGCCGAGCACCCCGCGGGTCACCGTCAAGCGCAGGGGCACGCGCTGCTCTTCCATGAGCGGAAGGGACCCGGCTCGCTCAGGGTCGCGCACCCACGGGGGCGGGCTAGACGGAATTCGGGACGGACCCAAGGTCCGTAGATCGTACCAGCCAGGGGGCGGCGGCGGGCAATTTCCTAGCGCGCGGCCCGACACGGCGGCGCGCTAGCGGGCGGCGCCGCCGGCTCAGCCGACGTCCCCACCCTTGTCCCGCTTCGCCTTCATCCGCTTCAGCAGCTCATCGAAGCCCTTTTTCTCGATCACCTTGCGGAATTGGTTGCGGTAATTCCGAATCAGGCTCGAGCCCTCGGTCACGATGTCGTAAATCTGCCATTTGCCGTCCACCTGGTGGACGACGTAATCGATGCTCACCGGCTCCTCGCGAGCGTTGGTCTTGTTGTGCGCGACGGTGCGCACCACTTTACCGGCGTCCCCGTCCTGCTCCCCCTTGTAATCCACCTCGTAACCAAGGGTTTTCTTGATGTTCCGGCGGTAGGAGTTGCGCACCAAATCTTTGAGCACGGCGGTGAACTCCGCGCGCTCGGCCGGCGTGCGTTGCTCCCAGCTGTCCTTGAGCGTGGCTTTGGCCAGGCCGTCGTAGTCGAAGACCGCGTCGAACGCCGCATCCAGCTTCTTCTCGTCGTCCTTGGACTTGGCCTTGCTGACGAGCTCCGTGAGCTCGGTATGTTTGCCCTTCACGAAGTTCTCGGCCTCGGCGGCGAACGCCGGCAGCGACAACGAAAGGGCGAGGGCCAAAGTGGCAAGCAGCGGGGCTTTGCGAATGATCATGATGTTCTCTACGGGTTCGCTCGTTAGCTATCTGTGCTCTCGGGGGGTTATACGCAAGTGGGGTGGGTTTGCTTCTCTCGCCCGCCAAAAAAGAGCTAAAGACCGGTAACTACTACCCAAAGTACGATCGTTCAGTCCGCCGGCGGCGGCTGGGAAGGCCTGGGGGAGCCGAGATTGACGCGGAACGTCGCGCCGCGCCCGCGGCTGCTGTCCACGGCGATCGCAAAGCCATGCTCGTCGGCGATCCGCTTCACGACCGCGAGGCCCATGCCGGTGCCCTGTGAACGCGTCGTGAAGAAGGCGTCGAACAAGCGCTCACGCGCCGCCTCGTCGATGCCCACGCCGCGATCGGACACGCGCAGCCAGGTACTACTGCCGTTCAGCTCGACTGCGACCTCGACGCCGTCACCCGGGCTGCTCGCCTGAACCGCGTTGCGCACCAAATTCCAGATCATTTGCCGCAGCTGAGCGCCGTCCGCCCACACCGGTGCGCTCTCGCTACCGGAGTACGAGACCTCGACGTCCGATACCGCGCGCCCGCTGCGCGCCGTCAAAGCCACCACCTCACGCGCCACGCGTGCCGCGTCCACGCTCGCGAACATGGGCTTCTTCGGTTTGGATAGATCTACCATGTCCGTGACGAGATCGTTCAAGCGTCCAGTTTCGCGTTGAATGATGTCGCACAGCCGCTGATCCTCGTCGGACAGGCCGCTTGCCGTACGGAGCAGCTGAATCGAGCCCGCGATCGAACCGAGCGGATTTCTGATTTCATGCGCCAAACCGGCGGCAAGGCGCCCGAGGCTCGCCATGCGCTCGGCTTGGTCGGCGCGCTCGGTGGCTGCCGCCAGCTCGCCGCCTGTCCAGCGCAGACGATCAGCGAGCGTGCCAGCCAACAGCGCGACCACGATCAGCACCAACAAATTCACCAGCAGATAAAACGCGAGCTCGTCCGCCGAGAGGTGATAGATGCTCGCCGGCTGATCGGGCGGCGCCGAGAGCAGCCCGCGTTGCAACGCAAACACCAAGCTGCCGTACGAGATGGCCCCTGACAAGGCCGCCAAGACCGCGCCGCGCAGGCCGAGCAAGCTTGCCCCCACGAGACACGACAAGCCATAAAACGACGTCGCGCCGCTCGACGCGCCGCCGGTCAAGTACGCCACGACCGTCCACGTCAACTGATCGAGCACCAGCTGCGCCTCGGCCAAGCGCTCGAGGTGACGCCCTTGCCGGAGCAAGGCCGCGTACACCCCCGTCAGCGCGAACGAGAGCCCGAAGGTCTCGACGGCCACCCGCAACGTGAACGACCCGAGCCCGAACTTGCCGCGCAAGTAGAAAGCGCCGACCAGCGCCAGGGACAGCGACAACAACAAGAGCCGCGCCGCCGTCAGCCCGGTCAAGCGCCGCGCCAGCGGTGCCGAGCCGAGCATGTCGGGGATACCCAGTTTGAGGCGCATGGGTCGCGCGCGCTCGCTCAATCCGCGTGGATGTTACCGGCTAGCGAGAACACCGGCAGATACATCGCGATCAACACCACGCCGACCATGCCGCCCACGCCGACCATCATGATTGGCTCGAGCGCGGACGTCAGCGCGCCCACTGCTACGTCGGTCTCTTCTTCGTAGAAGTCGGCGATCTTGTTGAGCATCTGATCGAGCGCGCCGGTCTGCTCGCCGACCGCGATCATCTGCACGACCATGTCCGGGAACACGCCGGTCTCCGTCAACGGTTCGGCCATGTTCTTGCCTTCGCTGATGCTCTGCCGCACGTGCATCACGGCGGCCTCGATCACGACGTTGCCCGAGGTGACCGCGCAGATCTCGAGCGCATCCAAGATCGGCACACCGGACTGGAGCAAGGTGCCGAGCGTGCGCGTGAAGCGCGCCACCGCAATCTTGCGCAGCACCCCGCCGATGATCGGCAGCTTCAAGATCGTGCGATGCACGAAGGCTTTGCCGCCCGGGGTCCGGTTCACGTAGCCGAAGCCCACGACCAGGGCGACGACCGCGACGGCGATGAACGGGAAATAACTCACGAAGTTGTGCGAAATGCCGACCATGACTTGCGTGAGCCAGGGCAATTGCGCCTTGCCGCCGCCGAAGTCCTTGAACATGCCCTCGAACGCAGGGATGACGAAGGTGAGTAGCACCGTCATCACCAGCGCGGCGATCACCACGACGACCGACGGGTACACGAGCGCGCCACGCACCTGGCGCACGAGCTTCTGGCGCTTCTCGAGGTAGACGGAGAGGCGGCTCATGATGCCGTCCAAAATACCGCCCACTTCACCGGCATGAACCAGGTTCGTGAATAGCTCGTCGAACACCTTGGGGTGCCGCTTGAGTGCTTCACTGAACGTTGCGCCCTGCTCGACCGCGCCGCGTACGTCTTTCAAGATCGTGCCGAACGCGGCGTTCGTCTGCTGCGAGCCGAGGATCTCTAGGCACTGCACGAGCGGCAAGCCCGCGTCGATCATCGTGGCGAAGAGGCGCGTGAACGTGACGAGATCCTTGGTATTGACCTTGGGCGAGCCGAACTTGATCTCGCTGAGGCGGCTCTTCTTCTTGACCTTGACGGGCGCGAGCTGTTGCTGACGAAGACGCGTGTTGACCGCTTCCTCGTTGTCAGCCTCCATGACGCCCTTGCGAACCTCACCGGTTCGGCCACGGGCTTCCCAAGTAAACTCGGCCATCTTCTCGCCTTCCAATCCGTCTACGGCAGCTTCACAATACCGGTGCCGCTCTCAGAAGCCAAAATGCTTCGCTTCCAGAGCCCAACCCGCCAGCGTTCCCTCCCATCATGCCAGATTCGCGTCTTGCTGAAATAGCGCGTCGATTCGTGATCTTGCCCGGGATCGCTCCGGCAGCCGTCGTGGCCGTCGCGTATCGCGCCGCGAACCGCTTCGAATTCGCGGACGGAGCGGCGTTCCGCAACGGATGCAGCGCCGACACCGGCGCCATCTTCGACTTGGCGTCGATCAGCAAATCCTTCATGGCGTGCACGGTCGCGCGCCTCGTTCGGCGTGGGCGGCTCGCGTTCGAGACGCCGCTTCAGGATCTACTTCACGAAGCGCGCGGTTCCGCAACGGGCGAAACTGCGCTCTCGCTCTTGCTCGCCCACCGTGCCGGTCTCGAAGCGCACCGCACGCTGTTTGCGCCGCTGCTCGCCGGGTTGCCCTTCGATCGTGAGCGCGCCATCGCCGAAACGATCCACGGCCGGCGCCCAGAGTGCGCAGGCCTCGCACCTGTAGGCGGTCATCCTCCGCTGTACAGTGATTTGGGGTACGCCTTGGTCGGGCTGGCCGTGGAGCGACTCGAGGGGCTGCCGCTCGACGAGGTCGTGGAGCGCGAAGTGTGCGCGCCGCTCGGCCTAGAAGTAGGCTCGGCGCGTCTCCTGCGGCGGCGAAGCGCGGGGTTTGCCACGCGCTGCATGCCTACCGAAACCGTGCCTTTTCGCGGCGGAGAAGTGCAAAGCGTGGTCCACGACGAGAACGCCTGGGCGCTCTCCGGGCACGGCCTTTCCGGGCATGCTGGGCTGTTCGGCACGGCGGCGAGCGTGGCGCGCTTCGGTGCGGCGCTGCTCGACGCTCGGCTCGACCGTTCCCAAGCCTGGCTCGACGCTGCGAGCCTCGAGCCCTTGCTCGAAGCGCGGCCGGGCGGCACGCTGCGCGCCGGCTTCGACGGCAAATCGGCCGACCAATCCTCGGCCGGGACGTTGGCCGGGCCGCACAGCTTTGGGCACCTCGGCTTCACTGGCACGAGCTTCTGGTGCGATCCGGACGCTGAGCGGGTCCTGGTCCTGCTCACGAACCGCGTCTGTCCCACCCGGAACAATCCACGAATCCGCGCTGCGCGGCCGGCCGTGAACGACGCCCTGCACGCCTTTCGCGACGGAGCGAGGGGCTAGGGAAAAGAAAACGAAAACGCCCAAAAGCGGCCGGGGCCTGCTGACCCCTCTTTAAACCCGCGCAGAAGCATGACAAATTTAGGATGGCCTCGCGCGGCGAGACCCGTTTCGAATCCGAAACAACCGCGAGGTATGTGGGCGCACCGATGTGGAAGCTGACGATCGAGGACGACCAGGCGAGCAAGACCGTCGTCCACCTCGTTCGCGATGACTATTCGATCGGGCGTGCCGAAGACAACACGGTGCGCCTGACCGAGCGCAACATTTCGCGCCGTCACGCGCGCCTGACCAAGCCAGGCGAGCACTGGCTGCTGCTCGACCTCACGAGCTACAATGGCTGCTACGTCAACGGCCAGCGCGTCAGCGAGAAGCACGAGATCGTGCACGGCGATCTGGTGCAGCTCGGTGACTACCGGCTCCAGGTGCTCGACGACTCGATCGTCGAGCCCGTCACGTTCGACAAGGCCGTCACCATGCCGGCCGCTCCGCGCAGCCAAGCGTTGCTCGGCCAGCCCGATCGTCTGGTGATGGTCGCGGGGCCTTCCGTGGGCGCCGAATTCCCGCTGGCGCAGGAGCGCCCGCTGGTGCTCGGCCGCGGTGAGGAGTGCGACGTCCCCATCAATCATCCGTCGGTCAGCCGCATCCACGCGGAAATTCAACCGCTTGGCGACGGCCGTTACGAGATCGTCGATCGCGAGAGTGCGAACGGCGTCCGAGTCAACGGTGTCGAGCTGCCTCGCACCCTGCTCGACGCCCGCGACATGATCGAGCTGGGGGATGTCGTGCTCAAGTTCATCCCCGACGGCGACATTTATGTGCCCGGAGCGGACGAGAGCCAACAGGCGAGCGCGCTGACCCTGGGCGGCATCGGTTTGACGCCGACCTCGGGAGTTGTCGGGACGCTCGGTCACTTGCCCCATGGCGCCAAGCTCGCCGGCATCGCTGGCGCGGTCGTGCTCGTGATCATTTTGGGTATCGTGGTCGCCACGCGCGGCAGCACCCCGGAGCCGGAGATCGCGAACAGCGCAGGTGAACCGGCTGATTCGGCGATGCGCACGTTGAGCGAGGCCAAAGCCTTGCTCGACAAGGGCGACATCGACGGCGCGCTGAAGAAAGCGAACGAGATTCCGGCGGCCAGCAACGCACGCAAGACCGCAGACTACCGTCAGATTCAAGGCGCTTGGGCCGACGCGCTGTTCGCCAAAGCCGCAGAAAGCACCGACCCGGCACAGAAGCGCGCCCTGCTCGACCAGATCGCACGCGCCACGAACGTGGACTCGATTCGGCGCAAGCGCGCCGCCAACGAGCTGGCCGCTGAAGGCGCAGCGTCGGTGGACGTGAGCGATCTGCCGAGCGCGCCCAAGGAGCCGACGCACGCCGCACAGCAAACCGCTCCGCGTCCAGCAGTCAACGATGAGCCCGCACCGGATCCCAAATCCGCCGCCAAGGTCTCCACGCCCGCGACTTTGGTGCGCAAAAATCCGTTCGATGAAGGTTCGGACTCGAGCAGCGACGCTTCCGATCGCGCAAAGCTGCTGCAAGCCAAAGCCACGCTGCAGCAAAAAGTGCAGAGCGGGCAGGCCTCCGATCGCGATTTGAAGATGCTGCACGCCGTGTGCAAGCAGCTCGGCGATGCCTCCTGCAGCAACTGAGCCGGAGTCGCATGCGGACTCTGCTGGGCTCGGCTTAGCGCCGTTCAAGTCTCGGGCGAGCATCGCGGCTTGCACCGTGCTCGCGCTTGGCTTGGCCGCCGAGTGGCTACATCCCCTCGCCCCCATCGCGATCTTTCGCGCTCGGCCCAGCAGCGAAGCGCCCAAGCGAGCCCAGCTCGAGCCGGCCGCTGCGGTGGGCGAGGCGAAAATCACGAGCCAAACCGAAACGCGGAGTGAGCTCGCGCAACCGGAGTCTGCCGAGCTCAAGGCCGCGCACGCCGACCTGCGCGGCGAACGTCAAGCCGGCGACGTCGCGCTGCCGGCCATCGACGCGGCCGAGCCCCCGTTGCACCTCGCCGATCCGAGCGGCAAAGCGCTGACCGGCTTTTTCCGCGCGCTGACCGCCACCGCGCACAAGCAACCACACGCCATCACGCGCATCGCTCACTTCGGCGATTCGATCGTTGTCAGCGATCTGGTGAGCGGCACCTTGCGTCGCAAGCTACAAGCGGAGTTCGGTGACGCCGGACACGGATTCATGCTGATCGCCAACGCCTGGCCGGCTTACTTTCACAACGACGTCACGCGCTTTGCGACCGCGGGCTGGAGCGTAAGCCGCATCGTCGGGCCCTACGCCGAGGACGGCTTGTACGGGCTTGGCGGCGTGTCGTTCAAGGCAGAGCGCAACACGCTTGCTCGCTTCGGCACCGCCAAATCAGGCACGTTCGGTCAAGCAGTCAGCCACTTCGTGCTCGACTATTTGGAAGATCCGAACGGGGGCAGCCTGCAAGTGAGCGTCGACGGCGTGCCCAAAGCGGTCGTCGACACCCGCGGAGCCAGCAAAAAATCTGCCTATTTCTCGACCGACGTCACGGACGGCGAGCACGAGTTCGAGATCTACACGAAGAGCGGCGTCACGCGCGCATTCGGTGTCGTGCTGGAGCGCGATACGCCCGGCGTCGTGCTCGACGCGCTCGGCGTGCAAGGCGCGCGGATTCGCTTCATGGACAAGCAGGACGACGCGCACTGGGCGGAACAGCTCGCCTGGCGCAAACCCGATCTCTTGATCTATGAATTCGGTGCCAACGAGAGCGGCGACGGCTTCTTGTACTCGATGGCCGACTACCACCGCACGATGAAGGAGGTCATCGCACAAGGTCAACGTGCGCTTCCCGCGTCGAGCTGCCTCGTGATCGGCGCCATGGACCGCGCGGCCAAGGTCGGCGAGGAAATCGTCAGCCTCAGGGTCATCCCTGCCCTCGTCGAAGAGCAACGCACGGCCGCCGCCGAGCTCGGCTGCGCTTTCTTCGACACCTACACCGCCATGGGCGGCGCGCACTCCATGCCTACTTGGGTTCGGCGCGGCCTCGGCCAGGCCGACATGACGCACCCCACGGCCATCGGCTCGGAAGTGATTGGCAATTGGGTCTTTCGCGGCCTGATGAAGGCGTACAACGCGCAGCTCGAGGCCGCGCCCAAGAGCGCATCCCAATAGGTCTGGTCGTGGCGGCCGATCGTCTGTCGGCCCCTCCTCGGGCCGCCTATTGGGATACGCTCTTGGCTGCGCGCTGCTCGTACGCGGCGAGCAACCGATCCGCGATCGCGTTTGCTACGAGGTCATAGCCCTTGGCGCTCAGGTGCAGACGATCGCCTTTGGCGAGCGCGGGCGTTTGATGTGACCAGCGTGAGTAACTGCCGGGGCCGCCCATGATCTCGAGCTGGCTCAGGTAGCCGCAGCCGAGATCGCCCGCGACGGAGCGTTGCAAGGCATCGAGCTCGGCAACGCGGGGCTCGGAGCCGCCGGCGACGGCGTTGGCGTCCGGGGGCCCCACGATGAGGCAGTCGACATTCGGCGCAGCGGCCCGCACACGCGTCAGCAGCGCTTGGTATTGCGGGCGGTACTTTTCCGGCTTGTCGGCGTCGAAGGCTTCGTTCGTGCCGAAGGCGATGGCGACCAAAGACGGCTCGCGCGCGCGGACCGCAGCTTCGAACGACCCCTCACCCCACGCCAACGCCGTCGCCACGCGCGCGCCATCGATACCGACGGCGTCGAGCACGAGACCCGGCTCAGCGCCCTCGGCGATTAGCCCATAGAAGCGGGGCGCGCCGCCCAAGGTGAGCAGCTCGAGCTTGTCCGGCGCTGCGCTGTCCAGCGCCAGGCTCGAGAAGCCGGCACCCGGCAGCTCGCTCGCCGCTGTGCCGTGCGTCACGACCTGGGAAACACCGCCCACAGTGACGCGAAAGCTCGCGCCTTCGGGCAGGGAGTACCAGAGCTGCCAGCCGAGCCTGCCGCGCGCAGCGCCCGCGCCAAGCTCGAAGCTTGCCACCGCGGGCGCGCCGTCGGGATACGCGCGTATCCCACCGAGGCCGAACACGCCATCGTCGAACGGCGTGCGCCGCGGCGGCGGGACGGGCTCGATTTTCCATGGGCCGTCGCATGACCAGTGCACTTGGCTGTGCCGGTAAGGCTTGAGCCCGACGCGCACGAACCCGGGACCGCCGGCACCGAAACGCGCTTGCAGGCGCGTGCGCAACGAGCCCGTCAAAAAATCCGCCGCGGTATGCGAATCACCCAGCCACAAGATGCGCACCGGCTTCGAGCGCTGCTTTTGCTCGAGCGCCGCGAGGTCTGCGTAAAACCGAGGCAACGCGAGGCGCGTGGGATCCGCCTTGGGCGCCGCGGCGCCCGGCGAATTTGCGCTCGGCTCTGCGCTCAGCGCGGCGGGCTCGGGGCTTCGAGACGAGGCGGGCCTCGGCACGCCCGCTAGCCCAGAAGCCCCCGCATTTGCGGCTGATGGGGGCGGCGAGAGCGGCGCAATGGGGCCGTGCTCGAGGGTGCCGCGGCTGCCGCAGGTAACGGCGACTAGGGCCGCAACGACGGCTAGGCCAAGGCTCAGCGCGCGCTCGAGCTCGGCTTTGCGTTCGTCAGTCATCTTCTTCCACGGCGGCGGACTCGAGCGCTTCGACCTCGTGGGCGGCGGCACCGGAGCGCGCGCGAGCGAGCAAGGTGCTCAAGTAGCTCGGCACCGGCGGGCAGGCGATGCCGGCTTGGCCGAGCGCGTAGTCCGCGTTCTCCGAATCGAATTGCGGGCTGCCCGCGAACAAGTCGAGCAGGCCACGCGCGCCTTGCGACAACAGGCGCAAACCCGGCTTGGCAGCAAGACCGCGGGTGAACGCGCCCGGGTTGAAGTTGTCCGCCAAGCGCTTGCCGCAGGCACGAGCCGCGAGCTGCAAGAACTCTTTCAGCGGTAGAGGCTCCGGATCGACCAAGTGATAGCGCTTGCCGTAAGCTTCGGGGCGCGTGCCCAGGTAATGCGCCGCGCGCACCACGAAGTCGATGGGTACGATTTGGACGGGCGCATCGGGGCGGTGCGGCACGGGCACGGAAAGCTCGTCCGGGCCGCGATCGATGAACGCCAGCCACGGGTACGGAAAGCCCGGGCTGTCGATCTCCCCAGTTCGCGAATCCCCCACGATTTGGGTGGGGCGAAGGACTACCAGGGGCAAGCTGGCGCGGCGCGCGAACATCGCCTCCACCGTGGCGAGTGATTCGTCCAAGCGGCGGCGAAACGTCTGGCCTACGCTCAGCTCGGCTTCGCGGATCAAGCCGGTGCGCGTGCCGCACACCGTGACGCTGGAGAGCAAGACCAAACCGCGCAGTCGAGACGCGGCCTTGGCGAGCTCCAGGACCTCCCGCGCGCAAGCGATGTTTTGCGCGGCGGCCTCTGCGCGGCGCTTGGCTTCGAGCACGTTGGCAAAGTGGAACACGCGCTGCACCGACCCGGCCAAGCTCAGGTAGTCACGACCCGAGAGCCCAAAGTCGAGCGCTGCCGGATCGCCCTCGAGCTCGTTGACGCGAGCGCGTGCCTCGGGCGCTAGCCGAGCCAAGCACTCCGCGCTGCGCTCGGCGTCACTGGCGCGACGAAGCAGGACGAGGTTTGCCTGCGGCTCCGCCTCCAGCAAATGGAACGCCAAGCGGCGCGCGTAGAAGCCGGGAAAACCGGTGACCAGCACGGATTCGCCAGCGAGCGTCATGTCATTGCCCGGTCACGCCGCGGAGCGCCAAGTCCACCACTGGTTTGGCGATTTCGAGCCGCAGGTTGGCGCTCGTGCCGCGTTTGGCGATCGAGATCAGGAGCGGCGCGGGCTCGGGGCTCGCGGCGCCCGTTGCGCCGAACGCCAGGCGCGCGTCCAAGTACGCGAAGAGCGCGGCTTGTTCGCCCACACGCTCGACTGCGTCACTCAAGCCGGGCTGCGCGGCGAGCGTGGGGTGCTCCCCGTGCGCGCTCTGCACCACGACCTTGAGCGCGGCGTCGGCATGCTTGCTGGCCGCAGCGAAACCGCTTTGCTCTTCCACTAGCCAAGCGAAGGACAGAGGAGGCACCGCGGGCTTGCCGGCGCCGCCGGGCGTAAACACGAGCTTCTTACGCGTGACGTTGGGCAGAGCATCGGCGGGCGCCGTAGCGTCGGAGACCTGCGGTTGGCCCACGAACTCCACCAGCGGCGCGCGGACACCTGGGAGCGCAAGTAAGCCGAGCAGCCCGCTCCCCGCGCGCTTGAGCCGCGTTGTGTCGGCGACCTGAGCCACGAGGAACGCGCCCGGCTCGCTGCCGCCCAGGAAGCCATAGCGCGTCTCGGACCCGCGCCCGAGCTCCCAATCCGAAAGCACCGCGCGTAGCTGCTGAGCGTCGTGCTCGCTGAGGCGCCCGCCGAGCAGACGCACCCAATCCTCCCCGGCCGCTTTGCCGGCAGCCTCGCGCTCCTCCGAGGAGCGCGAGAGACCCAGCGCGAGCTCTGTTTCGGCGGGCAGGCCGAGCAAGCCACGTGCGTTCCCGGGCGCGAGCGCGGCGAGCTTTTGTGACACTTCCGAGCTCGCCTCGGGCTCGAGCACGATCGTCACGTCCAGCCGATTGTCGAAGGGCGCGAGGTCCAACTCCAGCGCGCTTGCCCCTTCCAACAAAGCGAACAGGGACTCGACCACCGCGTCTGCGCCGAGGATGACTTGCGCGGGATCTGCAAAATCCGGCGCGCGACCGCCGTGCGCCGAGCGACTGCTCTGATCCAAGTGAGTGAGGCGCGTGCGGTAGCCGGCCCACAGCGCGCGCAGCGCGGGCACCACGTTGCTGTCGAGCGCACGCTGGCTGAAGCGCAAGGCGATCGGAGCGGAAGCGGGCGGACGCCGTGGCAACATGCGCGCCGTATACGGGCCGGCTGCCTTCAGCACCTCGGCGCTGCTGCCGACGAGCAAGTAATTGTCGAACACCGCCAATGAGAACGCGGCCGGCGCTGGCGTTGTTCCGGGCGCTGGGCTCGGCTCGATCGACTTCAAGCCGGGCACACTGCCGCTGATCGTGAGCGCGCGAAACGGCGCGCGATCACCCGTGGTGAGCTTGGCCACGAGCTCGGGACCGGACACCACGTGCGCTGCGAGCACCCAGCCTGGCTGGCCCTCGCCTTGCACGAGCAGGCCGACCGCTGGCAAGTCCGCGTCGAACGAATCGGCCGACAACGGGGGCAGACCCGCCAGCGTAGCCGCGAACATCGGAAAGCCCGCAGGCAGCAGAGACGACAGCGGCCGACCGAGCTCTCGGAGCGCGCGGTACGTCGCGTCTGGGTGGGCGAGGCTCAGCTCGCCCAGCACGCCGGCGGGCTCCGGCAGCGCGGTCAGCGCGGCGGCTGCGCTCGAGCCTGGCTGCCCCGGCGCGTGCCGCTTGTTCGCGCAGCCGAACGAAGCGCCGAGCACGACTGCCGCGCCTGCCGCCACGGCGAGCGCCGCGCCACGTGCGCGTCCCAGCACCAGCGAGGCCCGCATCCGCTCAGAACGGGATGTCGTCGTCGCCGCCGCCACCGTAGTCGTGATCGTCGTAGCCACCGCCGCCGGAGGGCGCACCGCCACCGCCGCCACTGCTGCGTCCACCGCCGCCACCCCCGCCGCCACCGCCGCCGCCCGAGGGCCCGCCGAAGTCGTCGCCGTAGTCACCACCACCACCACCACCACCGCCACCACCGCCACCGCCGCGCCCGCCGCCACCCGAGAGGATGATGTTGCTGGCTACGATTTCGGTGCGATACCGCTTGTTGCCATCCTTGTCGTCGTAGTTGGAGGTGCGGAGGCCGCCCTCGACGAACAGGCGTGAGCCCTTGGTCAAAAACTTACCGAGCGCCTCGGCGCGCTTGCCCCAGACCACGACGCTATGCCACTCGGTCCGCTCTTGGCGGACCTTGTTACGGTCGAGGTACGTCTCCGAAGTGGCCAGGCGCAGCTTCAACACGGCTTGCCCGCCGCTGGTCATCTTCAGCTCGGGATCCGCGCCGAGATTACCAAGCAACATGACGCGATTCAGACCTTCTGCCATCGGAACTCCTCCAGCTGCACGTAACGAACGTGAACGGATGGCATGTGAACGCGCGGTGACGGCGCGTCAAGCGAGCTCGGAAAGATAAAGTCCGAGCTCGCGCGCGCCTCAGCCCGCGGTCGCGCCTTGCGAGCGATTCGAAACCTCGAGCCCTCCCTGCGCGCTCTCTAGCTCCGCGAGTAGGGCCACGATATCCCGTCGGATTTCAGTGAGCGCGCTGCGCAGCTGCGCTCCGGGGCGGATCGGTTCCGGGGCCGCGCTCACACTCACGCCCGCAAGCGCGGCTTGCTGCGGCTCGGCTCCGCCTTCGCGCAGGCGCTTGCGAGCCCCAGCGATCGTAAAACCGTGCGAATACAGCAGCTCTTTGACCTTGAGCAGCTTGTCGACGTCACGCCGCGAGTAAATGCGCTGACCTTTGCGCGACTTCTGCGGGCGAATGGAGCGAAACTCGGTCTCCCAGTAGCGGAGCACGTGTGGCTCCACACCGACGATCTCGGAGACTTCGCCGATTCGGTAGTAGAGCTTGACGGGCAGCAGTTGATTGGAGTGAGCGTCGGTCACGATCAAACCTTTGCGGGCTGGAACGCCGCGCCGTCGCTCGGGCCGGACCCGGCGGGGGGTGCTTCGCCGACGCCATCGTTGAGCGCTTCTTTCAACAACTGGCTGGCCTTGAAGTTCAACACGCGACGCTCGGTGATGGTGATGGGCTCGCCAGTTTGCGGGTTACGCCCCTGCCGCTGACGCTTGTCGCGCAGCACGAAATTTCCGAAGCCCGAGATCTTGATCTTCTCGCCACGCCCGAGGGTCTCCTTCATCGTCTCGAACACGAGATCGACGAGATCCGCGGACTCCTTCTTCGAGAAGCCTCCCAAACGGGAGTAGACGGCTTGAACGATTTCAGCCTTGGTCATGGACGCCCTAGCTGGAGGCCCTTTCCGAAACGTCGAAGGGCCAACGTACCCAGATACTACCGGGGGTCTTAAGGAAGTCCATGGGGAAGGCTTGGGTGTTGAACCGGCCCCTTGGACGTTGGGGTTGTCGCGGCTGGTTTGTTTCTGGCCTAGCGGCGTATGGTGGCGCTGGGCCGCCCGCCCTGAAGCTTTGAGATCGCACGCGCCTGTTCGGTCAGCTTTCGTGGGTCTGGTCTCGATCGCAGATCGTGATCTGATCCTGCCAAGACTGCCGGGCTAGACGCATTTCCGGCATGCGGCTGGACTGCCTTCCGCGCGCTCTGGCGCGAGCGCCGCTTCGCGCGCGAGAAGGGAGAAAGAGCCGGAGGCGATTGGGGCGCCGGTGTAGGCAGGCCCGGCGCCCCCCAACGCCGCTAGGCCAGAAAGAGTACCCGCAGCGCAACCTGCCAGGCTCTCGAAAACTCTCCCGACCGGCTCAAGCTCACGCAGCCCGAGCCATACCCGACACGTCCGCCTCGCTGCGTCCACTCTCCGGTGCAGCTTCTTCCACCGCGCGGCCGAAGCCGAACTGCTCTTGGGTAACGAGGGCGGCGACGTAGGTGTAGCCGCACATGAACAACGCGGCGAAGGGCGTCGCGAAGTAGTGACCCGTTTGTACGGAGGCGACGACGCTGCAGGCGCATACGACGGCCAGAGCGATCTCGACTAGGGGCAGCTTGGCGGCTTGGCGGTAGCGGCCGCGCTGTTCGCCACGCTTGGGCGTACGCACGAACTCACCGGCCATCGAGCGCATGCCGTCGAACACGGCGGAGGTCAGGTGCGGAGCGAGCCCAGCACCGAGCGCGATCAGCGCCGGCAGGCGCTTCAGCGCGCCCCAGGCGGAGCGGCCCTGAGCGACCTCTGCCATGGTGTAGAACGTGGCCAGCGAGCCAGTCGCCCCGATGCATAGCGGCAAGTCGATGAGCAGCAGCGTACGGACGTCACTGGCGGGCATGAACACGAGCGCCGGCAAAAGCAGCAGCGTGAGCAAGACCGTCATCGGGTACGCGAAGTGCGGCAGCATGTGGAAGCAGGCTTCGACGCGCTGCGAGAAAGTCAGGTCAGACTTGGCCACGCGCTTGAGCAACTTGCGCGCGGTCTGCACCGTGCCTTTGGCCCAGCGGTACTGCTGCGCGCGGAACGACGACATGTCTTCCGGCAGCTCGGCGGGCGTGAGCACGTCTCCGCGGTACACGAAGCGCCAGCCTGCAAGCTGCGCCCGGTAAGAGAGATCCAAATCCTCGGTCAGCGTGTCGTGCTCCCAGCCGCCGGCGTCTTGTATCGCCTGGCGACGCCACATGCCGCCCGTGCCGGAGAAGTTGAACATATTGCCGGCGCCAAAGCGCGCACGGTTCTCCACCATGTGGTGGCCGTCCAACATCAACGCTTGAATGCTGGTGAGCAGGCTGTGGTCACGATTCATGTGCTCCCAGCGGGTTTGCACCATGCCAATGCGCGGATCCATGAAGTGGCCGACGATATCTTTAAGGAAGGAAGCTTGTGGCACGAAGTCGGCGTCGAAGATGGCGATCAGCTCGCCGGAAGCTTGTTTGAGCCCGAAGTCGAGCGCGCCGGCTTTGTAGCCGTGGCGATCCGGACGGCGGAGGTACACGGCGTTGATGCCGCGCTCGCGCAGCTCTTCCACCGCGGCGCGCGCGATGCCCTGCGTCTCGTCTGTAGAGTCATCCAGCACTTGCAGCTCGAGGCGGTCGCTCGGGTAGTCCAGAGCGCCAGCGGCATCGAGCAAGCGGCGCACGACGGTGGCTTCGTTGTACAGCGGGAGCTGCACGGTGACGGTGGGCAGGTCGGCTTCGGCGACCTCTACCAGGCGCGCCGCGCGCTCGAGACGGCGCTTGTAGCGCAAGCACTGAAACACCAGCGTGGCCCGATGGGCGCCGTAGGTGCAGAGAACGACGAGGACCGTGCAGTACAGCGCAAGGAGGACGATTTGCATGCTTCGTCTTCCGCAGTACCAAACACTGAACGCCTGATTGTCACCGAAATGTAATACATTGCACGTTGATGTAGGACAGCGTAAAGCCGCGTCATTTTAGCTAGTTAGGTCGCCCCCCCCCGCGTGGCGCGCGTCGCCGCCTCATCAGCCCCGCCCCGGTAAAGGGAAACCCCTGCAAGGGACGAGGCCGAAGGCTCAGAAGCCGATGTCGTTACCCGGCTTGCCGGCGGGCTTTTCCGCCGGCGGCTTGGCTGGCGGGCGGTTCGACGGCGGGCGCGCGGGGAGCGGCCCCTTCGGCAGGGCCGCCATGGGCTTGGCCGAAGCCGCGACGACGGGTGCGCTAGCGCTGGGCTCGGACGCCACCGGAGCCGCGGGCGTGA
This sequence comes from Myxococcales bacterium, assembly GCA_040348785.1. Taxonomy (GTDB): domain Bacteria; phylum Myxococcota_A; class Polyangia; order Polyangiales; family Polyangiaceae; genus PMG-095. The sequence continues at coordinate 43,612 of JBEQTH010000008.1, read as the reverse complement.
CTTGTGCGACGGGCGCTGGCTTGGGATCTGGAACGGCAGGCAGTGGCGCGGCGGGAACCACCGCAGCGGGGACCGGCGTGGCCGTCAGCTTCTTCACGGCGACCGCACCGCCGATCCCGAGCACGACCAACGCCGCGAACGAGGCGGCCAAGATGGCGCCCGTGCCGGTGCGCTTCACCGGGGACGGTGTTTGCGTGGTGGGCGCGCCGGTAGCGAGCGCCACCGGCCGCGCGTCGAACGCGCTCGATGCGCTCGATGCGCTCGGCGCGTGAGCAGAGCTGACCGACGTGGCATCGCTCACGAACCCGGGCCGCATGCTGGGGCCAAGCGCCGAGTAAGCACCGCTACCACCCGCGTGGGCAAACTGGCCGCGGAGCGACAAGCCGCACACCGCCGCCAGCGATTCGGCGAGCTGCGCCGCGTTCGCAAAGCGCTGCGCCGGATCGCGATTCAACGCACGCTGCAGCCACGCGTCGAACGACGGCGGCACGTCCGACACGAGCTGAGAAGGCACCGGGATCGGAGCCGTGCACAGCTTGACCAGCAGATCACCCACGGCCTCCCCTTCGAACGGTAGAGCGCCCACGATGCAGCGATACGCGATCACCGCAACCGACCAAAGATCGGAGCGCGCGTCCACGCTGCGCAGGCCACGGGCTTGCTCGGGGCTCATGTAGTGCGGCGTGCCCAGCACGGAGCCGGTGCGCGTCGCCGAGGACGAGCCCAGCGACATATCGCTGAACTTGGCGATGCCGAAATCGACGACCTTTACGACGTCCGTGCCCTCTTCCTCGTCCCAAACCAAAAATACATTCTCGGGTTTGAGATCGCGATGCACGATGCCGGCGGCGTGCGCCTTGGTCAGGCCGCGGCAAACTTGCAGCACGATGTGCGCGGTCTCCTTGGCCGACAGGCGCCCCACGCGATCCAAGCGCTTGTCGAGCGGCTCGCCGTCCAAGAACTCCATGACGATGAACGGACGACCGTCGTCCGACACGCCGTGATCGTACACTTCGACGACGTGCTTGCTGCGCAGCCGCGCCGCGGCGCGCGCTTCGTTCTCGAAGCGGCTGCGCGCCTCGGGGCTCTCGGCGTACTCGGCGTCGATGAACTTCACGGCCACGCGTGAGCCGAGCGTGGTGTGCGTACCCTCCCAGACCGCGCCCATGCCGCCACGGCCGAGCAGGCGCGTCAGCCGGAACTTACCCGCAACCAAGCCCTGCGGAACTGGAGGATCAGAGTTTGCCACGAGCGTCCCAGAATATCTGCGTTCGCGCGCTGAAGCCAGAACGGCTGGCAGAAAGCCCAACCGAAAACCTGGGTGCGCTTCCACAAGACATGACCCTGCTACGTCGCAGTCGTTCACACGCTTCCTTCGAGCGCGCGGGCGCTCGGCGCTGCGCGCCCGGCCGATTGGCCGCCAGCGAGATATCGGCCGTTTTCGCGACCGCAGCACGCTGCGCGGTCTCGGGTTAAGACCCTGGCCATGACGCAGCTCTTTCCAGCGGCAGCACCCGACGTGCTCTACATCGTGGACCTCAGCAGCTACATGCTGCGCGCGTACCACGCGATTGCCCCGCTCTCGAGCCCCACGGGCGAGCCGACGCATGCGGTGCACGGCACGGTGAGCATGCTCGAGCGCCTGGTGCGTCAGTGCCGCCCCGCGCTGCTCGCGATCGCGATGGACTCCGGTCGGGTCACGTTTCGCAAAGAGATCTACGAAGAGTACAAGGCGAACCGCCCGCCCGCACCCGCCGATCTGAAGCAACAGATGGCGCGCTGCGAACAGATCGTGCGCGCATTCAACATTCCGATCTTCAAGCAAGACGGCGTCGAGGCCGACGACCTGATCGCGAGCGCCGTCAAGCGCGCTGCCGAGCACGACCTCAAAGTAGTGATCGTGGCGGCGGACAAAGACTTGATGCAGCTCGTCAGCGAGCGCACGATCATGTGGGACACCATGCGCGACCGCGTATTCGGCGTGTCCGAGGTCGAAGAGCGCTTCGGGGTGCGCATCGACCAATTACGCGATTTATTGGCGCTCACTGGCGATACTTCGGACAACATTCCGGGGGTGCCCTCGGTCGGTCCAAAGACGGCCAAGGAGCTGCTCAATGAGTTCGAGAGCCTGCAGGGCATCTACGATCGCATCGAGCAACTCAAGAAGAAGGGCCTCAAAGACAAGCTCATCGAGCACCGCGAAAAGGCGTTCTTGAGCCAGCAGCTAGTCACGCTGAAGGAGGATTGCCCGATCGAGATCGACACCGAGCACCTGCGCTACGGCGGTCGCGACATTCCTGCCCTCAAGGTGCTGTACGCCGAGCTCGGCTTTCAACGTCAGTTGCAAGCGCTGAGCAACGAGCCCGAGGGCGGAGGCACTGCCAGTCAAACATCGCTGAATCTTCAGCCCGGCTCTCAGCCCGTGCCGGCCACGGGCATGGCACCGATCAGCAATGCCTCGAAGAGCGCGTCGGTGGCTCCCGTCGGCGCCCCGGAAATCAGCGTCGTCACCACGAAAGAAGCGCTCGGTGCCCTCGCAGCCGAGCTCGCCCAAGCCGGGCAATTCGCGATCGCGGTCGAGATCAGCTCGCCCAACACGCTGCGCTCGGCGCTGGTCGGCATCGCGCTGAGCGCGCGCGCCGGGCAGGCCGTGTACGTGCCGGTCGGTCACCGCTACATGGGCTGCCCCAAGCAACTGACGCTCGTCGAGGTGCGCGAGGTCTTGGGCCCGCTCTTGTCGGACGAGAAGCTCGGCAAAGTGGCGTTGGACCTGAAGCGGGTGGACGTGATCTTGTCGCACGCCGGCTTTGGCTTTTCGGGCTATGCCTTCGATGCAGCGTTGGCCGCTTACCTGCTCGACCCGGAATCGCGCAACGAGCGCGAGCCGCTCGTGCAGCGTGAGCTCGGCGTGGTGCCCTCGAGCTATGACTCGCTGACCAAGAAGAAGCGCGGGCAAACGCTGGATTTCGACGAGCTCAGCATCGAAGAGGCCAGCCAGTTCGTGGGCGCGAGCGCCGTGTTTGCCTTTCACCTACGCGAGCGGCTGGAGCCGCGGCTCCAAGAAGATGGCCTGGACAAGCTGATGCGCGAGATCGAGCTGCCGCTCGCGGCTCAGCTCGCGCGCATGGAGGAGCACGGTGTGCTGGTGGACACGGTGTACCTGAGCTCGCTTGGTCGTGACTGCGAGCGCGAGATTCAGCGGCTCGAGGCCGACGCTCACCGCATCGCTGGGCGTACCTTCAACGTCAATTCGCCGCGTCAGCTCGAGACGTTGCTCTTCGACGAGATCGGGCTAAAGCCCCTACGCCGCACCAAGACCTCGCGTTCCACCGACGCCGACACCTTGGAAGCGCTGGCCGATGAGCATCCGTTGCCGAAAGTGATCCTCGAGATTCGGCAGGTCACCAAGCTCAAGGGCACGTACATCGACGCCCTGCCGCAGCTCTTGAATCCGACCACGGGGCGCATTCACACCTCCTGGGAGCAAGCCGTCGCGGCCACGGGGCGCTTGTCGTCCACCGATCCGAACTTGCAGAACATTCCGATCCGCACCGAGCTCGGGCGTAAGATCCGGCAAGCATTCGTACCTCCACCCGGCTACGTGCTGGTCAGCGCCGACTACTCGCAGATCGAGCTGCGCGTGCTGGCGCATTTGTCGCAAGACGCCGTGCTGCTCGATGCGTTCCGCACCGGGCAAGACATTCACACTCGCACCGCGATGGAGATCTTCGAGCTGAAGGAAGAAGAGCTGACGCGCGAGCATCGCACTCGGGCCAAAGCCGTGAACTTCGGCGTGATCTACGGGCAGGGCGACAGCGGGCTCAGCAAATCCTTGGGCATTGCCCGCGCGGAAGCCTCGAGCTTCATCGCCGCATATTTTCGGCGCTACGAGGGCGTGCGTCGCTTCATGAACGAGACCTTGGAGCGCGCACGCGCCGGTGAAGCCGTACGCAGCCTGCTCGGCCGGCGCCGGCTCTTGCCGACCATCCGTAGCGCGAACCGCGCCGAGCGCCTAGCTGCCGAGCGCATCGCGATGAACATGCCGATCCAAGGCACCGCCGCCGACTTACTGAAGCTTGCCATGTTGGCGCTCAAAGAGCCTCCCACACCAGGCGCGCGCATGACGCTGAGCGTGCATGACGAGCTCGTGTTCGAGGTGCCGGAAGCCGAAGTGCCCGCAGCCGAAGCCAAGATCAAAGCGGCCATGGAGCACGTGTACGAGCTCGCCGTGCCACTCACCGTAGAGGTCGGGCACGGCGCCAACTGGAACGACGCGCACTGACGGCTGCGTCGTCGAGCGGTCAAAGGCCCGCATGACTTTTGCGATTGGTTGGTGCGAGGCTAAGCCAGCGAGCTGGCAGCGCCGGCCGCAGCCCCCGCCTGCGATTTGCGCGCCTTGTTCAGGCGCACGACGAGTGCCAACAACCCACCGATGAGCATGGCGGCGGCCAACAAGCGCAGACCAACCACGTAACCGCCCGTCGCATCCTTCATCCAGCCCATCAAGAACGGGCCGGCAAAGCCGCCTAGGTTACCGACGGCGTTGATCATGGCGATACCGCCAGCCGCATTGCGGCCTGCGAGGCACTGCGTGGAGAGCCCCCAGAACGGGGCGATGGTGCTCCAACGACCGGCAACCGCCAGTGCCAGCGCGACGATCGCGAACGCAGCAGGCACGGGCAGGCTGGACAAGAACAAGCCGAACGCAGCGCACCACAAGGCGGTCGCCACGTGCCAGCGCCGCTCACCGCGCTTGTCGGAGGAGCGACCGTGTAAAACCATCACCGGAATCGCGCACAGCGCCGGGATGCCGCACAAGAAGCCGATCACCGTGGAGCTCTGGCCCGGGAATTCCTGCTTCACGAGCGTGGGCAGGAAGAAATCGAGCCCGTAGCCGCCGATCACGTTCAGGAAGTAGACCAGGCACAAGAGGAGCACGCGCGGGTCCGCAGCGGTCTGAAAAAACGACAGGTCGTGCGTCCCCACTGCTTGCTTCCCGTCGGCGCTCAGCCGAGTGGCCAGCCACTCACGCTCCTTCGGCAACAGCCATGCTGCCGAATCCGGACCGCTCGGCAAGCGGAAGAACACGACCACGCCGAGCACGATCGACGGCAGCGCCTCGATTACGAACAGCCACTTCCAGCCGCGAATGCCGAGCGTGCCGTCGAGCTGCAACAGCGCGCCCGAGAGCGGGCCGCCGATCACGCTCGAGAGCACGGCCGCCGTCATGAACAACGCGACGGTGCGCGAACGATGCGCGGGCGGGAACCAGTACGTCAGATACAAGATGACGCCCGGGAAGAAGCCCGCTTCGCTGGCACCCAGCAAGAAGCGCAGGATATAAAAGCCGATCGGGCTGTGCACGAAGACCATGCTGGCCGACACGAAGCCCCAAACGATCATGATGCGCGCGATCCAAACGCGCGCGCCCACCTTCTCCATCAGCAGATTCGAGGGCACCTCGAACAAGAAATAGCCAATGAAGAAGACGCCGGCGCCGAAACCGTAAACCGCGTCACTCAAGTGCAGGTCCACCATCATCTGCGACTTGGCGAATCCCACGTTGACGCGATCCATGAACGCCGACATGAAACAGATGCACAAGAACGGCACGAGCTTCCAGGTGACACGGCTCATGGTCTGCCGCTCGATGGCTCCGTCAAGCACTTCAGATGTGGCTTCGTTCACTGGCTACTCCTCCGTTGGTAGGTCGGCACGGGTACACCATCAGAAGAAGAAGTGCGACCCGAATTCGATGCGACTGTTGCGCGCTGAAGAGCGGTCCCCGAAGATCTGACGCACCGTTTGGAACGAGGCGCTCAACTGGACTGCGTCAGTCACGGTTGTCCTCACCTATTTTGACTCCTCGCTTGCACGCGCTGTCGGCCGGCCCCGTCGAGGGTGAAGCGGACAGCTCGATCTACGTCGAGGCTCTGGTGCACACTCAGCTGCTCTGGATCCGAAGTCGTCTGCGCTCGCTTCTTTCCCCCCGCACTTGGACTTCGACGAGCTCGAGCAGAGAGTGCTGTTGAACGTGCTGCGCAGCCTTCCTAGCTACGCGGCGAAGACTCACTGCGCGTCTGGATGGACACCATCACCCTTCGGGTAGAGCTCAGTCACGCGCGTCGCGTTCGTGCTCGCGGGCGACGCGAACAAGCCTTGGTCGATGGCCTCGGCGACACGGAACAGCGCTTGCCCTCCGACACCTACTTCACGCGCCGTCAAGTGCAGGGTCTGCTCTCGGTGCTTCGCCCCGAGCAAGAGCGCGCTGTCGTACTTCACCACGTCATTGGTCTCGAAGTGTCCGAGGTCGCCGAGCACCAAGGCGTCCCCACCGAGACGGCGCGCAGCCGCCTACGGCTCGGCATGCAGAAGCTCCGGCACCGCGCGCGCGTCCGCGAAATCGCGCAGCCGCAGCGCCGCGGCGCTTCCTCGGGCCGGCATTGCCTGGGCATTATGCGCGGTTTTTTGAGGCCGCGTTCGGCGCCGGGGCAGCCGCGTTCTACCAAAACGGGAAAGTGGTGATAGGTTCCGCCGGCTTTTGGTATGAGCCCCGCCGCCGTTATAGAGCGAACCCCGGTCGCGATCTTGGGTGCTGGTTTGACCGGCATGAGCGCGGCAATCGCGCTCGGCGAGCGCGCTCTGCCGTACCGCATTTTCGAGAAGCTGAGCGTGCCGGGCGGACATGCCGTGACAATCGAAGACAACGGCTTTCGTTTCGATCGCACGGGGCACCTACTGCACCTGAAGAGCGATGCCTTGCGCGCGCAGGTGCTCGATTGGATTGGGCCGGACCATTTGCAGATCCAGCGCCGCAGCGTGATCTGGTCGAACGGTGTTTACACGCGCTACCCGTTTCAGGCCAACACCTACGGCCTACCGCCCCAAGTGGCTTACGAGTGCGTGCAAGGCTTCATCGCGGCGCACTTTGCCAGCGACAAGCCGGAGCCGAAGAACTTCGAAGAATTTTGCTTGTCGCACTTCGGTGAGGGGATCAGCCGCCATTTCATGATCCCGTACAATTCCAGGCTGTGGGGCGTGCACCCGCGCGAGATAACTAGCAGCTGGTGTCAGCGCTTCGTGCCCCTGCCCCGCCTGGAAGACGTGATCGCCGGCGCCGTCGGCCTGAACGATCGCGAGCTCGGCTACAATTCGAACTTCATCTACCCGCGTCTCGGCATCGGCGAATTGGCGCGCGGCATGGCTCGCCGCGTGCCGAAGCTCGAGTTCGGGCGGAGCCCGCTACGCATCGAGCTCGGCGCGCGCCGCCTCGTGTTCGAAGACGAGCAGCTCGAGTTCGACGTCCTACTCAGCACCATCCCGCTGCCTCGGTTGCTCGGCTTGATCGACGAGCTGCCGGAGCGAGTGCGAGGCGCTGCGAGTAAGCTGCGTTGCTCGCACCTCAACTACTTGGACGTGGCGCTGGGCCGCCGATCGGGCAAAGACTTTCACTGGGCCTACGTGCCGGAAGCCAAATACCCGTTCTATCGAGTGGGTTGCTATTCCCACTTCTCCGAAGCGCTCGCTCCAGCGGGCAAGGCCTCGCTGTACGTCGAGCTGGCTGACCGCTCGGAGCCGGATCTCGCGCGCGTGCTGCCCGAAGTCGCGACGGGTTTGATCGAGATGGGTGTGATCGACTCGGCGGGCGACATCGAGTTCGCGCGAGCGCGGCGGATCGACTACGCATACGTGATCTTCGACCACGAGTACTTCGCTGCGCTGGACGTAATTCGGCCGTTTTTGGAGGAGGCGCGCATCGTGTCCAGCGGGCGCTACGGGGAGTGGAATTACTCGGCGATGGAAGATGCCATCGCCTTCGGAAAGACGGCGGCTGAGCGCGCACTGGCGCTCCGCCGAGATGCCTCATGAGCGACCCCGAGATTTCGATCGTCATCCCAGTTTACAACGAAGAAGGCATCCTGCATTCGGCCGTCGTCGACTTGCGTGAACGCTTGGCACCACTTGGCTGGAGCTACGAGATCGTGCTGGCCGAGAACGGCTCGCGCGATCGCACGGTTGTCATCGCGGAGGAGCTCGAGGCGAAGTATGCAGAGGTTCGTCACCTTTCGGCGGGAGAGCCGAATTACGGCAAGGCGCTGCGCCTCGGCATCCTAGCCGCACGCGGCCAGCTGATTTTGGCCGACGAGATTGACCTGTGCGACACCGATTTCCATCGCCGGGCGATCGACATCTTGCGTGCCAACCGCGCGGACCTGGTGATTGGCTCCAAGCTGATCGGGGGCGCCGAGGACGAGCGCCCCATGTTCCGCCATGCCGCGAGCCTGCTCTACACCGGAATGCTCCGCCTGCTGCTTGGCTTCCGAGGCACGGACACCCACGGCCTGAAGGGCTTCCGGCGGGATCTGCTGTTGCCGGTGGCGGAAGCGTGCCTCGTGGAAAAGGACGTATTTGCGAGCGAATTCGTGATCCGGGCCTATCGGGAGTCGCTGCGCGTGCTCGAGATCCCGACCCGGGTGATCGAAAAGCGTCCGCCGAGCATCAATCTTCTGAAGCGCGTGCCAAACGTCCTGAAAAGCATCGTCAAATTGACCTGGGCAATCCGGGTCCGCGGTTAGCATGGCGCTGAATCGCCAATCCGTGTTGCCGTGTGCGCAAACCGTGACCCGAAATGCATTCACACGGAACAGCAATCAGGCCCGTTGATCGTGCGCGCCGTGCGTCGTAGATGAATTACCCCGAATCCCGGGCTCCAGTGACCACCTGTCAACCGTGAGCAACCGCGAACTACAACACCATAGGACATCTATTACATGGGCAACGGTTTGAACATCCGCAGCGAAGGCGCTCTCGATCTGATCTCTCTCGGCGCGCTCGTCAACCGGATCGATCCCGGCGTCGTCCCCTTCCGCAAGGCGACGGAGGCACATATTCACGTGAGCGGCGGAGAGTTCAACGTGGCCGCGAACTTGGCGGATTGCTTCGGACTGAACACGGGCGTCGCCAGCGCGATGGTGGACTACCCGATCGGAGATTTGATCGCCGAGCGCGTGAAGGCCATCGGCGTGAAGCCGTTCTACAAACGCTTCAAGCACAACGGCGTCAACGGCCCGAACATGGCCACCGTGTACAGCGATCGCGGTCACGGCGTGCGTGCTCCGGTGGTGTTTTACAACCGCTCAAACGAGGCCGCCGCGCAGCTCGCCCCCGGGGACTTCGACTGGAATCAGATCTTCGCCGGTGGCGTGCGTTGGTTCCACAGCGGCGGCATCTTCGCTGCGCTGTCGGAGTCCACTGGTGAGCTCATCATCGAGGGCATGAAGGCCGCCAAGAAAGCCGGCGCCATCGTCAGCTTCGATCTGAACTTCCGCGAGAAGCTGTGGAACATCTGGGGCGGCGAGAAGAAGGCCGTCGAAGTGATCGACCGCATCGTGCAAAACGTGGACGTGCTGGTGGGCAACGAAGAAGACTTGCAGAAGGGCCTAGGCGTTGCCGGTCCCGAGGTTCAAAGCTCGAGCGCCAAGAAGCTCGACCCGAGCACCTTCGTCGGCATGATCGAGAACGTCGTGAAGAAGCACCCGCAGGTCAAAGTCGTCGCCACCACGCTGCGTGAGGTGCATTCGACCAATCGTCACAGCTGGAGCGCCGTGGCCTGGGTCGATGGCAAGACGTACGCCGCGCCGCACGCCGATCTGGACGTGGTCGACCGCGTGGGCGGCGGCGACGGCTTCGCGGCAGGTCTGTTCTACGGCTTACTCAACGGAGAGACGCCGGAAGAATCAGTGAAGCTCGGCTGGGCTCATGGCGCGTTGGTCACCACCTTCCCCGGCGACACCACCATGGCCACGCTGGAGCAGGTGCGTGCCTTCGCCAAGGGTGGCTCGGCGCGTATTCAGCGCTGAGGCGAGCTGCACGTGCGCCGGAGGGTAAACCCCTTCGGCGCGGCCGACGCCTCACCAGTTTTGGACTTGCCAGCCGCGCGCGCGCGCCGCTCGCAATAGCCGGCGATCCGGATTCACGGCGATCGGAACCTCGACCTTCGACAACAACGGCAAGTCCGTAATGCTGTCGCTGAAGAACGTCACCTTGTCGAAGCCGATGCCGTGCTGAGCCAGCAGGCTGCCGGCGCGGATGATTTTGCCCTCCCCGTAGCACAAGGGCTCGATGGGCTGGCCGGTGAACTTCCCGTCCACTACCTCGAGCTCCGAGCACACGACGTGATCGATGCCGAGCTCACGAGCCACGGGCCAGGCTACGTACTGAGTGGCGGCGGTCACGATGGCGACTAGATCGCCCGCGTCACGGTGGGTTTTCACGATCTCGCGGCCACGCGCCTGGATCTCCGGCAAAACGTATTGCGGGAACCACTCATCGCAAGTCTTGATTAGCCAGCTCTCCTCTTTGCCGGCGAAGTCTTCGAGCGCTTTGCGAGCCACACGCGGGGCATCGATCACCCCGGCCGTATATTGCAGCACCCACCAGGCAACCTGCAGCGAGTCCCGCCAACTGGCCTGCCCGGTCTTGCGCCGATACTTGGTGTACAAGCGCGGGGTGTCGACCCGCACCAGCGTTCGGTCGAGATCGAAGAAAGCGGCGCGACGCTCGGACATGACAGAACCAGCATAGCCCAGAAGACGCCCAGAAAAACCCTTAAGAACCCGGCCAAAGACCCCGGACGGAGCCCGCGCTGAAGCGCGCTTTCGCGGCTGGATGGGGCGATGCTAAGCCAAGCCTCGATGCAACCGCTGCCGATTGACGCTGTCCTTCCCGAGCTCGGTGAGGCGGTGCGTTCGGCGCGAGCGGTGGTTTTGGAAGCACCACCGGGCGCTGGCAAGACCACGCGCGTCCCGTGGGCCGTGCAAGCATGGCTCGGGGACGCCGAAGTGCTGGTCGCAGAGCCGCGCCGGCTCGCCGCGCGCATGGCGGCTCGGCGCGTCGCCGACGAGCGCGGTGAGGTGCTCGGCGAACGTGTCGGCTACAGCGTGCGCTTCGAAGACGTGGCCAGCGCGCGCACGCGAATCCGTTACGCCACGGAGGGCATCGTGCTGCGCCGACTGGTGGCCGATCCCGAGTTGCGCGGCGTGAGCGCGGTCATTTTGGACGAGTTTCACGAGCGCCACCTGTCGACCGATCTGCTGTTGGTCTTGCTCGACCGTCTGACGCGAAGCACGCGTCCGGACCTGAAACTGCTCGTGATGAGCGCGACCCTCGACGCAGAGCCCGTCGCCCGTTACTTGGGAGATTGCCCGCGCGTGCGCAGCGAGGGTCGGATGTTCCCGGTCAGTATCGAGTTCTTGCCGAAGGCGGACGATCGACCGCTGGAGAAGCAGATCGTGAGCGCCGTACGGCAGGCCGTGAGCGATACACCGGACGGCGACGTGCTGGTGTTCTTGCCGGGTGCCGGTGAGATCCGCAAAGCGAAGACAGCGCTCGAGCCACTGGCGAGCGAGGCACAGCTGTTGGTCTTGCCGTTGCACGGCGATCTACCGATTGCCGAGCAGGCGCGGGCCGTGGAGCCGCAGAAGCAGCGCAAAGTCGTGCTCTCCACCAACGTGGCCGAATCCTCGGTGACGGTGGACGGCGTGACCGTGGTCATCGACTCGGGGTTGGCGCGGGTCGCCGGCTACTCACCGTGGAGCGGCTTACCGACGCTTTCTCTGGAGCCGGTGAGCCGCGCGTCGACCACGCAACGCGCCGGCCGCGCGGGTCGCACTCGTCCCGGCCGAGTGCTGCGCCTGTTCACCAAGGGCGATCACGAAGCGCGGCGTGCCCACGACGCCCCCGAGATCGTGCGCAGCGATTTGGCCGAAGCGTTCTTGATCCTGCACGGCGCTGGGGTGGCGGAGCCCGAGGCGCTCCAATTCTTGGATGAGCCGCCCAAGGCGCGCGTCGACGGCGCGCGCCAATTGCTCGCGCTCTTGGGGGCCCTCGAGCCTGCGGGGGGGCTGTCCGACATCGGGCGTCGCCTGCTGCGCTTTCCGGTCGCGCCACGGCTGGGGCGGTTGCTCGCGGAAGGCGAACGACGCGGCGTGTCGAAGGACGCGGCTCTGGCGGCGGCGCTGCTCGGTGAGCGCGACATCGTGCTCGGCACGCGCCAGGCGTTTGGCACCGATCGTGGCGCCGCGTTCGGCGCGCGTGGCCCGAGCGACGTTCTGGAGCGCATCGAGCGCTACCGCGAAGCGGAGGATGCGCGCTTCGAGGCCCACCGCTTGCGGAGCTTCGGGCTCGATGCGCGCGCGGTGGATAGTGTGCGCCGAGCCGAGCATCAATTGTCACGCTTACTGAAGGACCAAGTCGAAGGTCCTGGTAGCATGGACGGCGTCGAGCACGAGCTCTTGCGCTGCTTGCTGGCGGCGTTTCCGGATCGCGTGGCGCGGCGGCGGCGGCGCGGCGAACGCGAGCTCGTCTTGGCCTCGGGCGGTGTTGCGCGGCTCTCCGAGCAGAGCGTCGCCGTCGATCCCGAGTTCTTGCTCGCGCTCGACGTCGAGGAAAATCGCGGGGCAAGCTCGAGCCAAACGATCGTGCGCCTGGCCAGCGCGATCGAGCCCGATTGGTTGCTCGAGGATTTCCCGAACCAGGTCGTGCTCAGTGACGAGCTCGAGTGGAGCTCGAACGTCGAGCGCGTCGAGCGCGTCGAGAAAATGGCCTTCGGGGCGGTGGTCTTCGACGAATCGCGCGGAGCCGCTCCGCCCTCGCCCGAAGCGAGCGCCGTGCTGGCAGCCGCAGCGCGACGAGGCTCGTCGCTCTCGTTCGCCAAGAGCGAAGCCATTTCGACGCTGACGTTGCGACTGCGCCTGGTGCGCGAGCACTTCCCCGAGCTGGACTTTCCCGCTCTCGACGAGGACTCGATCGACGCCACCCTGAGCGTGCTTTGTGTCGGCTTGACGAGCTTCGCAGAGCTCGCTGCGGTGGACGCGACGAGCTCGCTCCTTTCTGGTCTGAGCTCGGCTCAACGACGCGCGCTCGAAAACGAGACCCCCGAGCGCGTGCGCCTTCCCGGCGGGCGGAGCGTCGAAGTTCACTACGAAGCGGACCGACCGCCCTGGATCGAATCACGATTGCAGGACTTTTTCGGAATGCCCGAGGGCCCGCGGTTGTGTCGCGGCAAAATCCCGCTCACCTTGCACCTGCTTGCGCCGAACATGCGCGCAGTGCAAGTCACGACCGACCTTTCGGGCTTTTGGCTGCGCCACTATCCGAGCATTCGCCGTGAGTTGATGCGCCGTTATCCGCGTCACTCTTGGCCCGAAGATGGCCGCACGGCGACGCCACCCGAGCCGCGGCCCGAGCGCAAGCGCTGACTCAGCCGGCGCGAACGTACGCCGCAGCGCGAGTCACGATCTCCTCGACGGGCAAGTCCGATGCGAGCTGCAGAGCGTCGCTCGGCGGCTCGAGATCGCGATACTGGCCGTCGAGCAGGTGCTGGAACTCACGCACGAATTGGTGCTGGCCACGGCGCTCGGCCAAGCGGCGCTCGGCGCTCGCGCGCGGCAAATCCAGATACACGACGCGGTGCTCGGGGACTTGAGCGAGCAGCACTTCCCGATGCGCGCGCTTCAGTGCCGAACAGGCGAGGACGGCGCCGCCCGCGGCTTGCCACTCGAGCGCGAGGCGCGCCAAGTTCGCGAGCCAAGGCTTGCGATCGGCCTCGTCGAGCGCAATATCCGCGGCCATTTTGGCGCGATTTTCGGGCGAGTGATAATCATCCGCGTCGTGAAACGGTAAAGCCAGGCGTCCTGCCAATAGCCTGCCGATCGTCGACTTCCCAGAGCCCGTAACACCCATGACGATGACGAACATCCAAAGACTCGCAGCCTGAGGGTTTAGAGTTTCTGCTTGAGGCGCGCTAGAAACTGTAATGCTTCGAGGCCGGTGACTCGATCAAGATCGAGCGCTTTTAGTGTCTCGATCACCTCGCCGTGACCACGGGTCTCGGCCGAACGGGCGCCGAACAAGGGCAACTGATCGTCCTTGATTCGGGCTTTGCCGCGAGGTTTCGGGGCTTCGGGTGCGATGCCGCCGCTCTCCAACGTGTTGAGGAGGGCGCGCGCGCGTGCCAGTACCGTTTCTGGCAAGCCTGCCAGCTTCGCCACCGCGACGCCGTAGCTGCGGCTCGCCGCGCCCGCGACCAGCCGGTGGAGGAACACGACGTCTCCATTCAGCTCGCGCGCGCTCACGCTGTAGTTCGCGGCGTGACGGCTGCCCTCCCCGAGCGCGGTCAGCTCGTGGTAGTGCGTCGCGAACAGGGCCCGGCAGCAGATCGCTTCGTCCAAGTACTCGGCCACGGCCCATGCGATCGATAGGCCGTCGAACGTGCTCGTTCCACGCCCAATCTCGTCCAGGATCACGAGCGAGCGGCGGGTTGCGCTGCGGAGGATCTCCGCGGTCTCGCGCATCTCCACCATGAACGTGCTTTCGCCGCCCGCCAGGTTATCGCTTGCGCCGACGCGCGACAGCACACGATCGACGACGCCGATGCGCGCGGAGCGGGCGGGCACGAAGCTGCCCATCTGCGCCAAGATGACCGACAACGCGACTTGGCGCAGCAGCGTGCTCTTGCCAGCCATGTTCGGGCCCGTGATGAGCCACAACCGCTCGCGTTCCAAGTCCAAGTCCACGTCGTTCGGGACGAAGCGGCCCTGGGCTGCCAAGCGCTCGACCACCGGGTGGCGGCCGTCGCGGATCACGATCTGATCCGAGGCGTCTACCGTTGGGCGCGTGTAGTCGTAACGGTGCGCGGTGTGGGCCATGCTGGCGGCGACGTCCCAGCGCGAGAGCTCGCGCGCGAGTGCCTTGACCCGCTCGCTCTCGAGCGCCGCTTGCGCTCCGAGCTCGGTCAACAGCATGAGCTCGCGATCGCGGTGCAGCTCTTCGGCGTGCGCAATGCGATCGGCCAGCTCGTCGAGCTCGGGCGTCGTGTAGCGCTCGCCCGTGGCCACGGTTTGCTTGCGCCGGTAATGCTCGGGGACGCGCCCGCTCTGACCGCGGCTGACCTCGATGTACCAGCCGAAGACCCGGGTGTAGCGGATCTTGAGCGTGGCGATGCCGGTCTCCTGCTTGAGCCGCCCTTCCAGCTCCACCATGCGCTCGGTACCGCTCTTGCGCAGCAGGCTAAGCTCGGCGAGCTCGGGGTCGAACTCGGGTTTGAAGATCTCGCCTTCCTTGGCCTGCGCCGGCGGCCGCTCCACGAGCGCGCGATCGAGCAACGCAGCGAGCTCTGGTGCCGTATCCAAATCGCGCGAGCCGATCCCCAAAGTCTCGCGCAGCCCTGGATCCGAGACGCTGCCGAGCACGCTGGCCACGGCGCCCGCCGCACGTAACCCGTCGCGCAACGCGCCGAGATCACGCGGCGTCGCCGCGCGCAGCGAGACGCGCACCGCCAAGCGCTCGATGTCCCCCACTTGCCCGAGCTCGCGCGTCAGCTCTTCGCGCAGCCGCGCATGCACCACGAGCGACTCCACGAGATCCAAGCGGCGCCGAATGCGCTCGACATCCATCAAGGGCGCCAGCAAGCGCCGGCGCAACAGGCGCGCGCCCATCGGCGTCACCGTCGCGTCCAGCACGCCGAGCAGCGTCGCTTCGCGCCGCCCCGACACCGATTCGACCAACTCCAGGTGGCTTTGCGCCACGCGGTCAATCGAAAGCAAGCTCGCCGGCTCCCAGCGTCCAATGCGTCGCGCAGGCAGCTCCACGCCCGGGTTGCAGGCACGCGCGAAGCGCAACGCACGTGCCACGGCCCGCCGTGCAGGCAGTGTTAGCGACGCCGCATCTTCGGCAAGCTCGGCCAGAGCCTGCTCGCTCTCACCGACGGTGAGCGGCGCGTCTTCCCGCACTGCGGCGCGACCGAGCGCGCTGACTGCCGCGAGCACGCCCGACTGCGCCTCGGTCTCCGACTCGAAGCCGATCAAGATTTCGCGCGGCCGGGCACGGCTCAGCTCAGCGAGCGCGGAAGCCACGTCGGGAAGCTCGGCCGAAAGCAGCTCCCCGGTCGAAAAATCGAACAGCGAGACCCCGATGGCACTCGCGCTCACTTCGAGGGCGGCCAAGAAGTTGTTTGCGTTCGACTCGAGGTGCTCGCGCTCGGTGACTAGGCCGGGCGTAATCACCCGCACCACCTGACGCGGCACGATGCCCTTCACTTTGGACGGATCGGCCATCTGTTCGCAGATGGCGACCTTGTGCCCGAGCTGAAGCAGGCGCGCGATGTAGCCCGCAGCCGCGTGATGCGGCACGCCGGCCAGCGGGATCTCGTCTTCCTTGCCCTTATTTCTGCTGGTCAGCGTGAGCTCGAGCAATGGGGCTGCCACCACTGCGTCGTCGCCGAACATCTCGTAGAAGTCGCCCAGCCGAAAAAAGACGATGGCGTCCGGATGGGCACGCTTGGCCTCCGCATGCTGCAGCATTACGGGCGTGAGGCGCGGCGCCATGACTCAGAAGTACGGCGACGGTAAGACGATACCCAGCGAGTTCAAGTCGAACAGGGTCAAGCCGAGCGTCGATCCGTCGACCACGGTGATGTAGCCGGGGTCCGCCAGGTAGCCGATCGACTGCGGATTCACGGCCGTTGTCTGCGTGGTCAGTGACATCGTGAGCGGCGTGAACCCGCCCGTGGTTTGCCAGGTGAAGGCCATGCCGCGCACGCTAGGTTGCGCCCCGCGGTAGACGACGAAACGCGAGGTCAGATTCTCGAAGATGCAGGCGCTGCCTGGGCCGGTCGGCTTCACCGGCGGCTCGCTGGCGACGACGGTCTTGCCGTTGGCGGTGGCGTCGGCCGCGTTGGTTTCGTCGGCGATGGCACAACCCACGTTGGGGTTGCCGGTTTGGCACACGCCGTCCGCGTCCGACTTGCCCGTCGTGCACACCTCGAAGGCGCGCGAGTGGAAATGCTGCCTGCGACGCTCACAGCTCGCAGTGTGCACGCACCGATTGTCGGTGCCAGCGGCCATGTCGTGCAAGCCAGCTGTGCCGCTAAGCACCCATTGCCGAGAAGCGCGCACGGTGTACGTCATGCCGGACGGAAAGCAACAACGCAGCTGATCCAGCTTGCGCCCACAATCCCCTTCGCAATCCCGCGGCTGGACGACCAGGTGATCACCGAATGCCTGCAAGATCCGCAGATCTCGATTCGGATTCAGCACCGCCGGGTTGTCGATGTTGCCGAACTTGGCCTCACACGCATCGTGATCGGTCGTCGACAGGTTGTCGTTCAGTAGCGCTTTGCACTGGTTACCGGCGCCCTGACTCCAATAGGAATCCTGATCCCAGGGAAAATCATTCGTCAGCTGCACGTAATCTGCGTGTGCAGCACCCCAACCTTCGGCCGTTGTCGAGATGCCGAGAGCCTGCCCCTCCTCGGTAATCGTCTTGCTGTCCTGGACGCCGTAATTGCAAAACGCGGCGTCTGGATCGTTGAGATAGGACACGATCTGAGTCTTTTTATCGTCGTCGACGATGGTCGTTGGCGCGGTCAAGAAGCCGCTCGCGCGCTGCGCTTGCAACACCGAGCCTTCGAACACGAGCGCCAGGTTTTCGTCCGCCCCGTAGGAACGCGGCTCTTGCAGCGGCAAAGTGACTGAATTGAATACGTTGGGCGCCGCCGGATTGAGGTCCAGGCAGGCGCGCCCGCGATTTTGAACGTCGGTCAGATCGACCGGGGCGTTGCAAGTTTGGTAGAGAGTGGAGCTCACGTAGACCTGCGCGTGGAGCGCGGGGTCGGAGCTCGGGTAGTTCACTGCCTCGATGTGCGGCTGCTGATCGGGCGTGATGACCGAGGACGGGTCTGGATTGGAGAACTGCGGGAACGAGCGCAAGGTGGGTGCACGCAAGCCCACCGTCGTGCTGGAAATGGAAAGCGACGCGTCGCGCGGCCGGTGTGGCTCGACGACGCGACAACTCGATTCGTCCGTCACGTTGGGCAATCCCAAAGACTCGTAGAGCAAGTTGCCCGCATCACCGTTGGGTAGGTCGTTCTTGCAACCGCGGAAGTCTTCCGTTGAGCTCAAGTTCGCCTCGACTGGCCGGCGGCAAGGCGCGTCGAAATCCTCCACGTCGATCACCGCGATTTGACCGTTGGTCAGCATCGCGAAGCCGAATACGCCGCGCAGATTGATGGGGCGCGCGCCCTGCGTGAAATCCGGGCTCGGACGATAAGACGCGCTCGGCTCGTTGTCGTCCTTGCTGTACGGGCTACACATGAGCCCGAACGTGCCGGCGCCGCTCGCGTCGGGGGTCGGGAAGTCGCGCATCACGAAGTTGACGTCGCGCACCGCGGCGCTGAAGCGGAGCCGGTCCGGAGGTAGGTACGGCTGGCGCGAGGCGCCGTCGAACACGAGTGGCGTGTCTTGCGTCGAGCCGGGGCTCACGTCGAAAGCCATGACGCTCGCTGGCTGATCCGTGTCATCGACGGCGTACACGTATTGTTTGCCAGTCGGGGTGAGCGGGCTCACGGCGACGCGCGAAGTCGTGACGGTCCGCTTGGGCGTCAAGTAGGAGTAGGGCAAGAGCGGCGCTTGCTCTTTCGCCGCACAAGGATCACTCACATCGAAGCGATGCACGACCGGAGCCGTGCGATCGGCGATGTAGAGGGTGTCACCGGCGTTGGCCATGCCACCGGGCGTCTGCTCGGGCGCGTCCTGGTGCGGGTAAGTAGTGGTCTGGCAAGCGTCGGTCGGAGTCCCGGCCGGCAATTTGAGGTCGTCCGGCAACTGGGGCGTCGGTGGGGTCGCCGGCTGCGCCGCGGCAAGGCGATACGTTCTCTCTACCTTGCATGCGTCGAACTGACCCGGAGGGCGATTGAGCAACGCCTGCGCGTCGAGCAACACCAGCTCGTGCTCGTCGGGCAACGCCACGAGCAGCTTGCGTCGACCGCGGGGGCCCTGCTCGAGCGTCACATCGGCAGGGCACTGGCGGTCATCCTGAATTTTTAGCACCCCGCTCGACGCCCTCTCGTCATCGTCGCTATCGCCGTCGCACGACGCGAGTGGTTTGTCGTCGCCCTCGTGCGGATCGAGGACGACCGTGATGTCACCCGGCGCAGAGCTCAGGTAACACGCCGACCACGTGGTCAGGTCAAGGGCAGGGTCCGAGGGTCGCTGAGGCGCGGTGAGGCAGGTGCTGGGCAGCGCGAAAATGCCGTTCTTGCCTGGGCCCGTGACGCCCACGAAGCTCGCCGCTCCGCCCGGGGTGGTGACGATCGCTCCCGGCCGAGCACCGACACGCAGGAAGGAGTAGCCAGGCGTCGTGGGATCGACGTCGACGATGGCCTGCGCAGCCAAATCGATGACCGCGACTTCGTTGGTCGCCGTCTGGGTGACGAGCGAGAATAGGCGGCGGGTCTTGGGGTCCAGGCGGTCAGGGCACTCGTCGAGCTTGTGTCCGCTCGCCGGGTTATCGTCACCGCGGCACAGGAAGGTGGCCTGACCGCTGGCTTGCAGCGCGTGCAAGGACACCGTGACGGGCGTCTGCGAGCAGGAACCGAGCAAGACGGACCAGGCTGCGACCCCGAGCGCAGCAAGCTTCAGCGGGTCGACCGCGCGAGGCAAAAGCCGAGAAAAGATGTTCACTTTGAGGACCGAGGGGGCGTAGGGCTACCGATGTTGGCGATGACCGTGGCGTAGGTTTGGCGATGGCGCTGATCCAAGCTCACGACGCCCAGGTACGAATCGGTGAAGAACCCCACGTAGGCCAGGCCGCGTTGGTCATCGACCGCAATCGCGTACGGCCCGCGACCGGTGTCGATGATCGTATCGATCGCGTGGCGCTTCGGGTCGTACACGAAGACGCGCGTCGAATCGAAGCACACGACGAATACGCGCGGCTCGAGATCGACGAAGCCTCCGTTTCCGTCGGAGACGTTGTGCGTCGCATCCGTCGTCAGACCGGTGGTGGGTACCCAGACATTGCCCAGCACCATCCGCGATGGCCCGGTGGTAAGCGGGATCGTCTCCGTGAACGCGGGCAAATCACTGCTCCCGCTGGCGTACGAGAAGTCCGCCGCCAGTGAGCCGACCAGCAAGGACGAGGGCGCGCGATTGGCGATGTAAACGTCGGGCTGCGGACCGAGGCGCAGGCAGGCGCGGTAGTCCGCGAGGGAGCCAGTCTCAAGCTCAGCGCATGCGGCGAGGCGTTTGCTGGGGTCGATCACGATGTCTCGCGAATCGTAGCCGAGCGAATTGAGGGTGATGGCCGAAGAGCCCGCGTAAGTCAGGGCGTAGCGCAAGAAGGCCTCGTTGGGCCCGGGGTGTCCGTCAGCTTCGTCGTTGCGCACCCGCAGCAGATCGACCTGAGCGGCGTTGCGATACGCAACGAGGAAGCCTTGCGCCGGCGTGGCTGAATCGCTCGGATCCAAAAACTGCGGCACCGCGGCAATCGCAACCGGCGCGGCGGGCAAGCCGTAGAGGATGCTCACCAACTGCGGGTTCTGATCGCTATTCCAGTCGTGCGTGTAGAGCGAGACACTGCCCGACGTCTGGTTGGTCATCGCCACGTACTTGCCGTCTTCGCTGGCGGCGATCCCGAACGGCTCGGACGGTTGAGTGAAATTGTCGTTGTTTGCGGACGCTTGGTGTCCGGCGCGATGCGAATCCCCACAGCTACCGTCGCTCGTGCTCCCCTGGTCGCAATTCAGAAAGCCGTCATCTAGGTCGATCCAATGCAAGGTTGCGTCGCCGCGCACGGGCAGGAACAGGCGCTCGGTGTACCGTGGCGCTGCTTCACCCGGCGGGGGCTCAGGCGCTTTGGCGAAGATGACGTCCGTGGCGAACGCGCCGATGCCTACCGAGGAATGAATGAAAGGATACTTGTGTAGATCGAAGGCGTTGCAACGCCCCGGACGCAGCAGCCGGTCACCGGGGCTCTGCTCGCCGAGCACTCCGCACGGCTGGGTGTCCGCCCTCGCCACGCACACGTAGCTCGGGACGTAGTTAGCAGGGATGCCCGCGACGTTCGCCGCTTCTTCTGGCGTATCGCAGCGTTCTTCACTGTCGCACTCGGTCGAAGTCGAGCAGGGATGCGGCGCATCTGCCGCAATCTTGTCGAGGTCGAAGCTAATCAGATTCGAGGACCGGTACTGCAGATCGAAATCGCTGCTCGCGACGTACAAATAACGCGACTGCCCCGCACCGTTGACTGCGCTGCCATCGAGCGCCAACCCGGTCGGGAAGTACAGCTGATCGAGTGGCGGTGCTTGACCATCGCCCGCTGAATAACAAGAAGCCGAAGCGAGCGCCGTGAGGGCCGCTAGAAGTAACTGGGGTCGCATGCGCGGGCGGAGCCTAGTGGCGTGCGCCACAAGTCGCAATCATCGCGTCCGCAGACCTGCGCTTCTGTGCGCTTCTCCAGTGAGTGGCTAGGAACCGGGAAAAAATGCGCGGGGAAAAATGACCGTAGCGTTCAGCCCAGATCCAAGATGATCACGCCACGCTCGATGTCGTCCTCACTGGGCTTCGGTTCTGGCGCGGGGTGATAGACGTCGATCGGCAACTCGAGGCGCGGGCGATCGAGCTCTTGCCGACGCTGCACGTCTTCTTCCCGCCGCCTGATCTGGTCGATGATGAACGGAGGAAGCATCTCGAGTCCTCGCTTTCTGTCGGGCTTACGCCGGGGAATACTCTTGAACTGTAGCCACCCTGAGAGCTAGGTCAAGCCTGACAGCCGTGCCATGGTCTGGCTCAAGCACATGGGAAGCTTGAGCTTTTCAATGGGGTCGGTGCGGTCGGTGTGCTCGGGCGGGAGGGGGTGTGGTAGCAGAAGGTGCTCGAAGCTAGAAAAACAGCGCGCAGCTGTCGCGGTTCGCGCAAGTTACGCTTGCATTCTCAGCTACAGAGTACGGCCAGATGGCGATTTCGTTAGCACTCGGCTCCCCCAATGCGCCGAAATCGGCCGTTGGGCGGGCGGAGCGAATAGCAATGCGCGGCCGAATTTCGGTTGCCGCTGCACTCCTCGGGGTGTTTTGCAGCGCTTGGGCCGCCACGGCCGCCGCCAAAGGCTTCGAGGTTGCGGATTCCAGCTGGGAAGGGACGAGTGAGCTGTACGCCCTGGCCCAGCGAGAGCTGGGCAAAGCGCGCGTCGAGGTGCTGGCATCGGTCGACTACGAGCACCTGGGCAAGGACGACGGCCTGCTCGTGCTGCACCCGGAACGGGAGCTCGACTACAACGAGCTTTCCGCGTTCCTCCGCGCCGGCGGGCGCATGGCCGTGCTCGACGACCGCGGGGAGGCGGCTCGCTTCCTGGTGCGCTTTCAAATCCATCGCGTGGAGGCGCCGCGCAGCCCGGCGCAGTCGCTTCGAGACAACCCAAACCTGGCCATCGCCGTGCCCGCAGTGGAGCAGGTCGCCGGCCAAGAGCAGAACCGGCACCCTGTGGTGGCCGGTGTCGATCGCGTCGTTACCAATCACCCCACCGCCCTCGTGCACCCGAACCTGACTCAGGTGCTGAAGATCCCAGCGCTCGGTGAGCCCGACGCGACGTTGGCCGTCACCGGTATCATCGCCAAGAGCGGGCGCCTGTTCGCAATGGGCGATCCGTCCGTGGTGATCAACGAGATGTTGCGCTACCCCGGCAACCGCGCGTTCGCGATCGGTCTGCTCAAGTACCTGGTCGAGAACGATGCTGGCACGAGCCGCGGTGGAAAGCTGTACATCGTGGCCAACGACTTCGCTCAGAAGGGCCATTTCGGCGGCGCCCGCGGCGCGCTCGGTGAGCTCTCGAACGTATCGGACACGCTCGCCGAGCTCGCGTCGGAGCTCGAGAAGAACGGTCTCCCAGGCACCCTCGCGTTAATCCTGGCGGTGATGGCGAGCGCCGGCGCGCTCGCTTGGGCAGTCTCGTTCAGCTCTCGGTTGTACAAGCGCTCGGTGCCTCGCTACGCCTTGGCGCCGCTGCTCGTCGCGCAGGGCGGGCTCGCCGGCCGCGCGGCCGTCCTGTCGGCACCGACCACGGACCCCGCGCTCGTGTTGCTCGAGCTGCGCAGCGCATTGACCGAAGCGCTCACTCACCGGCTCGGGCTGTCGCGCCTGGCCTCCCCCGAGCAAATCCTCGCGGAATTGGGGCGAAAGCCTGGCTTCGACGCGCAGCGCGTGCGCGGTATCGGCGAGGTGTTCCGGGGTCTGAGTGAAGCTCAGGGCTCGATCCTTTCCCGTAAACGGATGAAATTGGACAATGATCGGCTCGCCTCGCTGTCGCGAAAGGTGATGGAGATCCTCGACGAAATCGAGGAGCGTAACGCGGTCTAGACGTTGGGGTTCCTTCCCCGCCCTCCCGCGCCAAACCCTTCAGCACCGGTCAGACGTACTTTTCATGCAAGCGTTGAACGTCAGCGAAATCGAGGCCGCGCGCGAGCGGCTGGCAGAAGTCAGGCGCCAAGTCAGCCGCGTCTATATCGGGGACATGGGCTCGGTCGACTTGATGATCGTCGCGCTCTTGGCGCGTGGTCACGTTTTGCTCGAGGGCGTTCCGGGCATCGCCAAGACCACCTTGGTGAAGGCGTTCGCGGTAACGCTCGGCTGCTCGATTCGCCGCGTGCAGTTCACACCCGATCTACTGCCGGCGGACATCACCGGCACGTACGTGCTCAATCCGAAGGACGGGACGTTCTCGCTGCGCGCCGGACCGATCTTCGCCAATGTGCTTTTGGCAGACGAGATCAACCGCGCGCCGGCCAAAACGCAATCCGCCTTGCTGGAAGCGATGCAAGAGCGGCAAGTCACGATCGAGGGCGACCGCTTCGAGCTGCCCGATCCGTTCTTCGTCCTCGCCACGCAGAACCCGGTCGATTTGGAGGGCACCTATCCGCTGCCCGAGGCACAAATCGATCGCTTCTTGGTGCGCGTGCCGATGGGCTATCCGAGCGAGCGCGACGAAGTGCAGATGTTGCGCTCGCACGGCATCATCGCGCCCGAGCCGTTCGTCGTGCTCTCGGGCGCGGACGTGCTCCAACTTCAGTCGATCGCCGCCCGCGTGCACGTGGAAGACGATTTGTACGAGTATGCAGTCGCGCTGGCCGGCTTCACGCGCAATCACCCGCGCGTCGTGCTCGGCGCTTCGCCGCGCGCGTCGCTCGGCTTGCTACGCGCAGCGAAGTCGCACGCAGTTCTGAGCGGCCGCCCCTTCGTGACCCCGGACGACGTGCGCTTCGTCGCCGCGCCCGTGCTCGCGCATCGCTTGATCTTGATTCCGGAGCTCGAGGGCGATGTGCGGGCACGGGCCGCGCTGGTCGAGGAAGCGTTGTCTAAAGTGAGCTACCGTCGAGCCGTCCGACCCGTGTGAGGCGAGCACGAAGCTTTGAGCCGAGCTCAACGCGCCATGCCCGCTAGCCCCTAAAATCAAAGCCTCAGGCGGCGACTTCCAAGTTGGCGCCGCGCAGGCCGCGGCGATACGCGCCCGGCGCCGAACCGACGGCGCGCTTGAAGGCTTTGCTGAACGCGGCTTCGGAGTCGTAACCGACTTGGGCTGCGACCTCGGCCAGGGTTTGTTTGCCTTCGCGCAGCATGCCGGCGGCTTTTTGCATGCGCCAGCGGGTGACATAGGAGAGCGGGGGCTCGCCGACCAGGCGCATGAAGCGTGAAGCGAAGGCCGAGCGGGACATCGCGACCTTCGAGGCCAAGGACTGCACGGTCCAATCCTGCTCGGGGTTTTGGTGGATGTGCCCGAGCGCCGCGCCAATTTGTGCGTCGGCGAGCGCGCCGAGCCAACCGCTGCCATTGGCGGGTAAGCTCGCCAAGTGGCCGCGCACGATCTGAATGAACAGCACGTCGGCCAAGCGCGCGATCACGGTTTGTGAGCCGGGGCGGCCCGAAGCCGCTTCGCAAGCGATGAACTTGAGCGTGGGCTCGAGCCAAAGCACGGACTTGCCCATCTCACCCTTGAGGGTAATGACGGGCGGCAGCACGGAGAGCAGCGGGTTGTTGCGACGATCTTCGAAGCGGAAGCGGCCGCTGACGATGGTTGCGGATTCCCCGCCACCACCAACGCGGAACACGCTGCCGTCCCCTCGCGCGCGACACACGAGGAGCTCTTCCAATGGTTGGGCCGTCGTCACGCCCGGATCGTCGATCAACGAGTGAGCGTGGCCGTGTGGCAGGGCCACGATGTCCCCCGCGCTGAGCTCGATCGGCTCGTCGCTGCCTTCGACGAGCAGGCGGGCGTGACCCTCGAGCACGACGTGGAACTTCGCGTCTTCACCGGCGCGGATTTGAATCCCCCAGGGCGCCGTCGCCTCCATGCGGCCGTAACAGGCGGCCACGACGCGGACGGTCTCGAGCACATCGGTAAGTACATCCATGATTGCGCCTTCTGTCGAACGAGCGTGGAATCAGCGTAGCGAGCGAACGGTTGGACAAGCGGAGCCGCGAAAACTGCGTGACCGTCCAGTCAGACGAGTACGCATGGTATGTAGCTAAATTGCGCGTGACCGTCCAGTCAGATTACCTGGCGCGACAAACGGCGAGGTATTCCGCCGCATTGGGCCCGCGATCGGGCTTAGTCGGCGAAGGCGATACTGGTCGGCGATGTAGGTGCCCAGCCGAGGTCATGGGCCAGCGCGCTGACGTCGATCAGCGAGGCGATGCGGTCGAGCGGCTGACGCAGCGGGA
Organism: Myxococcales bacterium; assembly: GCA_040348785.1. Classification (GTDB taxonomy): domain Bacteria; phylum Myxococcota_A; class Polyangia; order Polyangiales; family Polyangiaceae; genus PMG-095. The sequence goes on along the minus strand of JBEQTH010000008.1, from coordinate 18,065 downwards.
TCTCCGGATAGTGCTGAGCGATCAACGCCGCGAGCGACAGGCCACGAACCTGTAGGCATTGCGCCGGATAGTACTGGTGATAGCCGGCTTGCTGTTTCTCGAGCACTGCGCGAACCAACGCGGCCGCGTCTGCGAACGTCAGGTACGCGAGCAGCTCGCCGAAGTTGAAGCTCGCGCGCGGTGCGGGACGCCCGCCCGCCGCGACGCGATCGAGCCAGGCTTGGTTGACCAGGCCCGGGAAGCGCAGTGACGTGGCGCGCAGCCGGGGCTCGGCCTTGCACGCTTGTTGAAGCAGCCGCTCGGCGAACTCTTTGCTCAGGCCGTAGAAGTTCATGCCGGGGTTCGCAGGAGCTGCGCCGTCGAGCGGTAGATAAGGGATGGTGTACGGCTGTTCGACGCGCATGCCGTTCTCGATCCGGATCATGACTTGCACCGAGCTCGCGAACACGACGTGCTCGATGCCCAGGTCGACAGCTGCGCGGAACACGTTGGCGTTCATGGCCGTGTTCTCGGACAGCAGGCGTTGCGGCGAGGCCGCGGCGTACAGGTTCGGATGATTGCCGAAGTGCACCACCGCGTCGCAGCCCTTGAGCAGGTTGTATACGGCGACGTCGTCGCACAAATCCGCGAGCTCGAGCGGCAGGGGCAGATCGGGCCGATGCCGGCGATCGGTGGCGACGAGGGCATAGCCGTGGGCGAGCAGGTGGGCGCAGACCTCGGAGCCGAGCTTGCCGGCCGCGCCGGTGACCAGGACCTTCATCCGATTTTCTCGAGACTTAACACGACCCAGCGGCGCGCCAAAGCTCAGGCGGCGAGCGACGCCAGGTAGCGCAGCCCGGAGGCAATCGGCTCACGATGGGAAAATTTGAGCTCGAGCGCGAGCAGCTCGGCGCGCAGGCTTCGGCCGAGGGGCAGCCCATCGGCCTGACCCTCCCCCAACTTGCACAAGCACTCGAGCAGGTTCCAACGCAGCAGCCACTCGTCCGGGAAACTGCGCGACAGCTCGGCGTGAACCTCGGCGAACACCGGTACCGCGGCGCTGCCGAGCTGCGCGCGGAACGCGACAATCGCACGCTCGTACAGAGCCAAGAGCGCGCGTTCGCGTTGCTCGAGCGGTTGCGGTTTCGGCACGCGCTGCTGCGACGGCTCGACCTCGGGAAAGAACGTCGGAACGCTCGCGCCCGCGTGCGCGGTGACGAGCGCGGGCAGCACGCGCCAAACGTACTCCGCGCCTTGCTCGTCGAGCCTGGCGTTGCTCGAGCTCAAGCGATAGTCCGTGAGGCGCGCGCTCTTGAGACGGCCCTGTTCGTCCGAGGCCTGCGCGGCAAGCGTGCCGCTGAGCTTGGCCCCGCTCGCGAAGTGAAGCGACACGCGCGCACCCGGAGCGCCGAGGCGAGGCTCGCTGCCGTCCGAAAGCGGCCCGAACGGCAGCGAATACCCACCTGGGCCGGCTTCGAAGGTGTGCTCGAGCTCGGCGCCTCTGCCAACACCGACGCGCCCGTGCAAGGTGAGCAGACCGCCCGCGGCAGCGCCGGACAGCGCGCGGAGCTCGGCCGTGACGAAGCGCTCGTGTCCGAAGCACAGCGTTGCCAGCTCTTCACTGTACAGGGCAGCGGCGAGGGCGACGTCCCCCCCCGTACGGTGCGCGAGCGAGGCATCGACCTCGGCGAGAACCGAGAATAGGTGCTCGAAGTTGCGAGCGACGAACAGCTGCGGCTGGGTGCGTGTGATATCGTAACCCTGCTCGACGCAAGCGGGGCTGAGCGGCAGCTTGCGCACCGCAGCGTCGTGACAGGCGTGGCTTTCCCAGAGCGACGACAAGAGGCCCGCGCCGTACAAGCGGTATTCACGCGGCGTGCCCACGAGGCCGTACTCGGCCGTCCACCAGTACAGGCGGGATAGGCGGCTCGCTTCGCTCGTGTAGCTGACTTCGGAGAGCGCCCGGGACAGACGCGCTTCGGCCGCGCTCACCTGCTCGGGCCGAACGCCGCGGATTTCTTTGACCTCCGAGAGCTCGAAGATGGCCGAGTACACGCGACTGTCCTCGGGCGAGGAAAAGGCTTTCTTGCCGACCTCACCGATCGCACGCAGATACGCGGCGTATTGCGGGTCGGTGAGGATGGGCGCGTGCCCGGCGGCCTCGTGAATGATGTCGGGCGCGGGGGTGTACACCAGATGATCCTTGGTGCGCATGTCAGCCGCGATAGGCAAAATGCTGGCCGCTTGAAATTCCTGGAACGCGCGCGGCGGGATGAAGCCGTCGACACACACGGCGCGCCAACCGAAGCGCGAAAGGCAGGCGCTCATCTCCGCAATGTGCGGGATGCGCTCGACACTGATGCCGCTTTGGGCGAGCCCTTCGCGATAAGCGGGGTGAGCGGTGTGCTGGAGCCGCTGATAGGTCTGCAAGAGCACGAAGCGCCAAACTGCTTGGTCGACCTCGGTGTACTGCGCGTAGTCCTGCTCGACGACGAAGCGTCTCAAATTCTGCGGGATGTGCGCGCCGTCGCTCATGCCTGCCAGGCACGAGCATAGCACGCGCTCAGAGCGTTTCGGTGAGCACGCTGGGCGCGACGACGGCGGGCATCTCGAACGCTTGCTTGAAAGAGATGAAAAACGCCCCCGGAAAGGTTTGGTAGCCCGGGCTCAAGGGGAAGCCCCAATCCGCGCGAAATACGATGCGGTCGAACTCGGGAAACAGAATACGTACGCCCACGCCGGCACCTTGGTGCAGGTGGATGCTACTGAAGGCGTTCGGGGTGTCCGCGACATCGTAAAAGGCGGCTGCGCCGACCTGGGCCGAAAACAGATCCACGGAGCTCGTGCGTAGCTCCGCGGTCGCGGCGAGCAGATTTCTACCCGAGAAAGCGCCGGGGATGTAGCCGCGCAAACGGGTGTCACCGCCCAAGACGAACTGGCGCTTCAAGTAATTGCGCACTCGGTCCTCGATCTGCCCGTCCAAGATCAAGCGACCGAAGCCCAAGCGTGGCGAGACGAACCGCAGGCGACCTTCGAAGAGCGCGTCGTCACGGCCTTCGGTGGCTGACTCGATGCGCGCGCCCGCGAGCGGTCGCAGTAAGCCGTCGCCAACGGGAACCGTATAAGACAGCTGGGACAGGGTGCCGACCAAGTCGCGCGTGGAGCCCACGGCGCTGCTCGCGGCATAAGCCCGCAACAGGAGGTCATGACCGCGCCTGAAGTCCTCCTGCAGGCCGAGCGTTTCGACCTCGATCCGCGAGCTGAAGTCGGTGCGGTGAGCGTGGAGCTGGACGAAGGGGCTTACCCGCTGGTCGGAAACGGGCAACCATTCGGTCGTGAAGCGTGTCACGGCGGCCTCGGAATAAGCGGACAAGTCCCGAGCGCGCGCCACGCGGCGCACGGCCTCGACTCCGAACGACAAGTCGTACTTGAAGCCGTGTCCGAACGAGCGCGCGACCTCGTACCCGCCGTACAAGTCGTCGCGATCAAAGGCTTTGGGGATGCCGGCGTAGGTATCGACCTTCACGCCACGGAACACGCGCGCGATGTCGTGCTGCCAAAGAACGGAAGTGCCCCAAGACCACTTGGTGTCGAGCGAGTAAAAGGGTTGGCCGTACCTGAATGCCCCGAAGGAGCCCTCCGCGTTGCCCGTGGCCCGATTGCGAATCACGTTCCCCGACAACGTAATGAGCTGGTGCGACCCGAACAAGCGCCGATGCGACAGAGCCAAGCCGAGCGAATAGGCCTTGGGATCGAGCACGAACAAACCGCTGACGATGGCATGCGTGCCGAAGAGGTTCTCTTCGCTCGGGTTCAACGTCAGCGAGTTGAGATGACCGTTCGAAGATTGGACCGCCCAGTTCAGGCGCAAGCTCCACACGTCCTTGGTGATCACCACGACGCGCACTCGGTCTGGTGCGCTGCCACGCGCCGGCACGATCAGAACGATCGATAGCTGCGGGATGCCTCGCAGGTTGCGAGCAGTCTCGCTCGCGACGCCAGCGCGATAGAGATCCCCTTCCTCGAACAGGACCTCGCGGCGAATCACTTGCTCGCGCGTGGTCGCGTGCAGGATGTTTACGAAGTCCGGCACCGGATCGCGCTCGTCGAACACGTCGAGCGTGACGATATCGACGGCTTCGATGCGCTTGCCTTCGGGCTCGGGCTCGAGCTCGAGGCCACGCTCGTTCAGTTTCTGAGTGACGACGCTCTGCTCGAGGGCAGAATAGCCGCTGACCTGGGCCGCTGCTGGGCGCGCCCAAAGTGCGAACGGCACGAGGACGCACAGAAAATACGCGAAAGAAAGGCCGAGGCGGCGGTTCAAGTCTACCCGGACCTAGGATAGTCTTTGCGTTCCGTGCAGGTCCACCCGACTCGCACCAGCATCGATCTTGCGGCGACCGCTCTGGTCGCGGTCGCTGCTGGGCTCTTGATGCAAAGCGGCCCCGTCGTCGCTTGGGCGGGCTCCCTACTCGTGGGCCTCGCCTTGGCGCGTGCCGTGACCGAGGTCAGCGTGAACCGCATTCGCAGCGCGGGCTTCGAAATGTTGTGGCGTGGTCAAGCGCGCAACGCGCGCGTCGCGCGCGGAGAGCTGCTCGAGATCGAAGCCGAGGTACGCAACCGCGATTCGCGCGCCACGCGTTTCGTCGGCTTACGGGCCGTGTTCGCTCCGGAGCTGTCGATCGAGATCATCCCTGCGCAAGGTGAAGTGCCGGCGGGGGGGCGGTTGCGTGTCGTGCTGCGTGTCTCGGGCAGGCGTGTCGGGCGCTTTGGCATCCACGGCTTGTCGCTGGAGGTCCAGGGCAACCCGGGTCTCTATGAAGTCCCGCTGACCTTCGCCAATCCATTCGGTGTCGAGGTCATGCCCCGGGCCTATCAGGCTTTCGCGCATCAAGCGCGCGGGGGGCGCAGCCATCAGGGAGCCGATCGCGGCCGCCCCGGCCCCGTTGCGGGTGACGGAGAGCAGCTGCGCGAGCTGCGCGAGCACCGCGCCGGTGACGCCCTCCGGCGCGTGGCTTGGAAAGCCACCGCCAAGCGCGGCCGGCTGATGGTGCGCGAATACGAACGGGAAGAGCGGGACGTGGTCTGGTTCGTGCTCGACGCCTCGATCGAGCTCGGTGCAGGCAACCCGGGATACACGCCGCTCGATCGCGCAATCGACGAAGTGTCGGGTTACGTGACGCGCCACGCGGCACGCGGCGATCGCATTGGCTTGGTGGTGGTCGCTGCGCGCACCTTGAATCTACTCAAGCCCGAGCGCGGCACGGCGCACACGACGCGCCTCCTGCAAGTGCTCAGTCAATCGGCAACCTTCGTGGACGCCGATCGCTCGGGCCTCGACGAAGCAGACGTCGGAGCGCGCGTCCTCGAGCACATGCGCCCGCTCGATCCGGCTTCCGCCGATCGCGTGCGTTCGAACGAGCTGGACCGCATCGCGCGCCGCGCCGATCGCCTGCGCGCGCGAGCTCCGTTCGAAGCGCGTGAGGTGCTCTCCAGCTCGCGCCGTGAGCGCAGCTTGCGCCGCTACCTGCTGGCTTTTGGGCTGAGCTGCCCCGCCCGCCTGGAGCCAGACCGACAACGCACCGATTTGGAGCTTGCGCGAGTGCTCACCGAGATCAGTCGCGGCAAGCCGCGGCCGAGCTTGATCTACGTGTGGTCGCCTACGCCCGACCCGACGAGCCGCAGCACGCTCGAGCGCGCGCTTTTCACGCAGGCCAAGCGCCGGCACGAGCTGCGCTGGGTACCGATGCGCTTCGATCTCGACCTGGACCGAGCGGCGCCGGGTACCTCGGACGCGGTGCTCGGTGCTTTGTCGGTTCAGGCGCGCGCCGCGCACGAGCGCGGTCTGCGCGCGCTCGCTCGGCTCGGGATTCGTGTCGAGCGGCTTCGCTCAGTGCCCCGCATCGATCTCACGCTCGCGCCGGTCACGCGGGTCGAAGACCAATACGTCGCGGTCGATCACTTGCCGCCCATCGACCTTGACGCGGACGTGCCAAGCTCCGAGCCCCTGCCCTTGGCGAAGTGACAGCGGCACGTCGAGCCGCGCCTCACCCACGCGCGCAGCGGCATCGCCGACTTCGACCACGCGATCGGAAGCCATATCGCCCTTCTTGGATTTGGCGATTGGACGCGCGATTTCCCAGGTTACGGGGACCGAGCGTGCAAGCGGCGCCCGAAAGTCGATACGAATCCCGACGCGTTGCTTGGTTTGATCGAGCTCGAAAGGCAGCTCTTTGCGGTCTTGAATTTGCCCGCCGAAAAAGACGCCGAACGCCGCGTGCTGAACCAGCGGGTCTTCGCTCTGCTCCGACTTGCCACAGCCGAGCAGGCCGAGCGCGATCACACCGGCCAAGAGCGGCCAGCCGCGTCGGTTCACGGCTCGAGCTCCGCTGCCATCCGCGCGAAGTCCGCCACGGTGAGCGTTTCACCCCGCGCGTCGAGATCGATCCCGGCGCGCGCTGCGGTCGCCGCCAGGCGCTCGCGATCGGCGCCGCGCACGTTGTCCCAGGCGTTGCGCAGCTTCTTCCGACGTTGTTGAAACGCGCCCCGCACCAACGCCCGAAACGCCGGAGTTTCTGCGACGCGCGTCGCGCGCGGTTTCAACAAAACGACGGCCGAGTCCACCTCGGGCTGCGGGTAGAACGCACCGCGGCGGATCACGAGTGCCCGTTCGACCTCGAACGCGGCTTGGACGAACACCGAGAGCGCGCCGTAGTGCTCGCTGTTCGCCTTGGCGATCAGGCGATCGACGACCTCGAGCTGAAGCAAGAAGATCACGCGCTCGACCTCGCCGGCCATGGTCACCGCGGCCTCCAAGAGCGGGCCCGAGATTTGGTACGGCAGATTGCCGGCCAGCACGTAGGGCCGCGGCGCGTCCTTCAGCAGCTCCGTGACGCTGACGGCTTTGGCATCGGCTTCCTCGATGCGGAGCTGGCCGCTCTCGATCTCGCTCGGAAACAGCTCGGCCAGCGCGGGCACCAAGTCTCGGTCGCGCTCGACCGCAACCAAACGGCCCGCGCGCGTGAGGAGCGGGCGCGTGAGCGCGCCCAGGCCCGCACCCAGCTCGACGACGCTCGCGCCCTGCGGCACCAGATCGGCGATGCGCTGCGCCAGCTGCTCGTCAGCGAGGAAATTTTGGCCGAAGTGCTTTTTGGGGCGGAGCCCGCGGCTTTGCAGCTGGGCCTTCGGGCTCCACTGACTCAATGGGCGCTTTTCGCGCCGGAATCCTCTACGGGCGCAGCTTCTTCAGACTCTTCTTTGCCCGCGCCCAGGTCGGCATAGTTCTCGTGCTGACCGAAGGACAGCTCGCTCAAGACCTTCATGCGCGGGGGTGGCGGATCGCCGTACAGCTCGAGCTCGGCGGCAGCCCACAGCTCGCGGGCGACCAAATCCCCGTACGCGGGACCTTGTAGATCGCCGTCGAACTTGTCCAGCGCTTCGTCGGCTTCCTTCAGCTCGAGGCGCACGACCACGGGGTCGATGTCCTCTTTCTTGATGAAGCGATCGGTGATCAAGAGCGCTTTGTCGTCGGCTACTTCCGCGAAACCCGAGCCGATGGCGACCGCGTGCTTTTCACCGCCGACGGTGTAGCTCACGATGCCGGTGGCGAGCGCCGCCAAGAGCGGCACGTGACCGGGCAGCACACCGAACTCACCGTCTACGCTGGTCGCCGTGAACTCACTCACGTCCGCCGCGAGCTTCAGACCGTCCGGGGTCACGACCTCTAAATGGATCGTGTCCGCCATCACGCAGCCGCCTGCTTCAGCTGCGCGGCCTTGGCCTTGGCCTCTTCCACGTTGCCGACCATGTAGAAGGCCTGCTCCGGGAGATCATCGAGCGCGCCGGACAAGATCTCCTTGAACCCGGCGACCGTCTCCTTCAACGGCACGAACTTGCCTTCCAGACCAGTGAACTGCGCGGCAACGAAGAAGGGCTGCGACAGGAAGCGCTGAATCTTGCGGGCGCGGCCGACGACCAGCTTGTCGTCTTCGCTGAGCTCGTCCATACCCAAAATGGCGATGATGTCCTGCAGATCCTTGTAGCGCTGGAGCGTCTTTTGAACCTGACGCGCGATGGCGTAGTGCTCGTCTCCGACGATTTGCGGGCTCAGCATGGTGCTAGTGGAGTCGAGCGGATCGACGGCCGGGTAGATGCCAAGCTCGGAGATGGCGCGCGAGAGCACGGTCGTGGCGTCCAAGTGCGCGAACGCGGTTGCCGGAGCGGGGTCAGTGAGATCGTCCGCAGGCACGTAGATCGCCTGCACGCTGGTGATCGATCCCTTCTTCGTCGAGGTGATGCGTTCTTGCAGCGTGCCCATCTCGGTAGACAGGGTCGGCTGATAACCGACGGCGCTCGGCATGCGACCGAGGAGCGCTGAAACCTCCGAGCCTGCCTGCGTGAAGCGGAAAACGTTGTCCACGAACAGGAGCACGTCTTGTCCCTCTTGATCGCGGAAGTACTCGGCGACGGTGAGAGCCGACAGCGCGACGCGCGCGCGGGCGCCCGGCGGCTCGTTCATCTGCCCGAACACCAGAGCAGTCTTGCTGAGCACGCTCGCGCCGCTCTCCAGCTTGGACTCGGCCATTTCGAGATAGAGATCGTTGCCTTCGCGGGTGCGCTCACCCACGCCGGCGAAGCAGCTGACGCCGCCGTACGCTTTGGCGACGTTGTTGATCAGCTCCAGGATGAGCACGGTCTTGCCGACGCCTGCGCCGCCGAACAGGCCGATTTTGCCGCCGCGTCGATATGGAGCGAGTAGGTCGATGACCTTGATGCCGGTCGCGAAGATGTCGACCGAGGTGTTCTGATCGACGAAAGGCGGCGGGTCACGATGAATGCCCAGCGACGTCTTTGCATTCACGGGACCCTTCTCGTCTACGGGTTTGCCGACGACGTTCAAGATGCGACCGAGCACTTCCGGGCCCACGGGCATTTGAATCGGAGCGCCCGTGTCGATCACTTCCTGCCCGCGCACGAGGCCTTCGGTGGCGTCCATGGCGATGGCGCGCACGATGGACTCACCCAGGTGCTGCGCTACCTCGAGCACCAAGTTGTCCTTGGTGGCGTCGATCGAGGGGTTGGTCAGCGTGAGCGCGTTGAGGATCTTCGGCAACTTGCCGGCGGGAAACTCCACGTCCACCACCGGTCCGATGACCTGAGTGATCTTTCCTTTGGTGCCAGCCGTGCTCGGTGTCGTCGTCATGTTCGCTAAGTTCCTCGATTTACCTGGCGGTGTCGGCACGCGCCAAAAGACTGCGCGCCTGTTACTGGGTCGGTAACCCGCGCCGCGTGTACCACGACCTGTCTGGCCTGCCAACGACGGAGAAATCGAGGATCGAACCTGGGCCCGGGCGGGCTGGTGCCGTTCCGTTGTCAGTGTTTCTGGCTCGGTGACCCGCGGACCGTTACTCGTGGCCCAGGGACTGGATCAACGGCTCGAGTTGGACGGCACGGACATCAATCGCGATCCGGGAGTCTTGGTCAGGCTCGTAGTCGGTTCCATAGAAGTCTTTGCTGCCCGGACCGACGCTCGTTGCCTGCACGCGCACCTCGTAGTCCGCCCCGCCAAGCTGCACCGTCATCTGGGCACCGTCCGCTATGTTTACGTTGGAGTCCGCGGCCAAGTCGAGCGACAGGTAACTCGCCAGGACCGTGCCTGGGTGCGCACAGAGCAGGTAGTGCTCTACCTCAATCATGCACAGTAAGGTGGTGCCGGTCACGGCGATCGGTACGGCGGGCAGCACAGGGCTTGCCGGGTATGGTTTGTAACTGGACGACGCGCCGAAGAATGCTCGATGCAACGCCAGGCAGCCCAACGCACGGGGCGGTCCAGGGTTTCCCAGCGGGGATTGGGCGGTCATCGTGCGCGACGGCGAACAAGGTCACATGTTATGGGCTGTGAATTCAGTCAGGGCCTGCCCGACGATGACGGGTTTGGCCCCGCTCCTCAGTTGCCGCTACCACCAGGCCTGGGTTTCTCCCAGAAGCCCCTATGCGTCCACAACTTACAAACGACGGGCAACGTCGTCCCATACGACTGAACCTGGCCACCTCGGGCAAAGCGTATCGAATCGAGCTCGAGGACTGCTTTGACACGCCAACCAAAGTCGAACTCTACGGCAGCGACCCCAGCACGCCACTAGCGATTGGTGCGGCACCGGTCGATCCGGGCCCACATCACGTCTGCCGAGCGCTGGAGATCCAGATCGATGCCCCGGTCACGGGGCGCCTGATCCTCACCGACCCGGGCGACGGTCAAAACCTAGTTTTCGACTGACCACGACCGGTCCCCCGAAACAACCGCAGCTGCCCGCTGTTGCCTGTCGCGCGGACGAGGAGTACGCAACGTACTACGGCAATACCATGCGAGCTTGGAGTTTGGTGGGGATCGTGGTTGGCGGCGTTTGGGCGTGCTCGTCCGAGCGGCTCGACACTCCCGGGGCCGTTGAGCGCCATTGGCCGAGCGCGAGCGAACGAGGACCAGCTGCCAGCACCGTGCGCGGGGCGACCGCAGCGGGCGCGGCGCTGGGTGAGGACTTCGCTGGGGCACCCGAGTCACCCACCGCTGGCGCTGCTCATTCCGATGGCGGAGGCAGTGGCGCGTCGGAGGGCGGAGCCGGTGGCGACCCGCTGACCTACGACGGCGACCCGTGTTTGAACGTGAGCCCTCTCGGCCAACCCGCGACGCTCGCGCAGCTCGTGGGCGAGTGGCACTATTTCCCGTACGACACGTACGACGTCGAGGAGACGTTCAGCATCGAAGCCGATGGCAGCGGGTACGTGGGCGCCTGGGCTGTGGGCCCTTCCCTGGGGCAAGTAGATTCTTCCAATTATTCAGGGGCCTGCGAAGTCACTGAACACGAAATTATTCTGCACGCGACACGCTATGAATCCGCTGGCTCACGACAACCCAGCCAGCAAACCGACATCGCAAAGACGTTCTCATACCCCTACGCGTACGACGCAAAGAGCGAGACGCTGTACATCGGAGTCACGAATTGCATCGCCGGAAAGCCTCTGGCTTACACGCATTGGTCGCCCTGAGTGCCAGCGCGGTCGTTTGCAGCTCAGGGCCCCGCAAGCCCCACCAGTGCTTGTTAAGTCCGAAGTCCGTATCACTACAAGGTTGGAGGCTCTCGGGGAAGCGCGTCGATCAACGCCTTCATGTTCTTGGCACGCAGAGTCACAGCCTTGCCCCCTTGCAATTCGGAATGGTAGTCCGAGCCCTGGCAGGCTTGGCTCGAAACCGAGGTATCGCGCACTAGCGCGTCATACTCGAGACCGCCGAGCGAGATGGTCTTGCGTTCGCCGTCCGCGAACATAACTTGCGTGTCTGCCTCGGCAAGCAACGAGTAATACCGAACGTCGAGCGACGGGCAACTCGGGTGCACGGAATCGGGGCGAGTAGTTTCACAGAGCAACTGCTCGTGGCCAACCTTCAGCGCGGGTCCATCCGGCGGGTCATCGTTGTAGGATCCCGCGAACAGTACCGTTCCGTCCTGCTCGGTACGCAGCGTCACCGAATGTGCGTAGCTCACGCGGATGACGGTGTACGGATAGGCCGTGCGGATCTTGTAGCTCAACCAGACGCGAGCTCCGGTCGGAAAGCTGGGCAGTGAGTCACCGACGATTTTGGAGGGGCGGGCTCCGCCGCTTCCAGCCGAGCCCGCATTGCCGCTGCTCCCTGCGCTGCCGCCGCTGGCAACGGCGCAAGCTGGCTGCTCGAACATCAGAGTGAGCTCGGTGTCGGTACTCGCTTGCACGATGGCGGGCCCGCTGTAGGACAGACCGGGCGACACGGCCTCGTTGAACGAACAAGCGCCTGCCAGTTGAAGCGTGAAGCTTGGCTCCACGAGTTGCGTGGGGTAATCAGTGCAAGCTTCGAACGAGCCGCCGCCCGATGGCCCCGTACCCCCCGTTGGACCCGCGCCGCCAGATGCACCCGCGCCGCCAGGTGCACCCGCGCCGCTCGGTGCACCCGCGCTACCGGTCGGACCCGTGCCGCCGCGCTCGTCACTCACCGCTCCGGCAGCAGAGTCGTGATCGGCGCCCGCGGTGGGCGCCCCCGGTGCCGCGCCAGAGTCGGGCGATTCCGCCGAGCCCCCGCAGCCCGCAACAGCGATAACGACCACGATCAACCCCAACGCCCAGCGACTCATGCTCGCGTTCAAAGCATTGACCGTGCCAGGCACCGGGTCGTGGCAGAGGCCGCGAATCTTCAGCTTGGCGGCGGTCAGCGGCCCAACTTGGCACAGCGATGGGCGACTCCGATGTCGCGCAGCCCTCAAAACAAGCGCAGCTGCCCGCCCTTGTCCGTGGGCCTGCGAAACGTGGTTTCGGTTTTCACGGGGCGTTCGTCGTTGATACCGTTCTGGCCACCCATCTCCCGCGCCTTCAGGCCCAGGCGGCGCGCGGTTTGATCGAACAAGAGGCGCACGGCTTCAATGTAGGGGCCTTCGCCCTGCATGCGCATGCCGAAGCGCGGATCATTCAGCTTGCCGCCGCGCATCTCGCGCACGCGGGCGAGCACCTTTTCGGCACTGAGCGGGAACTGTTCCCGCAGCCGCTCCACGAACACCGGCTCGACACTGCCGGGCAAGCGCAGCGGGATCATCGCGGCGCCCACTGCGCCGGCTTCCTTCGCGGCTTCCAAGATGTGCACGATGTCACGATCGCTGAGACCGGGAATGAGCGGCGCGATATTCACCGACACCGGGATGCCGCGCTCGGTGAGCCGCTTTACGGTCTCCATGCGCCGCTTCGGCGTCGGCACGAGCGGCTCGATGGCGCGGGCGACCGCGGGATCCCAAAATGGAATCGTGAGCGTGACCGAGGCGGCGCCGAGCGCTGCGAGCTCCGCCAAAAGATCCGCATCGCGCTCGACGAGCGCGGACTTGGTGATGATGTGCAGCGGGTTGCGATACTCCAGACACACGGCCAAGCAGGCGCGCGTGAGCCCGTACTTCGACTCGAGCGGCTGATAGCAATCGGTATTGCCGCTGAACAAGATGAGCTCCCCCTGCCAGCTCCTTTTCTCGAACGCCTCCCGCAGCAGCTCCCCCGCCCGCCGCTTGATCACGATCTTGCGTTCGAAATCAGCCCCTGCGCCGAAGCCTAAGTACTCATGCGAGGGGCGAGCGTAGCAATACGAGCAGCCGTGCAGGCAGCCACGGTAAGGATTGATGCTGTACCGAAAGCCGAGATCCGGACTGTCGTTGTCGGATAGGATCGCGCGCGATTCGTCCTCGAAGACCGTGAGCTCGAGCGTGGGAGCGGCGAGCTCTGCATCGAACTCGACCGACTCGCGACGCCAGCGATTCGGCGGGTTTCTGAGGGGTAACGGGCGCATTGCCGCCGCTCACTATATACTGTTCGTGCGTTCAGTCAATGCCAACCCTGCCTGCAATCGCTAGTGATTCTCGCTACAAAACGTCGACCACACGTGAGGTCGACCTTTCCCCGCTCGCAATTTGGAGTATGTGAATTCCGTGATCGGACAGGAGACCCTCGACCGCGTGCGGCGGGAGATTGGGATCGTAGAGCTGATCGGGCAGACCGTCAGGCTGCAGAAGCGCGGCCGCAGTCACGTCGGTGTGTGTCCTTTCCATAAAGAAAAGACACCGAGCTTTCACGTCAACGCCGAACGCGGCTTCTACTATTGCTTCGGTTGTCACGAGTCGGGCGACGCGATCAAGTTCGTGCAGCGCATCGAGGGGCTCGAGTTCAGCGAGGCCGTGCGCGAGCTGTGCGACCGCGCGGGCATCGAGATCGTGGAGACGAGCTCCGAGCCGGAGCGCAAACAGCAAGCCGAGATGCGGCGGCGCCAGCAAGAGCTGTACGAGGTCGGCAATGCCGCCGCGCATTACTTCGAGCTCATGCTGCGCGAGCACCCGCTCGGTGGGCATGGCTTGGCCGAGCTCGATCGCCGCGGGCTCGCGGCGGATTCGCCCACGGGCCCGGTCGCTGACGCGCTGCAATCCTTCCGCATCGGCTATGCCCCTTACGGTTGGGACGGCTTGACCAAGCACCTGGTCGCCGCTGGCCACAGCATCAGTGCTGCAGAGAAGATCGGCGTGGTCGTGCCGCGCAAAACCGGCGTCGGTTATTACGATCGTTTCCGGCACCGCCTGATGTTCGCGGTGCTCGATTTACAGGGCCGCGTGGTGGCGTTCAGCGGCCGTGCCTTGGCCGAGCCGGAGCCGAGTGAGCTGCACGAGCTGGGGCTGGAGTCGAGCGCGCAACCCGGCGCCGACCCGCCCGCCAAGTACCTGAACTCCCCCGAGTCACCGATCTACAAGAAACGCGAAACGGTGTTCGGCTTGTACCAAGCGCGGCAGGCGTTGCGCTCGGGCGAGCCGTGCGTGGTGGTCGAAGGCAACTTCGATGTGATGAGTTTGCACGCGCGGGGCATTAAGCAAGTGGTGGCCCCGCTCGGAACTGCGTTCACGGAAGAGCAAGCGCGCGCGATCCGGCGCTTCACGCAAGACGTCGTGCTGTTGTTCGACGGGGACTCGGCGGGCCGACGCGCGGTGCACGCTTCGCGTGAGCCGTGCCGCGTGGGCGGGCTGACCGCCAAGGTCGCGTCCCTGCCAGAAAAGATCGATCCGGACGAGCTCGTGCGCACCAAGGGACCCGAGGCGGTGCTGCGTGTGCTCAAGGCCGCGCGCCCGATGCTCGAGTACCTAATCGCGGCCGCGCTCGACAAAGAATTCGCCAAGGCCGATGCCCACGAGCGAGCCAACCGGGTGCGGGAGGTCGTGCAGCTGATCCGGGAAGAGGACAACCCGTCCGTCCGCCTGATGGCGCAGATGTTCGCCGACCAAGTGGCAGGCGTCCTTCACGCCGAAAATTTCAAGCAGCTCCTGGACGCCAACGCGCGGGAAATTCAACGCGGCATCGGGCCCAGCAACGACACCCCGGCCAATGAGTCGGCCCCGCCGAGCCGCGCCCGCTCGCGCGACATGCGCAATGAGATTGGCCGCGAGATCTTGGGCATTATGTTGGATTTCCCCGAGCTGCTGAATTCGGATGAAGCATTCGAAGCCGTGGCTCTACTAGATGGTGATGTGGCCCTCGCCCTTGCTGCAGTGCGTCAGAGTCGGACCGGAAACGGCATCGATCCGGAACAAGTGCTTGCGAAGCTGGCGCCATCGATCCATCCATTCGCCCTCGCTCGCCTGGCAGCGCCTCGGCATGAACTGCTGGAGGCGGCTCGAACCGAGCTACTAGGGAACATCAAGCAGTTGAGAAAGCTCGAGCTCGCCTCGCAAAAGACCGTGGTACTTGGAGAGCTCGCGCAGGCTGACAGGCTAGGCAACATCGAAGAGCAGAACAATCTGCTCCTCGAAATTCAAGAGAAAGCGCGCCGCAAATTGCAACGCGGCAGCGCATAGAGAGAGGTTCTTGTGGGAGTCAAAAAGTCGGAACTTTCCTCCAAGAAGGGCGCCGCGGATTCGAAGCCGTCAGCGTCGAAGCCGGTACCGGCCAAGCAGAAGCCGAAGCCGGCCGTCGGCAAATCGGCGAAGAATGGATCGGCGCCAGCGCAGGCCAAGGGTTCTGACGACGACGATGAGGACGAGGACGAGGACGACGAGATCAGCTCGTCGTTCCCGCCGCCCGCCAAGGCGAACGGCAAAGCCAAAGAGCAGCTCATCACGCTCGGCAAGACCAAAGGCTTCCTCACCTACGACGACGTGCACGAAGCGTTGCCGGGTGAAGACGTTGGTCCGGACCAGATGGACGACGTGCTGAGCGCGCTCGACGACGAAGAGATCGAGGTCGTCGACGACGCCAGCAACATCAAGATCGCCCCGCACCGTGGCGCGGAAGAAGACGCTCCGCCCAAGGCCAAGAGCAAGGGCGGCGGCGATTCGGAAGACGACGCAGCCCCCGCGGCGGCCTCTTCCTCGGCCGCGCCGGCCCGCACCGGCAGCGACGACGAGTACTACAAGAGCAACGACCCCGTGCGCATGTACCTGCGCAAGATGGGCAGCGTGGCGCTCCTCACCCGCGAGGGCGAGGTCGAGATCGCCAAGCGCATCGAAGAGGGCGAGAACGAAATCCTCTCCGCCATCTTGTCGAGCCCGGTCGCGGTGCGCGAGATCATCGACATCGGTGAGCGCCTCCGTAATCACAAGATCCGCGTCAAAGACATCGTGCGCGACGCCGAGGACGAAGAGCACGAGTTCGATGAGGAGGAAGCGGACCGCCGCATCATCCGCCTCATCGACAAGGTGAAGCGCTCGGACAAGAAGAACCAAGAGCTGCTCGAAGAGCGCAAGGGCGCAGCCGACGTGCGCCGCAAGGCGATCGACAAGGAGCTCTCGGAAGGCAAGAAGGAGCTCGTCAAGACGCTCCAAGAGATGCGCCTGAACAAGAAGACGATCGACAAGATCGTCTCCAAGTTGAAGGGCATGATCGACCGCGTGCACCGCGCCCAAGGCCGGGTGTTCGAGCTGGAGAAGATCACCGGCACGACCAAAGCCGATCTCAAGCGCATGATCCGCGACGCCAAGGACAACCCGGCCGCGGAGGCCGACTTGGCCAAGAAGCTCGGCGTGGAAGTCACCGAGCTCGAGATCATGGATGAGGCCCTCAAGAATGCTCAAAAGGGCGTGAAGAAGGTCGAAGAAGAGCTGAAGATCGACGTCAACGAGATGTTGCGGACGTACACGTCGATCCGCATGGGCGAGCGCAAGGCCGAGAAGGCCAAAGCCGAGCTCGTGGAAGCGAACCTTCGCCTCGTGGTCTCGATCGCCAAGAAGTACACGAACCGCGGCTTGCAGTTCTTGGATCTGATCCAGGAAGGCAACATCGGCCTGATGAAGGCGGTCGATAAGTTCGAGTACAAGCGCGGCTACAAGTTCAGCACCTACGCCACGTGGTGGATCCGGCAAGCGATCACCCGCGCCATCGCCGATCAGGCCCGCACCATCCGCATCCCGGTGCACATGATCGAGACGATCAACAAGCTCATTCGCACCTCGCGCTACCTCGTGCAGGAGTTCGGCCGCGAGCCCACTCCGGAAGAGATCGCCGAGAAGATGGAGCTGCCGCTCGACAAGGTCAGGAAGGTCCTGAAGATCGCCAAGGAGCCCATCAGCCTCGAGACCCCGATCGGCGAGGAAGAGGACAGCCACTTGGGCGACTTCATCGAAGACAAGAGCGTGGTGAGCCCGGCAGAAGCCGTGATCAACATGAACTTGAGCGAGCAGACCCGGCGCGTGTTGAAGACGCTCACGCCGCGTGAGGAGAAGGTGCTCCGCATGCGCTTCGGCATCGGCGAGAAGAGCGACCACACCCTGGAAGAGGTCGGTCAAGACTTCGAAGTGACGCGCGAACGCATCCGTCAGATCGAAGCCAAGGCGCTACGCAAGCTGCGCCACCCGAGCCGCTCCAAGCAGCTGAAGAGCTTCATCGACAGCTGAGGCAACAAGACAGCTAACAGCTGCTCTGGTCGTGAACGCCCGGCACCGCACTGCGGTGACCGGGCGTTGCTCGTTCGGCGGCCTGCACATGAGACGGGTCTCCGTGCCCATACGCATGTCTGGTTTCCGACTTACGTTTCAGCGTCACCGCGAGCCGCAGCGCAAGATTTCTCGCAAATTCTAGGCATGGTTTCTTGCTCGATGCCGAGGTCCAAGTCGGAAATCGGACATGGATCCTTGCGCGCGCGGCCCCCGACCCCGGACGCCCCCCGAGACGCTCAAGCCAAATCAGCGTCGAAATGACGGTGAACATGCTCGAGCTCCGCTGCCCTCCGCGCGCTCGGGCCGGCTTCCGCGCGCTCGGCTAGCGAAACTTTGGTTGCCCCGACCAGTACGCCTCGAATGACGGTAAGCGGTCGAGTAGAGGCCCCCGATCGCTCGGGGGCCCCTCTCACAAAACCGGACTTGTGGATCTCACATCCGGCTTTTCGGGAAGCTGACGTTCCTGGGTCGCGCGGGCGAGGTGGCTGTTGTGGCGTCTCGTCCGAGCGGTGGTGCAGGTAGTTCAGCAGCGACGTTTCCGTCCGCAATTATCCCAGGGCTAACTCCAGTTGCGCTGGGGCGATGACGATATCTGGCGGGATTTGGTAGCGTACCCAT
>JBEQTH010000086.1:0-27149 GCA_040348785.1 Myxococcales bacterium | reverse complement strand
GCGCGGCCAGCTTCTTCACCGACAACCTGTCCAACTACGCGGACATGAATTGCGCGAGCTGCATGATGGGGCCGGTCCCGCCGTGTGCTGCACCCCGGCCAACGAAGTGCTTCACGGGGCAATGCATGTTCGCCACGCTGAAGTGAGCGTGGCCTAAGGGCCCGCGAATGGCTAAGTCGGTCGATGATCGCGGTCGAGGCGCCCGGCTGGCGAGGCGCGACGAGGGCGCATACTGCTGGTATTTAACCGAGGAGCAACGAAGCCGGCCGGGATGCACCGGCCGCGAGAGCGATCCACTTAGCCATTCGCGGGCCCTTGGCCTTCGACCCGCTTGGGGATGTCGTCGGCGCGTTGGCTGGCGCGAAATTCGATGACTCGAAATTCGGCCAGCCCCTGCTTGCAGAACGGATCCTCGGCCATGATCGCTTCGATCGCGTGCTTGTCCTTGCCGAGCGCGAGAATGATCCCCCCATCTCGCGGGATCTTGCGGCCCGAGACGAGGAACGTGCCGGCCGCGTAGTGTTTGTTCAAGAACGCCATGTGCGGTTTCATGTGCGCGTCGATCTCGGACAGGGCCGCCTTGTAGATGAGCTCGATCACGAACATGGCGTGCAGTTTGGCATGAGAGCTGCAAATCGTTCAATCGGTGCGGTGGCTGCTTGCTTCTCTCGCCAGCTGTTTGTTCTTCAGCTCGCACGCTTCGGCCCAGGTGAATGTGGAGCCACTGCGGCAACAGGTCACGGAGCGTCGCTTTGGCGCGCGCATCAACGCATCGACCACGACTTACGCAGGCAACACCCAAGGCGTGGTGTTCGGTGGCGCCGCGTTGCTCGGTGGCCGGACCGCCCGTAACTTCGGTTATCTCGACATCTCCGGGGACTATTCGCGCTTGGCGGGCGTGGTGAGCGTGGCCAAATGGTTTGCGCACCTGCGCCACAATTTCCAAATCGACCCAGACCTGTGGTGGGAAGAGTATGCGCAGCTCGAGAGTGACCGCTTTCGCCGCGTTCAATTGCGCGAGCTGGCCGGTACGGGGCCGCGTTTCCGCGTCGCGCACGGTGCACTAATCGAGCTGTACTTCGGCACGTCGTACATGATGGAGAACACCGCGCTCGACAGCGCGGATCCAGACCCCGAGGGGCAAGGCACGTTCGAGCGCTGGAGCAACTACGTGGCCGCCACCTTCAAACCCCAAGACCGGATCCTGATCAGCACGGTGAGCTACATTCAACCGCGCATCGACCGTTTCGCGGATTACAAGGTGCTGAGCGTGAGCGGCGCGGATTTCAAAATCACGACTCACCTGCACAGCCGTCTGGACGTGACGGCACGTTACGAGAGCTTTGCGCCCTCGGACGTGCGTCACGCCGATTTAGAGCTGAAAAGCTCGCTGGAAGTCGTGTTTTAGGCGGCCAAGCTCTCGGCCAAACGGTCGAGCACCGCCGGCGCGTCGCGGGTCACGATCTTGCCGTGCGAGACGATGATCCGATTCAAGCCCGGGATCCGCGCCCAGCGCTCGAGTTGCCCGCGCAAGGCGTCCTTGTCCTTGATCTCGCGCAGCTCGACCATCGTCGGGATGCGCGGCTCGCTGCCAGTGAAGCCCAAGACGCGGAACAGCCAGCCACCGAAGCCCGGGCGGTCGTCCAGGTTCCAGATCAAGTCGTTGACGATCAGGGTGGTGCCGCTCCAGGTTCGGACCACCAGCGCCGCCTCGTGCTCCTCGGTCCCGGGAACAGTGATGAACTTCACTTGGGGGTCGCCGAAGTTGGGCGCGGTCTCGTCGACCGGCACGACTTCTTCCACTTGCTTGCGTACGCCCGCGGGCGCCACCACGCGCGCCTCCGGGTAGCGGTCTTTCCAGATTTTGGCGTCCATGCGGTGGATGTCATTGGGGACGATGAGGAACGCGGGTTCGCCGAATGACTCGAGCGCCTGCATTTCTGCCTCATCCAGCGCGATGGCGCTGTACACCACCAAGCGCCCGTCGTGCAGCCGCACCACGGTCATGCGCCGCGGGAAATCTCCCACTGGCATGTGGAGGTCGCCAGTGACGCAGAGCAGGTTGTCGTCGAGGCGCGAGAGCTTGCCGTGAGGCAAAACGGTCCACTCGGTGAAGGGCTTGGGCATTGCAGGTCTCCTTTGCCCGTCTCAAGCAATCGACATGCCGCGCGCATCGCGCGCTGGTCACCCCTTTTCGGCGGCGAGCGCGAAATGCCAGCCGAGGTTGCGCGACAGCTCACGCAAAATCAGATGCCCGCGCACGCTGCCGCCCTTGTCGTTCAGGCGCGGGCTCGAGACGGCTACACCGGCAATGCCGGGCACCACGGCCACGATCACACCGCTGACGCCGCTCTTGGCAGGCATGCCGGTGGCCATCAAGTAATTGCCCGACTCGTTGTACATGCCGCAGGTGGCCATGATCGAGACCACGATGGCCACGGTCTGCTTGGACAACACGCGCTCGGAGGTGCCGGGGCGCAGCCCACCGTGGGCCAAGATTGCCGGCAAATGCGCTGCTTCAGACACACCCCCGCACAGCGAGCAGAGCGCGAAATACACGTCCAGCGTGGCGTCGACATCGCCATGCAGCACGCCGCCGTGCTTCAAGAAATAGGCGATGGCGCGGTTGCGATCGGCGGAGATGCGCTCGTTCGCGCGCACCTTCTCGTCAATCGGAATCGGTTTGCCGTACAAGCGCTCGGCCCATTTGCTGAGCCAGGCCACGCGCCGTTCGACCGTGCCGTGCAGTTGCCCGCATAGCGCGATCGCTCCCGAGTTGATCAGCGGGTTGGCGGGCTTCGGGCCGTGAGTCTCGAGCCGAGCCACCGAGCCGAAGCTATCGCCCGAGGGCTCGGAGCCGACGATGTTGAACACCTCGACCGGACCGCGCTCTTCCAAGAGCCCGATCAGCGTGATGAGCTTGGCGGAGCTCTGATAGGTGAACTCGTGCTCCGCGGCGTCGCCGGCGACCAGGCTCGTGCCGTCGCTCAGCGTGATCGCTGCGCTGGTGCGCTCGAGCGGCACGGACGCCAGATCGGGGATGTAGCTTGCGGGCTCGCCCTCTCGATTGCGACGCGACTTTTTGACCGCAAAATCCAAGGCGTCTTGGATCGCTGCATGCTCGGGGACCGCCATGGGCAGAGCCTAATCGCAGGCGCCGAAACGGTCATCCGCCTCGACGAGCTGCGGGCTCTCAATCAGTATTTCAGCTGCACGGACCACACCGCGCTCGCTGAGCGCACATGCACCTTCAGGATCTTCCGCTCGGCATCGTACTCGTGGTCGAGCGGCTCTCCTTCGCTGTCAGTCACCGAACGCGGCGCGGCCGGCACGGCATGGATGGTGAGCTGCGTCTCTTGCCACCAGGTCGCGAACGAGCCGCTGGAACGCGCCCAGAGCGAGATGCCCGCGGCATCGGCCTGGCCGGTGAATTCGAGGCGGCGGTAGGCGCCGGTTTCGAAGCCGAACGTTTCGCCGTCGTCCAAGTACAGGCTGCCCGAGCAGGTGCTGGCTGGCCACACTTCGAGCTCGAGCGGGCCTTTCGGCGTTTGCCCGGTGTGCTGCACGACCGCTTGGCGCGCAATGATCGCGCCCGCGCGCGCGAAGAGGCGCACGCTGTCGTTGCTGGCCGGGACGTGCACCGAGCCGCCGTCGGGTAAAAGTTGCTCGCTCACCGTGTCGTACCAAGGCGCGCGCGGCAGCTGCACGTCGTAGCCCACGTGGCCGGAGGCCAGCTTCGGCGCCACCAGAAGATCCGCGCCGAGCAGGAAGCTCGAAGCGTTGCGTTGGGTCACCGGATCGTTCGGATACTCGAGCCATAGGGGGCGAAGGATCGGGATCCCGGTGCGCGCGCTCTCTTCGAACACCGTGTACAAATAGGGCAGCAGCCGATAGCGCCGCTCGATCGCGGCTCGGATGCGCGCCTCGTTGGCTGGCCCGTGCAGCCAGGGCTCGCGGCGGCAGGCATCTTTCGCGCTGTGGTTGCGGAAGAAGGGCGTGAGCGCGCCGAGCTCCGTCCACTCGGCGAGCAGCTCGGGATCGGGGCAGCCCACGAAGCCGCCCACGTCCGCGCCGCTGAACGCATACCCGGAGACGCCTAGGTTCGCGAGCTGTCCGATGCTCAGCGCCAGGTGCTCTCGGTTCGCGCTGTTGTCGCCCGTCCAAGTGGCCGCATAGCGCTGACTACCCGCGTACGCCGCGCGCGTCAGCACGAACGGCCGCAGCTCGGGCCTCAGGCGCCGCAGGCCATCGTAAGTCGCGCGCGCGTTCAGCTCACCGTAGGCGTTGTGCACATAGGTATGATCGAGCGTCGAGCCGTCGTCCAAGCGGTGGCGGATGAACACGGGCAGCGTCTTTTCCTCGTTGAACAACGCGGGCTCGTTCATGTCGTTCCAGAAGCCGCCGACGCCCTGCTTCACGAAATCAGCATATAAACCGCCCCACCAGAGCCGAGTGCGGGCCAAGGTGAACTCGGGGAACACGCTGAGCCCCGGCCAGACCTTGTCTTGATAGAAGCCGCCGTGCACGTCGTGGATGAAGTGATCGCCGGCCGCGCCGGAGTCATACGGCGCGTAGCCCGAGGGCAGGGGCGTGCCCTGATAGGACTTGGGGTGCGGATCGGTGATCACCACCGTGCGCATCCCGGTCTTGGCCAAGTCCGAAATCATGCCCGTGAAATTCGGAAACGCTTTTTTGTCGACGGTGAACGGCGCATTGCCTTGCTGATAGTCGATGTCCAGCCACAGCACGTCGCTCGGGATCTTGTCGGCGCGTAAACGCGTGGCCACGGCGCGCGCGTCTCGTTCCGTCATGTAGCTGTAGCGGCTCTGGTGATAGCCGAGCGCCCAGCGCGGCGGGAGCGGCATGCGCCCGGTGAGCGCGGTGTAAGCGCTCACCACCTGCTTCGGATCCGGGCCGGCGAACAAGTAGTAGTCGAGCGAGCCCCCGGCCTCGGCAGTGAAGCGAAACACGTTGTCCGCGGTTTTGCCCACGTCGACCCGAGCTCGCGCTGGGGTGTCGACGAACAAACCATGAGCCTGACCATGGTTCAGGAACACGACGAACGGCAGCGCCTTGTACAGCGGATCGGCGTCGGGCTTCCAGCCGTAGGCATCGCTGTTCCAGAGCTCGAACGCCTGCCCGCGCCGGTCGAAGCCGCGGACTTTGTCGCCCAAACCGTACACTTGTTCGTCAGCGTGCAGCCGCCAAGCCGCGCTCCAACCGGGGTCGCTCCAGAGGACCGGTGCGGACTGTTCGCTGAGCACCGTGCCTTGCGGATCGAGCAGCGCCACGCTGAGCGGCTGCTTCACGATGCGCACGCTGAGCTCCGCGGTACGCACGACGACGATGCCTTCGTGCTCTTCGACTTGATACGGCGCGCTCGTCGTTTGCCGGTCGGCCGTCACCGCGAAGGACTGCGGAACGCGCGTATCAGCGGCGCGCGTCAGCAACACACGCGCCACCCCCGGCTGCAGCACTCGTACGTGCAGCACGCCGCTCGCCGTCACCCAATCGAGCGACCGGCTGGGCTGGGCCGCGACGCGCTGGGTTACCGAGACCGCAGGCGCTGGCGGCGCTTGGCTGACGACGGCTGCCGGCGTGCACGAGAACGCAACCGACCCCAATAGCGTCCGAATCGGCTCACGATTGAACATCGACCTCCGAGCGATGCTGTGCTCAGCGGCCGCGCGAACGCAACGGCTCGAGCAGCAGATCCCACACCGCCCGCACGCGCGGGACGTCACGCAATGCGCGATGGGTGACCAAGAACAGCTCGTTCGTCGGCCATTGCTGGGCGCTCGCTTGCAGGCCCGGGGCGAGCTTCACCGGGACCAAACCGTAGTGTTCGGCGCTTGGCTCGGGCACCAAGGTGACGCCCACGCCCGCGCTCACCACCGCGAGCTGAACCTTCATGCTGTCGGAGATCACGATCGGCACGACGCCTTTGGCGTGCGTCGTTAGCCAAAGCGCGGGCCCGATCTGCGAGAGGCGCTCGCCCCAGCCCACCCAAGGCGCGTCTTGCCAAGCTCGTAGCTCACCGAGCTGCTTGGCGAGCTTCGGCGAAGCCACCAGCACCCAGCGCACGGAGGTGAGGCGAGTCACGACCAAGTCCCCTTGCGTGGGGCGGACCGTGCGCAGCGCGAGATCGGCTTCGCGACGCGCCAGATCGATCACGGCCTCACCCGGCGCAATTTCGATGCGCAATGCAGGGTGACGCGCGAACAGCTCCCGCAACAGCGGCGCAACGACCACGTCCGCTACGTCCGGCGGGCAAGCGATTCGCACCAGGCCCGAGACCTCGCGCTCCAAGCCCTCAGCGGCGCTGGCGAAGCGCAACATCGCGGCTTCCATCTCTTCGGCCACCGGCAATAGGTCTTCGGCAGCTTTGGTGGCTGCGATGCCCTCGTGTCCGCGATCGAACAGCGAGGCGGCCAGCACTTCTTCGAGCGCGGTCAGCCGCCGCGACACCGTCGACGAGTCGACGCCCAGCGCGCGCCCCGCTTCGCTCACGGTGTGCGCGCGGCACAGCGCCAAGAACAGCCGTACGTCGTCCCATTTCAGCTGATCGCTCAGCGCGGGGCGCTTGGTCTGACGTTGCATGGATGCAACGTTACCCTGATTTATTGTCCGTAGCGATGCATCCGCGCACGGCTCATTCTCTGCTCATGAATGCGATCCTGACCTCGTTGCTGACCCTGGGCGCGGCGCTCGGGTGTGGTCTAATTGCCGGAGTTTTTTGGGCTTTTTCGAATTTCGTGATGCCCGCCTTGGCGCGCTTGCCGGCGCACCAAGGGGTGGCCGCAATGCAGGCCATCAACCGGGTGGTGCTCAATCGGCGCTTCCTCGGAGTGCTGCTCGGCACGGGGGCGTGCTGCTTGGTGCTCGTGATCGGCGCGCTGGGCGAGGAGTCGGCGCGGAGCGCCGCACTGCGCGTGGCGGCTGGGGTGCTCTACCTGCTGGGCACGATCCTGGTGACCACGGTCTGCCATGTGCCGCGCAACGAGCGGCTGGCGCGCCGCGATGCCCAGAGCGCCGAGGCGGCTAGCTGCTGGCCCTCGTACGTGAGCGGTTGGAGCCTTTGGAATCACGTGCGAGGCGCTGCCTCGTTCGTAGCGGCGATCTTGCTCATTCTCGCCTTGCTCACACTGAGCGGCTGCAGCCGGCCCATGCAGCCGATCGCACCACCGGGCGGTAACGTGCCAGTTCAGCGCTTGTCGGAGCTCGGCCTATTCGTCGGCGATCCAGCGCATCAAGTCCCGCGCCCCGGCCTCGTTGCATACGACGTGAACGCTTCGCTCTACTCGGATGGAGCCGACAAGCGACGCTTCATCTGGGTGCCCGAAGGCTCGCGCATCGAAACCAGCGACGACCGCTGGCAATTGCCCGTCGGCACGTACCTCGTCAAAACTTTCTCCTTTCCGCGAGACTTGCGCGATCCAGGGCGCGGCGAGCGCTTGGTGGAGACACGCTTCTTGGTGCGCACGGCCGACGGCTTCACGGCTTCCACTTACGTTTGGAATGAGGCGCAAACCGACGCCTTCGCTTCGGGCGGCAACGTGGATGTGCCGGTCTCGTTCATCGATCGCCAAGGGGTTTCGCAAAACCAGGTCTTCCATGTGCCGGCCACGTCCCAGTGTCGGGATTGTCACCGCGGGCGCGCGCTCGGTTGGCGTTCACGCCAGCTCGATCACGTCGCCAATTACGCGGATGGAACGCGCGACCAGATCGCGCACTTCAGCGCGTTGGGATTGATTGATCGGGCACCGCCCGCGCATCTCGTGCTCTCGGCGCCTTCGGGCGACGCCTCGCTGGGCGCCCGCGCGCGCAGCTACTTGGATGCCAATTGCAGTCATTGCCACGGCCAGGGGGGGATCGCCGAGCGCACGGACTTACTTTGGGATCTCGAGCACACGACGGACCGCGAGCTGCCGAGCTGCCGCGAAACTCGTGAAGTGGACGGTCGGGACCGCGTATTGGTTCCGGGTCACCCGGAGCAGAGCGAGTTCATCGCGCGCATGCGCTCCGACAACCCGCGCGTGCACATGCCGCGTGGCCCAGCGCGGCGCATGGACCCGGACGGCGTTGCGTTGCTCTCGACATGGGTGGCGTCCTTGCCGGCCATGACGTGCAAGGATTGACGAGCGATGAGCTTTGGGCGCCGATGCGTGCTCCGCGCCCGCTACCCCAAAAAATCAGGTCGCAAATCGGCCGCGAAGTTAGCGTGGAATGCCCAGCACGGTCGCGAGCAGGAACGTGATCCCAGCGACCGCGCCGGCGGCCGGAATGGTGAGCACCCAAGCGAGCAGCATGCGGCTGGCCACGCCCCAGCGCACGGCGCTGAGCTTGGTCACGCTGCCCACGCCCATGATCGCGCCGGCGATGGTGTGCGTGGTCGATACCGGAATGCCGAGCTTCGTGGCGGCGAACAGCGTGATCGCGCCGCTGGTTTCCGCGGCAAAGCCGCCCACGGGCTGCAACTTGGCGACGCCCATGCCCAGGGTGCGCACGATGCGCCAACCGCCGGTCATGGTGCCGAGCGCCATCGCCGCGTGACACGAGAGCACGACCCACAAGGGGACGCTATGATCGTGAGCCTGCCGCGTCAGGTGCCCAGTGGCGATCAAGGCGGCGGTGATGATGCCCATCGTCTTTTGCGCGTCGTTGCCGCCGTGCCCGAGGGAGTACAGGGCCGCGGACACGAGCTGGCCACGTCGGAACGTACGGTCGACGAAGCGTGGCGACTTCTTGCCGAAGAGCGCCATCAAGAGCCGCATCACGAGCCCGCCCAGGACCAGCCCCAGCAGGGGCGAGAGCACGATGAACAGCGCGGTCTTGCCCAAGAAGTGCAAATCGAGCGAGCCGAAACCGGCCTTGACCACCGCCGCGCCGGCAAAGCCGCCCAAGAGCGCGTGCGACGAAGACGAAGGCAGCGCGAGCTTCCAGGTCAGGATGTCCCAGACCAGCGCGCCGACGAGCCCGCTCGCCACGACGGTGAGCGACACCACGCTGGCCGACACGCCGTGCGCGATGTTGTTCGCTACCGTCGACTCGAACAGCAGAAAAGCGACGAAGTTGAAGAACGCGGCCCAAACCACGGCTGCGCGTGGGCTGAGCACGCGCGTGGAAACCACAGTGGCGATCGAATTGGCCGAATCATGAAGGCCATTGACGAAATCGAAGAGCAGCGCGAGTGCAATGACCGCAACGAGCGCGATCAGCATCAAGCGTACTCCAGGACCACGCCCTCGAGGGCATTGGCGACGTCCTCACAGAGGTCCGTCGCGCTCTCGAGCTGCTCGTGAATGTCTCGCCATTTCATGACGACCAGCGCGTCGTGCCCGGCCTTGAACAGCTCAGCGATCGCGCTGCGATACAGCGCGTCGGCTTCACTCTCGAGCTTGCTGATTGCGGTACACATGCTCAAGATTTCTTGGGCGCGCTTTCGAGCTTCGGGCAAGAGCGCGATGGCTTCGGCCATCGCGCTCGCGGTGCTCTCCAGTACGCGCGCCGCGTCTTTCGCGACCTGAGACGTTTCCTTGATGTCGAATAGCAGCACCCGTTCGGCGATCGACTCGATCACGTCCAGCACGTCGTCCAGGCGGGTTGCCAAGGTGTGGATGTCGGGGCGATCCAGGGGCGTGATCCATTGGCTGCGCAGGCGCTGGATCGTGGCGTGAGTGAGGTCGTCCCCTTCGTGCTCGATGCGTGTGATCTCGGCCTTGAGCTCGAGCACCTTGCTCGGTTCGTCGAACAGCTGCCGGAGCAAACCCGCAGCTTGCACGGTGAGGCGGGCATGTCCGGTGAAGGCCTTGAAAAACGGATCCTCGCCTTTACTCAGCCGAAACATGATCGAACCTCATGCCGCCGATACTAGACGTGGATGAGGCAGCTAGCGTCCGATAATCGAAGGTCAAGGCCTATCCTGCAACTGCGCTCGAGTTTCGTGCAAAAATGCCGCGCCCAGTAGGGCTGACATTGCGCCACATGACCCTTATGCTCCGCCCATGATGCTTGGATACGAGGCGTGATGGCGGCTGCGCCGGATTCTCGCACCGATCGCACGCTTTCGTTGCTGCTGCGTCCGTTCGCCAAGGTAGAGCCACGCGAGGCCATCACGGTAAGCGTGCTCACGATCACCGTGTTTCTGCTGCTCAGCGCTTATTACTTGCTGAAAACCGCGCGTGAGCCGCTGATTTTGCTGCACGGCGGGGCCGAAGTGAAATCGTATGCGGCCGCCGGGCAGGCCGTGCTCTTGCTCGGCTTCGTGCAGGCCTACGGATGGGTCGCCAAGAAGGTCGGGCGGATGCGGCTCTTGATCGGGGTGTACCTGTTTTTCATCTCCAACTTGGTCCTGTTCGCGGTGCTGACGCGCGCCGGCCTGGCCGTCGCCGTTCCGTTCTACCTGTGGGTCGGCGTCTATAACTACACCTCGATCGCACAGTTCTGGGGCTATGCGTCGGACGTGTACACGCCCGATCAGGGCAAGCGCCTGTTCGCGGTGATCGGCATCGGCAGCTCGGTAGGCGCAGTTGCCGGTGCGCAGCTCGCCAAATCACTGGTGCCGCTCGGGCCCGAAGCCCTGATGCTGGGGGCGGCGATCTTACTGGGGGTGTGCAGCGCGCTGCTCGTTTGGGTCAACGCGCGCCTGGAAGGTCCGGCGCCCGCCGCGGCGAAACAGGCGGACAGCCAGCCGCTCTCGAATGAATCGGCGTTCGCGCTGCTCGCGCACGACAAATTCCTGCTTCTGGTGGCGGGGCTCACCCTGTTCACCAACTGGTGCAATTCGAACGGGGAGTACATCTTGGACCGCACGTTGCTGGCGGCCGTGCCGCCCGGGTCCAGCGCCAAGGCGGCGGCCATCTTTTTGGGTCAGTTCAAGGCGGAGTATTTCGAATGGGTGAACGTGCTCGGCGTGGTGCTGCAATTGTTCGCCGTGTCGCGGATTCTCGATAAGCTCGGCGTGCGGGTGGCGTTGTTTTTTCTGCCCATCGTCGCCTTCGGCGGCTACACAGTGATGCTCGTCTCTCCGGTGTTGGCTTTGATTCGCTTGGCCAAGGTGGCCGAAAATAGCTTGGATTATTCAGTGCAAAACACGGCTCGTCAGGCCCTGTACTTGGTCGCCACGCGCGTCGAAAAGTATGTCGGCAAGACCGCGGTCGATTCGTTCTTCGTGCGCATCGGGGACGTGCTTTCGGCGGGCGTGGTCTGGCTCGGCGCAAAGCTTGCGCTTTCCACGCCTGCGTTCGCCGCCATCAACTTGGTGCTGATCTTGGTTTGGCTATCGTTCGTGGTGCTGGTCGGCCGTGAGCACCGGCGCCGCAGTGCCGAGCTCGAGCATTCGGGGACCGCGCGTTCCGCACAACTGAGCGTCGCCACATGAAGCAGCGAACCTTCGGCGCCGCGCTGTGCGCCGCGATCAGTCTATCTACGCTGGCCTCGGCGGCCGAGCCCACGCCCGCGCCCGGGCCCGCGGGGGAGGCAAAGCCCGCGGCGGAGGCAAAGCCCGCGTCGGAGGCAAAGCCCGCGGTGGAGGCAAAGCCCGCGGGCCCCACCGAGTCCTCGCCCAAGCGCAAGCTGCCGGACTACGGCAATCGCGGCAAAGACCCGACCACCGCGGGGGACGTCGCGATCTGGGTCCCGCGCGTGATTCTCTCGCCGGTGTACCTGGTGACCGAATACGGTATTCGTTGGCCGCTCGGGCACCTGATCGCGGCTGCGGAACGCGCGAATTTGCCGGATATTTTGTACAATTTCTTCTTCTTCGGTCCCGATCACAGCGCGGGCATCGCGCCCGTGGCCTTCGTCGACTTCGGCTTTCGGCCGAGCGTCGGCTTGTTCGCGATCTGGAACAACGCGGGCTTCAAGGGCCATGACCTGAGCTTCCACGGCACTACGGGCGGCTCGGAGTGGTTCGCCGGGGTGTTCACCGATCGCATCGCGTTTCATGGCGACGACGCGCTGTCCCTCTCGCTCATCGGGCTCACCCGTCCGGATCGCACGTTCTTCGGCCTCGGTCCGGACACGCTGCAAGACAACATCAGCCGCTACGGCGAGAAGCGCTTCGAGGCCGATCTGGCGACTGACTTCCATCTCTGGCGTGCCAGCAGCATCCACACCAGCCTCGGCATTCGTAGTCTGGATTTCCGGCGTGGCCACTACAGTGAAGATCCGAGCATCTTCGAAGAGGTGGCGACGGGCGCCTATGGGTTACCGCAGGGCTTCGAGGGCTATACGGCGCAGACCAGCAGCGTGCGCATCGCCTTCGACAACCGCTTGCCGAGCCCGGCGGACGGCTCGGGCGTGCGCGTGGAGCTGGAAGCGGAGCAGGGGACGGACGTGCGTCACGAAGTGGGCGCTGCGTGGCTCCGTTACTCCGGCACCGTGGGCGGCTTCCTCGATCTCAATGGTCGGAACCGCGTGCTCAGCTTGTCCCTGGCCACGCTGTTCGCTGATTCGCTGAACAAGCGCCCGGTGCCGTTTACCGAGCTCGTGACCTTGGGTGGCCCGGGGCCGATGCGCGGCTTTTATCCGGGCCGCTTGCGCGATAACAGCGCCGCGGTGCTGACGGCCAAGTACCGTTGGCCGATCTGGGTGTGGCTCGACGGTTCCTTGCAAACAGCGGTCGGGAACGTGTTCGGTGAGCACCTGGAGCACTTGTCCCTGTCCCGCTCGCGCCTGTCCACGGCAATCGGTGTGGAAAGCGTCGGGTCCCGTGATAGCTCGTTCGAATTGCTCGTCGGCTTCGGCACCGAAACCTTCGACCACGGCGGGCAGGTCGACTCGGTGCGCGTCTTGATAGGGAGTAACCGTGGCTTCTGAACGGCATTCGGCTTGGCGAGGTGCGTGCGCGCTGCTCGGCGCGTGCGGGCTCATGGCGTGCTCGGCGGCGCCGCGGCCCTTCCCGTTGCGTGACCCACTGCGCGTCGATTCCGATTTGCACTCGGTCAACGTGGAGTGCCACGAAGAAGGCACCGACGAAGATCCGCACCACCGTTCGTGCGCGCCCGAGAATTACATCTCGCCGCTCGCCTGGGACGGCATCGACAACTCCATTTTCCGCCCCTTGACCGAGGTGTTCGCGGTCAATCCGCACGGCGAGGCCAAGAACGTCAACAGCTTCGATGAAGTCGCGGACTCCGCGTGGTTCACCAATCGCATTGGCGCGCGCGAGCTGAG
Source organism: Myxococcales bacterium (assembly GCA_040348785.1). Lineage (GTDB taxonomy): Bacteria > Myxococcota_A > Polyangia > Polyangiales > Polyangiaceae > PMG-095. The sequence continues at coordinate 13,973 of JBEQTH010000086.1, read as the reverse complement.
CATCGAGGAAATCAAAGCCGGAGCGTGCGAGCCGAAAGAGCTCTTGGACGGCGAAAAAGAGGCAGACGGCGCCTGGCTGATCGACAAGGGCAAGGTCAACGGCGCGTCGCTCGGGTTCCGGGTGAACATCCCGGGCAAGGGCAAATTCCTGTTCAAGACCGATCCCAAGACTCAGCCGGAGCGCGCCTCTGCTGCCAGCGTCATCGGCGCTGCCGCTTATGACGCCGTGGGCTTCTTCACGTCGTGCGAGCAGATCGTGTACTTCAAGCCGTCGGTGTTGAAGTTGAAGCCCGGGCTGCGCTTCAAAAACAACAGCGGCATCGAGCGTAAGTTCGATGAAACGGCGCTCAAGGGCGTGCTGAACGAAGCCACCAAGCGCGGTGAGCTCGTTCGCATGCAAGCGTCGGCCTGGCTGCCAGGCCAACTCATCGGTCCCTTCCGCTACGAAGAAACGCGCAGCGACGACCCGAACGACGTCATCCCACACGACGACCGCCGGGAGCTCCGTGGGGGGCGGCTGCTCGCCGCTTGGATTCATCACTTCGACGCTCGCGAGCAGAACTCGATGGACTCGTGGATCTCGGACGCCGGAAAGAAAGGTCCTCCCGACGCTTCGCCCGGCTACGTGCGCCACTACTACCTGGACACTAGCGATAGCCTCGGCTCGGAGTGGGACTGGGACGGCATCTCGCGCCGCTTTGGCCACTCCTACTTGCTCGATTGGGGTGACATCGGCGCTGATTTCGTGACGCTCGGGATTCCGACCCGCCCCTGGGAGCGCGTGAAGCGCACTCCGGGGCGTGAGAAGTTCGGCTACTTCGACGTCGCCACCTTCGACCCCGAGAAGTGGGTGATGGAATACCCGAACCCCGCCTTCAGCCGCATGACCGAGCGCGACGGCGCGTGGATGACCCGAATTTTGGCTCGCTTCACGCCCGATCGCGTGGCGGCCCTGGTCGAGATGGGCCGCTTCAGCGATCCCGGTGATACCGCGTACATCACGGGCGTGCTCAATGGGCGCTTGGCAAAGATCTTGGCGCGCTACCTGACGCGGCTCTCGCCGCTGACCGACGTGCGCGTCGAAGCCCAGAATCAGCTGTGCGCGACGGACCTGGCGCATTTTCGCGAAGTGCGCCCAGCGAATCAATTTCGGTACTCGGCGAGTCTGGTCGAGGGAAGCGGCTTGGCCGTGACTCAGCGCGGCCGCGATGACGTGTGCGTCGCGCTGCCGCAGCACGCGCTCGGCCCGAACGTGCGCGACGACGACGCGCGGCGTTACACCGTCGTGCGCATCGCCAACGGCGTCGCGAAAGGGCCGCTCGTCGCCCATTTGTACGATCTCGGCGCGCCGCGTGGTTATCGGTTGGTTGGGCTGGAGCGTCCCGAAGGCGACGAGTGAGAGCAGGCGGGCCGTGGCGCGTGTTCGTACCTCTCGGAGCGCTCTTGTGCCTGAGCTTGACGGCCCGCGCGCAAGCTGCCGAGCCGTTGGCCTGGAACCCCGCTTGGCCCCGTTTTCGTCCCAGCGAGTACGTGGTCACCGGTCTCGCCGGGGCGGCGTCGATCGGAATCTACTTGGGTATTCGAAACGCCGATCCCCCGCATTGGACGGGCGGCATTTTGTTCGACGAAGCGGTGCGCAATGCGCTGCGCTTGCACACGAAAAAGCGGCTGGGCACCGCGCGTTTCACGAGCGACGTATTCGCGCTGACCACGGTCACCTGGGTGGTCGGTGTCGATTCATTGGCGGTGCCGATCGTGCGCCGCAAGTCGGACGTGGCTGGCCAGTTGGTGCTGCTGGACGCAGAGGCGTACGCGCTCAGCACGCTGATCAGCAACTCGATTTTCAAGCTCGTTGGTCGCGCGCGCCCCTCGTACGAAGATTGCGAAAACGACCCGTACTTCGACTCGCTGTGCCACATCAACGACACCTCTTCCTTTCCCAGCGGCCACGCGAACTTCTCGTTCACCGGCGCCGGTCTTTCCTGCGCGCACCACCTGCACCTCGCGCTGTACGGCAATCGCACCGCGGACATCCTGGCTTGCGGTAGCACCATCGCGCTCGCCGGAGTCACCAGCGGTCTCCGCGTGTTCGGTGATCGCCATTACCTGAGCGACGTCCTCGTCGGCGCGATGATTGGCTTTGGAGTCGGCTACGGCGTGCCGACGCTCTTGCACTACGGAAACGCGCGGGCCTCGGGTGACAATGCGCAAGCGGCGCAGCCGCTGCAGCTCGCACCCCTGGGGGCCCCGCTCGGTCCGACATTTTCAGGTACGTTTTGAGGGCGCGAAATGAGCCGCCGTGACGCCGTTCGAGGTGCAGCTGGGCCCTCGGGGCGCCCCAAAAATCACTCACATTCGCCGCTGACCGCCGATGGTATCAGCCTGCAGTGCCCGCTCCGGCAATCGTGGTCCCGGTTGCAAAGGTCGCTCGCTTCGCCGGGTGAGCAGGCGCGGTTACCCGCCGTGCCGGCGACGCAATTGCCGGTCAGGCAGTCTTGGTCGTCACGGCAACGGGCGCCGCGCTCGCCGCTTTCACATTCGCCGTTCGCTGCGGCAGGCTCGGTGACACAGCGACCAGCGGGGCAGTCTGCATCCGAGCGGCACGGTTCGATGCTGACCGAGCACACGAAGAGCGTCGTCGCGTCGACAGCGCACGCCGCCGCGCAATCCAGACCCGTCATGCAGCGTTCGTTCATGCCCGAAATGCAACCGATCGGCTCGGGGCAATCGCACAAGGGCTGTGCGCATTGCGCGTCCGGACAGCCTTCGGCGGAGAACACGAAGCCGAAACGCGCGCACGAGTCATCGGCCACGGGCGGGAGTGCATCGCTGTCGGTGGGCAGAACATCGCCGTCACCGCAGCTCAAGGGAGCGAAAGCGCAGGCGAGCGTAAGCAGAGCCAGGGCGCGCCATGCGCCCGTTCTGCGTTTTGAGCTGCGCGCGACGCTCGCCGACATACGAGCTGAACTTAGCTCAATCCGGCAACGTGAACGAGCCGACCTCCAGTTTGCCGGCGCGCTCGTAGCTCGAGATCACGACGCCGTTGCTCGTGGCCTGCGTGCTTTTCATCTTGAGCGCCGAAGGCACCGTGCCCGAGCCGAACAGCCGCTTGCCGGTGCCGATCACGACCGGGAAGGTGAGCACGTTGTACGCCGCCTCGCGTCCACGCCCCGAGGCCTCGCGGCCGAATCAGGTCAAACGCCGCTCGACCACGATTTGAAACAGCCGATCGCGGCGCACCTCGTGCCAGGTGTACAGCGCGATGCGGTCGAGCCGCGCCTGGATCCCGCCCAGTGAGAGCTGCGCGGCCCAGCTCAAACCTGCCGCGCGATCCGCGTCCGAGGCGCGACTCCGGGGGCGAGCGATGGACACGTGCGGCTTGGGTGGCCGCTTGTCGCGGCGTCCGGATGCCGCCTCGGTCAACGGATCGCGAAGCGCGCTCAACTGCGCGGTCGCCTCGGCGCAACCTTGATCGAGCAGCGCGGAAAGGGCGGAGTAGGTGCGGCGCGAGCCGCCCATGGGCACGACGTCGCCCAGCGACACGTCGAAGGCGGACACTGGCGCTTCAGTGAGCCGCGCGTCGAGGGTCGCGAGCGCGCGCTGTGCGGCTGCTTCGGGCACGCCGCCCAGGAACGCCAAGGTGAGGTGCACGTCCTCCGGGTGAAAGCGACGGAAATTCGGCGGAAGCGCGGGCAGATCGAGCACGAACGCGCCGTCGATCGGGAAAGCAAAGAACCAGTTGGGTCGAGGCATGAGGGAGCGCCCTGCGGCGTGCTCAGCTTAGCGTATGCCCAGCTCGGCATAGGGCGAGCTCGGGTCGACACGCAGATCGTCGGCTGGCGGGGTTGCGCTCGATAACCTGAGCATAGTCGAGCGCTGGTCGCCGGCTTGAATGCCAATTGTGTCGAGAAGACCCATCTTGGGCTGAAAAATAGCGTTCGGGCCCGAACACTATTTTGGGCGCGTAGTGGGTTCTCCGCCGAGGCAGCACCCAGACGGTGATCCATTCATCAAACCGCGTTCGGGTGAGCGGATGTGACCAATCTCGAGAGGGGCCTCAGCTCGATTGGGCGGGTGCACGGCGCGTGCGCGGCGGGCGCGCCACGCGCCTCAGCGTTCGCCGAGGCGCGTCAGCGTCGGGGCTGCCGCGTCCGCCGCGGTCCGCAGCAAATCGATCGCCAACACCAATGCATAAGTTTGGCGCGGGCTCAGGTAGTCGAACGAGACGCCGAAATGACCATCCCGATGCCAGCTCACCATGCCTGGGATCTCGAACTCGATGAAGCGTTCGGTCAGCGTGATGGCGACGCTGACCCGCGTTCCGAGCTCGGGTACCGGCGCAGCCGCCAGCAGCAAATCCGACATTCCGAGCTCGAGCAGCGTTGCGCTGCTCTCACGGCCTCGGTCTTCGAGCGTGAGGCGCACCGTGGTGCCCGCGCTGGCATTGATACGATCTGCTCGTCGGAACGTGCCGCTGACATGGCCAGCCATGGTGACCATTTGTAATCGAAGATCCTGGCCTCAGAAGCCTCGATTTCGCGTCAAAAGTGATCTTTTTCGAATCTGCCCTGAGCGTGACGCGGAGCTGCCCGCAGTTCGCCACCGTCCAGAAACATCAATGACGCGCACGCCGCCGACCACTCGTCAGATGGCGAGTCGGCTCGACGTAAGCGGGCGTCAGGGAGCGCGCGGCCGGACGGAAGGTTGGTGGGCCGCAGAGAGCGGCGGAACGCTCACGGACGCCCAAGGCGGCTCGGTTCGGCGCTCGTCGCGCTCTTTCTCGAGCGGCACGATCAGCACCGGGCAAGCGGCATAGCGCATCGTGTTTTCGGCGACCGAGCCCAGCAAAAGCCGAGCTTTCCCGTGATGACCGTGCGCGCCGAGCACGATCAGATCCGCGGCGAGCTCCGCCGCCAGCTCGACCAAGCCCAGCGCGGGCGACTCGATGCGCACGTGCGACACGACCTGCTGTGGCACGCGTGCGCCCGGGCAGCGCGCGATGAACGCATCCCACTCGACTTGCACGTGCGCGCGTAGGCTCGCGAACACGCCGTCGCGAACTCCGGTCTCGGAAGTGAGCCAGTAACCGGTGAGCCCGTGATGCGCTTCTAGGCTCGGACCGGGGACGACGCACAGCACGTGCACCTCGGCCGCCTCACGGCGCGCAGCAAGCTCGAACGCTTGTTGCAGCGCGCGGTCGGCGAGCTCCGAGAAATCCATGCCTACGAGCACGACGTACGGCTGGGTCATGGGGTCTTGCTCTGTGCCTTGATGGCGGCGAGGATCTCGCCGAGCAACACTTCTTGCTTCGGGACCTCGGCCACCGGTGCGGCCGCCTGCTCCTTTTTCTTCAGCTTTTGGATCAGCTGCACCATCGCGAAAATGGCGACCGCGACCAGGAAGAAGTCGAACACGGTCTGAACGAACAAGCCGTACTTCAAGAGCACGGCCGGCGCGTCGCCCACCGCGGGGCGCAGCGTCACGGCCATGTCCTTGAAGTCCACGCCGCCCGTGAGCAAACCGAGCGGCGGCATCACCACGTCCGAGACGAAGGAGCTGACGATCTTGCCGAACGCCGCGCCGATGATGACACCAACGGCGAGGTCGACGACGTTGCCCTTGATGGCGAATTCTTTGAAGTCTTTGATCACGCTCATAATAAGCCTCTGTGTGTTGCGAATTGGGGAAGGCGCGTGGCTCGCCGCGCGCGGCCGCTGTTTGCCGCGCGCGGGGAGGATAACATCACTTCTGCAGGAGCTTGAACTCGATGCGCCGGTTCTTCTGCCGACCTGCGGGCAGCTTGTTGTCGGCGATTGGCTCGTCGGGCCCCGCGCCACGCGTCTCGATGCGCGACGCATCGATGCCTTGTTGCACCAAATAAGCCTTCACTGATTCGGCGCGTTGCTGCGATAACTCGAGGTTCTTGCTGCGATCACCTTGGTTGTCGGTATGGCCGCTGATCGCGATGCGCAGCGCCGGGTACTCCTTGAGCACGCTGGCAGCTTCGTCGAGGGTTGCGCGCGACGCAGGGCGAATCGTGGCGCGCGCCAGATCGAATTCGATGCCCGGCACCACGCCCGAGTATTTCTTCACCTTTTCGGGCAACGTATCGGGACAGCCGTCGCCGTCCTCGAAGCCGTTGACGGTCTCCGGCTTGTCGGGGCACTGGTCATTGGCGCCGCTGATGCCGTCGTGATCCGGATCCGGATCGGGGCAGCCGTCTTGCGGTAGGCCCGGTTGATCAGGGCACCTGTCCACGGGGATGGGCACGCAATCGTGGTCCGTGTCGCGGTCCGGGCAGCCTGTCGGGGCGAGCCCTGCTTCGTTCGGACACGCGTCGCGCAAGTCGGTCACGCCGTCGCCATCGCTATCTTTCGGCAATGGGCAACCGTCGGGCGCTGCGCCAGCTTCGTTCGGGCATTTGTCCTGCGCGTCGAGGATCCCGTCGCCATCTGCGTCCGGCGGGGGTTCTGCGGGTGCGGCCTTCTTCGCTGGATCGAGCGTGAAGGCGAAGCCGAGCGTGAGCTCGGGATGATGCGTGAGGGTGCCCGACTCGGCGGCGTTCTTTTGAGTCAGGTTGTCTCGCAGATCCAAACGCAGACCCAAGAAGTCGTCGAGGCCGAGCTTGGCACCCACCCCGAAGTGAAACAGCTTGTCCGAGTCCTGCCCAAGCGCGTTGCTGCCCGCGCCCATGACGCCGCCGCCGAGTAACGCGAACGGCACGAGCGCGTGCCCTGGCAATTGCACGAGGGCGTGTGCGCGAGCCGCCCAAAGATCGGCGCTCGCGCCGCTCTCGGTCTTGGTTCCTCCGGCCGCGCCTTCCAGCTCAGCGCCCAAGAAAGCGACCGGGAAATAGGCCACGCGCACGCCGAGCTCGGGCACCGGCGAATCGAACTTTTCGTGCCGACCGTTGGTTTGGAAGGCGTGATTGGAAGACGGAAAGAGCGCGCCACCGAACAGGCCGACCTCGAAGTAGTTGGCTTTGGCAGCGGGCGCTTCGGGGGCCGTCGTATCGGCGGTTTGGGCGTGCGCGTGCGTTGCGCACAACGCGAGGCAGAGGGCGGTTGAGCAGGTGAGAAGAGACGCTAGTTTTTGCATGGCGGGTTTCGAGGCGATGGGGCTGAGGCTCAGAGCAGCGTGTAAACGAGGTTCACTGCCGTGACCTGGTCGGTCGTCTTGATGCCGGCGAGCGGTTGATTGTCGTAACGAAGGCTGAACGTGGTCGCGAGCGAGAAGCGCGTCGCAATCGCCACGGTGAGCCCGAGGTCCCAGTTGAAGCGCCAGAACTCGGTATCCGGCAAGCCTTGCAAGTACTCGACTCCGGTGTTGAACGTGACGTTCTCGTTCAAGTTGTTGCGGTAGCCCGCAAACAAGCGCGCGCTGTGGCGCGTCTTGGTCTTGCCGAGCCGCATGCCTTGGGCGAGCGCCGTCTCGATCGCCGAATTGCGGCGAATGTCGAACTGCAGATCGTAGCCAGCTTCGCCCCACAACTGGTGCTTCGGATCTTGAACGAAGTAGTAGGCGAGCCCAGGGTCCAAATTCATGCGCAAATCCAGGCCCTGGAAGCGGTCTTTGCGGCCTGACAGCGAGGTGAACAGCGCCAGGCGGTCGGACACGAAGCGGTCGTAACGCAGCTTGCCTTGATAGTTCTCGATCGTGGTCTGCATTGGGTCGCCGGCCTTGGCGGCGGAGCGACCGTAGTTGGCGGCGGCAGCAGCGCTCAGCTCATTGGCGGCGCGCCGGGCGCGCACGCTGGCTTGCGAGGTAAGCGCCAGTGAGCGTGAGTTGCCCGACGCCGCCAAGCCGCCGCCTTGGATCTTGGCTTCCGTCGCATCGTCTTTGTGATCGTCTTTGGTCGAGGTGGCAAACCCTTCGCTGGCCACGTCCGTCTTGCCGCTGGTCGCGGCTTCTTGTTTCATGACCCCGCCGGTCGGGGCTTGCGCTGCGGCCAAGCGCGGCATCGCAAACAGGCCACCCAGCACGCAGGTCGCGAGCGCGCCGCGAAAGCGCGTAAGTAAAGCAAAGTGATTCGGTCGCATCGTTGATGGTTCTCCTGACGTCGACGGACTGCGCGGGCGTGCGTCCCGCGCAGCGCGAAGTCTCGAGCGCCCCTACAGCAAGGAGCGGACCACACTCGACCCCCTGCGCCCTCGCTGGGGAGACGCGAAAAAGGCCCACGATTTCGAGTAAGCAGTCGTTCTTTGTCGCCTGGGGCCTGCGAAGTGTCGTCTGGAGACGACAACACCGGGGGCGGCGCGGCGGGGGCTAGCGAGTGCGCAGGCCGTGGCGCTGGACGAGCTTGATCAGGTACGTGCGGTCCATCTGCGCTTGCCGCGCCGCAGCAGCCACGTTGCCGCCGGCGGCGGCCAACAGGCGGGTCACGTAGCGCAGCTCGAAGTCCTCGAGCACGGTGCGGCGCGCGTCCTTGTACGAGAGGGCATAGAGCTCGTTTGGTGCGCCCTCGCCCGTGACAGCGCTCGGATCATGGGTCGAGAGCGGCGGGCTTTCGCCCATGGCAACCGTTGCTTCCACCCAATTGCGCAGCTCGCGCACGTTGCCGGGCCAGCGGTGGGTTCGCAGCTGGTGCATGACCGGATCGGGGATCAGCTCTTCGGGCGCGCCAGCGTGCCCGCACTCGCGCAGGAAGTGGGCCGCCAAGAGCGGGATGTCTTCCGCTCGTTCGCGCAGCGCTGGTAACCGCAGCACGACGACCGCGATGCGATAGTAGAGGTCCAGTCGAAATACGCTAGCGTTGACCTCGGCGCGCAGGTCCCGATTCGTGGCGCATACGATGCGTACATCGACGTCGATTTCGCTCCGGCCCCCCACGCGCCGGAAGCGCTTGCGCTCGAGCGCACCCAAGAGCTGCGGCTGCAGCTCTGCCGGCAACTCGCCGATTTCGTCCAAGAACAGCGTCCCGCCGCTGGCTCGTTCGAACGCGCCGATGTGCTGACGATCGGCACCCGTGAACGCGCCCCGCTCATGACCGAACAGCTCGCTTGCCACCAGATTCGGCGCGAGCGACCCGCAGTCGAGTGTTACGAACGGCCCACTCGCCCGCGGGCCCGCGTGATGCACCGCGCGGGCGACCAGCTCCTTGCCGGTGCCAGATTCACCAATGACCAGCACAGGGACCGCTGCCTGGGCGGCGGTCGTGACCTGCGCCATCAAGCGGCGCATGATCTCGGTCTTGCCTTTCAGCTCACCGAGCTCGTCATCGGCATACAGCTCGACCACCGAGGCATCACCGTCCCGCACGCACAGCTTGGTCTTGCCCAGCAACAGCTCCGCACCGGACGGCACGACGCCGCGCTCGATGCGAGCCGCGCCGATCAGCGTCCCATTGCTCGAGCCCAGATCACTCACGCTGATACCGTGCTCGCCGCCCGAGAGCTCGAGATGAAAGCCGGAAACGGTGTCGTCCGTAAGACGGAGCGCGTTACCGGGCGCGGTGCCGACCGTCAGCACCTCTGACTCGGTTTCGACGCTGAGGCCGGCGTTCGGGCCAGAAAGCACCTCCACGCGCAACGTGCGAACTGGGATCATCGGGCCCCGACTGAGGCGCGTGGTCGAGCTCATGTCCGCACTGTGCCATAGAGCAGCCAGGCGGCGACCGCGATCGCCAAGAGCAGCCCGATTGCAGCGGCGAGCAGCTTGGCGCGCGCGCCCCCGCGGCTCGAAGCGGGAACCGTCGTTGCGCTGAGTGCTTGGGCGTTGGGCGCTGCCGTCGCTTGCGTGGTCGAAGTTCTCTTGGGGACGGGCGGAATGGCTCCCGGCACACCCGACTGCCAATCGACCCCGATCAGCGCATCCACGCGCTCCAGGTACTCCGCAGCCGATGCGAAGCGTAGCTCGGGTTGCTTGGCCAAGCCGACGTCGAGCAAGTCTTGCAGCGGCCCGAGCTGCTGCGCGTCCGACATGAAATCTCGTAGCGGGGGAGGGACCGACGCCAAGTGCATCGCGAACAAGCCGTTCTGATTGCGGGCCACGAACGGCGGCCGTGACGCGAGCATCTCGTACAGCATGACACTGACCGAATACAAATCGGCGCGCGGGTCGATCGGGTCACCGCGCACCTGTTCCGGCGACATGTACGCGGGGGTCCCGAAAATTTCTCCCTTTTGGGTCAGCTTGGTCTTCTCGCTGCTTTCGGGCTCTGCCAAGCGCGCAATGCCGAAGTCCAGGATCTTGGCGAACTCGGGATCGGCTTCGGCGGGTACGATGACCACGTTGTCCGGCTTCACGTCGCGATGCACGATGCCGAGCTGGTGAGCGTGCTGGAGCCCCGTCAGCACGTGGCGCGTGATGTGCAGCGCGCGTTCCGGAACGAGGCGCGATTCGTGCGAGATGAGCTTGCTCAGCGCGTCGCCGTCGAGCAGCTCCATCACCACGTAAGCCGGCTCCGCAGGGCCGCTGCCGTATTCCACGAAGCGCACGAAGTTCGGATGCTCGATCTTACGTAAGATTTGGGCTTCGCGCTCGAAGCGCTTACGGAGCCCGGCGTCCTTGGCGGCCTCGGGCAGCAACGTCTTCACGGCCACCATCTGCCCGGTCTTGGTGTCGGTGGCGCGGAAGACTGCGCCCATCCCGCCCTCGCCGAGCCGCTGTTCGATGCGAAAGCGCTTGCCGAGCACGCGCCCCGGCTCGAGGTCCGCCGTTTCGGGCCCCGGCGATGCAACCGCCGTGCCCTCGTCTTCCGCGCGCCTCACCAGCGCGTCCACGAACTTGCTGCGCGCAAGCTCCACCAACTGCTCGGCCCCGGCCGCGCTCGTGCCCAACGTGGCGCCGATGGCTTCGAACGAGTCACCCTCCAGATCGGCCAGCACGAGCGCGGCGCGCTCGTCGTTGGTGAGCTCGCCGAGCACGCCTTGCACCTGCTGCTTCACCATCCCGCGCGGATCGGCCGCGGGGACGACCTTGCGCGCGGGCCTCTTCTTCTGTTGTTTGCCGCGCGCAGCCTCCGCCTTTTGCACGAGGCCACGCGCCACGCCGGCGAGCCAGGGCTGGAAACCGGCCGGGTCCGTGAGCTCGTCGAGCTTGCGAGCGACCTCGAAGAAGGTTTGTTCGCACAGCTTCTCCGCTTCGTCCGGATCGCCGAGCAGGGTCAAAAGCAGCCGAAAAATGCCGATTTGATGGCGCCGGATCAGCTCACTGAACGCCACGTCGCTCTTGGTTTCGCGATACATCGCGACCAGCTCGGCGTCGCTGACTTCGGCGCCGCCAACGACGGGGGCTCCGGCTATTTCCGCGGCCGCGCTCATTGCGCCCTATTTGTTGGGCCGAGCAAGCTGCGCCGATTGCGTGCGCTCGAAACCGTCCAGCACGTGATGGGCGGGGATGAAATGCTCGCAGCCCTCGGAGTCTTTGAGCACCAGGCCGAGCGCGGCAAAGCGATCCACCGTGCCCTCGATGGTGGCGAGCGTCACTTGATCCCCGATGCGCACCAGCCGCCGCAGATAATAATTGGCGATGATCTCTTCGGCGGGGCGGCGCATTGCCCAGGCGAACAGGAACGCGGCCGTCGCGATCAGCGCGCCCAGGATCACCGCCAAGTTGTTGGTGATGAACGACAAGTCCGCGCCCAGCTGGTTCACGCATACCGTGATCGTGACCAGCATGATCACGCCTTCGGTGAGCGACTCGGCGATGCCGGCGAAGGGCGACCTCAGCTCCTTCATCACGCCCGCGACGGCGCGCCGCGCCACGCGCGCGACGTAGCCACCCACGCCCAAAACGGCGAGCGCGGCCGCGAGCTTCGGCAAATAGCCGAGCACTGCCCAAATCGCGCCGCGCACGGCGGGCAACCCGAGAATGTCCGCGGCGGCCGCGGCTCCCATCAGCACGATCGCAAAATACGCGATCGTGCCCAGCACCTTGGACGGCGTGGAGCCCTCACCCAAGCTCGAAAAGATGCGCGAGATCAGCGTCTCTTCGATGGCTTCGTCCAACTTGACCAAACGGAGCAAGCGCACCGTCACCAGCCGAGCCACGCGCGCCAGCAGCCAAAGCGCGACGAATGCCCCAATGGCCGCCGCGACGGTGGGGGCGATGCCCACGATCGTAGTGAGCGCGTGCTCCGCGGGAGCGAGCACGAAGCGGTCGACCAGCGGGCTTGTGCCTGCACTCGCGAGCAACGTCAGCGCACAATCAGTCATTGTTCCCCTCGTCATTGGGTCCGGACTTGTCGGCAGTGCCGCTGCCTTGCGTGATCCAGTCGATGGGCGCCGCGCCCAGCATGCGCGCGAACTCCACCATGGTGGTCAGCGCGGCCACGCGCGCCATCACCCGGTCGGGCAGGCCTGGCGGCGGCTTCTCGTCCAGAGCGATCATGAGCAACGCTCGGATATCGATTCGGGGCGGCATCGTTTGGATCGGCGCTACCGTAACGGGTCCGAGCGCCGGAAACCAGGCGGGCCGGCGCGGCTTTCGTGGTCATCGAGGGACGGTTGCGACTCACCGATCTCGAAATCACCCTGCTTTTGGCTAGCGGGCGCAGCCCTCGAGTGACGGCGCAAAGCTCGCAACTTCGACAGAAGAGGTGACTTTCGTGGTCATGATGTCCGAGTCAGCCGTGTTCAGCGAGTGTTTCATGGAACCGGTAACCGTGTTCCCGTAGTGTGTTGGCGGCCTCGCAGAAAAACTGACGCATAAAGTCTTTGTCGTCGACGAGGGGAATACACTACGGTCGCCCTCGTGGTGAGAATAACGACTCTCACGGGTAGTGGGTGTTCGATGATCCTGGCGGCGTTGCTCGTGAGCACGGCGTGCTCCGACGACACGTCGAGCACGCCGACGCCGAGTGAAGCCGGCGCGACCGGTGAGGCCGGAGCGCCGAGCGACGCCGGGACAACGAGCGCGGCGGGTGAAGGCGGCGGAAGTGCAGAGCCAGCGCCTGGTGCGTTGATCCACGTGACCGCAACTTCCAAAGTCGGCGTGTTGCTCGACGAAGTTCCGGAAGCGATCCGGGATCGCGTCGCGGCTTCGTTGATTGCGAAGCCGGACTCGTTTTACGAAGCGCGCGCCAAGCGGCAGCTGGCGCTCGCCACCTATCGCCTCAACTTCCGTCCCTCCTTCTACGACGAAGCAGACATGAAGCAGCAGCTGCCGCTGCCTCCCGAGGAGGTGTTCGGCATTACCTTCGTGCCCAAGAAGGGCAAGACTGCGTACCGAACCACGGTCGAAGGCCATGACTACGTGCTCGCCGACTACGAGCTGGATACGACGGTCGTTACGGACCTCGAATCACCAGGCATCTCGGAGCCCGCCCTGGCCGAAATTGGCGGCGTTTGGGACGAGCCGTTCATCTTTCCGATCGATCCCGAGCTGCTCCTACAGCGCACGGGCTATGCCTGTATGGACGAGGCCGAGTTCCCGATCAACAGCGTGGATACCGAAGACGTGGAGTTCTTCTACGATCAAACTTGTGACGTAGAGCCCAAGCTCAGCATGGACGGTTGCCACCTGACTCAGCTCGCCGACGCGTCGTGCGTGGACGCGCTGACCGATAAAATCGGCAAGGTCGACATGCCGCTGCATTTCGAACGCGTCGCCTGGGACCAGGACGCGGCGGACGCGGTCCGCGTGGGTAAAGTTGAGTCCACGGGCGGTGCTGACTTGGAGGTCGTGGGCGAAGAGCTGCTCGTGAACCGTCTGACGTACCGCTACATCACGCCGGATGCATGCTCGCTCGCCGAGTCTTGCGTGGGCGGCACGGGTTGGCGGCGCTTGCTGCAGTTCAACGCCAGCGAGAAGAACGTGGGCACCACGCCGGTGAACATCGGCGACGTGAACTACTACTTGGACGACGCCGCCAACGATAACCCGAACGCGAACCACCACCTTTACGAGTACAGCGCGTGCCACAAACACTATCACTTCAAGCACTTCGCCACGTTCACCTACGGCGGTGATCCGGATCTCGGCTCGAAGCGCGCGTTCTGTCTAGAGAGCGTGGCCCGCTACTCGAACCACGA
>JBEQTH010000111.1:0-16792 GCA_040348785.1 Myxococcales bacterium | reverse complement strand
GACGTCGGGGCCTTTGGATACAGACGCGCTGCGAGCTCGGCGTCCGTCATCGCCTCGACCGCGGCGGCATCGATGCCGAGCGACCGCGCGTCGCTGTAGACGCTATGGACCTTCCCAGCGCTGACGCCCACCGCCGACGCCACCTGCCGGTGGGTCAGCCCGAGCACGAGCTTCTGCCTAAGGATCTCTCTGAGAACGTGCATGGGTAATCTCTCCGTTGCCATTCCCGCCCTCTAGGCGGGTCGGGGCCGGAGACCCCAGACGCACGTCGCTGGCTCGCTAGCCGAACGTGATCACGATGCGCCGTTTTGTGTGATCACGATGCCGGAATCCGTGATCACGATGTGCCGTTTTGTGTGATCACGATGCCGCGGAATCGGTGATCACGATGCGCCGGAACACGCAGGTGATCGAAGGCGATCACCCGGCGCGTGGCAGACAGCGAGCGGATCAGGTGCCGATACTCGAATGACCAGCTAGGCGTGCCATGCACGAGCAGGACCGGGCAGCCCGCGGGTCCTGCGTCGGGGCTGCTCGGGGTGGGGCCCTCGTCCACGTAGTGGACCCGGCCGGCGCTGAGCGCGGCGTACTGCGAGCGGAACGGGTAGGCGGTGCGGTCGAGCCACGGGCTGGAGGGCATGCTGAGCTCCTAAAATTGCAGGCAAGGGCGAGGCTAGTCAGGGTCGCTTGACCAATTAGTAAATGGTGATTGACGAGTCGTCAAGGCTGATTGACGATTTTCGGGCGGCGCTTCACTGTCTCGAAACCGAGCGATGCCGAAGCCCCCGAGCGACCCCGGCTTGGAAGCCCGCAAGCGTGCCAGCGTGGCCCAGCTGCTGTTCAAGTGCGCCCGGCTCTTGAACGAACGCGCCCTCGCGCGAGTCAACGAGCAGCCGAGCGCCATCCCGCTGCGGCCCGCGCACACCAACCTGCTGCCGCACTTGGACTTCGAGGGCGTGCGCATCACGGAGCTCGCGCGCCGGCTGGACATCAGCAAGCAAGCCGTGAGTCAGACCATCGCCGAGCTGGAGCTGATGGACGTGGTCGAGACCATCCCGGATCCGAGTGACGGCCGGGCACGGCTGGCGCGCTTCACCGACAAGGGCCGGCAAGCGATCGGCCAGGGGCTGACGGTGCTGAACGGGATCGAAGCCGAGATCGAGAAAACGATCGGCAAGCCCAAGTTCGAGTCGTTGCACCAAGCCCTGCTCGCTCTGGAGACGATGCTCGATCCACCGCCGCCGATCCCGATTGGGTCGCGGCGTGACGCGCGCTGACGGCTCAGGCAGCGAGGAACCCGCCGTCGACGGCGAGCGGTGTACCGGTCACGTAGCTCGAGGCGTCGGAGCACAGCCAGAGTAAGGCGTTCGCGATTTCGGACTCGGTGGCCATGCGCCCGAGCGGGTGCTGTGCAACCAAACCAGCCACGATTTCCGGCACTGCCGCCTCCGCTTGGCGCATGGCGGGAGTGGACGTGATGCCGGCGCACAGCGCATTCACGCGGATGCCACGCGTCGCGTATTCGAGCGCGACCGAGCGCGTCATCCCGACCACGGCATGCTTCGATGTGACGTAGGCGTGGTGCGCTGCTTTGCCTGCTGCGCCGTAGATCGAGCTCATGTTGACGATCGCGCCGCCGCCGGAGGCAAGGAGGGCCGGGATCTCGTGGCGCATCGCGAGCCACACGCCGCGGGCGTTCACGGCCATCACCTCGTCCCAAACGGCTTGCGTACTCTGCTCGACCGGAGCCATGTCGCCGCTGATGCCGGCGCAATTGCAGGCCATGTCCAGGCGTCCAAAGCGCTCGACGGTCCGCGCGACCGCGGCCTCGACCGAAGCCTCGTCGCGGACGTCGGTCGCGACGAACAGCGCGGAGCCGCCTTCGGCTTGGAGCGCGCGGCAAGCGTCGCGCCCCGCCGACTGGCCTCGCGCGGCCAGCACGACGCTCGCACCGGCTCGCGCGAACGCGCGCGCCCCCACCCATCCGATGCCCGAAGTACCACCCGTGAACAGCGCCACTTTCCCCGAGAAATCATAACGAATCATCGACCGCTCCTTCAGCTTTCGCAAAGCCCACCACGAATCAACGTCACCGCTTGCTGCGCCAAACGCCGGCGCCGCGTGGGGCCGAGCTTTCTGCGCAACGAATCGGACGCGAGCACCTCGTGCAGCTCGCCTCCGAGCTCCCTCAGCACCACATCTGTCAAACCGGGACCCACGATGGCGGCGACCAGCCGCGTGGCCACGTCCAAGTCGAGCTTGGTCTTCGCGATGGCGCCGCTCGCGACGCCTCGCTCGAGCTCGGCGCGCAAGTCGGCGATGCCCGCTTCACAAATGGCTTTGTGCAAGCCGCGCACGTCCGCCGTGGCGTTCGGATCGGCCGCCGCTGCCGTCAAGCGAGCCAAACGCGGGTGCTCCACGAGGAACGCCATGCCGCGCTCGATCAGCGTCTCGAAGCCCGCCCAAAAGTCGACACTCGGCCGTGGCGCGCCGAGGAACTCGCGCTTGAGCCGCGGGGCCTCTTCACTGACCAGCCAGCGATACAAGTCGAGCTTGTCCGCGAAGTATTGATAGAAGCTCCCCTTGGCGATCCGCGAGCGCTGGGCGATCTGGGACAGCGAGGCCTCGGTGTACGAACGCTCCGAAAACTCGATGATCGCTTCGCGGATGAGGCGCTCCCGGCGCTCCTCGGAAAGCGCGAAAAACGTGGCGGTTGGCATGTGACTGGTCAGTCATATGACCGATCGGTCACAGCGTCAACGAGGAAGTAGCCAAGACACGGCGGCGACGGCGTTTACGCCAGCTTGCGGCGCAAATGATTGAGCACGTCCATCCGCGTGATGAGCCCAGAGAAGTGCTCCGACTCCCGCACGATGGGCACCAGCCCCTGATCGAACAGCGGCATCAGTGACTCGAACGGCGCGTGCGCGTCGACCATCGTGAGCTTGGTGCTCATGAACTCACTCACGGGGTTGCGAAATACGGTCGCGTCCCGTTCGGTGGCCAAGAGCAAGTCCGATTCGTCCACGATGCCTACGATCTCGCCCTTGTCCAAGACCGGTAACTGCGAGACGTCATACAGGCGCATGCGTGAATAGGCGATCAGCAGGCTATCGCTGGGCGCCACCGAGACCACCGCGCCGGCTTCGGGGCGGCGCGAGATCAGATCGCGCAAATCACCATAGCTCGTGCCGGGCAGGAAGCCTTGATCGCGCATCCAATAGTCGTTGAACATCTTGGAAAGGTACTTGCCGCCGCTGTCGCAGATCAGGCTGACCACGCGCTTGGGCGTGGTTTGCTCGCGGCAGTAGCGGAGCGCCGCGGCCAGCAACGTGCCCGAGGAAGAGCCCGCGAAAATGCCTTCCTCTTTGAGCAGGGTGCGCGCGGTGTGAAAGCTCTCTTCGTCGCTCACGGAGTAGGCTTTGCGCACTCGAGACAAGTCGCAAATCGTGGGCACGAAGTCTTCCCCCACGCCTTCTACGAGCCACGATCCGGCCTTGCCGAGCACGCCCGTGGCGATGTAGTCCGCCAAGATCGAGCCTTTGGGATCGGCGAGCACGAGCTCCACGCTGGGCGCGACGCGCCCGAAGTAGCGGCTGAAGCCGGTCAACGTGCCGCCCGAGCCCACGCCGCACACCACGGCATCCAAACGGCCGTCCATCTGCTTCCAGATTTCGGGCGCCGTCGTCGTCTCGTGCGCCAGCGGGTTCGCCGGATTGGCGAACTGGTTCACGTAGTAGGCGCCGAGCTCTTGGGCGATGCGTTCGGCGTAGTCTTGGTAATATTCCGGGTGCCCTTTGCCCACATCGCTGCGCGTCATGCGCACTTCGGCGCCCAGCGCGCGCAGGTGATGCACCTTCTCCTGGCTCATCTTGTCTGGGATCACGAGCACGAGCTTGTAACCTTTGCGCGCGGCAACCAGCGCCAGGCCCAAGCCGGTGTTGCCGGCCGTGGCTTCCACCAACGTGGCGCCGGGCCGAATGGCGCCGTTCTTTTCTGCCGCCTCGATCATCGATAGGCCGATGCGATCCTTGATCGAGCCGCCCGGATTTTGATTCTCGAGCTTCACGTAGAGCTCGCACGGCCCGGTATCCATGCGGCTGATGCGAACGAGCGGGGTGTTGCCGATGAGCGACAGAACATCGTTACAGGGAGGCTCGAGCTCGGGCATGGCAATCAACTCCTACTCGCGCTCGTTCCAAAGCGCAGCGTGGCGACAGCGGACCAGGAACGCCGTTCACTCTAGCAGCGTTCCCGTGACAAGCCGTGCGCGGCTTGATTTCGGCCGCCTGGCGCTTACAGTTCCATTCATGCGTGCAGTCCGGGAGCTGCGTGGGAAAGGTCGTATTCGTCGGGCGGTTCGCGGCGCGAGCGTTGCGTGCATTTTGGCCGCGCTGCTCGCTCGGTCCCAAGCGCACGCGCAATCAGCCTCTGCCCCCTTGCGCTTGGCGCCCGTGCCTGCAGACGACGGCCTCGGTGAGCCGGGCGCCCTGCTGCCGCTGTCGAGCTTCACGCCCTTGCGCCTCTCGCTCAGCCAAGGGTTGTTCCCGATCGGGAATACCGTGCCGGGCTGCGCGTCGCGCGAAGATGCGAGCGGCAACTCGATCAACGGCTTTCCGGTCGAGCGCTACAGCTACCTGCGCTTACTCCCCCGGCTCACACTGCACGGCTTCTCGAGCGGCGGTTGCTCGACCGACGCCGGCCTCGGCGGTGGGCTCACGTACCAAACGCCGCTCGGGAACAAATGGTGGCTCGTGTCCAGCGTCGGGTTCTACGCGTTGCCGCCGCCTGACTCGGCAATGTCCGCGGTCGTAAGCACCTCGGCTCGCCTAGATCTCGTGAAGCAGCTACCCAAGGGCCACGTTTTGAGCTTCGGTATGGGCACGCGGAACCGCACGGGCGCGCAGCTGTTCAACGCCGTGAGCTTCGGCGGGAACTTCTGAAGGCCGGCCGCAGCGCGCTCAGTGCGGCAGCCGCAGCCCGGTCAGGCTATCGATGGTCGCTTGCGGCACCGTATCCGGCAAGCTTGGCAATAGCGCGCCCAGGCCCGCGGGCACCTTGTTTGGGTGAATGATCGCGTATTGCCCGCAGGCGTTCTGGCGAACAAACTGCGCTCGAGAGCTAGAAATCGGCGCTATTTGTGGGCGCCTATTGGGCGACCTTGTGGGTGGGCGCCTACATCGCCACGTAGCGGCGCTTCCGTCCGCGAGCGTGACCGCGCAGCGAGAGTTGGGACTGGGTTGATGGTCACGCGGCGCTCGGAGTGCGGCCCAGCCTTCGGCGTCGCGGTGCGATAAGACGCGCGGCGCGGCGTTGTGCGTCGCGTGTGCGTCGATGCCAGGAGGAGAGAGGCGCAGCGCGTCGTTGCGCGTCGCGTGTGCGTTGCGGTTTGTCGATGCGAGGAGGAGAGACGCGCCGCGCGTCGTTGCGCGTCGCGTGTGCGTCGCGGTTCGGCGGCGCGCACCAAACTTGAATCGGCAGATATGCGGGATGAGTTGCAGAGCATGGGGCCGAACGAGATATCGATTTGTCGACGGATCATTCCTTGTTCGAGCTATACTCAACGCATGGCGGGAGTGAAGCGATCACGGCTGCGTGGGTGTGCACAGCTCGAGTTGCCCAAGTCCAAAACGTGGGGCGGGCGGCGCGCGGGCGCAGGGCGGAAGGGCCGCAATTTGCGGCGAAATGTGAGTCATTCGCGGCGTGAGGGGCATGCGCGAGCGCACCCAGTGCATGTCGTGTTGCGGTCCCGAGTGCGCTCGTTGCGCAGTCAGTTCCTGTTCCCCACCGTGCGCCGCGCGTTGGCGGACGCAACGCGCTCACGGTCTGACTTTCGCGTGATTCAATTCTCCGTCCAAGCCGATCACCTGCATCTGGTCGTGGAGGCAGATGGAGATCGCGCGCTGTCGCGCGGCATGCAGGGGCTCGCTATCCGCGTCGCCAAAGCCGTCAATCGGCTCGTCTCCCGCCGCGGCTCGGTCTGGAGTGACCGCTTCTTCGCTCGCGATCTCGGCTCGCCGCGTGCCGTGAAGCACGCCATCCGCTACGTGCTGAACAACTACGCAAAGCACGGCGAGCGCATTCAGGGCCGCAGGGATCCCTGCTCTTCCGCCGCCTTCACGAGCGGAGCCGAAATCAGCGGCTTCTGGGGCGATCCAGATGCCGTTCCGATTGGCGCACCGCGCACATGGCTGGCGCGCAATTGGGCGGGAGGCGCGTAGTTAGCCAACGAAATGGCGGGGCGCGACAAGCGCGCCCGATTGACGGCGAGACCTCCGAGGGCCGGTGGTCGAACAGTATTTACGAATCCGAGCCGGCAGATTCGCTGGCTCGCCGTGGTCCGCTTGGGTATGTTCGCCGAGTGGCGGGCATCGGAAAAAATGGTTCGGGTCGGGATGAGTCGGCGCCGGTGCGTTTGGTGCTCGGCGCCCTGACCTTGTTGGGCTGCATATCGTTTGCGGACCTAAAAGACGCACGGGCGCAAAGCGCGGCGCCGCCCACGCTGCGCAACACCGTTCCAATAACGCTCGTGTCCGGACGCCCCGGGTTAGAGCTCAGCATTTGGCCGGACGGCGACACGCGCTACGGGCAACGCTGCGAGAGCTGGTGTAACCTCGCGCTGGTCCCCGGGCTCTACGAAGTGGGGGTAGCCGAAAATGGGGTGAGCTCTTCTCGACGCATCCGGATTCGTGAGCCCGAACGGCTCACCTTGACGCCGCCCAGCAGCGAGGCGCGCGATATCGGGTCGGGCCTCGCGATCGGCGGCTTGGTCCTCGGCGGCCTCGGCTCGGCTGCCTTCTTGTACGGAGTCGCGCGAGCGATCCCGTGTGCCTACGCGGACGGATCCGGGAGCAACTGTCCTGAACATCCACAAACGTTGATCTTCGTTGGCTTAGCCGGCATGGCCGCGGGACTCGCCGTTGGCATTCCCGGTATCGTCCTGGTCTTGAAG
Source organism: Myxococcales bacterium (assembly GCA_040348785.1). Lineage (GTDB taxonomy): Bacteria > Myxococcota_A > Polyangia > Polyangiales > Polyangiaceae > PMG-095. The sequence goes on along the minus strand of JBEQTH010000111.1, from coordinate 9,840 downwards.
AACCGCGGGCCTCGCGTGGACGTCGAGCGGTTCGATCGCGACGCGAACGTACGCTCACCCTCGCTGTATTTCCGCCTCTCGAGTGCCGGCGCGCCGCTCGGGCTCCGCTTCGGGGCAGAGTTTTAGAATCTGCGCGCGCGGCTCTTTGGGCACCTGATGCGTGTTGGGAGGTGCGTGGTGGGCCCTGCGAGCGCCCATATCTTTCGGCAATCGTTGACGCCCTTGCGTTAACCCTCACGCTGGCTGCGTTCGTAGTTCGCAGCGCCGCGATTTTCTAACCCGCAGCGCTGAGCGCGCCCTCCAGATCGCGCCATAGATCGTCGACGTGCTCGATGCCGACCGAGAGCCGAACGAGAGAGTCACTGATGCCCAAAGCGTTGCGGTTTTCGGCGGGGATAGACGCGTGGGTCATCAATGCGGGGTGCTCGGCGAGTGATTCGACGCCGCCGAGGCTTTCGGCGAGGGCGAAGATGCGCAACGCTTGGAGGAAGCGGCGTGAGCCGTCGAGGGTGCTGGCGAGCTCGACGGAGATCATGCCGCCGGGGCCGGTCATTTGGCGTTTGGCGAGCTCGTATTGCGGGTGGGACTCGAGGCCGGGGTAGTGCACGCGCGCGACGCGCGGGTGGGCGGCGAGGCGCCGCGCGAGCTCGCTGGCACCGGCGACGTGGGCGTGCATGCGGATGGGCAGGGTTTTGATGCCGCGCATGACCAAATAGCAATCCATGGGGCTGGGCACTGCGCCGATCGCGTTTTGCAGGAACGGGATTCGTTCGGACAGCTCGGGGTCACTCGTGATCAGCGCGCCGCCCACCACGTCGGAGTGGCCGTTGATGTACTTGGTCGTGGAGTGGAGCACGACGTCCGCGCCGAGCGCCAAGGGCCGCTGCAATACGGGCGATGCGAACGTGTTGTCGACCACCACGCGCACTCCGCGCGCTTTGGCGAGGGCCGAGATGGCGGCGATGTCTGCCAGCTTCAAGGTGGGGTTGGTCGGGGTCTCGAACCACACGAATTTCGTGGCGGGCGTGAGGGCCGCTTCCAGGTTGGCGAGCTTCGTCAAGTCGACGAAGCTCGCGGCGATGCCGAACGGCTTCATCACTTTGTCGAACAAGCGAAAGGTGCCGCCGTACACGTCGTCGCCGCTCACTACGTGGTCGCCTGGCTTCAGCGTGTGCAAGAGCGTGGACGCCGCGGCGCAGCCACTCGCGAACGCGAAGCCGCGGGTGCCGCCTTCGAGCGCGGCCAGCGCGCCTTCGAGGGCGGCGCGGGTCGGGTTGCCGCTGCGCGAGTAGTCGTACTTGAGGGGTTTGCCGGGCTCCGGCTGAGCAAACGTGCTGGACAGGACCACGGGCGGCATGACTGCGCCGTGCACCGGATCGGGATCGTAGCCCGCGTGGACGGCCAGGGTCTCGAAGGCGTAGGCGGGGGGAGCGACGCTCATCGCCCAATCCTACTGCAATCCGCTGCGCGTGCCGCCCAACGCGCTCGCCGTTGGCATCAGGGTAAGTTGCTGGTGCCTGGCGTGGGAGTGCTCGAGAAAGCCCAGTCGGCGGCCGCGTTCTGAGAATCAGCGCCGTTTGGCAGGCGGACGAGTGAGCCCGTGACGGTGCTCGAATCGCTGAACGTGGTGGCCGAGCCTTCGACGAGGGATACCGAAGCCAAAGAGCCGGGGAGGATGACCGCGTTGATGCTGCCCTCGTACGAGAGCGCGTCGATCAAGGTCGTGTCATCGACCAGAGCGATGCCGTCGGGAGAGCCGTTCTGGATCGAGTCGCTCGGGCCCAAGATTAGCGTCAGAGCGCCGCTCGCAACCGCCAGGGCAGCATCGGCGAGCACCAGATAGCCGCCAGCTGGAATGGATCCGACCGGCGACAGGTCGAACACCGCGTATACGGCGTTGTTCGAGCCGTTGACGAGAAGGACTTTTTTGCCGACCAGGCTCACGCTGGCGCCGGTCGGGTTGTAGAGCTCGATGAACTCGTTCGTGTCCGAGCCTACTTGGTCGTAATCGACTTCGTTGATCACCAGGTGGCTCGTGCTTCCGGAGCTCGCGGCGTGGATCAGGGTAGTGAGCGAGCCGCCGCCCGAGGTCGCGGTGAGCGACACGTCAGTCGACTCGATAGCAGTGTAGCTGAAAGTGCCATTCAACTGGCCAGCGGGGATGGTGACCGTAGCGGGCAAGATGCCGGCCGTGACCGGAGTGGCAGCCAAGCTGATGGCAGTGCTCGCGGTGCTCGGGATGTCGAGCCCCACGGTGAATGTGCGGGATTCGCTCACCTCGAGCGTGGCCGAGGGCGGGCTCAACGAGACCAGCTGCGGTTGCTCCAAGGCCGGATCGACGACGCGCACGTGTGCCGTGAGCGTCGTTGACCCCAGAGTTGCGTGAACGGGGACATCCACCGCGGCGACTAGTCCGGTCATGAGCACGGTGCCAGCCGAAGCACCCATTGGAATGACGACGTTCTGAACAGCCAGCGCGCTCGAGTCGTCTGCCACGACCGACACCAGCGTGTCGGTTGGAGCGGGCGCGCCGAGTTGAATGGTCAACGGCGCTGGTACCGTGGGCGCCGAGGGAGCACCGACGAACGCGAAGACATCGACCGGACCGAAACCCACGAGCAATGGGCAGGGCGTCGCGCCCGAGTTGGGCGCCTTCGGGCAGGCATCGCAGGCGTCACCATTGCCGTCTCCATCGGCGTCTGCCTGATCCGCGTTGCCGACGTGGCTGCAGTTGTCGAGTGCGTTCGGCACCCCGTCGTCGTCTATATCGTTCGGGTCGGGGACAGGGCAGGTGCTCAGACCTGCATCGAGTGGGCACGGGTCACACGCATCGCCGAGACCATCGTGGTCTGCGTCGGGCTGACCGCTCGAGCTCGCGGTGTTGTTGCTGATGTCGAGGGGACGCGGAGGATCGAAGACGTGGGGGCAGTCATCCAGAATATCCGTCACGCCGTCGCCATCGGCGTCACTCGAGGTCGCGACGCCATCGTATTCACCAGGGCGCTGGGGCACGCAAGTCGGCTCGTTCACCGGTGAGCCACAGTAGAAGGCGTCGTAGCCATTCGCGCCCTGGGCGTTTGCTTTGAGCAGCGCGTAGCTCTTGCCGATTTCGGAGCTCAGGCACAGCCGCTTGGCGCTGCCGCACACGTCGATCGCATCGCAGTCGGCAGCAACCGCCGCAACGACGTTGGCTTCGCCGTACAACGATTTGCCTCCGCGCATCACGAGCGACACGTCGCTCGGTTGGGCGTCGATGAGCGCACGGTAATCTGCATGCACTGAGCCGTCGAAGATGGCGATGTCCGCGATCTTCCCCGCGACGAGCGAGCCGATCACGTCGTCCGTCGCGGTGGCTCGCGCGGCATTCGAGGTGACCATGTCGAAGAGCGCGCGGTCGCTGAAGTAGTGATCGTAGTAGTTGGCATTCAAGCTATCGGCGCATTTCAGCTCGCGCAACAAGTTCATCGACCCGGTGATGATCCAGTCGGTGCCGAGCGCGATGGACACTCCGAGCCGTGCGGCCGTGGTTGCCTGCGCCGTGTTGCCATAGAGCGCCAAGTTCGAACGCGGCGACCAAACGAGCGAGCCGTGCACCTGCGAGAGCCGCGCGTAGTCGGGAGCCGACAATCCAACGCCGTGGATGAGCGCGGTCTTGTCGGTCATCAGGTCCTGCCCGCCTTGTGCGAACGAGCTCGTGCAGACGAACTCGTTGTGGGCTGCCACACTGACTCCTTCGGCGATGTGCGGCTCGTAGCTATCGTCGGCAGCGAGCGAGCTGGCTTTCGTAATGGCCGGGTAGCCGCAACCGGTCGTCAACATGAGGCCGTTGCTGTCGCCCAGGGGAAAGGTGTCGGCAGCGACTGGAGGCTGGCTCAACCCCTCTTCATTGCTCGGATTGTCGAGATTGCGTAGCAAGCCAATTCCGCCGCCGGCCCCCACGGTCGAGGTCGCTCCGCCCATCACGAAACGCAGCTCCCCCCAAAGCACTTGGTCCGTCGTGGCGCTACCGGTGCTCGGGATCTTGGGCTTGCCGTTGGCCCCGACGCGCCATTCGTGGCGGTGATCGTAACGCACACCGCTCACGTCGACGTGTGGCAAGTTCTGGGCGTAGGTGAGGTGATCGTGTGTATTGATCAAGCCGGGTGAGATCACGCCTTGCGGGCAGCTGATGCGTTTCGCTCCCGGCGCAGCAGCGCTGCAGTCGCAACCGACGCAGCTAATCAGGCCATTGGCGTCGATGGCGACCTGGCCACCGCGGTAGACCTGATCCGTTCCGAGCACCGTGCCTTCGAGCAAGGTCCCGGAGCCCGACCCCGGTGTGACGGCGCACACTCCCGATGGGAGCGGCGGCAGCACTTTGCAAGAGGTCCCGGACGAGCCATTCGAGCCTCCGGTGTTGCCCGTTGCCCCGCCACCACCGGCCCCGCCGTTTGCCGACCCTGCGCCTCCGCTGGTCGTGCCCGCTGCGCCGGCCGCACCACCACCTCCTGTGTCGACAGGGGTGCCCGGTGCACCATTGCAAACGTAGGACGTTGCGCTGACCTCGCTCGGCTCGAGCACGCCGTCGTGGTTCTCGTCGCTCCCGAAGGCGAGCCGCACGCCGCCCGCGGCGCAGTTTGCGCCGAGAGGCTCGGCGCTGCTCGAGACGAGTGACGAAAAACCGTTAGCGCCCGTCGCGCCCGGCGCACCATTGCAGACGTACGAGGTGCTCGTGATTTCGCTGGCGTCGAGCTGGCCGTTGCCATTCACATCGAGCCCGAAGCCGAGCTTCACTCCGCCCGTCACGCACTGGTTTCCCGCGGGCTCCGAGGCGGAGCTCACCAAGAAGGCCTTGCCGTCTGCGCCAGCTTGGCCCTGCGCGCCGTTGCAGATGTACTGAGTTTGCTTGATCTCAGCGGGATCGAGCGTGGCGTTGCCGTTACTGTCGGGACCGACGTCGACGCGTTGCCCGCCGTTTGCACAATGGGGACCAGCCGGTTCCGGCTTGATGCTCAGCAACGAGCCTGGGCTTCCCGCGGGGCCAGTAGGCCCCCCCGTGAGATCCACTTTCGTCCAAGCTCCGGCAACGCAAGCGAGTAGCAACTTCGAGTCGCTTGCGTAGGCCACGGCACCAGCCTGCAGCTTCGTGCACAAGATGGGTAGCCACACACCCTCGATGCACTGCCAAAGGCTAGCGGGCGTTTCTACGTAGGCGGTGGTGCCGGCGAGCGCAGAGGTGCACTTGGGGAGCTTGTTGAACGTGGGAACGGTCAGCGCGATCGCGTAGCTGTTCGGCGGGCCTTCCGGTGCGTCCGACGGTTGCCCGTCCGTGCACGCGAGCGCAAGCCATGCCGCCACGCACAAGCTGAGCCACCCCAATGACAACCTGCGCGCCAAGCATGCGATCGCGTCCATTCGAAGCCCCTTTGACGGTTGATGCCCGTCGCTCACGCGCGGGACCAGCTTCGAGTATGAAGCGCGCTAAGTGCCGTAGAATATGGTCAAATTCGCAAGCCGCACCCCGCGACGGCAAGCGCTCGGAGCCGCGTGCGGCTTGCGAGGCACGCTTGCGACGTTCACATTGGGCGTGCTTCCGAGGTTCGGCTCGCGCACTTGAAACCTTGAAAATGCGAACGGGAATCGCGACTGGTTTGGCGCTCGCCTGGTTCGGCGTTGCGGTAACGGCTTCGGCCGAACAGCCCGCGCGCCGCTATGAAGCCGCGCTGCGGCTCGGCTATTCGTCGGGCAGCGTCTTGGGAGTGCCGGGCTTTACGTTCATTGGGCTCGACGCTGGCTATCATTTGTCACCGCGCTGGATCGTGGGCCCGTACGCCGAGGTCGGGTTCATCGATTCCATCGTCCAGCGACGCGAAGGGCCGGAGACGTTCTTGGGGCATCACTATCGGCTCGGCGCGCAAGTCTTTCTGCACGCGCTGCCGAAGGGCTTGATCGATCCTTGGCTGGGCGCTGGCCTCGGCTACGCGTCGCTGGGCGTCGACGTGCATTCGAGCATCACGTTCTCCACGCCCCAACAGACTTCTGAATATCGGGAAACCGCGCGCGGTTTCGAGTGGCTCAATCTGCAAGCCGGCGTTGACCTGAACCTGGCGCCCGCGCTCGCCTTGGGCGGCTTTGCGCGGCTCTCGATCGTGGACTATTTGTCACAACACCGCGAGTCGGGGGAGCCGCATCAGCCGACGCGCGGCTGGCTCAGCGCCGGTGCGAAAGCGACATTACGCTTTTGAAATGCTAGGCCACGCCTTGCCCTGGGCCTTGCGCCGACTTAAGGGAAGGGAAAGGCATGAAAAAGGATTCGTCAGAGTTGGTGACCGGCGCGCGCGCGGCGGACTTTCGGCTGTTCCGGCACTGGAGCTCGCTGCTGCTGGCCGCGTTGCTCGGCCTGTTTGCGTTCGGCTCGTTTGGCTGCGGCTACAACGAGGTCATCGATCGCGACGAGCAAGTGAAGGCGAGCTGGGCTGAAGTTCAGAACCAGTACAAGCGCCGTGCGGATCTGGTGCCCAATCTGGTCGCCACCGTCAAAGCCTCCGGCCAGTTCGAGCAGGACACGCTGACCAAGGTCGTGGAAGCGCGCTCCAAGGTCGCGGGCCTGAAGGTCGATGCCTCGACCATCGACGATCCGGAGAAGTTGAAGAAGTTCGAAGCCGCGCAGAATGAGCTGTCCGGCTCGCTCTCCCGGCTGCTCGTGGTGGCCGAGCAATACCCCACGCTGAAAGCGACCGACGGCTACCGTGATCTGCAAGCGCAGCTCGAGGGAACGGAGAACCGCATCACCGTCGCCCGCAAGCGCTACATCGACGACGTGGCTCAGTACAACGCGGTCGTGCAAAAGTTCCCGACCAGCATCGGCGCGTCGATGCGCGGGCGCGCCGTGCGGCCCACGTTCGAGGCCGCGCCAGGTGCCGAGAATGCGCCGGAAGTGAAGTTCTGAGCGCTCGCCTCGCGAGTCACATGTCTCGGTCCCCTTCGTTGCGTCGCCGCTCGCCTCGGCCTTTGATTTGGCTGCTGCGGGCGGTGGCGGTGTTGCTCTTGGTGCTGCCGGGCCGCGCGTTCGCGTTGGACGTGCCACCGCTGGTCGCGCACGTGAACGACACGGCGGGCATGCTGAGCGAGGCCGAGCGCACGCAGCTCGAGCAGCAGCTCACTGACTACGAGCACAAGACCGGGCGTCAGTTCGCGCTGCTCACGATCCCCACCTTGGATGGGGACGCGCTCGAGTCGTTCTCGATCCGCGTCGTCGAAGCCTGGAAGCTTGGCCAGAAGGGCAAAGATAGCGGGCTCTTGCTGCTCGTGGTGCAGAAGGAGCACAAGCTGAGGATCGAGGTCGGCTATGGCCTCGAAGGCACCGTCACCGACGCATTTTCGTCGCGCGTGGTCCGCAACGTGCTCGTGCCCGCCATGCGCGCGGGCAACGTGGCCGCCGGCCTTCAGCAAGCCTTCGATCTGCTCATGAAGCAGGCCGCGGGCGAAGACGTGGCCGCTCCTGAGGGCGCCGCGCCCAGCTCCGGTGGCCGCAGCTCGAGTCCGTTCGGGCTGCTAGTCATTCTGCTGTTTGCTGCGCCGGTCCTGATCCCGATCTTGATCGCGCTCATTCGCGGCGGAGGCGGCGGTGGTGGCTTTGGCGGTGGCGGGGGCGTGGGGCGCGGCTATCGTCGGGGTGGCTTCTACGGCGGTGGGTTCGGCGGTTTTGGAGGCGGTGGTTTCGGTGGCGGCGGCTTTGGTGGTGGTGGCAACGGCGGCGGCGGCGGTTTCTCCGGCGGCGGTGGCGGCTTCGGCGGCGGTGGGTCATCGGGCCAATGGTGACGTCACTGCTCTCCGAGGCGGAGGCACGCGAAGTCGAGGCGGCGGTCACGCGCGTCGAGCAAAGCACGGCGGCTGAGCTCGTGGTGGCCGTGCTGCCGCGCAGCGCGGATCATTGGCAAGGTCGGCTGCTCGTTGCGCTCGCCTGGGCGTTCGCCGGCGCATTTGCGGTGCTGGAGTTTGCGCCGCAGCGTTCGTCGGTGTGGGCGTTGCTGGCGGAGCTGGCCGTGGGCGCGCTGAGCTTCTGGGTGCTCGGTTGGGCGCCGTTGCAGCGCTTCTTGGTGTCGCCCGCGGCCGCGGAGCGCGCAGCGCATGCGCGCGCCTTTCAGTTGTTCGCCGAGCGCGGGCTGTATGGCACCCAGGGTCGCACCGCGCTCCTCATCTTCGTGTCGGAGCTCGAGCGGCGCGTGATCCTGCTGGGGGACGCGGCGATTCACGCACAGCTCGGTCAAGCGGGTTGGGACGCGGAAGTGAAGCGCTTGATCGCGCGCATTCGCGAGCGCCGCCTGAAAGATGGCCTGCTCGAAGTGATCGCCGATCTGGAGCCGCGCCTGGCCGAGGTCGCGCCGCGCCAGCCCAACGACGTGAACGAGCTACCCGACGCCGTGCTGCGCGGCTAGCCGCGCGTCGAACCTTGCGCGTGCGCCGGCCGCGGTTCACAGTGTCACGGGGTAGGGGGCTTACGTTTCGGAAAAGGGGCTTAAAATGCGGTATTTCTTGGGTTTGGGGTTCGGGTTGTTCGTGTTGGTTTCGGGAGGGCGCGCGTCGGCGCAAGAAGCGCCGCGAGCACGCCCGTTCGAGATTGGGGTGAGCAGCGGCTACTCGGCGGTCGGGCTCGGCAGCAGGTTGAGCTATGCCGATATCGACTCGCTGTGGGAGGTCCCGCTGCTGATCGATGTGGGCTACCGGGTGTCGAAGCACTTCAGCGTCGGCGCCTACGGCGAAGTGGGCTTCATCGACTCCACCTCGGACAGCGTCGAGGACGCCGAAGAGTCTCTGGATGGGCATCACTACCGGCTCGGCGTGGAGGCGATCTATCACTCCGCACCCGAGCGTCACGTGCAGCCTTGGCTCGGTGTTGGCCTGGGCTACGACACGCTGCGCCTGAACTATCACTTCAGAAGCACGTTTCCGCCGTTCGGAAACGAGCCACCCGATCCGGGCTCATCGACACCCATTCGGGCGAGTGGCTTCGAGCTCGGGCATGTGCAGCTCGGGATCGATTTTGCTCTCGTGCCTTGGCTCTCGTTTGGCCCGTACGTAGGCGCCTCGGTCGTGGACTACAGTAAGCGGCGCGGCTTCGCTGAGCCGAGCGAAGACGACTTCAGCGTGTGGAGCACCATCGCGCTGAAAGCCACGCTGCGCCTCTAACGCGCGCGCCGCGCGGCACAGGCGCACCCCAACAAAACACGAAACCCGCTGAACCGAGACGATTCAGCGGGTTTTCGGTGCGGTTCGCGCGCTCATCGCGCGAGCCTAGCTTCAATCAAGCGCGCGCTTGCGGCTTGGCCTTGGCTTTGGCCTTCTTCGCCGAGCCCGCAGCCGGGGCGGCTTCGACGCCGTTGGTCTTCGACGCAGACTTGGGGCTCGCACCGAGCAGATCGGCGGCGAGCTTCTTGGCGCGGTCGGTCTTCTCCCAGGTGAACTCGCTGCGTCCGAAGTGACCGTAGCTCGACGTGGGCTGGTACACCGGGCGGAGCAGATCGAGTTCCTCGATCAACGCGCGCGGGCGCATGTCGAAGTTCTTCATCACGTACGCGGCCAGGGCCTCGTCGTCGATCTTGCCGGTGCCGAAGGTTTGCACGTAGACGCCCATCGGTTGCGCGACGCCGATCGCGTAGGCGACCTGCACTTCGCACTTCTTGGCCAGGCCGGCCGCGACGATGTTCTTGGCGACGAAGCGCGCGTAGTAGCAAGCCGAGCGATCGACCTTCGACGGATCCTTACCGCTGAAGGCGCCGCCACCGTGACGGCCCATGCCGCCGTAGGTGTCGACGATGATCTTACGGCCGGTGAGGCCGGCGTCGCCGCACGGACCACCGA
>JBEQTH010000109.1:0-67989 GCA_040348785.1 Myxococcales bacterium | reverse complement strand
GGGTGAGTGACGGGGATCGAACCCGCGACAACCGGAGCCACAATCCAGTGCTCTACCACTGAGCTACACCCACCGTGCTTACGGTGACGGGCGGACCTTCGACCGCCGACGCAGGCGGTACTTAGCTCACCTCGGGGTGCTTCAGCAACCCAATGCGATGAACAAAATGCTCAGCTGAGCTTCCAAAGTTCCGCTGCGACTGCCGCGGACGCGGCCAAATCTCGCTCATGGGCGGCCCACAACTGGGGGCTCGCCCCGGTTTCTCTGCGCGGGCCTTCGCCCAGGGCCTCGAGCGAAGCGGCGAGCGAGCTGCCGAGCCCGCTCAAATCGTACCCCCCTTCGAGCACGAAGCCTACGCCGACCTGGGGCCCGAGCGCCGCGAGCGTCCGACGAACGAGCGCTCGGTAGCCGTCGTCGCTCATTTGCATCTGGGCCAGCGGATCGCGGGCGTGTGCGTCGAAGCCCGCACTGAACAAGAGCAAACCCGGCCGATACGACTCGAGCACTGGGGCAACGATGCGCTCGACGGCTGCGGCATAGACTTCGTTGCCCGCGCCCGCCGAGAGCGGCACGTTCACGGTATATCCGCGGCCTTCGCCAACTCCGTTCTCACTCGCGGCGCCAGTGCCCGGATAGAGCGGCGACTGGTGCAGCGACACATAGAGCACCGAAGGATCGGCGTAGAAGGCTTCCTGGATCCCGTTCCCGTGGTGCACGTCGAAGTCGACGATCGCGACTCGCTCCACACCTCGGGCTCGCGCGTGTGCGGCCGCGATCGCCACGTTATTGAGAAGGCAAAAACCCATCGCGCCGGACGGCCGCGAGTGGTGCCCGGGCGGCCTGACCAACGCCAAGCCAAACTCGGAGCGGCGCTCGATCAACGAATCGGTGATCACGAGCGCGGCGCCCGCTGCCGCTCGTGCTGCGGCAACCGATCCGGAGCTGTAGAAAGTATCCTCGTCGAAGTAGCCGCTGCGGCCGGCCGCCTGGCCCAGTGCTTCCAAGTAGGCCGCCGTGTGCACGCGGCCGAGCTCGTCGTCGCTGGCGCTGCGAGTGGCGAGATCCACTCGACGCAAGTCGAGGTCGGCTTGAGCGATCGCGGCGCGCGCGGCGTGCAGGCGTTCGGGCCGTTCCGGGTGACCGGCGGGCGCGATGTGTTCGCAAAACAACGGATCATCCACGAGCGCTAGGGTCTTTTGCATTGGGCTCTCGTTTGGCTCCGGCGCGGCTTCGACGCGCCCAGTACGGTCCGTTGCGGAGGTCCAGGGACCAAGCTGCACACAACGGAGCACACACTAACTCACTGTACCAGCTCGAGGGGACACCCCAAACGAGTGACTGAGGGTGGCTGAGGCCGAGGTGAAGGGCAGGTCGGTGCCTTGGGCTCCGGCGTCGGCGTCGTGCAAGCGCTGGCCAAGAGTGGGCAGCGGGTGAAGTTTAACTCGCGAGCCCCAATTTAACTCTGGCGAGACAAGTAGTACCGTCGTCCCCAAAGCGCCGTCGGGCGTTTCGTCGGAGCGCGGCTACGACCCGGAAGCCCCGGGTTTCGTGCCAAAGGGGCCACAGGATGCGTTGGAAGATCATAGTAGTAAACGCCGGTATCGTCATTGTCGTCGGCCTGTTGACGTACGTCTTGCTTCTGACGTCACTGAAGGACGTGCTCGAGAACCGGGCTGAGCGCAAACGTGAGGTCGCGCAGGCATTGCGCGCCGCAAACGCCCAGTTGGCGCTCGATGCGCTGCGCATGGAGCGCTGGCTGGATGGCAACGCAACCGCACCCTCGGTGCATGCCGTGCTCGCCAGCGGCACCGCCGATGCGCGCAGCGAAGCCGCGACCGCGGAAGCGAACCGCCTGCGTGATGCCGCGGTCAGCGAACCGATGTTTGCGAAGATGGCGCCGTCCATGGTGCTCATCGTCGACGCTCAGGGAGTCGCGGTCGGCCGCAACGGCTCTGCGCTGATGCGTGGTGAAAACGTGGCTGCCGCGTATCCTTCGCTCGCCGAATCGTTGAAGAGCGGGCACACGGCGAGCGCGCTTTGGATCAATCACAAGCGCCAAGAGCAAATGCTCACCAGCTACGCGCCACTGCATGGCGACAACGGCGCCGTCATCGGCGCGCTGGTCGTCGGCACGCCGCTCAACGACGAGCGCCTCACGCGCACCAGTGATCTCACGAGCGGTCACGTCTTGATGTTGGAAGCCGTGTCCGACACGGTCGAGGTCGTTGCCGACAGCGCAGCGCCCGCCGACGTCGTTGCCGCGGCGAGCCAAGCGAACGTCACTGCAGCGTCCAAGCAAGCGTTGAGCTCGGGCGGTGTCGTCACGATCGACACCGTGGGCGTCGGCAACTTGTTCGGCGCAATTCCGCTCGACGGATACCTGGGCGAAACACGCGGCGTGATCATTGCGGCGGTGCCCGCCTCGCTGGTCGACAGCTTGCCGGGCTTGCTCTGGCCGGTGCTGGCCGTGGCCGGTCTTGGTGTGGTGCTCGTCGTGGTAGGTGGCACGCTGCTCGGTAACTACATCTCCGGCCCGGTGTCGGAGCTGGAGGATGGCTTGCTCGCGGTCATCAACGGCAACTCGGAGCTCCGGTTCCAGCTCGAGCACGACGAGCTCGGTGGCCTCGTGTTCCGGATCAACTCCTTGCTCAACGCCTTGATGGGCGTCGCCGAGGACACGACTGACGAACAAGGGCGCCCGTCCCAGGGTCCGAGCGCGCGCGACTTCCAGGAAGCCCTGGCCGTCGACGAGAGCTCGGTCACCGGCGCCGTCGATCCGAACGTGGCCGCGTCGCTGGCCGCCGAGAACGCCGATCAGTACTACCGGCGGCTATTCAACGAGTACATTGCCGCCAAACGCCAGATCGGCGAACCGGTCGAGCACATCACGTTCGAGGCCTTCGTCGGGCGGATCCGGACCAGCGAGGCTGAAACCTCGCAAAAGCACGGCAAGCCCGTGCGCTACCAGGTCCAGCTGCGCGGCAATGCCGTGGTGCTGATCGCGGTACCGCTGTCCTGAGCGTCGCTTTCCCGTCCCAGGGGCTCGAGAGCGCTGGGACGGGAGTCGCTTTTCGAGCTATATGCACGGCGACGCGGGCCCGGAGGCTCGTCGCGAACGCTGCACAGGACCATGGGTATTTTCGACTTTCTCAGCAAAAATAAGAGCGATCAGCCGCCGCGCACTTCCCAAAAAGAGATTGCGCGCCTCGAACGCCTGCTGACCAACAAGCTTTCGCAAAACTTCGACCGCCAAGAGGCGATCAACGAGCTCGGTCGCATCGGCACGGCGCAGGCCGCTGCCGCGCTGCTCAAGCGCTTCGACTGGGTGCTCGATCCTTCCATCACCGATCAGGAGGAGAAGGAGTCGTGCATGCGCGGCATCGTCGCCACCGGTGAGGATGCGCTCGAGCCGATCCGCGAGCACTGTCAGAAGGCCGAGAGCCTGACTTGGCCGCTCAAAGTCCTGCGCGCGATCGTGAAAGACGACGCGCAAGCTGCGCAAGAGCTGCTCAGCATCCTGGATCAGTTCGACACCGAGTACGTCCGCAACGCCGAGCCCAAGGTGCAGCTGATCCAGGCGCTCGAGGCCTACCCGACCGACGAAGTGCGCGCCGCCGTCGAGCCGTTCCTGGGCGACATGAGCGAGCCCGTTCGCTTCACGTCCGTCACCACCCTGTTCGCCATCAACGACGCCGCGAGCCTGCCCGCCCTGGTCAGCGCCCTCGAATCCGAAGAGTCGCGCCGAGTCCAAAATCGGATAGCTCAGGGCTTGGTCGATCGCGCCTGGCCGGTGACGGGCGAGCTCTCCGCGCGCCTCGGCAAGGTTCTGCCTCCCGGCTTCCGCCTCGCCGGCGATAAAGTCGTGAAGGGCTAGCGAGCCCTCTCTTCTCAACGTGCTCGTGCTCGTGCTCGTGCACGAGCTCCCTCTCTTCTCTCCTCTTCGTAACAGGGGAGGGTTGGTCGCCTCGCGGCAGCCCGTGTGCGCCAGTGCGTTACGCCGTTGGGCTTCCGCTTCGTGAGCACCAATGTCGCGCCGAGAGGTGCGATGCGCGTCTTTGGGGCGCCCCCCAAACCTCTAACTGGCCAGTGGACGCCTTTGAACCGACGCAGTGCAATTTCGGGCACGGGCACGGGCACGTGTACGGGAGAAGAGAGAGCACAAACGCAAAACGCCCCGCTTGGTGAGCGGGGCGCTTTGAGTCGCTACAGCGAGCTACGCGGCTATTCCGATACTTTGTACTGAAACGGCAGGTAGATATTGTAGCTGATCGTCAGCACTTGGTTGAAGTTGAACTGGCGATCGTCGTTCGTGATCTTGTTGTCGGGGAACTTCTTGTCCTTGCCACCACCGTGCGTATCGAAGCCGCCGGTGTTCCAGGAGAAGGGGAGGCCGCGGTATTCGAAACCGAGCGCGCTCCACTTGTTGATGTAGAAGTTGAACCCGAGACCGAAGGTCGGCGCGATTGCCATGCGAGTGGCGGTCTGGAAGCCGGTCGGACCGGAGCACGGATCGCTCGTGGTCCCGGCGCAGTTTTTACGCTCGGTCAGGCCGATGAAGGCCGGGCCGCCGAAGAAATACAGGTCGGTATCGAGGTAGATGCTCTGGAACAGCGCGAGCTTGCCGCGGAACGGAACCGCGGTCAGCTGCGGAGCCACGACCCAATCGATGCCGCCGAGCTGCTTTTTGAAATCCGGGCCGAGGTTATTCGCAGTGAGCAGGCGATCGATCGATGTTGCGTTCGGATCAGCCGCGCGGCGTTGCGCGTTCACCGACTGAATCTGGTCCGTCAGGTCGGTCTGGATACGGATGGCACTGCCAACCGCACCCCAGGCACCGAACGACAGCCAGTCCGTGAAGTTGTAATTGAGCCGGCCGCCCAGCAAAATGGTGCGCTGGTACTCATCCAAGAGGGTGAAGGAGACGGCCGGAGCAATCTCGAAACGCCCTTTGCGGCGCAGGCGGAGCTTGCGCACGGCAGGGGCGCCCGCGAGCGGACCAGTGAGCAGGATCTGCTGCGCTTCGGCGGGCTCGGTGAACGCGCAGAGCGCGAGCGCCAGAGCCAGCACGGCTACCAGCCGCTTCGTAATCTTCTGTTTCGTGGTGGTCATGCCTCGCCCTTTGCCCATCACTTCGGCAACCGGTAGTCGAACGAGAATGGGAGGAAGATCGCAGCACCGAACTGAGCCTGCACGTTGTTCGTCAGGCTCGTGTTGCCGTACCACGTCGACTTGTCTTGCTGCTCGGCAGTGGTCCTGCCGACAGTCAAGTTCTCTAGCTTGTCGTTGAACACGTAGTCGCGAACTTCCAGCACGGCGGCGAACCAGCGGTTGAAGAAGATGCGCAGACCGATACCGGCGTTGAACGCCAGCTTGGGCTCGTACGAAAAGTTACGGTTGTTTGGGTCGACAATCGGGATCGGACGCACGCTGAGGGCGCCGACACCGCCGACCACGTACGCGTCATAGTGGAAAATGAAGTCGCCGAAACCGGCGAATTTGCCGTACGCGGGGACGTACGTGAAGTTCAACGCAGCGCCCCACTGGTACTCGGTGAGCGGCACGGCAACGCGCGCCGCGCGCCGAACCTGCGCGTTGAAGTCCTTGTCGTTGTTGAACGGGGCGTAGTACGCGCCATTCAGACCAATCGCGAGAACGTTGGTGATGTAGTAATTGAGCGCCAGCACGGGAGCCGGGTGGCCGACGAACTGATCGTTCATGCTCACCGACCAACCTGCTTGGAGCTCCAAGCGGCGCACGCGCAGCGCGTAAGCCTGCTGCACTGCGAAGATCTGCTCCTTCAAGGGGCGCGCTGCCTCCTTGTCCATGTCCAGATTCGGACATGCTGCAGGATCGATCTTACAGATGTCGTCGAGGCCCGAGCCCTCGGGCGTGGCTTCTTCGCCCGCGCCCGTGGCATCACCCGCCGTATCACCTGCCGCAGTAGCATCACCGGCGGGAGCAGTGTCGCCGGCGGTTGCCGCCGCGTCGCCACTCGCATCCGCGTCGATGGTGACGCCTTTGCTATCTTTTGCCGCCGCAGCTTTTCCGGCCACCGTGGCCTTCCCTGCTTTGGCTTGCGCCCAGCTTTGCGCAGGGAATATGCCGAGGGCTACTGCCACGAGGAGCCCGATGGGACTTGACTTCATCGATGCCTCTTCCGCTTTCCCTTCAAACGACGCATTGGGTCAGCGCGCGGTTCCAACACCGCAACCACTTGGAACTATTGAACAATTCCGCGAACCGGAAACGCCGGGGGACTATATCACGCTAAAAATCTTACAATCAACAAGCTAAAACTTTTTGACCCGACCCGAATTGCTTCTTCCACGCTCACTCACCTCAACCTACCGATTCGTGATTGCGCAGTCTTGAATGCTTGGTCACTCGCCGGTCGATCATCTCGTAAGTGCATCTGTAAGTTACTCGGCCGCATCGCGCCCGAGTAATGCCTCCACGAAGTCAGCTGGGGCAAACTCATGGAGATCGTCGGGCCGTTCACCGAGGCCGACGAAGCGAACTGGAAGACGCAGCGCGTTGGCAATTCCGAGCACCACGCCCCCCTTGGCTGTGCCATCGAGCTTAGTGAGCACGATGCCGGTGAGTGGGAGCGCTTCTTTGAATTCTTTTGCCTGAGCGAGAGCGTTTTGCCCGTTCGTCGCATCAATGACCAGCAATATTTCGTGCGGCGCGCCGGCCAGCGCTTTTTCAGCGGTCTTGGCGATCTTTTTCATTTCCGCCATCAGGTTCGACTTCGTGTGAAGACGACCTGCGGTATCAGCAAGTACGACATCGACTCCTAATGTCTCCGCGCGCTTGATGGCGTCGAATACGACACTTCCGGGATCGGCGCCGTCTTTACCGCGCACCACTTCACAACCAACACGGTCACCCCACACCACCAGCTGTTGCACGGCGGCCGCGCGGAACGTATCACCCGCCGCCAAAACGCACTTTTTGCCGTTGGTTTGCAGCTTGGTCGCGAGCTTGCCGATGGTCGTCGTCTTGCCCGCGCCGTTTACCCCAACGAGTAACACCACGGTTGGCTTGGCTCGCAGCTCGAGGGGACCGGTGATGCCGTCGACCGAAACGATGCGCTCGGCCTCGGCACGGAGCGCATCCCAAACCTTGTCCGGATTCGACAAGTCGCCCTGACTCAAGACCTCTTTCACGCGCTCGAGCAGCAGCGCTGTGGTCTCAGTCCCTACATCAGAGCTGAGCAGCACCTCTTCGAGCTCGGCAGTGATGTCGGGGCTGATCTCTTTCTTGCCTACGAACAGCGCGCGAAGCCGACCGAAGAAGCCCTCACTGCCGCGAGCTTTGGACAGCCCCTTGCGGAGGCCCTCGATATCCCGCGGTGCGCGCTCGACGCCGCGGGCCGAAGGCGGCGGCGGACGCCCAACCGACCCGGGCAGCGGAGAGCGCTCGAGCGACGTCGGGGATGACGCGGCCTCTGCAACCTTGAGCGACGACTTGCTCGGCGCGCCCTCGGCAGCAGCGGGCTCTTCCTTCGCTTCGCGACCCGCGTCGCGGCGAAGTGGGGAAGTGCTCTGCGGTCGCGCGAGCGGCTCGGCCTTGGTGGAGCTCGGCGGGAGCTCGGTGGGCTCGCCCTTCTTGAAGAACAAGAAATAGGCGGCGACGACAACGGCGAGCGCAAGCGCGAGGAGAACGTAAATCATTGCTGCTTACCGCGCTGTTGCGGCGTGGGGGCGGACTATAGAAACGCGCGCTTTGCCTCGTCAATGGCGATGCTCGTTTTCCCATTGACCACCATGTAGGCAACGCTCAGCCGCGATCACCCTTGCCGGCACCGGCACCGGCACCGGCACCGGCACCGGCACCGGCCGCTGGCAGTGGCAGCTTTCTGTGATGTCCCGGTTCGCGGCCGATCACTCCTTGCTCTTTCGCCTCAGAGAGCGGCTCAGGTCCAAAGGCCGCTTCATCGACGGCGCCCGCCCAATTGGCGACTTCGCTGCGATCAGTACGCCGCGCGACTTCACCCGGGGTCGCTTCCCCACGTCGTTCCCAGCCGCCATCGAGCACTGCCCACTCCACGAAACGTGCGAGCAAGCTGCGACGACGCGAAACCAGCGAGAGCACGAGCGTGCCCGGAGGCGGCATGGGCGCCGCGAGTGGCGCATGAAACGGCGCGCGCACTTCAAGCGCGGCCGCAGGGCCGGCCGCGTCGGCGCCTTCGAGTGTGAATGCTCCGGCGTCGTCGCTGCGCGCGCTGCGCAGCACGCCGCTGGCATCGAACGACGGCAAGCGCACCAGGACCGTCGCATTTGCGATCGGCGTGCCGTCGTGCGCATCGAGCACCCGGCCGCGCCAACCGCCTTGAGCGTCCCCGATTTCGAGAACGTCGACCGGTGCGCGAGCTGCGTGGCGCTGAAGGGGCGAAGGAGCGCTGCGCTCCATGCGTCGGGGACGTTGCCAGCCGAGCAGCAGCCAAGTGCCGAGCACCGCCACCGCGGCGATCCAAGCGATGCGCCGCCAAGGGCTGGGCGGCGAAACCGGAATGGCCACCGAGAGCGTCGCTGCAGGCAGCCACCAAGGCGAATCGGGGACGTAACGTAACTCCACGGGGTGGGCTTTGGCCACACTCTCTTCGAGCTGCAGGTAGAGCTCGGCGATGCCGTCGGTCACGCGGGCACTGCCCAGGCTCGTTCCGGCGCTGCGAGCCTCGATCGACCCGTTCGGCACCGGACCGGCGATGGAGGTGGCGCGTACGCGCAACCGCACGCCGCTTTCGGGGTGGCTCGGCGCGACGGGCTCTGCCAACGACAAGACGGCCTGCGCCGTCACCGTTCCGTGCGCCAGCGTGCGCGCGGCGCGCGTATTCGGACTACCGGCAAACTCCGCGCTGATCTCGATCGGGCCCGGAGCGCCGAGCGTGTTGCTCGGCACCCGAAATTCGAGGTTGCTCCCTATCTCCACGCTGGCGACACCGAGCGAGCGCGGGGCTTGGCCGTCGCGCTTGACGTTCAGCGATACATTCAAGCTCTCGACTGCTTCACCCGCCGCGAGAGGCGGCACGGGGCGAGTAACGATCGACACGATTTGGGTATCTCGCTCGAGCGAGAGCACGCTGGGCGTGGGCGCGAACGCCATCTCGACGTTGCGCGTGGCGCTGTCGGCCACGACGCGGCGGGTTACCGCGCCGTACAAGCCGTTCGGATCCGAGAAGCTCAATTCGAATTCGGCGCGCTCGGGTGTGCCGTCGAAATGCAGACACAGCGCGCCCGAACCGTTGCTGCGCGCGAGGTAGCTGCCATCGGCGTTCGCAATCAGCTGCGCGGTGCGGGAGTGGCAGTCGCGCGCAGAAAGGGGCGTGCTGACGTGCAACGGCTTGACGACCAGATCGACCGCGGACACCGGGTGCCCGGCGTCGTCGAGCAACCGCGCCTCCACTTCGCTCGCGTTCTGTTGCTGCGATGCGCTGGCTTCGATGGTCAGGGCGCCGGTGACTCGTAACTGGGGTTCAGCGGAGGCCACCGGAGCAGCGAAGGCGATCGAGTAGGAGAGGGCAACACACGCGCATCCCCACGCGAGGCGAGGCCATGGCGCCTTCCGCCGAGGCGGTGCAAAAAGCTGATTTGGTCCGCCGGTCGGCGTCTTCACCGGATCATCATACATGCCTGCACACACCCTGCTGCAATGGCCGTCGATGAGAGCAAATGGAGCGCAAATGAAGAGCGGGAGAGGGCATATCGCAAGAATGTTCATGCCCTTCGTCGAATCCGACTGAAGCAACCGCTGGCCGTCGCCGTCAAACCGGCGAGCCAAAGAACAAAATCGGACGCGGTTGCCGAGCACCGAAGCAAGGCGAGCGCATGTCCGAGCGTAAGCTGAATGAGGCAAGTTGAGAATGAGGCAAGTTGAGAGCGAGCTGTAGAAGGTCAACGGAGAGCCCGCTCATCGTGTTACGGTGGCAGCCAATGCGTCGTCTCGCTTTGGCCGCGCTCTTGGGCGGCGTGGGGTTCATGGCTGTGCGTCCGGCGGCGGCGGAAGAGCCGGCGGACGTCGATCACCTCGTACAGAATCTGTCCGGGGGTACGGATTTCCGCATACGGACTCAAGCCGCGCTGGCGCTCGGCGCCTCGAAGTCGAAGCGCGCGGTCGAACCGCTTTGCAGCGGCCTCGCCGATCAGAACGCCACGGTGCGCGCCGCGTCTGCGGCTGCGCTCGGCCGCCTGCGCATGGGCGGCTCGGAGTGCCTACAAAAGCGGCTGGCTAGCGAAGCCAACGACACCGTGAAGTCCGCTATCCAAAAGGCGTTAGATCCGGTGTTCACTTCCGATACGAAGTACTACGTCGCCATCGGCAAGGTCTCGGACAAAACAGGCCGCAGCGGCGACGAGATCGACGCGATCGTGCACAGCGCCATGGCTGGCGCAGCGGCGCAACAAGCGGCGTTTACCCTGGCGCCTGCCGGCGAAGCGCTCACCGACGCCAAGCGGCGCCTGAGCGCCCACAGCGGCGTAAAGCCGGTCTTCTTGTCGCCGCGCGTCCCACCCCCCGACTATTCGGGAGGCAACCTGACGATCCGCGTCGAGATCGCGATGTTCAGCTACCCCGACAAATCCCTGATTGGCAGCTTCACCACCAAGCTCACGCAGCAAGGTGTGCCGTCCCCCGACAAGGACACCGAGAACGACCTGCTCAAGGATACCGCCGAGCGCGCTTTCGAGAAGTTCACCCAAGCGGCCGGGCGCCTGCCCTGAGCGCGCGGCTCGAGCACGCAGCGCACTTCTTGCACGGAACCGCAAAAAAGCCGTACGCTTAGCACCCTGCCTTCATTCTCAAGGAGTCCCAGCTCATGGGAGAAGCCTCTGCGGCACCCTTGCCGGCCACCGGTCGCCATCAGCGTCGCCTTCGCAACTACCTGCTCGATAGCCATTTTCAGCTCAAGTACACCGGGTACTTGGTGGGCATCGCGCTCTTGTTCAGCATCTCGCTCGGGCTGCTCATCTGGCGCACCAGCGCGGCGGTGATCGCGCAGAGCCACCAAGCGGTGCATCAAGGGGAGCAAGTCGTCGAGCGCGGGAAGCAGGTCGTCGCTGAAAGCCAAAAGGTCAGCGAAGTGGTCAAGATGAACATCATCAAAGACCCGGTCTACAGCGACAATCCGGCGCTCCTCGACGCGTTCAAGGCCGACGCCGACAAGCAAGACGAACGCCTGAAGGCCCAACAAGTCGCGCTCGAAGGGCAGGCCACCGCGCTTCGCGATCAAGCCAGCGCCTTGACCGACAAGCAGCACGCGATGCTGTACACGCTCGTCGGCGCGCTCTCCTTGCTCGTCATCTTGATCGGCATCGCCGGCATCTTGGTCACGCACAAGGTGGCCGGCCCCATCTACAAGATGAAGCGCCAGATCAACGATGTCGGCGAGGGCCGTTTGAAGATCCCTGGCAAGCTGCGCAAGGGCGACGAGCTCGTGCACTTCTTCGATACGTTCGAGACGATGGTGAGGAACCTGCGCGCGCGTCAGGAAGAGGAGATCGCGAAGCTCGAGCAGGCGATCACGACCATGGAGCCAAAGGCCGAGCCGGGGGAGCTGGATCCGCTTTACCAGCTGCGTAAAGAGATGAAGGCGGCGCTCGATTATTGACGCGTAGACGCGTTACTGGGGCGCGCGGAGATAAGGACGCGCGGCGCCTTCGGCGCGCGGTTGGGGACTTACGTTTGCGCACGCTCGGAAGGTGGCGCTGGGCCGATCGCGCGGACCCACGGAAAGCACGCGCCCGTTCGGTCGGTTCTTGTAGGCCCAGCCTCATTCGAAAATCGTGATCTGATCCTGCCAAAGTCAGAAAGCTCGACGTATTTCCGGGCATGCGGCTGAACTGCTTGGCGCGCGCTTAGGCGCGAAGCGTGCGGCGCTTTGCTCGCACCCAAGTTTGTGGAGCGTCGTATTGCTCCGCTCGGGGAGGCGGCTGTGCTGCTTGGCGTGCTTAGGCGCGAGGCGTGCGGCGCTTTGCTCGTACCCAAGTTTGTGGAGCGTCGTGTTGCTCCGCTCGGGGAGGGCGGCTGTGCTGCTTGGCGTGCGCTTAGGCGCGAAGCGTGCGGCGCTTTGCTCGCACCCAAGTTTGCTAGAACGCGGCTCGGATGTATTCGACGTGGGGGACGCCGTTGCGCCAGGTGACGCTGGCGACGTCGAAGCGGACGTGGTCGAAGTCGGGGCGCCACTTGTATTCGCGGCGCCACAGGCGCTCGCCGGCGCGACGGAGGCGGGTGCGCTTCCAGCCGTCGATGCTGCCGAAGGCCGAGGTCCACGAGGAGGCCGCGCGCGTTCGCACTTCGACGAGCGCGAGCGTGCGGCCGTCTCGCACCAGCAGGTCAATCTCGAGATAGTTGACGCGAACGTTGCTGCCGAGGATGCGCAGCCCGCGCGCTTCGAGCCAGGTGCGGACGGCTTGTTCAGCCGCAACACCTAGCTCCCTACGCTTGGTGCGTGGCTCAGCTGTCGGTATTCGTGCCGCAGCTGGGCGACCCGGCGACCTTCGGGTAGCCCGTGGGCGTGCACTCTTTGCTCTGCTTGACGTCGTACTGAGTGCCGTCGCGCACGCAGTAGGAGCCCGCGAGCTGCGCGCTGCCGAGGTGCAGGTCGTCGACGAGGTGGTCGCAGGCGTAGCCCGAGGGGCACTTGCAGTAACGGGCGTTCTTGTCTTCACCATCGCAACGGCACGAGCAGTACACAGCCTTGTCGGCCGTACGCGCTTCCAGTTGCGGACTAACTTGAGCCGAAATCAGCAAGCCCGGGTTGCCAGGCACGGTGCAGTTACCCGCGCCGACCGCTTGCCCGTACTTACAGCTCACGCGACCCTGGAAGTGGTTGACCAGGCAGACGCGCGTTTCGCACTGGAAGGACTGACTCTCGACGTTCACTTCCTTGGCGTTGTAGCCGGGGAACGCTTGAATGTATTCGTCCTCGGGAGTGCAGGGGTCGCCAACGCCGCCCGGCTGGCAAGCCAGCGGGAACAGGCCGAGCAGTGCCGTGGCCAACAGAGAGAAACCCGTGATTTTACGTATCATCGCCTGACCGTCACCCATTCGACTGGTGGTCTATACATCGATCCGTGGTCGTCGCTGTCGCGCCGCCGCAACCGCGCGTACGCTAGTCGAGCGCTTCCGATACAGTCAACGCGAAAGACGCTGCGGGTCACGCGAAGCACGCTGCGCCCGCCTCGGCCCAAGGAATTTTCCAACGGCCGTGTCGGAAGTGCGTATTGCCGACCATCACCTACTTGAATGTGAGAAGCGAGCCGAAGAGATCACTCGCGCGCTGCTCGTCGGCTGTCCTGTGTGTCGCGCGAACAGCGAGGTACGCGCTAGCGTGCAAACGCGTCTCGCGCTCGCTCTCAAGATTCAACGGGAAGTCACTCACCACGGTTAGAAAACAAACACAACCAAGCGCGCTATGCGCAGTGCGGGGCAAGTGCGATATGCACCCACGTCAACTCCCGCATACGAGTCACGCCTCGAGCACCGGGTGTGCCCATCACCCGCTTGCCAATTCCGGAGTGCCGCAATTTTGAAGTGCAGGATGATGCGCGAACGATCTCATGCGGATGCTTTCCGACGACACTTGACAAGCTCGCACCGCGATCTCTAACATGCCCACGACCGCGGGTGGTATGTAGCGGTAGTTATTAGGTTTTTCCCGCTTTGGCCGCAGAGGCCCCCCGCACCCGGTCGCGGCGCCGTCCGTAAAGGCGTCGATCTCAACCCAACTACAGAGGATCCATGTTCCGAAAGCGCCTCGTTGCGGTCTGCATTCTGGCATCCGTTGCTCTCCCGAGCCTCGTGGTGACTCGCTCAGCGCGAGCTCAGGATGTCATCGACTTGGATTCTGATACGCCGGCCCCCGCTGCCAAGAAGAAGGGCGGCAAGGCAGGTAAGGGTGCAGCGCCCGCCGCTGCCGCACCGGCCGCCGCGCCGAAGAAGGGCGGCAAAGCCGTCGACATCGATCTCGACGAAGGTGCCCCCGCCGCGCAAGCCCCGGTCACCGCAGGTCAGATGACCGAGGCCGCCGCGTCGGCCAAGCAGCTCTTCGACAAAGAGAAGTGGAGCGAGGCCGCTCAGGCCCTGCACCGCGTCGTCAGCGGCGAAACCGGGGATGACCCGGGCAACAAGCAGCTGGCCGAGTACTTCCTCGCCATCTCGCTCTATCGCCTCAAGTTCTACCAGGCAAGCTACGCCATCTTCAGCGTGATCGCGGACAATCCGAATCACCAGAAGTTCAAGGAGACGTTGCTCTGGCTGGCCAAGCTCGCGACCCAGTTGCCCGAGCCCGCGGACATCATCGAGCGCGTGGGTAAGTACAACGATGAGCAGGTCGCCCGCTTCGACAACGATCAGCAGCGCGATTTGTACTGGCAGCTCAATTACATGCTTGGCAGGTACAAGTACCGCAATCGCCAGTTCGAAGAGGCGATCCGCCTGTTCCAAAAGGTCGATCGCCGCAGTGAGTACTACGTCAAGTCACAGTTCTTCACGGGCATCAGCTACGTTCAGGTCCGTAAATCGATTCCGGCCGTGCAAGCCTTCCAGCGCATTCAGAAGGCGCTCGACGAAGGCGTCGAAGGCGTGGAGGACGAAGATCGCTTGCGCGACTTGGCCTCGCTCTCGATGGCCCGCACCTACTACTCCTCGTCGATCAAGACGGACGCCGAAACCAACCAGCCCACGGTCGACAGCACCAAGCTGAGCGCCGCGGTGAAGTACTGGAACCAGGTGGACGTGGCGAGCGAGTACTGGCTCGACGCCCTGTTCGAGGAATCCTGGGCCTACTTCATGGCCGGTGACTACCCGCACGCGCTCGGGAACATTCACACCCTGCAGTCGCCGTACTTCCCGAACTCTTTCTACCCGGAAGCGTCGGTGCTCAAGGCGGTCATTTACTTCTCGAACTGCAACTACGAAGCGGCGACTACGGTCGTCGCGCAGTTCAACAAGAAGTACACGCCCATCAAAGAGCAGCTCGAGAAGGTGCTGAAGAACTACAAGGGCGAGAACAAGGAAGAGCCGTTCTTCAAGTTCTTGCTCGAGGTGCGCGCCGGTGGCGGCAACTTGGACGAGCGCATTCGCCCGATCGTGGAGAACGCGCTCAGCGATCGCCAGCTCTTGCGCAACATCGACTACGTGAAGCTGCTCGAGGAAGAAGACAAGCGCTTCAAGAAGTCGCCACCCACGTTCCAGAGCTCGAGCATCGGGCAGCAGGTGGGTGACGCGCTCAAGTTGGCGCGTGATCTGGCGGTTCGTCAGGCAGGGGAGCTCGCGCTCTCGCGTTACCAACGCAACGTCGACGAGCTGAACGAGCACCTTCGCGATGGTGAGAAGATCCTGATCGACATCACCGCCGCGCAGCGCAATTTGCTCGACGAAAAGCTCGCGACCGGTCAGGTCAGCGCGGCTGATTCGAAGACCTTCGGTGATGTAAAGCCCGACGAGGAGCACGTGATCTGGCCCTTCGACGGTGAGTATTGGCGTGACGAGCTCGGCTTCTATCGCCAGCGTGTCGTTTCCGCGTGTGGGAGGTAATGGGATGAGCTCTAAGCGAGCGTTCGTAAACGTTGCAGCGGCGTTTGGGCTGCTGTTCTCGGCAGCCAGCGCGGGTGCCGTCACCGAGGCCAAGCCGAGTGATCTGAGCTCGGAGTGTATTTCGCCGGATGCCGCCAAGGCGCTGAGCGAGTGCCCCGCCGGCAAAATGGCGGACGTGCACAGCAAGCGCCCGGCTGCGTTCTCGAGCGCACCCCCGCCGCGCGACGTGAAGAAGCGTCAGGATGACTCGAAGCCGGTGAACCCGGAAGAGCTCACCAAGTACGCCGAGCGCGACACGCGCAAGAACCGCCTGCAAGCCCGCGCTCGCGCCCTGCTCATCACCGAGATTCAGGGTCTCGAGCGATTGTACAAGCGGACCGCGAAAAAGTCGCCGGATCGCCCGCAGCTGACGCGCCGTTTGGCGGAAGGTTACGTCGAGCTCGAGAGCGCGGCGCAACGCGACAAGATCGCCGCCGACATCGCGGGCCAAGACGCGAAGAAGAAGGGGCAGAGCGTCACCAAGTTCCGATCCGACGCTGCTGCCGCCGACAAGATCCTGGCCGCCGCGCGCAAGAGCGCCATCGCGTACTACACGTTGATGAAGACGGACTACCCGGATTACTCGAAGATCGACGAGGTTTTGTATTACCTCGCGTACGAGTACGAGCAGGGTGGGGATCTCAAGAACGCCCGCGCCACGTACTTCGAGCTGATCCAGAAGGCGCCGAAGTCGCCGTACATCCCGAACGCCTACTTGGCCTTCGGTGAGCTCTTCTTCCAAGAAGCCCAGGGCGATCCATCCAAGTGGGAGCTCTCGGCTGCTGCTTACAAGGAAGTGATCAAGTACCCGCCGCCCACCAACAAGGTCTACGGCTACGCCCGTTACAAGCTCGGTTACGTGTTCTGGAACAAGGGCGAGTACGCGAACGCCCTGAACGAGTTCAAGAAGGTCATCGAGTACGGCGACACGTACGGCGACCTGCCGAACGCGAAGCAGCTGCAGAAGGCCGCTCGTAAGGACTCGATCCCGGTCTACGCGGTCAGCGGCGATCCGTCCAAGGCGTTCAACTTCTTCAAGCCGATCAGCGGCGACAAGGGTGGCGAGAGTCAGAAGACGATCGACATGATGAATGACCTCGGTCTCGCTTACCTCGATACCGGTCATTACAAGGAAGGCATCGTCCTCTACCGCGACCTACTGAGCCGCGATTCGGGCGACAAGTCCTGCTTCTATCAGGGTCAGATCACGACGGCCTCGTCGGCGATCAACTCGGGCGACAAGGAAGCCATCCGCAAGGAAATGGATTCCCAGGTCCGCGTTTACAACGACTTCACCAAAGAGAAGCACGCCGACGAAGCCAAGCGTCAGTGCGCCAACAAGACCGCCGAGCTCCTGAGCGAAACCGCGATGAGCTGGCACTTGGAAGCGGTCGGCTCCGGTGGTGTCCGCGGCACTGGTGACAAGAAGACGATGGACCTGGCCGCGTACCTGTACAAGAAGGTCGCCGACAGCTTCACTTCCGAAGACTTCACCAAGTTCGAGTTCCCGCGCATCGTGAAGGCCGACTGGCCCACGATGTACAAGATTAAGTACGCCATGGCGGACTTGCTCTACTTCCAGCAGCGCTGGGAAGAGTGCGGTCCGGCGTTCGACGCCGTGGTGGTGGAAGACCCGAAGAACGAGCAGGCAGCGGAAGCCGCCTACGCGTCGGTGCTCTGCTACCAGAAGATGTACGACCAAATGTACAAGGGCGCTGCCGACCGCAAAGGCAAGGGCCTAGGTCCCCAGGGCGCCGACGAGAAGGATCGCGAGGCGAAGAAGGGTGAGTGGGAGAAGTTCAAGCCCAAGCCCCTCACCGACATGCAGAAGGGCATGGTCAACGCCTTCAATCGCTACGTCTGCTACGTCAAGCCCAACAAGGACGACAAAGACGCCCAAGAGCAGTACGTCGAAGTCAAATACGGCCGCGCCCGTATCTACTTCGAGGCCCAGCACTGGGAGGAAGCGGCGCTCGCGTTCCGTGACGTCGCCATCAATCACGCGGACAAGGACGCGGCCATCTACGCCGCTCAGCTGTACCTCGAGGCGATCAACGTGCTCGGCTCACGTGCCGAGCCGCCGCGCCCCGAGTGCTTCGACGAAATGGGCAAGGACGTGCCCACGTTCCTCGAGCTGTACTGCAAGGGCAGCAAGGCCGAGGACAACAAGGAGCAATGCGAGACTCTGAATCGCATTCAGTTCGACATTCGCCGCCTCAAGGCTCAAAAGCAGGTCGAGCTCGCGGATTCGCAGCAAGACAAGGGCGACTACAAGAACGCCCTCGACAACTACAAGAAGGGTGCAGACTCGTACCTCGACTTGTGGCGCTCGTACTGCGAGGAGCCGCTCGGCAAGGGGGAGCACCCCAAGCAGTGCGAGAAGGCCGACGAAATCGTGTACAACATGGCGCGCGCCTACCAAGCCGCTCGCCTGCTCGCCAAATCCATCCAGGCCAGGCTCATTCTGCTCAGCTCGCGTTACGGCCTGGCCGACTCGCAGCTGGCCATGAAGGCCACGTACGAAATCGGCGGTAACTACCAAGCCATCGCCGTGTACGACAAGGCTTCTGACTTCTTCGAGCTGTACGCGAAGAAGACGGCCTACAAGGGGGAGTTCGCCGACCAAGCCTTGAGCGACGCCGTGGTGCTGCGCTTGGGCCTCGGTCAAGAAGACCAGGGCATCGACGACTCGAACAACTTCAATAAGTACTTCGGGGCTCGGAAGCCCGCGCAGACCGCTCAGATCGCCTACGCCATCGCGGCGCACTACGGCGAGAAGAAGGACTGGAACAACGTCGAGAAGCGCCTCGGCGGCTCGATGAAGATGATCGACAACAAGGCGACCCTCGACATCGTTGCCCAGGCTCACGCGCTGCTCGCTCGCGCCGACATCAAGCTCGGCAAAGAGACGCTGGCGGTTCGCGAATACAAGGCCGTCGTTGGCCTATGGTCGGATTCGGGCGCCGCAGTCGCGAAGATCCAGGCCATCCCGGGTGAGGACGATGGCTCGAAGCAGCGCCGCCTCGGCCGAGCTTTGGAGTCAGTCGGCGAGGCGATGTTCTACTTCGCCGACAAAGAGAAGGCGAAGGTCGACAAGCTGAAGTTCCCGGAATACCACGGCAACAACTCCAAAGAAGACGTGCTGAAGCACATCAGCACCAAGGTGAAGGACTGGATCGTCAAGAAGCGCCCGCTGATCGAGAAAGCCAGCGGCGAATACAAGAAGATCGTCGACCTTCAACCGGTGCCGCCGCCGCGCTGGGTCATCGCAGCCGGCTCTCGCGTCGGTGAGATGTGGGGTCAGTTCGTGAAGGAGTTCCGCGCCGCACCGATTCCGGATGCGTTCCGCCGCGACGTGGAAATCCGTCAGACCTACTACGCCAGCTTGGACGAAGCGTCCGAGCCGCAAAAGCAGCAGGCCAAGAGCGCGTTCGAGACCTGCCTCGGCTACTCCGTGAAGTACCAGTACTTCGACGAGTTCAGCCGTACCTGCGAAGAGTGGCTCGCTCAGAACTACAAGAACGAATACCACTTGGTCGACGAGTTCCGGGGCTCCCCGAATCGCGTCAACAGCGTGTTGCTCGAACAGGGCAACCCGCTGCGCATCGGCGGCGAGCCGATGGTGACCCAGAGCGCTGAGCCGACGCCCGCCAAGAAGGGCGACGCAGCAGCGCCCGCGGCCGACGATACCAAGAAGAAGGGCAAGAAGTGATGTCAGGTTTCAAAGCAGCACTGGTGCTCGCGGGCCTCGCTACGCTGTCCGCGGCTTGCGGCGGGGGAGTGAAAGCCGGCGGCGCGCTCAGTCCGGAGAAGGCGAGCGGCAAAGCGGACGCCAAGGGTCACGCCGTCAGCAAAGAGGCGGCAGCCAACTTCGACTCGGCGCTCGATCAGTTCGCAGCGCACGACAAGAAGCAGGACTGGGACGACGCGGCCTGCACGTCGATCGCCAAGGCCTTCAACAACGCGGCCGACGCCCAAAAGTCGGATACGGGGCGGCCGTTCCCGGAAGCCAACTACAACGCGGGTCTGGCTTACCAACGCTGCGGGAAGGACGCCGAGGCACGCTCCGAGTTCGAGGGCGTCGTGAAGAGCGACGCCTCGTTCCACCGCGCTCGCGCCCAGCTCGCCCTGTACGACTACGCGAAGTCGAACGACCTCGACAGCGCGATTTCCAAGCTCGATCAGATCATCCACGACGCCAAGTTCCAGAACGTGGAGGCCCTGGTCAGCCTCGCCGCGCTGCAAATGGAGCGCGGTAACGATCAAGCCGACAGCGATGGCAAGAACGACCTCGAGCGCGCGCAGCGCAACTTGCAGCGCGCGCTGGCCATCGACGACGGCTACATGCCGGCGTTCAATCAGCTCGCCGTTTACTACTTGAATCAGGCCAAGGCCAAAGCCGGTCAGTCTGACAAGACCGGCAAGCGCGGTCGCCGCGGTATGGAAGTCTCGGGCGCTTCGAAGGCCAGCGTCGACTCGCAGCAGCTGGACTTGGCGGCGCTCGTGGCGGCCCAAGCCCAGAAGAAGAACCCGAACTACGCGCCGATCTCGAACACGACCGGCCTAATCCAGGTTCAGCTCAAGAACTTCAACGGCGCCGTGAAGAGCTTCGGTAAAGCGCGTCAGCTCGACCCGACGTTCTTCGAAGCGCAGATGAACTACGCCGCGGTGAACCTGTCCTTCCGCGGCTACGAAGAGGCCGAGAAGGCGTATCGCGACGCGCTCAAGCTCAACCCGAAGGATTACGAGGCGCAGCTCGGTCTGGCTCTCGCAGTTCGCGGTCAAATCAACGACTCGAACTTCGACAAGGACGTGGCCGAAGCCCAGGCGCACCTGGACGAGGCCAAGAAGATCGCGCCCGACCGCGCCGAGACCTACTACAACGAAGCGATCCTGACCCAGGAGTTCCGAGCCAAGCGCGGTAACCCGGTGCCGGCGCTGCAGAAGGCGTCCGAGCAGTACAAGACCTTTATCGACAAGGCGGGTTCTGATCCCGCCTTCGCAGCCGCGGTGAAGCGCTCGAAGGACCGCAGCCAAGACATTCAGGACACCATCAAGTTCATCCAAGAGGGTGAGCAGGCGGCCAAGGATGCGGCGAATCAGCCGCCTCCACCCCCGCCTCCGGCTGATGGCGCGGCGCCTCCGGCTGACGGTGCGGCGCCTCCGGCTGACGCCAAGGGTGGGGCAGCTCCGCCTGCGGATACCAAGGGCGCTGCTCCCGCGCCCGACGCCAAGAAGAAGTGATCGAGGCGATCGTTTTTTGGAACTTCGAGAGACAGGCGGTGTCCGAATGCAAAGGACGCCGCTTCGTCTTTTCGCGTTGACGTGTTGAAGACTCAGAAGTTACAATCTGGCTGTAATCCCACGGGATAATTCCGAGGAGACTGAAATGGCATTCAAGCGCTCAAAAGTCGTCGCAATCGCAATCGGAGTTTCCGCGTTCGTGCTGTCCTCGGCAGCGTTCGCGCAGGACGCGAAGCCCGCTGGCGGCGGCGACAAGGCCGACGGCTACGGGTACGAGTTCTCGGATGATCCGCTGAACGCCGGTGGCTTCGGTCCGAACGACGCGACCATCAAGGTCCGTCCGCGCGCTGCACGCACCACGCTGATTCGGCCGCGCACGACCTTCGTGCCGGAAATGCTCAAGTCCGTCGAAAACATTTGATCGGCGCGCCGCGCGATCACCGCTTGGTGCGCAGCGCGGCCTTCCGATGCTCGGTTCTATGGGGCGTAGCGGCCCTCGGTAATCAGGAAATACTAGGCAATGGCAAAAGCTGTTCTGACGTTTGCGCTCTACCAGGGTGATGCTCTCCAGCGCCGGGAAACCGTGACGCAGGACATCGTGAAAGTCGGCAAGGACCCGAAGAGCCATCTTCGCGTCGATGACGAGATGGCGTCGCGCATGCACGCCGTCATCGAGGTCGCTGGTCCCGAAGACATCACGCTCATCGACCTGGGCAACGAGCCCGGGACGATGGTGAACGGGGCGCGCGTCAACAAGTGCAAGCTGCACGTCGGCGACCAGATCCAGGTCGGGCAGACGTACATCGTGCTCGAGAGCGCTGACCCCGCCGGTGCCGAAGCGGTCGCTGCGCCGCCTCCGCCCGCCTTCGGTGGCGGTGCTCCGAACCCGTTTGCCGCCGCCGGTGCTTCCAGCCCGTTTGCCGCCGCCAGCAACCCTTTCGAGGTGCGCTCAGCCAACCCGTTCGCCGCGGGCGCAGCTGCTACCGCGCGCGCTCACGCAATGCACGTCGCCGACGACGCGGCGCCCGGCACGTACACGTACACGATGATCAAGAGCGGCCCGGACGTGAGCACGGACGAAGTGGAGATCGCGCATCTCCAATCGGTCGAGGTCATGATCCTGTGGGGCTCCAACGTGCTGCACGTGTCCCATCTGACCCCGCCGCGTAACTTTTACGTGGGTGAGGAGCAGGGCAAAAATTTCGCCTGTGACTTCTTCATCCCGAGTGAGAAGCTCGGCACCACCCGCCTGCCCGTCGTCATTGGCGACCGCGCGTCGGTGGCCGTCGTCATTCCGCCGGGTGCTCGTGGCTCGGTCGAGCTGCCGGGCATGCCGCGCATGTCGATGGATGAGGCGCGTCAGCGCGCTCAACCGACGGCCGAGGTCAGCGGTGGTCATCAGCTGAACCTGCCGAGCGGTGGCAAGGCTCGCGTCGAAATCGGTGATTTCGTGTTCCAGGTGGCCGCCGTCAACGCGGGCAAGCCGATCAAGCACGGCGTCGCGGTCGGGTTCGACTGGGGCGTGGCAATGTACTTCGGCCTCTCGCTGGCTGCGGTCGGCGGCTTGGTCGCCGCAATGGCCTTCTTCGTCCCGCCCATGGGTTTGACGGACGACGAAGAGCTCGACAAGGACGCGCTGTACTTGATGCAGCAGTACCTGAAGTCGGCTGCCGAGCGCGAACAGGAAGAAAAAGAAGCCGAGGTCGTCCAAGACAACTCGGACAACAAAGAAGGCGGCACCGGTACTCGCGCCAAGGGCGAGGAAGGCTCGATGGGTAACCCCACGACCAAAGCCGTCAACAAGCGCTACGCCGTGCAGGGCCCGAAAGACAACCCGGATCCACACATCGCTCGCCAAGCCGCGCTGCGTGAGGCGGCGGAGTTCGGTATGATCGGCCTGCTCAACACGGGCGCAGCCGGTGACCCGAACGCCCCGACGGCTCCCTGGGGTCGTGACACGTCCCTCGGTTCGGATGACGTGAGCGCCCGCGGTAACATGTGGGGTGACGAAATCGGTGATGCGTTCGGCGCAGGCGGCCTCGGTCTCTCCGGTATCGGTGAGGGCGGCGGTGGTCGCGGTGAAGGCATCGGCTTGGGCAACATCGGCACGTTGGGCCACGGAGCCGGTACGGGCACTGGGCAGGGCTTCGGCGCTGGCCATGGCCGCCTCGGCGGTTCCCACCAGACCAAAGCTCCGAAGGTGCGCATGGGTGCAACGACCGTGAGCGGTCGTCTCCCGCCGGAAGTGATTCAGCGCATCGTGCGCCAGAACTACGGCCGCTTCCGCATGTGTTACGAGCAGGGGTTGGGTCGTAACCCGAATCTCGAAGGTCGCGTTTCGGCGCGTTTCGTCATCGGCCGCGACGGCGCGGTCTCGAACGCTTCCAACGGCGGTTCGGATCTTCCGGACAGCGGCGTGGTCAGCTGCGTGGTTTCGGCCTTCTACGGCCTGAGCTTCCCGCAGCCCGAAGGTGGCATCGTGACGGTGGTTTACCCCATCATGCTCTCGCCCGGCTGATCGACACCGAGGACCCTCGGCTCAGCGCCGGGGGCTTGCAGAGCGCGCGGTACGTTTCGACGGCCGCGCGTTTTTGCGTTTGTGGGACAAAGCGGCACGTGAGTGCTGCGCCGAGCGAAGGCGCAACATGCGAGCGACCGAGCGCGTGCGAATGCACGCAATGCGCGCAAACGCACGACAGCCATGTCGCATGTTGTGGTCAACGGAAACAGCGTTGCCGGCGCTGCTAAGCCTCGTTGAAAGCACACTTATTCGCGTGCGATGCGGCTTTACACCTTGGGGCCCATCCGCCTATGCTGCAAGCCTCTTTGACCGTCCTGCGATTGTCGCAAGAGGTCGAGGGTTTACCAACGTGCTTCGTATCGCTCCGCGTTCGAATGAGCCTTGGCTGCTGTCCTCAGTAGCTCCACCGCCCGCGAATTTTCGATTCTGCTGGTGAGTCTCCCTATGCGTATCGACTGGAAAGAGGGAAAGCTTGCGATGAAACTCCTGAAGTTTTCTACGGTTTGCGTGATTGCGGCGGGTCTCTTGAGCTCCGTGACGGGCTGCAGCCGCGACAAGATCGAGGCCATCAACCTCGCCAACGAAGGCGACCAATCGGTCAAGATCAACGTCGAAGGTGCGATTCAAAAGTACGAGCAGGCGATCGACCTCGATCCGTCGAACCACCGCATCTTGTGGAAGCTCGCCAACGCGTACGAGAAGAAGGAAGACTGGGACAAGATGGCGTCGACGCTCGCGCGCGCCGTGCTCGTCGCTCCGGACTTCGCGAACTACTGGGGTAAGAAGGGCCATGCGCTCGTCATGCAAGCCGAAGCCGGCAACATGGACGCATACAAGGCTGCTGAAGAGCCGCTCAAGAAGTGCATCGAGAAGGACCCGAACCTCGCGGATTGCTACCACGAGCTAGCCGAGTGCTACCTGTGGACCGATGACGAGCAGGCGGCTTTGGAGAACTACACCAAAGCCATCGAGCACGATCCGAGCAAGGGCTTCTATTACCCGCCGCTCGCCGATCTGTACTTGAACCTGAAGCTCACCAAAGAAGCAGAAGGCGTGCTCACCGAGGGCACCAAGCTCGTCCCGCCGAACGAGAAGAACAACGCCAAGCTGTACAACATGTACGTGCTCTTGGCGAAGGTCGCGCAGATCAAGGGTGACAAGGCGGGGCAACTCGCAGCAGTCGAGAAGGCCGAGCAGTTCGCGGGTGACTCGCATCCGGAGTTCTCGTTCAACCTCGGCAGCACGTACGCCGCCATGGATCCGCCGCAAAAAGAGAAGGCTCTTCGCCTCTTGAACACCTTCACCAAGCGCGTTTGCAAGGGCGCGCAGGCGATGAAGTTCAAAGAAGAGTGCGAAGAGACTTCGTCGATGATCCAGAAGCTGGGGTCGTGACCTTGAAGAGCTTCGTGGCACGCCCAGACGGCGTGATTCGTGTCACCCCACGGTCTCGTGCCGCGTGCCGCGTGGGGGACAGCTCGACTGATACGTTTCGTGACGAGTCCGAAGGCGGGCGCGCGCTACCTGCGCGCCCCCAGTTTTGCGATCACTATCCGAGGCTCGCTCTGGCGTCATTGCCGGGCGGGCCTCAGCGCTAAGTAGCTTGCCCGAGGGAGCATGGATCTAGAGCAGCGTCTGAAACAGCTTGAGAGCCACCACGACTGGCACGGCATCGTCGAAGCATTGGAGCAGGGCCTGGGCTCGGCCCAAGACGCGACGCTGAAGGCGGACATTCATTTGCGTCTCGGGCGCGTGCTGCACACGCAGTTCTTGCAGGGCGTGCGCGCACTCAAGCACTTCCAAGATGCGTACAAGCTGAACCCCTCGTTGTTCGACGCGCTGAGTGAGGCGCGTGCGATCTATTGGGAGCTCGGCAAGCTGAACATGGTTCAAAAGCTGCTCGAGTTGCAGCTCAAGAGCGCGCCCAGCGCAGCCGTGAAGAGCGCCTTGTATCGCGAGCTCGGTGACGTGCTGTGTGACGTCGGCGAATACGAGCGTGCTGCGGAGTCTTACGCCAAGGCCTTGCAGAACTCCGAGGGCAAACCGGGGGATCTGGGCGAGCGCTTGCTCGACGCGCAGGTCGGTGATGGCGAGTGGCAAGAGCGCATCGCGGCCCTGCTGCGTGCTGCGCACGATGCGCCGACCGCACAGGACAGCTCCGCAATCTTCCTGCGCGCCGCGCGCATCGCGCGCCGCTTCGCGCCGACCGAGTACGAGGGCATCCTCGCTCAAGCGTACGCGGTCGATCCCGCGAGTAACAGCGCGGCTGCTTTGTACGAAGGGTTGCTGGTCGATCAACAGCGCACCGAGGCGATCCTCGAGACCCAGCGCGAAGCGTTGAAGCGTGTCGATTCGCCCGTCGCCAAGGCCGACGCTTCGTTCCGCTTCGGCGCGCGTTGGGCGCTCCGCCACCAGAACCTTGAAGTGGGCGGACAATTCTTGGAAGAGGCGCTGCGCCTCGACCCCAGCCGTGAGGCTGCGTTCACTTTCTTGAAGGACGCTTATGGCGTGCGCGGCGGCGAGTGGGAAAAAGTGCTGCGCCTCGCCGACGAAGCCGCCGATCGCGCGGGCACGTCGCCCGCGGCCAACTACCTGCTCGCCAGTGGCGGGCTCATCGCCTGGCGCGAAGGCGGAGATCTGATCCGCGCGCGCAAGTTTTTCGAGCGCTTGAGTCGCGTGAATCCACAGCACCCAGCGCTGCTCGCCTTCGAGGCGCAAATCGGTACCCAATTGTCGAACCCTCCGTCTGCCGCCCGCACCCCCGAGCCCGCGCCCGTGAGCGCGAAAGCCGTCGCCGCACCCGCGCCCGTCGAACCGGAGCCGGTGCCTGCTTCGGAGCCCGCGCCCGTCGCAGCTGTCACCGGGCCAACGCCTGAGCCCGCGCCGGTCGCGGCTGTTGCCGCCGCCGCGGCGTCGGTCGCTCCCGCCGCGGATGAGTCGCTGATCGCCTCGCTGCGCGAGAAGCTCGCGCAGCAGGAAGCCGCCAAGCGCTTCAACGAGTACGTAAAGACGCTCGTCGCGTTGGGCGATGCGCTCAGCGAGCCGTACGAGAAGGCCGAGCTGTATGCCAAGGCCGCCGATCTGTACGTAACCAAGTTCGCCAATCAGGCCGAAGCCGTGCGCGCCTACGAGAAGGTGCTCGAGGTCGACCCGAACCAACCCGCCGCGATCTCCTACCTGCGGGAGATGTACGAGAAACGGCGTGATTGGGAGAAGCTGATTCAGCTCAGCATGCGCGAGGCGAGTGGCCTCGGCTCGGGTGCCGAGCGGGCGGCCAAGTACAAGCAAATCGCGCTGCTGGCGACGGAGAAGGTCAAGAAGCCCGAGGTCTGCATCGATCTGTGGGCAGTCGTGCTCGAGAACGATCCGGATGACCTCGACGCGCTGAACGCGCTATCTCAGCTTTACGAGCGTTCGCGCGACTACGAGAAGCTGGCTGATGTCTTGGCGCGCTTGGCCGAGCTCACTTACGACACTGCGGCCAAGATCGAGCTCCTGAACAAGCTCGGTCAAGTCGCGGGCGATCGCCTGAAGGACGAAGAGCGCGCCGTGGATGCGTACCGCGCTTTGCTCACCCTTTCGCCGGACGACCGCCGCGCACAAGAACAGCTCAAGAAGCGCTACGTGACGCTCGGGCGCTGGGACGACCTCGAGGTCTTCTACGCAGACACGGGCAAATGGGACGAGTTCATCCGCGTGCTGGAGAGCAACGAGGCGCGCGCGACCGATACGCCGCAGCGCATCGGCATGCTGATGAAGATCGCCGAGCTCTGGATGACCCAGAAGGGCAAGCCGGACCGCGCGGCAAAGGCCTACGAGAAGGTGCTCAGCTTCGACGAGAACAACCTCCCTGCCGCCGAACGCCTGGTGCCGATCTACACCACGGCCAATAACCCCAAGGGGTTGGCAACCGCGATCGAGGTGAAGCTCGGTCACGTGCAGCACCCGGAAGACGGTCTCGGCCTGCTGCGAGAGGTCGCCGGTCTGTACGAGTCGCGGATCAACGACAAGGCGAAGGCTTTCGATCGCTACTTGTCGGCGTTCAAGCTGGCGCCGTCCGATGCGCAGAGCCAGGCGGACATGGAGCGCGTGGCCCAGGTCACGGCTCGCTGGGTGGACGTGATCGCGGCCTACAGCTCGGCCGTGATCACGGCCGACGAGCAACGCGACGTGGAGACGGCCAACGCCCTCCGCTTGCGCCTCGGTCGCGTGTACGTGGAAGAGGCGGGCCGCGTCGACGACGCGCTCAGCGAATACCGCGCCGTGTACGAGAGCGATCCGGACAACCAGGTCGCCCTGGGCGCGCTCGAGAGCCTGTACCGCCAGACCGAACGCTGGCGCGACTTGCTGGATGTGTACGAGAAGAAGCGAGAGCTCGCAGACGCGCCAGACGAGCGCAAGCGCATCTTGTACGAGATCGCCAAGCTGTACGAAAATCAGATCGGCGATCCCAAGGCGGCGATCGAGACGTTCCAAGCCGTGCTGGAAGACGACCCGGCTGATTCGGCGACGCTCGCGGCGCTCGACGCGCTGTACCAAAAGACCAAGAGCTGGGAGCCGTACGCCGAGGTGCTGCGCCGGCGCATCGAGCTCGAGGGAAACGAGAACGTGCTCGTCGACCTCAAGTTCCGCCTGGCCGAGACGTTGCTGGAATACCTGGGTGACGAGCCCGGGGCGTTGGAGAATTACCGCGAGATCCTGCTGATCAACTCCGATCACGAGGGTGCGCGGGTGGCGCTCGAGGGCATGCTCAAGAGCGAATCGCTGAGCGGTGAAGCCGCCGCGATCCTGGAGACCATCTACGAGACGCGTGGCGATTGGGAGAAGTTGATCGGCGCGCTCGAGATCCTGGCCGTGAGCGACGCTCAGGTCGAGCGGCGCGTGTACCTGCTGCGCAAGATCGCGGCCACCGCGGCCAACCAATTGGGCTCGCTCGATCGCGCGCTCAATGCTCAAGCTCGCGCTTTGAAGGAAGATCCGTCACAAGGCGAAACTTTGCTCGAGCTCGAGCAATTGGCGGGTCAAGCCGGCGCCTGGGACAAGCTGCGCGGGATCTACAACGACGTCGCGGGCTCGCTGAGCGAGCCGGCCTTGGCACGCCAATACTGGATGCGCCTAGCGGTGATCGAAGAGCGCCTGGGCAATGTCGCGCAGGCGGCCAAGAGCTACGAGAAGGTGCTCAAGCTCGACCCCGCCGACTCCGAGGCGCTGCAAGCGATGGACGCTCTGTACCGTGGCACGGGCCACTGGGAAGAGCTGATCTCCGTCTTCCGCCGGCGCATCGATCTCGCCCAA
Organism: Myxococcales bacterium; assembly: GCA_040348785.1. GTDB lineage: Bacteria > Myxococcota_A > Polyangia > Polyangiales > Polyangiaceae > PMG-095. The sequence goes on along the minus strand of JBEQTH010000109.1, from coordinate 39,356 downwards.
GACACCGCCGAGACCGAGAACATCTACGCCCAGATGGCGCAGGTGTACGAAGAGAAGCTCGGTAAGCCAGACGAAGCGATCGCCGCCTACCGCGAGGTGCTGGCTCTCGATCCGACCAGCCAAGTAGCGCTCAACGCGCTCGATGGCCTGTTCACGCGCCGCGGCCTGTGGAACGAGCTGGCCGACAACCTGGAGACCCAGCTCGGCCTCGCCGACACGGACGACGCACAGCGCGATCTGATGTTGCGCTTGGCCGCCCTGCGCGAAAAACAAATGGGCCAGACCGAGGCGGCCATCGAAGGCTACCGCCAGGTGCTCGATCGCGATCCGACCAATCAGGTCGCGCTCAGCTCGCTCGAGCGGCTCGCTTCCGACAGCACGCACTCACTCGCCATCGCCGAGATCCTCGAGCCGCTGTACCGCGGGCAAGGGGACTATCAGAAGTTGATTGGCGTGCACGAAGTGCAGGTCAGCCAAGCCGAAGAGCCCGGACGCAAGGTGGAGCTCTTGCACCAGGTCGCGTCATTGCACGAGGACGCGGCCGGTGACGTGAACGCGGCGTTCGATACCTTGGCGCGCGCCTTGGCCGTCGATCCGTCGCACGAAGAGACGCAAGCGGGCTTGGATCGCTTGGCGCGTGTGACGGGCCGCTTCCAGGACCTGGCGCGCGTGTTCGAGCAGCTCGCGGTCGCGCAGAAAGACCCCGAGCTGGGCAGCCGTTTGTACGCTTCGGCCGCCAGCGTGTACGAGCATTTGGTCGGTGATGGGGACCGCGCGATCGAGCTGTACCGCAAGGTGCTAAGCATCGATCCGACGAACCTGGCTGCCGCCGAGTCGCTTCAGACCCTGTTCCAGAGCGCCGAGCGCTACGGCGACATGTCGTTGATCTTGCAGCGCAAGGCCGAGATTCTGGAAGACGTCGACGCGCAAAAGGGCGCACTGTACCAGGCCGCGCAGCTCGAAGAAGACGTGCTCGAGCGTCAGGAAAACGCCATCGGCGTGTACCTGAAGATCCTCGAAATCGACGGCGAAGATCTGCGCAGCATCGACGCGCTGATCAAGCTTTACCTCGGCCTCTCGCGCTGGGAAGAGCTGCTCTCGGTCTACTCGAAGAAGGCCGATCTCGTGCTCGATACGGACGAGAAGAAGCTCATCTTCTACCAAGTCGGCGCCGTGTACGAACGCGAGCTGTCGGACGTGAACCGCGCCATCGACACCTATCAAAAGGTGCTCGAGCTCGATCCGGACGACTTGACCGCGCTCAGCCGCTTGGACGTGCTCTATCAAACCGCGGGCAACTGGCAGGAGCTGCTCAGCATCCTGCAGCACGAGGCCGAGCTCACGCCCGACCCGACAGAAGCCGTCAGCTACCAATACCGGATCGCCGAGCTATACGAGAAGCACTTGGGCGACATCGATCGCTCGGTCGAGCTGTACCGCGAAATCCTCAACATTCAGCCCGATCACCCGCCGACCTTGAGCGCCCTGGAAGGCATCAAGAACGGCAAGAAGGCGCCGCTCGCCGCAGCTTCCGTGCTAGAGCCCGTGTACGACGCGACGGGCGAGTACGAGAAATTGATCAGCGTGCTCGAGGTGCAAGTTCGCTTCACCGAAGACGCCTTCGCCAAGGTCGAGCTCTTGCACCGCATCGCACGCTTGTACGAGGAGAGCCTGCGCGATCACGCGCGCGCATTCGAAACGTATGCCCGGGCCATTGGCGTCGACAGCCAGAACGAAGAGTCGCTCGGCTCGTTCGAACGCTTGGCCATGATGATCGGCCGTTGGCCGCAAGTGGTCGAGCTGTACGATGCAGAGCTCGACAAGCTCGAGAACGATCCGCAACGCTTCGTGGACCTCGGTCTGCGCGCGGCGCAGCACTATGAAGTGCAGCTCGACAACCCGGAGCTCGCGGTCGCTCGCTATCGTCGCGTGCTCGCTGCCGATCCCGAGAACCAAAGCGCGGTGCGCGCGCTCGACCGGCTATTTACGCAAATGGAGCGTTGGTCGGATTTGGCGGACGTGCTCGCCCGCGAGTCGGAGATCGGCCAGAGCCCGGACGAGATCCTGGAGTTCAAGTACCGCTTGGGTCAGGTCTATCAGGTTCGCCTCGGGGACTTGGACAAAGCCATCGCCGCGTACCGCGAGGTGATTAGCGCGGCGCCCGAGCACGAAGACACCCTGCGCGCGCTGGAAGCCCTGTTCGAGAGCGGCACGAAGCAGCTGGAAATCGGGGAAATCCTGGAGCCGCTGTATCAGTCGTCCAGTGAGTGGGAGAAGCTGATTCGCGTCCGCGAAGCCGAGCTCGCTCACACGACCGAGCCGGCCGAGCGCATCGCGATGTACCACCGCATTGCGGAGGACGCCGAAGAGCGCCTGCTCGATCCGGTGCTCGCCTTCAACGTGCACGTGCGCGCGATCAAGGAGAGCCCGCTCGACGAACGCACGAGTGAAGAGATCGAGCGTTTGGCCAGCATGCTGGACGGCGGCTGGGAGCCGCTCGCCAACGCCTACGCCGACGTGCTCGGCATCGAGGGCGTGGACGCGGCGACCCAAGCCGTGGTCGGCAAGCGCCTGGCGCGCGTGTTCGAAGAGGAGCTGGCCGACGTGGCCAAGGCGGAAGAGACGTACCGTTACGTGCTCACCGTCGCTCCCGAGGAGTCCGATGCGCTCGCGAACTTGGACCGCATTTACACCTCGCTCGAGCAATGGCCAGAGCTCGCTGGCGTGCTCGAACAACGCGCGCTGTCCGCTGCCGACGATCACGAACGGGTCGAGCTCTACACGCGCCTCGGTCAGGTTTACGAGGAGCGCCTCGGCCAGATCCCGGACGCGGTGCGCGCGTATCGCGCGATCTTCGACAAGCTCGCGCCGACCAACGAGGATGCCATCGCGGCCCTCGGTCGGATCTACGAGCAGAGCCAAGCCTACAGCGAGCTCGACGCGGTGTACCGCCGTGAGCTCGACAACGCCGTGGGTGACGTTCAAGAGGCCGAAATCCGCGCGAAAATGGCGCATTTGGCCGCCGAGCGGCTGGGCAACGTGGACGGCGCCGTCGAGGGCTGGAAGCGCGTGCTCGATCTGCGCGGTGAGGATCCGGAGGCGCTCGGTGCGCTCGCCGGCCTGTACGAGCAGCAGTCCAAGTGGGCCGAGCTGACGGACGTCCTCGAGCGGCATTTCGACATCGCCGAAACGGACGAGGAGCGCGTGAACGTGCTCACCCGCCGCGCTCGGCTGTTCGCGGAGCAGCTGAACCGCGACGACGAGGCGCTCGAAACCTGGCAGCGCGTCCTCGACATCGACTTTTCGAACGTCGCGGCACTGCGTGCCATCGCTCACATCTGGCGTACGCGCCAAGACGCGAACGAGCTGGTGAGTGCCCTGCACGCCACCATCGATCGCGCTGCAGCGTTGCTCGAGGCGGAGGAGCTGAAGGGCATCTATCGCGAGCTAGGTAAGACCTACGGTTCGGTGTTGAGCCAGCCGTTCGACGCGGCCGAGGCTTGGCGTCACCTGCTCGAGGTCGATCCGACGGACTTCGAAGCCATGTCGGAGCTCGAGGCCATCTACCGTGGCGAAGAGCGCTGGGTCGAGGTCATCGGCGTCAAGATGCAGCGCGCCGAAGCATTGCAAGAGCCGAGTGAGCGCGTCCGCGAGCTGCTCGAAGTCACCGAGCTGTGGAAGAAAGAGGTCAACGACTACGACCAGGCCACGCCTGCGTTCGAGCAGATCCTCGGCATCGATCCGGCGCACCAAGAGGCCTTCGAAGCGCTCGAGAAGCTGCACACGGCGGCCGGTCGCTGGGAGACCTTGGTCGAGCTGTACCTGAATCGCTTGGAAACTCGCGAGTCGGTACAGGAGAAGAACGAGCTCTTGCGGCGCATCGCGCGCGTTTTCGAAGAGCGCTTGGACGACAAGAACCAAGCTTTCGACGCGCTCGTCAACGCCTTCAGCGAAGACTTCGGTGACGACGAGACCTCGCGCTACTTGGAGCGCATGGCGCAAGCCACGGGCCGCTGGGGCGAGCTGATCAACACCGCCAACGCTTGGCTGCCGGAGCAGACCGAGAACAAGCAAAAGATCCGCCTCTGTCTGCGCCTCGGCAAGTGGTACGGCGAGGACCTCGGTCACCCGGAGTACGCTCAGCCGTACTACGCACAGATCATGCAGCTCGACCCGAACAACGTTCAGGTCTTGCGGCAAATGGCGGCCATTCACCGCATGAGCGCCCAGTGGCAAAAGGTCGGCGAAACCTTGACCCGTGCCCTCGACGTGGCCGTCGCCAACGAAGATCGCAAAGCGATCTTGGTCGACCTCGGTGAGCTCCTGTTCAAGAACATGGGCCAGCCCGACCAAGGCATCGCGTTCTACAAGCGCGCGCTGGAAGTCGATCCGTACTACGTGCCCGCGCTGACCGCGCTCGAGCGCATCTACGAAGAGCGCTCGAACCACAATGATTTGGTGGAGATCCTGACCTCCAAGGTCAAGGCGCTGAGCGAGCCCTCGGAGGTCGCCAGCACCAAGCTGCGCATGGCCGGTCTGTACGAGACGACCCTCGGCGACTTCGATCGCGGCGGGAAGGTGTACCGCGAGGTCCTCGAGATCGACGGCAGCAACCTGGTCGCGTTGCGCGGCCTGGAGCGCATCTACCAGACCACGCAGCAATGGTCGGACCTGGTCAGCATCCTCGAGCGTCAGCTAGACGTGGTGGCCACCGAGCGCGAGCGCGTAGAAGTGCTGCTGCGCTTGGCCGGCATCCAAGAAGAGCATTTCCTCAAGTTCGACATCGCCGCGACGCGCCTCGAGCAAGCGCTCGAAATCTCGCCCGGTGAAGAGCGCGCGTACATCGCGCTCGAGCGCTGCTACCGCCGCCTCAAACAGTGGCTGGATCTGATCAACACCTACGAGCGCCACATCAGCGAGGCTGCCACGAGCAGCACGAAGGTGGAGCTGTATGGCCTTATCGCCGCCGTGTACGCCGAAGAAGTCGGCGACGTGGACCGCGCCATCGACGCCTATCGCAACATCGTCGACATCGACGACAGCAACGTGCCGGCGCTCGAGGCGCTCAGCAAGTTGTACGAGAAGCAGGGCGACGCCGCGCAGTCGATCGAGGCCATGACCCGTGTCGCAGACCTGACCAGCGACGGCAACCAGCGCGTCGAGATGTATTACCGCATCGGTAAGGCACTCGAAGACAAGCTCGGGGATCGTAGGCAAGCGCAAGAGCGCTTCGAGATGTCGCTCGACCTCGACCCCGCGCACTTGCCGACCTTGGCGGCGCTGCGCACGATCGCGATCGACGAGTCCGATTGGGACCGCGCCGCGCGCTACCTCGAGCAAGAGCAGCTCAACACGCCCACGCCGCGCGCCCGCGCCAAGCTGTTGGTCGAGCTCGGCAAATTGCGTGACGACATGCTCGGCGAGCACGAGCTCGCGGTCCAGGCCTACGAGCTGGCCATGCAGTGCGATACGGACTGCGAGGAAGCCGCGCTGCCGCTGCTCCAAGAGTACATTCGAGTCGAGCGCTACGCGGACGCAGAGCCGCTGGCCGAGATGCTCGTTCGCAAGAGCAAGAACAAGGAAAAGACCGAGCAGCACACGCTGTACAAGCTGCTCGGTAAGGTCCACGCCGCGCTCGGGAACAACGACAAGGCCCTCAAGGCCTACACCACCGCCAACCAGCTCGATCTGACCGATCAGGAGACCATCCGCGGCATCGCCGACGTGGCCTTCCAATTGAAGGACTGGCCGAGCGCGCTCACGAATTACCAGAAGGTGCTCACGTCGCTGGCCGAGAGCGACACCGAAGAGCGCACGGACGTCTACTATCGGCTCGGTCAGATCAAGCGCGAGCAGGGTCAAGACAAGCAGGCCATCAACAACTACGAGAAGGCGCTCGGCCTGAACGGCGAGCACCGCCCGACCCTCGAAGCCCTCGTAGAGACCTACGCCAAGAGTAACGACTGGAAGCAGGTCGCCGCCTACAAGCGTCAGATCCTGGACAGCGTTTACGATGGCGAAGAGCGCTACAAGATCTTGAACGAGATCGGCGACATCTGGAGCGAGCGCGAGAAGAATCCGCAAAAGGCGATCGACGCCTTGGAAGAAGCGCGCGACCTCAAGCCGCAAGACCACGTGCTCTTGCACAAGCTCTTGCAGCTGTACCAATCGGCCGCTGATTGGCAAAAGATGGTCGACACGCTGCAAGCCATCGCCGAGCACGAAGAGAAACGCGAAATCAAGGCGCGCTACATCTTCACACAGGCACAGATCTACCGCGACAAGATCGAGGATCTGGACCGGGCGGTCGAGCTGTTCAACGAGTCGCTCGATTTGAACCCGAGCTACCTCGAAGCCTTCGAGCGCATCAACAAGGTGCTCACCCAGCAGAAGAACTGGAAGCAGCTGGAGCGCGCTTACCGCAAGATGCTGCATCGCATTGCGGGTAAGGGCAACGCGGACCTCGAGCACACGCTCTGGCACCAACTCGGTTTGATCTACCGCGACCGCCTGCAGCAGACCGACTCGGCCATCGAGGCGTTCAAGATGGCGGCCTCGAACAAGCCGGACACGGTCGTCGTGCGCCAGATCTTGGCTGAGCTGTACGAGGTGGGTGAGCGTTGGGACGAGGCGATCGCCGAGCAGCGCGTGATCCTCGAGAGCGAGCCGCTCAAGATCGACGCCTACCGCGCCCTGTATCGCCTCTACCTGCAGAAGCAGTCGTACGACGAAGCTTGGTGCTTGGCGGCCGCGATGGCCTTCATGAAGAAGGCCGACGAAGAGGAGCAGCGCTTCTTCGAGGACTATCGCCCGCAAGGCATGCTCGCCGTGAAGGGCCGCCTCTCCAACGAGGTGTGGGCGAAGTACGTGTTCCACGCGGACGAGAACCTGTACATCTCGAAGATCTTCGAGATGATCGCGCCGGCTGCGTTGCAGGCGAAGATCGCGCAGCTGCAGGGTCAAGGCAAATTGCCGGTGCTCGACAAGCGCTTCAAGCAGGACCCGGCGACCTCGACCGTGACGTTCGCCAAGACGTTCGGCTGGGCGGCGCAGGTGCTCGGCGTGCAAGCGCCGGATCTGTACGTACGCAACGATGTGCCGGGCGCAATCGTGGCGGTGCCGGCCGTTCCGCCCGCGTCCGTGGCGGGCCAAACGGTGCTCACCGGCTTCCAGCCGCAAGAGCTCACGTTCATGTGCGGCAAGCATTTGTCGCACTACCGCGGCGAGCACTACATCCGTACTCTGTTCCCGACGCAGCCCGAGCTCACCATCATGCTGTTCGCCGGCGTGATGTTGGCCGCGCCGCAAACGCCCATGCCGCAAGACATGGCCGCGCAAATCCGCGCGACCGCCCAAGAGCTGGCCAAGTACATGCAGCCGGTGCAGCTCGAAGGCCTGCGTATGGTGGTCAAGCGCTTCATCGACGAGGGCGCCAAGGCCAACATCAAGCGTTGGAACCAAGCGGTCGAGCTTACCGCATGCCGCGCGGGTCTGATCGTGTGCGGCGACCTCGAGATCTCCAAGAAGCTGATTGGCGCCGAAGCGCAGTTGCCCGGCGATCTTTCGGCCGCGGACAAGATGAAGGAGCTTCTCCTCTATTTCGTCAGCGAACAGTACTCCGACGTGCGCCGCGCACTGGGGATCGCGATCGCGGTGTGAGAGTTGGGTAGGGGAGAGGGCGATCGCTACTTGAAGCGACGCCCGGCGATTTCGGGTTTGGGCTTCGTTTTGGGTCCGCTCCGGTGGGCGTGCGCCACTCTTGAAGGGCGTCGTACAGGCAGTACGCTCCGCTCCGGTGCTCCCCAAAGCCTCGCCGAAACCCGAACTTGCCGGGCGGGCGGTTGGCTTCCCTGAGGAGCAGGAGAGCCTGAGCGAGCACTCCGCGAAAGAGAGAGCCCGGAGTTACTTGCCCGGCAGATCGAGCACCAAGCGCAAACCCGTGCCGAGGCCGGAGTGCGATGAGGTGCCGTAGGTGCCGAGGTCGAACGTGACGTAGGGGCCGAGGGCGACGTTGGACGTGAAGTACCAGTCACCGCCGAGCGTGAGCTTGAGGAAATCCGGACCGGTGTGAGTCTTCGAGTCGCCGTGGATGTCGACCTTGGTCGAGCGCATGCCGACTGCGAGCTCGCCCCAAGGGTCGAAGCGCGTGCCTTGCACGACGTGATAGCGAACGAGCGGGCCGCCGGCGAAGCTGCTGCCCGAGCAGTCCCCGCATGCAGAGTGCGTGTGATAGGTGTCGTATTCACCCCACAGGCCGAGCACGACGTAGCGGCTGATGCCGAAGCCGAGGTCGAGGTTCAAGCCCAAGCCCGTGGCGAGTGCGCCGCTGTGGCTGCCGAAGGGCCACTTGGCACCGGCGCCCGCGCCGAGCTGGAAGTGCCCCGCGAGGTTGTCGTGTGCGCTCGGAATGGGTTCCAGCGCCGGCTGATCCGGCTCCGCCGGCACGATGTCCAAGGCAGGCTTCGGTGTACCGGTCGCCGCAGGGGCGGCGGCGGGAGCGGGGGCCGCCGGCGCGCTCGGGGCTGCGCCGTCGGGAGATTGAGCGGCGGCTAACTGGGCCAACAGCAGCCCGGCAAGGGTGGCGCTCAGGGCGGCGGGGATTCGCATGGGCGCCTTGTTAGCATCGGCGGGGGGGCCACGAAACCCCCGGCGCAAGCTTTGGCACAACCAGGTTCGGGCGCTGACCGATAGGCGTCCCATGTCCACAGTGCCGCCGAGCGCCGAGCCCACGTCTCAAACCGTCGAGTGCCCGCGGGCACAGCTTCGCGGCCCGTGGCGGGTCGACCTCGGCGTCGACGACGAACCGCAGAGTGTCACCCTGCGTCGAGGTGAGGAGCTGACGCTCGGCAGCGGCCGCGCCGCGATGATGCGGGTGCACGATCCGGCAGTGAGCAGCCTGCACTGCCGGCTGCGCGTGCTCGACTCGGGCATCCTGGTGGAAGATTTGGCGTCCAAGAACGGGCTCTACGTAGGCGGCGCGCGGGTGGGCTCCGCGCTGCTCGAGGAGTCGGGCGCGGCGTTCGTGCTCGGGCGCTCCGCCGTGTGCGTGCGCGCGCTAGAACGCGACGAGCACGAGGCGCCAAGCGACCCGTTGCCAGGGGTGATTGGCAGCTCCGCGCCCATGCTGCGCGTAGCGCGCCTCGTGCGGCGGCATGCGAAATCACGCGTGCCCATCTTGCTGCAAGGCGAGTCGGGCACTGGCAAAGACATGGTGGCGCGCGCGGTGCACGAGCTCGGGCGGCGCGACGGCCCGTACGTGCCGCTCAACATGGCCGCGTTGCCCGAGTCGCTCGCCGACGCCGAGCTCTTTGGGCACCGTCGCGGTGCATTTACGGGCGCGGTCACGAGCCGCGTCGGCGCGTTCGAGCAGGCCCACGAAGGGACGCTGTTTCTCGACGAAATCGCCGAGCTGCCGCTGTCGATTCAGGTCAAATTGCTGCGCGTGGTCGAGGACGGCATGGTGCGTGCCGTGGGCGCATCGCAGGCGCTGCGTGTCTCGGTGCGCTTGGTTTCGGCGAGCTGGGCTCGGCTCGATGAACGCGTGGTGCAGGGCAGCTTCCGCGCCGATTTGTATCATCGCTTGTCGACCGTGGTCGTCGATCTACCGCCGCTTCGCGAACGGCGCAGTGACATCGCGCAGCTCAGCCATTCGCTGTTGCGGCGGCTGCGCAGTGACGTCGGCGAGCGCACGCTGTCCAGCGCGGCACTGGCGCGTTTGGTGGATCAGAGTTGGCCGGGTAACGTGCGCGAGCTCGGTGCCGTGTTGTATCGCGCGGCCGCCAGCGCCGAGTTCGAAATCGGGGCGCGCCACGTGGACGAAGCGAGCCGCGCTACGCCGAACGCGCGGCGCCCCGCGCGAGACGCCCGGGCGCTGCTCGAGCAATGCGACGGCAACGTGAGCCAAGCAGCGCGCGTGGCGGGCGTACCGCGCAGCACGTTTCGTGCCTGGCTTGCCCGCTCCGCGGCTGAAAGCGAAGCGAGCACCGCGGAAGCGCCGGAAAAGGCGCCTTAAAAGCTGCCGACTACGGTGAGCCCGCTCTGCGTCGGTCCAACCGTGGGTACGATCGCGATGCGGCGTCGTGAAGCCTGCGCTTCCTTCGCGCTGCTCTCGCGCGCGTTGGGATCGATAAAATAGTACACGATGGTGCCGACGGCTGCGACGCCGCCGACCACGAAGCCGACGGTGGCGACGGTCTTCAGCGTGTCACCCTTGTTGACGTTGTCGGGGTACTTCGAGCAGGCGTTCTTGTACTCACCGACGCGCGTCCCGAGGTCCGGCGTCTTCATGTTGGTCAAATAGCCGCGCTGCGTGAGCCAAGACTCCGGGTCGCTGCACAGGCTCGATGTGTCCGGGCTGGCCTGGTTGCTGTCGGCGGCGGCGTTCTTCTTGATCTGATCGGCGATCGAGTCCGCGTTGTTGTAGCTGTGGTTGGAGGCCAGCGCGCCACCGACGCCCACGCCGAGGCCCACGCCCGTGAGGCCCAGGCCCACGACGCCGACGGGCGAGCTGACCAGCCACTTGAAGAACGGCTTGCGCCCCGCGCCCGGCTCGACCGGCGCCTCGGGCTCGGGGGCGGGCTCGGAAGTGTCGCTGGGCTCGGTGGCGACGACGGGTGCAGCGGCGGCCGCCTTCACGGGCTTCGGGGCAAAGGTGAGGTTCGCGGTCAGCTGCCGACCGGCGTTGGCGTTAATCTGCGTCGCCGCGCTTTTGCCGCCCTTTCGCGCTTCGATGGAATGCGAGCCGGGCGTCACGTAGACCGATCCTGCGAGCGGAGAAACGCCCTCTGAGGAGCTGTCGACGAACACTTCCGCGCCGCCCTCGTCCACGTTCACGGTGACCTCGGCCACCATCGCTTTCGTCGCGTTCAAGCCCGCTTCGGCGGCCGCGCGCTCGCTCTCGCTGGCGTCTTTGGATTCGCGCAGGTACGCGGCAAAGTGTTTGGCGGCTTCTGCCTCGTGACTGCTGCGGAGCTCGCTCTGCGCCAGGTTGAGCAGCACCGCGGGATGCTTCTTCAGCGCGTACGCTTGCAGGAATGCGACTCGCGCCTTGTCGTATTCTTTCTTGTCGAAGAACGCGACGCCCTCTTTGAAGCGCTCGCGCGCCATGGCAACCGTGGTTTCGTCCGGTGGTGCGCCGTGGGCCGGGAGCGCGCTCAAGAACGTGAGGCACGACAGCGTGAGGCACAGAAGCGAGCTGACCCTAGGTTTTCTCATCGTCGCTTAGAGTAGGTGGCTTTTCCGGAAGGGCGAATCTCAATCGGCGAAACTTAGAACGGTGCGTCGCGCACGATAACACCCTTGCTCGCGGGCTTCGCGGGCGCGCTGTTCGCATCGGAAGTCACTGCAGCGGCCGCGGGGGGGCGAGCTGCGGGGCGTGTGGGCGTAGCGGCTACAGGCTCCGCCTTTGGACGCGCGACTGCCGCCGGCTTGGCCGCAACCGGTGTCGGCTCGCGCGTCGTCACGGGCCTCGGCTTGTCTGCGGTCGCGATGGGCTTCGCTACGGGGTCGGGCGGCTCGCTCGTCGGCGTGGCCGGCGTTGGGTCTGGCGCAGCTGCGGCTGTGGGTTCGACGGGCGCGGCCGCTGTGGGCTCGATCTTGGCGGGCGTTGTTGCCGGAGCCTCAGTCGCAGCGCTAGGGCCTGGCGTCGTCGAGCTGCCGCTCGAGCCGCGTAGGGCGACCACACCAATCGCGATCACGGCCGCGCCAGCGAGCAGTCCGCCGATCAGCTTTCCTTTGCCCTTCTTCGGCGCGTACGGATCGAAGTCGTCGTCGAGCGCGACGCTGGCTTGAATGGGCGGCGGCGCCTCGATCGGTGCAGCGCGCGCGCGCGACGGCACCGTGAGCGACATCGGTCGCTTGTTCTCCGGCTCCGACTGCGCTTCGGGCGCGATCACGACTGCGGGCGTGCTTGGGCCGTCTTTCGGCGTGTAGGCAATGGCGTAGCCAGGCACATCCGGCGAGGATTTGTGGGGGGGATCGGGCGCAGCCACAGCGGGCAGCGGTTGCGTGATGAGGCTCGGCGCAGGTGAGGCCTCGACGGAAGGCGGCGCGATCGGCGCGGGCGGCGGCGCGAGGGGCGCGGGTGGAGCTGCGATCGGCGCGGGCGGCGCTGCGATCGGCGCGGGCGGCGCAATGACGGGCAACGGTTGCGTCGTGACGACTGCAGCGGGCGCCGCCGTGATCGGTGCGACTGCGGGGAGCTTCTGGGTCTCGACGACGGACGGAACGACCGCAGCCGGAGCCGGAGTGGGCGCGCCAGTAGCGGCTAGCGGAGCGATGCCCAGCAACGTCTGTTTGCCGACCGGCTTACGCACGGCGGGTACCACGATGGGCGCGGGGGCCGCCGCTACCGGTGCGGGGGCTGCCGCGACCGGTGCGGGGGCGGGCACGGCGGCAGGCGCCGGATCGCCTTCATCCTCCCAAAACGGCGTGAAGCCATCGGCGATTCGATCGGCGTCTTCGGCACTCAGCGGTGCCGACGACGGGGGACCCTTACCAGGTTGATCGGGCATCAATTTGCCCTTCAAGGCTAGCATCGCCGCTCGCCGTTCCGCAACGCGAGCCGCCTTCGGTTTGGCCGATCGGGCGAGGGCACGCTAAGAGCTGAACGAAGGCGGCATGCGATTCCCGAGCGTCCTGCGCACCCTGCGCTCGCTGACCCTGGTCGGGGTGGCGTTTTGTGCGCAGAGTTGTGGCTCGAAGGGTACAAACGGCCAGCCGCTCCCCGCCCCATCGGCGGCTTCAGCGAGCTCAGGCGCCCGAGCCGTTGAAGGGTTGCCCGAGCGGGCCGAAGCCGTTGCGAGCGCGGATGCTTGGGCGGTGCAAGGCACGAAGCTCGGCGGGCGCGCGGGCGCAGAACGGTCGCTCGCGGCCGCCGCACTGCGTGAGCGGATTTTTCGCGTCGACCACCGCGATGCCGATGCGCTCGAAGCCATCGAGCTCTATGCCGAGGCCGGGCGGCGCGAACCCAGCCTGCGCTGTTCGGCCGCCACCTCGGCGGCGCTCTTGGAGGGCGAGCGGCGCGCGGATCCGGGGCTGACCTTCCAAGGCGTGTATCGAGCGCAACTCGCGCCCGGCGCGGACGCACCTTGCAAGCAACGCGCGCAGGAAATCTTGGATACGCTCGTAGCGTATCGCCCGCTGCCGACGGTGCTCGCGCAGCTCGAAGCGCAGAGCAGCGCCTCGTCCCTGGCTCCCTCCGTCACGTTGCCGACGGCGAGCGCAGCCGTATCATCGTCGAACGACGGAGTGGTCGTGCCGGCGCTTGGCACGGCACGTGGCCCATCGCGCGTCAGTAAAGTGGAACGCTACGGCGCGCCGGACGCCGCCCGCGTAGTGGTGCAGCTCAGCGAGCCGGCCACGTACAAGGTGGGCTTTCTCGACGAAGGCAGCAAGAACCCGCGCCTATTCGTGGATATCGAGGGCGCCAGCTATCAAGGCCCCAAGAGCTTCGAGGTGGGCGGCTTGGTGGAGCGCGTGCGCCTGGGCGGAGACGGCAAGCGCACCCGCGTCGTGCTCGATCTGAACTCGACGGCGTACCGCCACGTTTTCTACCTACCCGAGCCGTTCCGACTGATCATCGACGTGTCGAAGGAGGCGCCCAAGCACGTGGAAGAGGCCGCGCGCGGACCACGCTCGATCACCCGCGTCGTGCTCGACCCCGGACATGGTGGTCACGATCCGGGTGCCAGCGGTCCCAGCGGCTTGCGCGAAAAAGACGTCACGCTAGACATCGCGCACCGCGCGGCCCCGCTGATTGCGCGCGAGCTCGGCATCTCCACGCTGCTCACGCGCGACAGCGACGACTACGTAGCGCTCGACGAACGCACCGCGCGAGCCAACGCCTTTCGCGCCGATCTGTTCATCTCGATTCATTGCAACGCCAGCGAAGACGGCGCAGGCCGCGGCGTGATGACATTCGTACTCGACGACTCCCGCGACCCCACATCGACGCGCGTCGCCGCGCGCGAGAACGACGCCTCCGCGGAAGCCGCCGCCGAGCTCGCGGGCGCCCTGACGCGCGGCGAGGGCGGCCTCGGCTCGACGCGGTCCAACCACTTCGCGGAGCTCTTGCAGCGCTCGGCAATTGCGTCCCTCTCGCCGAGCTACGGCGATATTCCCAATTCGGGCATCAAGCGCGCGGGTTTTTACGTACTGGCAGGCGCGAGAATGCCCGCCGTGCTGTTCGAGACTTCGTTTATCTCCAATTCCGTCGGCGAGACGCGCTTCAACACTGGGGATTTTCGGCAGAAAATCGCGGACGCTATCGTAAATGCCATCCGCGCCTACCGCGACGGACTTTGAGAATGTGCCCGTCGGCTATTGACTGAGGGGAGGGCGGTCCCTATCTTAACCGGCCCCTAGAAATGGGGGTCGATTCTCCGTGTCAGTTAGCTAGTCGAGTGCGCTACCGATGACCAAAGTCCAGCTAAAAAAATTCCGGGACATGCTCGAAGCGAGGCGCCAAGAAATCATCAAGCGTGCACAGCAGACGCTCGATGAGGACATGGCCCTCGACGCCAATGATCTGCCGGACGAGATGGATCTCGCATCGAGCGAGTATCTGCAATCGTTCCAGTTCCGCCTCCGTGGTCGCGAGAAGGCCTTCTTGGACAAGATCGGCAAGGCGATCGACAAGATCGACAAAGGCACCTTCGGCGTCTGTGACGACTGCGGCGAAAAGATCTCCGTCAAGCGCCTCGAAGCGCGCCCGGAGACCACGCTCTGCATCCGCTGCAAAGAGGATCAAGAGCGCGTCGAGAAAGACTTCACCTGATTTTCTTGGGTGCCCCGCGCGCGTGACGCCGCTGAGCGGTGGTCGCGCGCCGCGAGGCACACCGAGCCCCCACGAGCCGCTTCCCGGCTCGCCCCAAAAGCGCACTTGATGCGCGCGACCGGACCCCCAAGCGCAGGCAAAGCCTGCGCGGGGGTCCTTCGCTTTTTGTGAGGCTCGCGGTGAATAGCGAGCTGCGGCGTCGAACCTACGAGCGCCGCCAACCCCCGGCGCTCAGAACGCTGCCAGCGACAGATCGTCGATGCGTTGCCGGTAGTCGCGGAGCAAGCCTTCGGCCCGTTTGTCGAGCCCTACGCTCCAAGCGGCGAAATGCCGGTCGACACCTCGGTGCACGAGCCCGTCGCGTCCGAGTCGTTGAATGAGCCGCGATACGCTGGCCCCGTCGAGCTCGACGCGCTTCGCGATTTCGTTCTGAATCGGATCTTCTCCGGTTTCCTCGTACAGCTCCCGGATCGCCTCGAGCACGAGCCATTGGGTGAACGTGAGCCCGGTCTGAGCCAGTACAGACTCGACCTTTCGTCGCCAACGTGCGGCTCTGAGCCACTCCCGCTTTCGAACATCGCTCACGCGGTTTCGCGCGATGACGCGGGGTGGTGTGTCGCGCTCCGGTCCGCACCAAGTCGCCCTCCTCGGGTCTGCTCGCATTCCTCCTCATCGGTCGCCCGCGTGCACGAGTTGCGCGAAGCCTGATCGCCCGCGGAAATTTAGTTGCGCGCGCAACGCTTTTTCTTCGACGAAATTTGGTTGCGTGCGCGTCGCTTTGTCGGGCGGAAATTTAGATGCGCGCGCAACTGAATTTCACCGCCGAGCAGCGGTCCGCGTATGGACGCGAGCGCGATGCGATCTCGCGCAACGCTGGCGAAAGTGAAGGGGCTTGCTCAGCGCGCGGGGGCGGCCTTTTTTGCGGCTTTTTTCGGGGTGGCGGCGGGTGGGGGCTTGCTGTTCGTTTTGGTTTTGGGCAGCGCGGCGGGCTTTCCGACTTCGGCCAGGGCTTGCTTGAGGTAGACGCCGGTGTGGGAGCCGGGGGTCTCGGCGACTTGTTCGGGAGTACCGGCCACGACGATGTCGCCGCCGCCTTTGCCGCCTTCGGGTCCCATGTCGATGACCCAGTCGGCGCAGGCGATGAGCTCGATGTTGTGCTCGATCAGGAGCACCGAATTGCCCGCGTCGCGCAGGCCGAACAGGGCGTGGGTGAGCAGCTCGATGTCCGAGAAGTGTAGGCCGGTGGTCGGCTCGTCGAGCACATAGAGGGTGCGGCCGGTGGCCTTGCGCGATAGCTCGCTCGCGAGCTTCACGCGCTGCGCTTCACCGCCGGAGAGCGTGGTCGCGGGCTGGCCGAGCTGAATGTAACCGAGGCCGACTTGGCGTAAGGCGGTGAGCTTTTGACGAATGCGCGGGATCGATTCGAAGAGCTCGTCGGCTTCGTCGACGGTCAGGTCGAGCGCGTCGGCGATGGACAGCCCGCGGTATTTGACCTCGAGAGTTTCGCGATTGTAGCGGCGGCCGGCGCACGAGTCGCAGGTGACGTAGACGTCGGGCAAAAAGTGCATTTCGACGCGCAGCACGCCGTCGCCTTGGCAGGCTTCGCAGCGGCCGCCTTTGACATTGAACGAGAAGCGGCCAGGCTTGTAGCCCCGCGCGCGGGCGTCGGGCAGGCCTGCGTACAGCTCGCGTAAGTGCGTGAAAATGCCGGTGTAAGTCGCGGGGTTGGAGCGCGGGGTTCGGCCAATGGGGGCCTGGTCGATACTGATGACCTTATCGATGTGCTCGAGGCCTTCGATGCGCTCGCAGGGGCCGACCCAGCCGGTCGCGCCGTACAGCTCGGCGCGCGCCGCGCTCAGGAGGGTATCGACGATCAGGCTGCTCTTGCCCGAGCCGCTGACTCCGGTGACCGCGCTGATCAGGCCGAGCGGGATCTCGACCGTGATGTCTTTCAAGTTGTGGGCTTTGGCGCCCACGATGCGTAGCTTGAGGTCGCTCGGCGCTTGGCGCTGAGAAGGAATGGGCAAATGCTTTTCGCCCGACAAGTACGGACCCGTGACCGAGCTCGGATCCTTCATGATCTCGGCGGCCGTGCCTTGCGCGACGATCTTGCCGCCGAGCGCGCCCGCGCCGGGGCCCATGTCGACCACGTGATCGGCGCACAAGATCGCGTCGCGATCGTGCTCCACGACGAGTACGCTGTTGCCTTTGTCGACCAAGCGACGGAGAGCCTGCAAGAGGCGCGCGTTGTCGCGCGCGTGGAGGCCGATGCTGGGCTCGTCGAGCACGTACAGCACGCCCACGAGCGATGCGCCGATTTGTGTCGCGAGGCGAATGCGCTGTCCTTCGCCGCCCGAGAGGGTGTGTGCGGTGCGCTCGAGAGACAGGTAATCGAGGCCAACTTCGAGCAGGAAGCCGAGCCGCTCGGTGACGGCTTTGATCAGCGGTAGCGCGATCGCGGCGTCGCGCGGGGGCAGGGTGCGTTCGTTGGCGAAATCGCTCAAAAACTCGCGCAGCGAGCGGAGCGGCATGCCCGACAGCTCGGCGATCGTGCGATCGCCGAGCTTGACCGCGAGGGCTTCGGGGCGGAGGCGCACGCCGTGGCACGCTTCGCAAGTCTGCGTGACGATGAAGCGTCCGAGATCGTCGGGGCCGATGCCACCGTCGTCCGACTCGTGATCTTCGCCTTCCTCGAGCGCGCCCGTGTCGAGCATGCGCTGCAAGCGCGGCACGATGCCTTCGTACATCGGTGGCGCGTTCTTGCGCTTGCTGACGGTGGGCGCGCCGCTGCCGTAGAGCAACGCTTGGCGTTGTGCTTCGGGCAGCTCGGACCAGGGCGTGTCGGGGTTTACGCCCAAGGCGTCGACGGCGCGCGAGACCTCGGTGGCCGTCGCTACCGAGCCGCGACGACCGAAGGCGGCGATCGCGCCTTCGCGTAGCGCGCGGCTCTCGTCCGGGACGATGCGCCCGACGTCGATCGCCGAGCGCACGCCCAAGCCGTCGCACGCCGGGCAAGCGCCGTGCGGACTGTTGAACGAGAACAAGCGCGGCTCGAGCGGGGGCAGGGTGATGCCGTATTCCCAGCTCACCAGCCGTTCGCTCATGACCACGGGCTCTGTACCGTCGACGGCGTCGATCAAAAGCGTGCCGTCGCCCAATTTCAGGGCCAGCTCCACGGAATCGGTGACGCGGCCCTTGGCGCCGTCGCGCACGGCGATGCGGTCGACCACCACGTCCAAGTCGTGAGTCTTCGTGCGATCGAGCTCGCGCTCATCGCCCAAGTCGACCTGCTCGCCGTCGATCCGCGCGCGCACGAAGCCTTCACGGCGCAAACGCTCGAGCTCGGCGCTCAAATCCCCCTTTTGCTTGCGGACGATGGGCGCGAGCAAGGCGAGGCGAGCGCCTTCGCCGCGCGACAAGATCGAGTCCACGATTTCTTGCACGGTGTAGGCGCGCAGCACCTTTCCGGATTTCGGACAATGAGGCACGCCGATGCGCGCGTACAAAAGCCGCAAGTAGTCGGCGATTTCGGTCACCGTGCCGACGGTGGAGCGCGGGCTCTTGCCTAGGCCCTTCTGCTCGATGGCGATCGCTGGGCTCAGCCCTTCGATGCTCTCCACGCGCGGCTTCGGCAATTGATCGAGGAATTGGCGGGCATACGCGGATAGCGACTCGACGTAGCGGCGCTGACCCTCCGCGTAGATGGTGTCGAACGCGAGCGACGACTTACCCGAGCCGCTTGGCCCCGTGATGACGACCAGTTGATTGCGGGGCAACTCGCAACTGACGTTCTTCAGGTTGTGCTGCGTGGCACCGCGGACGACCAGTGAATCCATGAATTTATGCGGAGGATTGCGTCGGCCCGTGCCCCCCGGGGGCGTGAGCGCGAGCCTAGAGGTGTAACATATTCGCCGCGCCGCGCGGTTTCGTGCTTCTGGCAGTTTTTACGGCGACAGCGGAGCGTGCCAGGGGGATTTCCCCCGCTCCATGGTCCTGGGGGACTTTCGGGGCGCTGGGCGCGGCCAGCGGGTTACGCTGCCGGTTTCCGCGGGGCCGGGCGGCTTTTTCCCCGAGTTCTACTTCGAGACGCACGGCATTGCCCAACCTGCCCGGTTCGATTAGCTTTCGCGGCGTGGAGCTTGCTTTCAATACCGTCCGGGACCCGTCAGCGACGCTTCCCGGCGTCCATGAGACTATCGAGCGGCGAGGCCGTCAGGCGCCGTCGCTCGAAGCACGCACGAGCTTGGGCCTATAGCTCAATCGGTCAGAGCCCCCGGCTCATAACCGGGTTGTTCCTGGTTCGAACCCAGGTGGGCCCACTGACCCTAGCTGGTGGCAGTCGTAATTAGTGTGAGTGGTACGCGAGGAGCCGTTTTAGACAGTGACAATCCAGGCGCAAATCGAGAATCTCGAAAATCTAGCGGCGCTCGATGTGGAGCTCAAAGAGCTACGCGACGCAGTCAAACAAGAGCGGCAAGGGCTCGATGCCAAGCGCTCGACGTTGGGTTCATTGGAGGAGCGGCTCGCCCGCAGCCAGAAGAATTCTGGCGATATGGACAAGCTCCGCTCTGACTTGATGGGTGAGGTGCGGCAGATGAGCATCCAAGTGGAACGCTCACGCGAGAAGCTCTCGCGCTGCCGTACGGAGCGCGAGGCCAACGCGGCCCAGCGCGAAATCGAGGAGCTTCGTAAGCTTTATCGCGATCGCGAGATCGAGGTCGAGAAGCTCGACGGCTTCTTGGAGCAAGCGCGGACCGACATGGCGCAGATCACGACGGAGCGCGACGCGCTGCTCGCCGATCTGGCCGCCGTGGAGGGTGACACCGTTGGCCGCCTCGCCCAGGGCGACGCCGCCGTGGCCGAGAAGGAAGCGATCCGTGCCGGGCTCGTCGCCAACGTGCCGCCCGCGCTGTACCGACGCTACGAGATGATTCGCGCCAAGCGCGGCACCGCCATCAGCTACACGACCGATGGCACGTGCTCGGCTTGTCACATGCGCCTGCCACCGATGCTGTTTCAGGGGCTCACGCGCGAAAACAAGTTCGAGCAGTGTCCGAGCTGCAACCGCATCTTGTACTATCGCCCCGGCGTGACCGCAGACAGTAGCGAGTCGGGCGCGCCTTGAGCCGCGGGAAGGCGCAGCATTCCGAATGAAGGCCTGCCCGATTTGCGGACGGCTGTACCCCGACGACGCGGGCTTTTGCCCCGTCGACGGCTCGCAACTCACGAGCGCCACTCAGGTCCCGGTGCTGGCGGACAGTCAGGACGCCCGCATCGGCCAACTGATGGCCAACCGCTATCAGGTGCGGCGCGTGGTCGCCGACGGCGGCATGGGTCGCGTGTACGAGGCGCTCGATATGCAGGCCAAGCGCAACGTCGCGCTCAAGGTGCTGCATCCCGACGTCTCGCGCGATCAAATCGCCGTCGAGCGCTTCAAGCGCGAGTTCGAAGTGAGCAAGATGCTGCCCCACGATCACATCGTGGAGGTTTTGGATTTCCAGCCCACGAGCGACGGCAGCTACGTCCTGGTGATGGAATTCCTGTACGGGGAAGAGCTGCGCGCGACGCTCAAGCGCGAGCAAGTGATCTTGCCCGCCCGCATGATGCGCATGCTGAGCCAGGTGGCGATCGGCTTGGACCAAGCGCACGCCCGAAAGTTCGTGCATCGCGATCTGAAGCCGGACAACTTGTTCTTGTGTCAGACCCACGATGGCGACATCACGAAGCTCTTGGATTTTGGCTCTGCCAAAGACAAGGGTGAGTCGGCCAAGAAGCTCACCGTGCTCGGCACCACGATCGGCTCGCCGTTCTACATGGCGCCCGAGCAAGCTCAGGGCTTGGACACGCTGGATCAGCGCGCCGACGTCTGGGCGCTGGCCGCGATCATCTACGAGTGCGTGGTGGGGCGTGTGCCGTTCATCGGCAACAACGGCCCCAGCATCTTGCTCGAGATCCTAACCAAAGAGCCCAAGCCGCCGAGCGAGCTCGGCAAGACGCAGAAGTACCCGGTCCCGCCCACGCTCGACCGAGTGATGACCCACGCCTTCAAAAAGAACGCCGGCATGCGCATCGCCTCCGTGGGCGCGCTCGCCGACGCCATCGGCGCCGCGTACGGCCTCACCGGCACGCACGTCGATTGGGCAAAGACCAGCGAAGCCGAGCTCAATCAGCGCATCGAGGCCGCCATGCCGGGCCTGATGACGGTCGTGGCCGCGCCCAAAGCCGCCAATGTCGCCGACTCCTTCTTCGGCGAATCCGACAGCTTGGACGCGATGGGCGACCCGTTCGCGGCCGTCCCGCCCGTGCCCGCGCCGGACGCTGGCGCAGCGCCGCCCCAGCCCGAGCTCGGGCCGAGCTACGCCGCGCCAGGGCCCATGCCCATCCAAGCCTCGCCCTACCCCGGTGCAGCCCTCCACCCTCACTCCGACCAAGCCCCGCCCAGCGACTACATCGCCGGCGTGCCCCGCGGCTCGAACAACACGCTGCTCATCCTCGCCGTCGGCGGCGGCGCGTTGTTCGTCGGGATTTTGATCGTGATCGTGTTCGTGCTCTTGAAGTGAGCGCGGCCGATCGAGCAAGCGCCCCGAGCGCTACTCGGTTGCCGGCGTGAAGACGCGCCGAGCACGTTCGAGCGCGCTTTGCCCGACGAGCGAGCCCATGCGCCGACCCTCGAGGTCGTCGAAACGAATGTGGATGCCGCCCCACAGCCGCGACTGACCCGCTTGGTCGGCCGCGTCGTAGTACGTGGCCCACTCCAAGCTGACTTTCTCGGACGGCCCGAGCTCGAAGAACAGGTAGCCCGGGTCGAAGCCGTAACTGCCGAAACCGCCGGGAAAGTACTCGGATCCGGTGATGCCGCTCAACACCGTGGCTGCGGCGCGGCTGAAGGTGCTGTGCCCCGAGACATAGCCCGGGAAGGCCGGGGTCACGAACGTGCGGCGCTGATACGGGATCCAATCGACTCCGCGGATCCAACCCACGCCAGCGATGTCGGTGACGTGATTGCCGGGCTCACCACGCCAGGAGCGTACGGCCACTTCACCGACGTAGCGCGCGAGGTGCTCGTGGCGCTCGCCGGGCGCGGAGCTTTCCGGTGTGATGAGCTCGCTCAAGCCGTCGATGAGCGGTAGCCCCTGTGGGTCGTAGGAGGCAGCGCTCGGATCGGTGCGTTGCCCGTGCTCTGCCATGTAGCGAATCAGGGTGATGGGGCGCGCGGTGACGTACTTTCGCTTCAGCTCCCAGGCGGCGATCGCGGCGTCATGCAGCGCGCCGTTGAGCGCGAGGTAAGCGTGCACGTCCCAGGTCAACGCATCCACGACCGGTCCCGCGCCGAACAGGCGACGCTGGAACGCTGGGTCATCCGCGACGTGGTTGGCAATCACGTTCCAATGTCCGGGCGGCGTCTCGGAGTTCGGGCCATCCGCCCAGAATTCGGCTAAGACGCGGCCGAAGTCGCTGCGCTTGATGGGGTGGGGCGAGTAGGGCTTCCCGGTGAGCGGATTTTTCGGGCGCCCGTGCCCGTCGTTGGTGCCGAGGGGATTGTTGCCCAAAGCGCCCGGGGAAACGTCGATCAGCGTGTCGTCGTTCACGTCGAGCTGAGACGTCTTACGCAGCACGTCGATCGCCGCGTCGCCGAGCGCATCGTCGAACGCGCTCGGCGCCTGAGCGATGTCGAGGTACGGCTGACCCGGCTTCGGCCGGGTGAGCGCAAACGGTGTGACCAAGCCCCACTGCCCGCCAATGTAAACCTGAGCGCCCGCGTTGGCGGGGATGCCGTTTTGGGTTTCGGCTTTGGCCAACACCAAGCGCTGCCAGAGCGTCGGATCGCTGGCGTGCGAGCCCGAATGATCCACGACCAGGTTTGGCGAGTCCGGCTCGAAGTTGGCTGAGTCGGCGTAGTTGCTGGCCTCGTTCGCGCCGTCGTCGGCGAATGCGTCGATCACCGCTTGCCCGATGCGATTGCCGAGCGCGCGCGGCGACGAGCCGGTGCGGCTCGTCTGAGCCGGATCGAAGCCGAGCTTTTGCATGAAGGCCGTGAAGCAGGCTTCGGAAACGGGGCCACCGACGGCGCTCGCATAACGGTGGCTCAGCACGCGATACGCGGCGTACGAGATAGCTTCTTCGCGCGCGGCAGCGATGTCGTCTGCTTTCAGGTGTTCGGTCGTGAGGTAACCCGCGAGCGTGGCGTCGTAGGCAGCGTAGGCGTCCCAGAATGCAATCGAGGTATGAAACAGGTTGCGCGCGTGCACGCCGGGCCGCGGCAAGTCACGCCGGATTGCGCCCAAGATCTGCTCGTCCCAGCGCCGCGCAATCGAGCCATCGGGCACCGGATCGATCTGCGCCTCGGGGCAAACCGGAGCCGGCGGCTCGGGCGTCGTGAGATCGATTTCCGGTACTGGAGCGCCGCCGTGCAGCGCCAAACCGTGCGCCAGATTCGGGGTCAGCACATCCCCGCCGACCGCCCACACGCCGCCCGTGGGATCGACCCACACCGAGTGCAGCGAGTCATTGGCGGCGAAATCCAAGCCCGTGTCTTGAGCTTGGAAACCGCTCGGTCCGCCGCGCAGCACCGTGCCGCCCACGCCAACCGCCCAGGCTCGGTCCTGCTCGTCGATCCACGCGCCCTGCAGGAGGGGTGTCGAGGGCGGGGTGCGATCCGTGAGCGTCGTGCCGTGACCGTCGAGCAAGACTCCGCTCGACGTGCCCCCGACGGCCAGCACGTGATCGCCATGCGCGTTCACCGTGAACAGGATCTCGCTGCCACCTTTGCGCACCAGTGCGAAGCCGTCGCGCGCGTTGCCGTGGAGTAGCGTGCCGCTCGCGCCTGCCACCCAGACCGAATCCTTCGAGCTCCCCCAGACCTTGAATAGCCCTGGTTGATCGCGGTTGTCGTCGACAGGCAGCGTATCGGGGAGGGGGAGCGACTGAAACTCGTTGCCGTCAAAGTGCCAGACGAAGCCGTTTCTGCCCGCAGAAGTGCCGACGGCGTACACATCATTTTCGCCGGCGGCCCAGACACCGTACAAGATGTCTTTGCCCAGGCCGGGCGTTCTCAATCGCTCGAATGCGCCGTCTTGGTAACGGAGCAAGAGCGCGCTCGCCCCAGCGAAGTACACCGGGCCCTGTGGGGTGGCGTTCACCCACCACAAATCGCCCTTTACGCCCGTATCGCGGCGCTGCCACTCGGTGCCGTCGAAGTGCAGTACGACGGGACCCTTGCCGTCGTCGGCGCCCGCGATCCAGACATCGCTCGCCGAGGTCCCATTCACGCTGAGCAGCGCGGCCGCGTCGCTCTTGGCCACCCATGACCAAGTGAGCGGCGCGTCGTCATGAACCGTGGGCAGCAGTTGATCGCGGTCGTCGCACGCGACGAGCAGCGTGCAAGCGAGACCAAAGAGAGCGAAAGCCGAGCTACGCATGATATTTTTCCCCTGAAAGAGCGGTAGTCCCCGTGAAGATTACAAATCTGCGGTGCTGAGCGTGGCCTGCGCGGTCGCCTGGCCCGTGACCCCCGCTTGGTTGTGCACGTCGGCCGAGATCTCGATCGCCAAGCCGTCGCGCTCGGCGTCGTTCGGCGCGATGCCACCCATCATCATGGTGATGGGCACGAGATCGCACACGTCGTCTTGGCAAAACAAGAGTTGGGGGCGCGCGGGAGCGGGCGCGACCAACTCGGTCCCGTCCTGCAGATTGCGCACGCGGAGAGCCACGAACGCGCGTTGGCCGAAGCCGATGCAGCGCACCCCCAACAGCACGTGCGTCCCGCCTTGACCGAACGTTTCGAGCCGAAGCACCATGCCGTCGCTGAGCGGCGCGAAATCGAGCGAGTCGGGCCCACCCGGCACACCGAGCTCGACTTGTCCCGTGAGGGGGCCGCCATCGCCGCCGCTTCCCCCGGCGCTCGCGCCCCCGCCAGCACCACTCGGCGTGGACGAGCTCGAGCTGCACCCGCAGCAAGCCAACGCTGCGAGGAGAGGCAGGAGCGGGGCGCAGCTGGGCACGCGCCACAATCAGCACGATTCATACCATTGCTCAAGACGGGGGATTGCCCCCGCCCGGTCGCCTTAAAACTCCGGAGGAGCTCCCGCGCCCGTGTGGGGGAACCCACGTTGGCACCTGCCTTGCTTTATTACTGACCGGTACCAAAAGCCGGCCGAAAGCTGTGCCGAAGCGTGCCAAACTGCACCCGGGCATGATCGATGTGTCCGGGGCAATCATCGAAGGGGCCACTATGCGTCATCTAGTTCGAAGCGGTGTCTTGGGTCTAGCCGCGTGGGCGGCCAGCGCCTGGGTGCCGAGCACCGCGCTCGGCTGCGGTGGCTTCTTCTGCAATCAGTCGCAGCCGGTCAATCAAGCCGCGGAGGGCATCATCTTCGCGGACAATGGCGACGGCACGGTCACCGCGGTGATCCAGATCATGTACGAGGGTCCGTCCAAGAACTTCTCCTGGCTCTTGCCCATCTCCTCGGTGCCCAAGGTCGACTCGGACATCGGCGTGGCCTCGAACCTGGCGCTGCAACGGCTGCAGGCCGCCACGAACCCGAGCTA
Organism: Myxococcales bacterium; assembly: GCA_040348785.1. GTDB lineage: Bacteria > Myxococcota_A > Polyangia > Polyangiales > Polyangiaceae > PMG-095. The sequence goes on along the minus strand of JBEQTH010000109.1, from coordinate 14,032 downwards.
CAGCCTGACCACGACGGTCGAGGGCACGTGTCGCTCGGACGGCTTCAACGGCGCGCCCGGTGCCTCCGCGAGCGCGGGAGCATCCGCGGGCGGTCCTGTGCTCGAGATCCCTGGTGACAGTGGCGGCGTGACCGTCGAGGCATCCGGCGTGGTTGGCGCCTTCGAGTGGACGGTGATCTCGCTCGACAAGAGCACGACCAATCCGGCAGACGTCGCCGTCGCTTGGCTAAAAGACAACGGGTACGACGTGCCCAGCAGCGCCAACAAAACGCTGGGCAGCTATCTCTCCGATGGCCTGTACCTGCTCGCGTTGAAGCTGACCAAGGGCGCGGACACGGGCTCGATTCGTCCGATCGTGCTCACGTACGAGGGCACGCAGGCTTCCATCCCGGTCAAGCTGACCGCAGTGGCCGCCAACGACGACATGGGCGTCTTGACTTGGGTGCTCGGCAAAACGCGCGCAGTGCCCAAGAACTACTACTCGCTCGAATTGAACGAAGCGCGCATCAACTGGTTCGCGGCGTCGAGCAACTACAACTCGGTCGTGATCGACGCGGCCAACGACGCAGGCGGCCAAGGCTTCGTCACGGAGTTTGCGGGTGCGACCAGCACCTTGAAGTCAGTGATCTGGTCGACGAACGACGACGCCAATTGGACCTCGTTCAAGGGCGCGCTGTACCAATCCTTCGAACAGCTCTTCAATCAAGCCTACGGCCAGTACGGTCAATGGGACGGCTTCTGGGACGCCACGCGATCGGTCATCACGTTGCCGGATGGTGTCACCTTCGACGACTTCAAGCTGTGCCCCACCTGCTACGCCGCCAAGATTCAGTTTGCGCCGGCTGCGTACGTGGCCGCCTTGGAAAAGACCGTGATCGCTCCAGTGAAGCTCGTCCAAGATTTGGTCGACGCGCACCCCGAAATCACGCGCATGTACACCACGCTGTCCGCCGACGAAATGACGGATGATCCGCTGTTCGCGTTCAATCCGGATCTGCCCGAAGTGAACAATGTGCACGTGGCCACGCGCGTGATCGAGTGCAACCCGGGGGTGTACTTCTCCGACGCACCTTGGCGCATCGAGCTGCCCCAAGGTGGCGTCATTCGCGGCTCCGGTAGTCAAGGGATTGGAACCTGGCCCGGGGCGCTCGATTCCATGCCGCCCAACCGCGTGATCGTTCGCGCCGGTGAGACCGGCAACGGCAAGGTCATCGACGATCAATCGGACGCCATCAACGACCAATTGGCGACCTACAACGAGGGCGTCGCCAATGGCAGCGTGACCGGCAACGCTGGCAGCGCAGGCAGTGCTGGCTCCGCAGGTCGTTCCGGCGCGGCCGGCGGCCGCAGCACGGCCGAAGGCGGCGCCGAAGGCCAGCCGATCCCGACGACCGCCAAAGGCGGCTGTAGCTTTGCCGCCAAGGGCTCGCCGCTCAGCGCATTGGCGGCCGCAGCGGCCTTCGGCGCGATCGTGCTGCGCCGCCGTCGCCGGCGTTGAGCTCGATCGCCATACCCGGGGGCTTCTGCGCCAGCCCCCGACGTATGGCAGCCGCGCTTACTTCGACTCAATCTCCAGAGCCAAGTCGCGCTTCTCGATCATGCACTTGTCGTCCGTACACACCGAGAACGACAGCTGACCCGCGACCGTGTGCTTGCCGGCGCTCTCTGGCGTGAAAGCGACGGGCACGGTGGCCTTGGTGGGCTCGATCTTCACCAAATCTTTGGCGACGACCAGGTTCGCGAACTTCAGACCGGGCGCTTCCTTGACCTTGAACTTGTAAGGGTACTGGTTGTTCACGTGGAACGGCGCCTTGGCGTTGAGCACGATCTCGGCTTCGCCGGCTTGGCCCGAGGCATAGGTGCCCTTCGGCTGCAGCACGAGATCGAAGCCGGCCTCCGTGTACTTGCTGGCAGCGGGCGTGGCGGGAGCGGCCTCCGCTGGTGCCGCGGCAGCTGAATCCGCGGCTGCTACGGGGGCGGCGGCGGGGGCGGGCGGCGCTGGCTCGGCGGCCGTTGCCTCGGCGGCGGGCGGCGCTTGGTTCTTACACCCAGAGAAACAAAGCACCGACAGCGCGAGACAGATCGAGACAGAGCCTGAAACCGAAAGCGAGCACCTAGCCATGGTCAGGTCAATACCACACGGGTCTTGGAAGACCAGCGCGGGCGTTTCTGCCCAAAAAATCTGGGCCCGAGGCATGGTACGCTTGCTCTCATGCCCGAGCGCATTTTGGAGGACCTGCAGCGCATCGCGCTCTCCGTGCAGAAGGAGTTCAAGGAAGAACGCCGTCTGCTCTCGTTTCGCGAATACCTGAGCTTGTTCGCAACCGACACGGTGCGCTACTCGCGCGACGCTTCGCGCTACCTGCGCGATATGTTCGATCACTACGGCCGCGAAACGGTGACGCGGCCCTGGGGTGAGCTGTCACGTTTTCGTTTGTTCGACCTGCCGTTCTTGGAGCCGGGGGAGTCGCGCACCGACGCGCTCGTCGGCCAAGAGGCAGTGCAAGCCGAGATCTATCGCGCGCTCAGTAACTTCGCGCGCGAAGGGCGCGCCAACCGCGTGCTGCTCGTGCACGGTCCGAACGGCTCCGCCAAGAGCACCATCGCCGCGTGCATCGCGCGCGCGCTCGAGCATTACTCGATGCTGGACGAAGGCGCGCTGTATCGCTTTCACTGGGTTTTCCCGACTCAAGCCACGCTGCGCGGGTCCATCGGCTTCGGCGGCAAGCGCGTGACGGGCACCCCGGACGACGGCAGCTACGCGCACTTGCCGGACGAGCAGATCGATTCGCGCTTGTTCGTGGAAGTGCGGGACCATCCTCTGTTTTTGATCCCGCTAGCGGCCCGCAAGGAGCTGCTCGAGCGCATGTTCGCGGATGCCAAATCCAAGGCGCCACCGCCGGCTTGGATGCTGCGCGGCACGCTCTCCCACAAGAGCCAGCAGGTGTACGAGGCCCTGCTCACGAGCTACGGCGGCTCGCTGGACGAGGTGCTGCGGCACGTGCAGGTCGAGCGCTACTTCATCTCGCGCCGCTACCGCGTGGGCGCGGTCACCCTCGGCCCCCAGCTGTCGGTGGACGCCGGCGAGCGACAAGTGACGGCGGACCGCAGCCTGGGCGCTCTGCCCACGGCGCTCCAATCGATGACGCTGTTCGAAGCCTACGGTGAGCTCGTCGACGCCGCGGGCGGCCTGCTCGAGTTTTCGGATCTATTGAAGCGCCCGCTGGACGCCTTCAAATATTTGCAGATCACGGCCGAGACGGGCGAGGTCGCGCTCCGCTCGCAGAACGTGCAGGTCAACTGCGTGATGCTCGCCAGTGGCAACGAGGTGCACCTCAACGCGTTCCGCGATCACCCCGAGTTCGAGAGCTTCCGCGGTCGCTTGGAGCTGATCCGCGCGCCGTACCTGCTCAGCTGGCACGACGAGCAGCGCATCTATGACGCGCAAATCGCCTCCCAAGTGCAGAAGCACGTCGCGCCGCACGCCACGCGCATCGCGGCCATGTTCGCGGTGCTCACGCGCATGCGCCGGCCCACTACCGATCGCTACGAAAAGCCGCTGCAAGATCTGGTGACGGAGCTGACGGCGATCGAGAAGCTCGATCTGTACTCGAGCGGCACCCCGCCCACGCGCTTGGACGACGAGTCGGCCAAGCTGCTCCGCGCGGCGATTGGCCCCCTGTATCGCGAGAGCGAGGCCTACCCGATCTACGAGGGTAGCATCGGCGCAAGCCCGCGGGAGATGCGCACCGTGCTCTTGGATGCCGCGCAAAATCCCCGCTATGACTGCTTGTCGCCGCTAGCCGTGCTCACCGAGCTCGACCGCTTGTGCGAGCGCACGAGCGAGTACAACTGGCTGCAAGAGGAGCGCTTGGCCGGCGGATATCACGATCACGTGCTGTTCCGGAAAGTGCTGCACGCCCGCCTGCTCGACGCCTTCGAGGACGAGTTCCGCATCGCCAGCGGCCTAGTCGACGAAACGCGCTACAGCGATTTGTTCGATCGCTACGTGATCCACGTCAACTACTGGGTCAAGCGCGAGAAGTTCAGGAACCCCCTCACCGGGCAATACGAAGAGCCCGACGAGCGCTTGATGCGCGAGGTGGAAGCCTTGCTCGGCTCGCCTGACAAGGCCGAAGATCAGCGGCACTCCTTGATCGGCGCGATCGCCGCCTGGGCCATCGATCATCCCGACGAGCCGCTCGACAACGCCAAGGTGTTTGGCTCGCAGTTGCGGCGCTTGCGCGAGTCGGCGTTCGCCGAGCGGCGCGTGGCCGTCGCCAAGCTGTGCCGCGATCTGTTTGCGCTGCTGCGTGAAGAGGGCAGCGGGTTGAACGACGCGCGCCGCTTGGCAGCGGAAAAAGCGCTCGGCGTGCTCGAAACCCGCTTCGGCTATCAACGCGGCTCGGCGGGTGACGCCGCGGTCGCGCTGATGCGCGAGCGCTTTGCCGACGTGCACTGAGCGTCCGAGCCAAGGCAGGGAAGCAACGTGAGCGGTGGTGCAGACAGCGGCACCGCCTCACGCGCCCTCGGGGTGTGGTCGCTGCTCGCGCTCGGTATCAACGGCATCGTCGGCGTCGGCATTTTCTTCACGCCGAATCTCGTCGCGGGGCTCGTGCCGGGTGGGGCAGGGGTGTGGGCTTACGGTCTCACGTTGCTCGCGCTCTTGCCGGTGGCACTCACGTACGCGCGGCTCGGCTCGCGGTTCGATCGCGACGGCGGGCCCTACGTCTGGGCGTGCGCCGCCTTTGGTGACGGCGCGGGCTTCGTGGTCGGCTTTGCTGCGTATGCGTCGGCGGTGCTCAGCACTTCCGCAGTCATCGCCGGGCTCGGTGAATACACCGCGCCGTTGCTCGGCTTTGGTGCTCACAAGCAGCTGTTTTCGTTGGCGGCCGCGCTGGTGTTCGCGGGCATCGTGCTGTCCGGGTTGAAACCGAGCGCCTGGGTGTGGTCCACGCTCACCGTCCTGAAGCTGCTGCCGTTGTTGCTGCTCGTCGCGGTCTTTTTGGCGAGCGGCGCGCCGAACGCGGTCGCGGCAGCACCAACCGCGCCCGTGTCGTGGTCCCGCGCGGTGCTGATCGTCGTGTTTCCGATGCAGGGGTTCGAGATCGTGCCCGTGCCCGGATCGCACGTGCGCTCACCCAAGCGGGCGATCCCAATCGCGACCGTGGGCTCGCTCGTGCTGTGCGCGGGGTTGTACGTGCTCTTGCATTGGGCCTGCGTGCGCTCGGTGCCCGGCCTGGCGACGGCGGACGCGCCGTTGATCGCGGCGGCGCGCGTGCTGGGCGGGCCACGGTTGTCTGGGCTCGTCAGCGCCGGCACCAACATTTCCGCGCTCGGCATTGCCTTCGGCATGATGGCGATGACCCCGCGCTACCTTTCCGCCCTGGAGTCGGGCGGCTCCGGAGCCGCGCTGTCCGAGCTCGAAACGCGCTCCCAAGTGCCGCGCCGGGCGCTGTTCGTGACCCTGGTTTTGGTGGTTATTTTGCTGTCTTGGGGCGCGCTCAGTCGGCTCTTCGTGCTGTCCAGCGTGGCCGTGCTGTTTCAATACTCGGTCAGCGTGCTCTCGCTGGGTCGGCTAGCGCTCGGGCGCGCCCACGGTTTGTCGCCGCGCGACGCGCTCTCCGCGCCGCTCGCGCTCGTGGCGTTGCTCGCCGTCGGGCAGGCCGTCGAGCGCGCCGAGCTGTACGTGATGGCGGGCATCGTCGGTCTCGCGCTTCTGCTATGGTTCACCCGCACGAGGCTTCGCCGATGACCTGGTTCGATACGCATTGTCACTTGGATTCCGAGCACAACCCAGACGGCCCCGACGGCGTATTGCAGCGTGCGCGTGATGCGGGCGTCACTGGCTTCCTGTGCATCGGCGTGGGCGGTCTGTCTCAAGCCGAACAAGCGCTCGGCGTCGCCGAGCGGCACCCGGACGTGTTCGCCTCTGCCGGCGTGCACCCGCACGACGCGGCCCGCGACGCGCGCTTGGATTTCGGCGCGCTTTGGGCCCATCCGCGCCTGCTCGCCGTGGGTGAGGTGGGGCTCGACTATCACTACGATCACTCTCCGCGCGAAACTCAGGCCGAAGTTTTTCGGAGCTACATCGCCCTCGCGCGCCGTCTGAACAAGCCGCTCATCATCCACACTCGCAGCGCCGCCGAAGACACGCTGCAGATCCTAGAGAACGAAGGCGCGCGCGATTGCGGCGGCGTGATCCACTGCTTCAGTGAGGACCGCGCGTTTGCCACGCGCGCGTTGGATTTGGGGTTCTACTTGTCGTTCTCCGGCATCGTGACCTTCAAGAGCGCGAAGGCGATTCAAGAGGTCGCAACCTTCGCCCCGGCAGACCGTGTGCTGGTCGAGACCGACAGCCCGTATTTGGCGCCCGTGCCGCTGCGCGGAAAACGCTGTGAGCCCGCGTTCGTCGTGCACACCGGCAAATTCGTCGCGGGCCTGCGCGGGGTGGATGAAGCGCACCTTGCCGCACTCACGACCGAAAACGCGCGGCGCTGCTTTCGCGTGCCTCTGGCCGCAAGCTGACGGCTCTGTCACACTAGCAGGAATGGCTCGCCGCCCGGTTAGCGTAGGCTCGGGAGCGCTCGTGACCTCGGTCGCGGCCCACGCTCTCCTGCTCGGCGCGGGCGCGCTGCTGATCTCGCACACCCTCCGCGATCGCGCGCGCGAACGCGCCCAAGCGTTCGGCAGCGTGCCGCGCGAGCTCGAGGTCGAGCTGCCGAGCTTCGACCCCACCGCGAGCGATTCCGAGCGCGAAAGCGACGTTCCCGCGACCGAGCTAACACCCACTCCCCCCGGAGGGGGCCCGCTCGAGCGTCACCCGGACACGGAGCACGCCGGTCGCGGCGGTTCGCCCCGCGCGCCCGAAGCCGCGACCAACCTCGACAGCCACATCGACCCCATCAGCCTCGAGACTGACACCCTCACGCACTTGGATCGCTCGCAAGTCCAACGCCTGCGCACCGCCAACGAACGCCGCTCGTGGGACGACCACCGCGCGACGCCAAGCCCGATGCAGCTCACGTTCTTGGCGACCGGCAAAGGCACCGTCCGCGAGCGGCGCCGCGCCGGCAGCAATGCACCTGGCTCGGTCGCGGGGACGCAGGCCGCAGTGCTCGGCGGCACTCCCGGCGGCGGTGAAGGCGACTCAGGGCAGCTCAGCGACAATGCGCCCGGCGCCGCACAAAGTGGCCGTCACGAAGCCGAACCACAACCGGGCGCACCGAGCGCGGCCGAGCACGGCGCGGCCTCGCGCGGCGCCCAAGTGCTCCTGGCGCGGCCCTGGGTCATGCGCGCGCGCCCCGCGCTGCCCACCGAAGTCCACGAACGGCCCAACGACGTCGACGACAGCTCACAAGCCGTTTCGGCCCGCGTGGCCGCACTCATCCACGCAAGCACCATCGGCGCGCCCCCCGGACCCGGCGTGGGAGGCGAGCCAACCGGCGGCGTGCCCGGGCGCTCCGGGACGGAAGGCATGGGCTCACGTACGACCCCGAGCGGCTTCGGCCCGGGCGCGGACGCGCTCAATGACCCCGGCATCCAAGGCTTCGTCGCTGGCCTCAAACAACGCGTCGATGACCAACTGCAACGCGCCTTCCCCGATTGGGCCATCGAAGAAGGCCGCAGCGGCCACGTGATCATCGAAATTGCCGTGCTCGCCGATGGTCGCCTGGAGCGGGTGCGCATGGTCCGCCCGAGCGGCATCGACGAATACGACGGCAACGTCCTCACCGGCGTGCGGCGCATCCCGAGCTTCGGCCCCCTACCCAAAGCCCTCGGCCAACGCGCCCTCATCACCATGAGCTACGACTCCCTGAACCACGTCATCGGCCGGGAGGGCCCCGGTCCGGGCGGTTACGGCAGCACCCGGCAAACCGCCCGCTAAACCGCCCGTTAAACTGCGGAGAAAGCGCCTCGGCAGCCCATCTCCGGCTTGACAGCCCAGGGGGGCACGGGCCACATTCCCGCCCCCTCAGGCCGAAGTAGCTCAGCTGGTTAGAGCACGCGCTTCATAAGCGCGCTGTCGGCGGTTCAAGTCCGCCCTTCGGCACAAAATAGGAAAACGCCCCCGATGAACAGTGCGGAGGGGAGGACCGCGGCACCGGGGGCGTTTGGGTCGTATCAGACCGATCAGGAATGAGACGGCTCGCGGGAGCGGGTGACTCCTGCGACGAGCAATACAGTAAGCACTCGGTTCGCGCGCGCAAGGGCGTGGGATACGCGGGCGTTAGCCGTTCGAGAGGAACTGGTCGTCGGCGTAGCAATAGGCCCGCGTCTCTCCGACCACGCCCGAGGCGATCAGCGGGTGACGGCTTTGTTCGTAGTGCGCGGTGGCGTGCCGATTGGGCGAGTCATCGCAGCAGCCTACTTTCCCGCAGCTCAGGCAGACCCGGAGGTGTAGCCAAGTTCCGCCAATCTTTAGGCATTCTTCGCAGCCGGGGGGCGGGCGATGGATCCGCCGCGGCGTGCGTTCGGTGACGCGCGCGTAGGGGGGGGCTGAAGTCGATAGGCGCGTCGCGGGGCACCCTGGCTCGGGCGCTCATTGCGGGTGGCCCGAGCGAGGGTCGTCTTTGGGGTCGACGTATTCGATGCCGAGCGGACCATTCGCGGTGACTTGGGTCACGTACTCGCCGGACTTTGCCCAATGATAGTGAGGCGTGTTGCCTGGCAATACCACGACGCTGCCTGGCGGATAGGCTTTCAGTTGATCGGGGTCGAACTTGTCGCCGATGCCGATGTAGAAGATGCCGGACATGACGGTGTAGATCCGGTCTTCCGGGTGTCGATGGGGCATGAGCTTCACGCCGTCCGGCACCTTCACGCGGACCACATAGGGCGCGTTCGTGCTCGTGTCGCCGACCAGCACGGCGAGCCGCACGGAAGGTGGAAACGCGGGAAAGGCCGCCCACGGGACGTTTTCTGGTAGGAGCGCGCCGAAGGCCTTTCCGCGCAGCCCTTGCGCTGCGTGCAGGAGCGCTGTTCCAAAAACGAGCGCGGCCGCAGCCACGAACATCAGCAAGCTTCTTCGATATTTCACGGTGCACCTCCATCGGGCGAGCACGGCTTGGTGGGCCCGCTCGGCGTTCTCGTCGCGGCTGAAGCCGCGCCTAGCCATTGGACGATCGTATCGCTGGCGTCGCTTTTCCGAAGCAAGCGCGGAATATCGCCTCAATTGCCGACCGAAACGCACATGCTAGCTGGCTCTGAATGACGGCGAGCGCATTCGGCCCGGTGGTTTTAGGCGGCAATGTTTTCGGCTGGACCGTCGAGCAGGACGCCGCGTTCCGTATTTTCGACGCCTTTGCCGACTTCGGTGGCCGCGCCATCGACACCGCGGACGTTTACCCTTCGTGGGTACCGGGCCGGCAAGGTGGTGAGTCCGAAGCGATGATCGGGGCGTGGCTGCTGCAACGCCGGCACCGTGATCGGTTCAAGATTGCGACCAAGGTCGGTAAGTGGGATCGGCAGCGCGGGCTCTCGGCGTCCAACATCCGCGCTGCCGTCGAAGGCTCACTGCGCCGCTTGAACACCGACTACATCGACCTCTATTACGCCCACGAAGACGACCAAGCGGCGCCGCAGGAAGAGTACCTGCGCGCCTTCGACGCTTTGGTCAAGGAAGGCAAGGTTCGTGAGCTCGGCGCGTCGAACTTCAGTGCCGGGCGGCTGTCCTCGGCCCTCGCCGTCAGTCGTGACCACGGCTTGGCCGCGTTCCAGTATTCGCAGGACCGCTGGAACCTGGTGGAGCGCAGCATAGAAAAGGAGCTGCTGCCCACCCTGCAAAGCGAAGGCTTGCGGGAGTTTCCTTATTATTCCCTCGCTTCGGGCTTTTTGACTGGGAAGTACCGGCCAGGGCGTAAGGTTGATTCTTCGCGTGCGGAGGGGGCAGGTGCTTACTTGAACCAGCCGCGTAACGTCGAGCTGCTGTCCGTCCTTGATCGCATCGCCAACGCCCACGACGTGCCGCCCGCGTCCATCGCGTTGGCTTGGCTGCGTTCGCAACCCAGCGTGGTTGCGCCGATCGCGAGCGCGCGCACGCTCGAGCAGCTGCGCGCGTTGTTTCAAGCCGCGGATGTGCAGCTAGCTAGTGAGGACCTGGCAGCGTTGTCGAGCGCGACGGCACCGTAGTCAAAAGCGAGCGTGGGCAACGCCGCTACCCGCCCAGCTTCTCCAGGCGCGCCTGCAAGCTCTTGAACTCGAGCTCTTCGAACAGCTTGCCGACCGCGCGCAGTGCGCCAGCCGTGGGTGCCGCCCACGGCTGCTCGGCGCCGCCGATGGGCGCATCCTCACGCAGGCGCGCGAGAGACTCGGTGTGCAGTATCTGGTCGCGATGCGCCTCGAGTGCATCTCGAATGCGCGCGCTCTTCACGGCGCCGAGTTGTTCGAATAGCTCCCGGCAACTGTGTTTGCCGGCGAGCAGCTTTTGCGCCGTCGAAGCGCCGATCCCGGGCACTCCGGGCAAATTGTCCGAAGGATCACCGACGAGCGCGACGTACGACGGCAAATGCGCGGGCGCGACCCCGAAGCGCGCGAGCACGGCGGCCTCGTCGTAAACCAGCGCATCTTTGCCGCGTCGCCCGACGAAGTGCACGCGCACCGAGCCGTGCGCGAGCTGCAGCAGGTCGCGATCGCCGCTCACGACCAGCGCCGGCACTGCGGCGTCACGCGCGCGCTTGGCGAGCGTCGCGAGCACGTCGTCGGCCTCGAAACCCGGGCAGCGAAAGGTGGGCACGGCGAGCACGTCCAGCAGCTCACGCAAGCGACCGAACTGAGCGGCCAAGGGCGACGGAGTCGCGGGGCGCCCGGCTTTGTACTCGTCGAATTGGTCGTGGCGAAACGTGGCTTGCGGCGCATCCAGCGCGAACGCCAAAGCCGCCCCGCGTTGCTCACGCAGCAACTTCAGGAGCAGCGAAGACAGGCCATACAGCGCCGAGGTCGGCTCGCCGGCGCGCGTCGACATGGGCGGCAACGCGTGAAACGCTCGGAAAAAGAGCGAGTACGTGTCGAGCAGCAGCACGGGCGCGGTCATCGTCGACTCGGTTGTTGCGTGGCGAAATAACTCGGCGTGGCGCCGGCGCCGCACTGCGCGATCAGCCGCTGTCCAATTTTCCGCGCAACTCTGCCCTGGCACACGGCCTGCACACGACGACTGCTCACGATGCTGCTTCCTTATCCTAACGTAGCCTCGCTTCGCCGCTCACGCACGGTGCTGACCGCGCTCCACTCCCGCGAAAAAGGCCGAAGACGAGAAATCCGAGAAGGCGGAGGGCGATACGATTGGGGTCGATTCGACCTCGACGTTCATCGCTGAGTCCGTGATAGTGACGCGACGCACGCTGCTGACCCGTTCGATACAGTCCATGATTCGACTCATGGATGGGCGTCAGCCGTGCGGCTTTGTATGGTGGCAGCTCGTGGAGCTGAAGCAGCACGGCGTGTCACTGGCTCATCCGGTGCTCAGCGTGGAAGTGCAGACCCGCCGCGCGGACCTCGTCGGCGGGGCGCAAACGGCTGCGACACTGTCCGTGGCGCCGAGCGCAGCGCGCGCTGAAGAACGCCGGCGGTTCTCGCGCACCGGCTGAAACATCATTCGAGCGCCAATCTGTCGCAGGTGTCGGTGCGCGTTGCAGTCGCACACTGTACGTAAGGGCGCGGCTCTCAATAGAATCATCCGTCTGCGCTTCAGCGCTGCCGAGTTTGGCCGCTCATCACTGGCACGGGCTGCTGGCTCGAACTGTCCGGCTCGCTCAGTTCAGCTACAATCTTGGTTGCTGTACGCCTCGCCGACGGAAATTCCTCGTCGCGCCGTTCGGCAATCTATTTTACGAACACTTTTCTTGCACAAATCGGACACGAAGTCGTTCGCTCGGGCCACGCGGTTGATCTCACGTCGATCCGCGCGACATGTCTGAAACAGATGCCCGAGCTCTTGGAGACATCAATGCACGAATCGAATCTGAACTCCTCCGCTGTGGTCGCTCGCTGGCTTGCCGTGCCGCTCGTGTTGGCAGCCGTCGGCTGCGGCGGGAGCCAAAGCGATTCGCAGGTCGGCGATAGCGTCACCGCGCCGGGCAGCCACGCAGGTGCGGGTCCCGATCTCATGCTTCCGCCCACTGGCAGCGGTGCGGGGACTGGCAATGCATCGGGTGGCACCGGCAGCACTGACCCGGGTCCGTACATGCTCCCGCCTGACTTCACCAAAGCCACGCTCGGTGGCTTCAAGCTCGGCTCGGAGATCGATCCGGGTGCGATGGGCGGCGCGGGTGCTCCCGCTACCGGCGGCGCTACCGGTTGTGGCACTTCAATCCTCGGCGTCGTGCGCGACTTCAAGGGCGTGAACGAGCCCGGTGGCCACGGAGACTTCGAAGCTTTCCAAGGCGACAGCGCATCCAAGGGCATCGTCGCGGCCATGCTGGGCGACGATCAGAAGCCCGTCTACACCGCGATGGGCGCGTTCGTCGACCCGCACAATGGCCCGCAAACCACGACCAAAATGGCCTTCGATCAGTGGTACCGGGCCACGCCCAACGTGAACAAGCCGTTCATCATCTACTTCTACTTCCAGCCAAACGGCAACGTGCTCACTTTTCAGAGCAATGCGTTCTTTCTGCTCGACGGCAAGGGCTGGGGCAACACCTGCACGGAGCAGGGCGCCAAATGCAAGAAGCAGGATCACAACTTCGGCTTCACTACCGAGGTGCACACGCAGTTCAACTACAAGGGCGGCGAGACGTTCTCGTTCACGGGTGACGATGACCTGTGGGTGTTCATCAATCACAAGCTCGCGATCGACCTCGGCGGCCTACACCCGTCCAAGTCGGACACCGTGTCCCTCGACATGGCCGCCGCCAAGCTCGGCATCACCGTCGGCGGTACCTACGATCTCGACCTGTTCCACGCCGAGCGTCACACGGATGCTTCGAACTTTCGCGTCGACACGAACCTCGCCTTCACCAACTGCGGCACCGTCGTCGCAGAGCCGCCCGTGAAGTGAGGGTTTGATTTTGGGTTAGCCGGCGCGCGCCGTGCAGCGCGCCCCAAAGCTCATCGAGCGACAAGAAATTGTTCAAGCGCTCGCAGACGACAAGCAAGCTTTGAGCCGCGTTCCGGCGCTACGGGTCCGTTAGCCCAACAAAAAACGAAACGAGCCGGCACCTGCGGGTTCCGGCTCGTTTGCGGCGGCGTAAAGCCAGCGTGCGGTTAGTTATTGCCGAACAGGTCCTGGATCTTCGAGTCCAGGGCGATCGCGATCTTGTACAAGCTCGAGATCGACGGGCTCGATTCGGCGCGTTCGATCTGCGACAGCAGCGAGATGCTGAGGCCGGTGCGGCGGCTCATCTGCTTGAGCGTGAGCTCTTTCTCTTTGCGCATCGTGCGGATGGTATCGCCGATGATCTTGTGGAGCTGCTCTTCGGGCGTCCTGGCGAGGCCCTTCTTCTTCATGACGCGCGCGAGCACGTCGCGGAACTCGTCCACGTTGAAGGGCTTCTTCAAGTAGTCGACGGCGTCGAGCTTCATCGACGCGACAGCCGAATCCAGGTTCGGATGCGCCGTGAAGATGACCACCGCGATGTCGCTGTCGACAGCGCGCACGCGCTTCAACACCTCGATGCCGTCGAGCTTCGGCATCATCAGATCGAGGATCAACACGTGGTAATCGCCCGTACGCACTTCGTCTTCGACGAGCGTCGGGTCGCCCATCGTCTTGACGATGAAGCCGTCCTTTTCGAGCAGCGATTGCATGAAGTCGCAAATCGCTTTGTCATCGTCCACGATCAGGATTCGCACGCTCGGTACTTCGATCGGCAAGGCTCGCTCCTAGGTCGTTCGCAAGGCTCTGCGGAAGAGGTTGCAGTGACACTTTAATGGGTTGTGATGGTTACCACAACACTAGATTTTTGTTCGGTAGTTTCGGGCTGAACGGAGGCTGAATAGTTGTTCAAATTCAGCGGGTTGCGGGCGAACGGCTGTCCGGTCATTTCATCGTGTTGGTGAGTAATCCGACCCAAAACGGGAGTAACAGCGCCAT
>JBEQTH010000098.1:0-47831 GCA_040348785.1 Myxococcales bacterium | reverse complement strand
AAGCTTGTGGAACACTCGCTCCAGGAACTTGACGTAGCCGACACCGCGACGCTTCTGTTCGATCTTGTAGACGCGCCACGCCGCCCATGCGTGCACGGGAGGGTTGACGTCGCCGAGCGCCCACTCATAGGCCGGCAGCTGCCCGTTGGGATGCATGTACCACTCGCGGAGCAGCAGCATGAGCTGATCCTTGGCGAAGTCGGCATCGACGAGCGCCAGGGCCACGCAGTGGAACGCCAGGTCCCAGGCCGCATACCACGGGTACTCCCACTTGTCCGGCATCGAGATGACGTCCCGGCAATACACGTGCTTCCACTCGCGGTTGCGGGCGTTGTACTTGCGCGCGTGGGGCGGGGCAGGGTGCGCCGGATCCCCTTCGAGCCAGTGCTCGATCACGTAGTGGTAGAACTGCTTGGACCAAAGCAGGCCCGCGTAGCCTTGCCGTGCAACGCGCTGCTCGTCCTGCGTCGCTCCAGGGGCGACGATCCGCGCGTAGAACTCGGCCGACTCGGCGATGCGCTGCGCGAAGCTCGCGTCGAACGCGGCGCCGAACGTGGGCAGCACCGTGCCGGCTTCGAGCCGGGCGCGCACCACGGCCTTGCCGTGCGCCGGAATGCGCAACTGGTAGTGAGCTGCGGCTTTGGTCCCGAATCGTTCGGGATTCACCGAGGCTTGCTCGCCGTTCACCAGGTAACGGTGAAAGGCGTCCTTGGTGTACGGGCTCGCTGGAGGCGTGCCATACAGCGCTTGCGTGTTGGTCTCGTTCTCGGTGAACAAGAGCGCGCCCAGGTCTGATTCGGGATCGAACGCGAGCACCATCGGGCCGAGCGCGCCGCGTTCCGTCGCGATCGCGTGGCCGCCGAGCGCGCGTAGCGCGGTCTTCTCGCCGTAACCCTCCGTGTTCCTGCCCCAAGACCACGTGTTGCGGAACCAAAGCGTGGGCAACAAGTGCACGAGCGATTCTTCGTTGCTGCGGTTCTCGACCGTGATTCGGATCAAGATGTCGTCGTCGTCCAGTTTGGCGTACTCGGCCGTGACGTCGTAGTAGTCTCCATTGTCGAAGACGCCGCAGTCAGCGAGCTCGAGCTCGGGGTCGAGCTTGCCGCGGCGGCGGTTCTCCTCCACGAGCCGAGCGTAGGGGTAACCGCCGCGCGGGTACTTGTAGAGCGCCTTCAGGTAAGACGACGTGGGCGTCGCTTCCAGGTAGTAATAGCTCTCTTTGCAGTCTTCGCCGTGGTTGCCCTCCGGGCCGGTCAGCCCGAACAGGCGCTCTTTCAAGATCGGATCGTGCCCATTCCACAGGGCCAGCGCGAAGCACAAGCGCGCTTGGCGATCGCAGATCCCGAGTAGCCCGTCCTCGCCCCAGCGGTAAGCGCGGCTGCGCGCTTGGTCGTGAGAGAAGTACTCCCAGCAGCTGCCGTACTCGGAGTAATCCTCACGCACGGTGCCCCATTGCCGCTCGGACAAGTACGGTCCCCAGCGCTTCCAGTTTTTCTCGCGCGCCGCGTCTTGGTGCAGGCGGATGGCTTCGGCTGTTTCGGCGGTATGACGCTCCGCTGGCTGCTCGATCGAGTCGTGGTCGTGGCCTTTGCCGTTGTGGCCGTGGCTCTCGGGAAATCGATTCATGACACAGTGGCTCCGGTGAGAAGTCAGCTCGCTTGAAGGCAGAGTGGGAAAGGGGAATCAGGCAATCGCGCTGGCGTTGACGGGCGTTCCCAGCACGGCCCCAATGCGATCAGCGACGCGCAGCGCGTTGGCCATGATCGTGAGGCCCGGGTTCACCGCCGCGGACGAGGGAAACACGCTGGCATCGGCCACGAACAAGTTGTCCACCTCGTGCGCTCGGCAATCACGATTGACGACCGAGCTTGCGGCGTCCGCGCCCATGCGCAGCGTGCCGCACTGGTGCGCGGTGGCCTCGATTGGCATGCGTTTGTCGAGCTTCAACCCGAGGGGCAACAGACGGCCCACCATGCCCTTCAGCTTGTCGACCAAGCGCGTGTGAGCTTCGACGTTGTTCGGCGTGTAGCTGAGCCGCACTTGGCCGTCCTTCTCCAACGTGACGCGGTTCTCGGGGTCGGCGAGATCTTCACTCGTCAACCAAAAGTCGAAGGAGTGACGCGCCATGCAGTTGAGCAAGCCGAGCGGCACGAAGCCGGGCGCGCCCGCCTTCAGCGCGTTGCCGTCGAGCTTGCCGAGCATCGAGATGTGCCCGAGCGGCAGCTCCGAATCATCGGCGCCGAAGTAAAAGTCGTTCAGCCCCATCGTCTTTTGGAACACGGTAAGGTTCAGCTTCGAGCTCAGGCAGACCATGCCGCTGTTCTGGTGAGCCATGTAGTTGCGGCCCACCATGCCGGAGCCGTTGGCCAAGCCTTGCGGATGGCGATCACTCTCCGAGCGTAGGAACAGCGCGGCCGAATTTACGGCGCCCGCCGCGACCACCACGATCTCGGCCGAGTACTGCTCGCTCTTGCCCGCGCGCTCCACCAGCACGCGCTCGATTTTGCTGCCGCTGGCGTTGCTGATCAGCCTTTGAACGAGAGCGCCCGTGAGCAGCGTGACATTCGGGCTCTGTAGCGCGGGACGCACGCCGACCACGTGTGCGTCGGATTTGCCGTCGACCAGGCACGGGAAGCCATCACAGGTGTTGCAGCGCATGCACTGACTGGCTTCGTGATCTGCCTCGTTCAAGTTGATGCCGAGCGGCATGGGGAATGGCCGATGTCCAATCGCCTTCATGCCGTCGACTAGCTCCTGCATCGCGGGCTCGTGGCTCACCGCGGGGTGCGGGAAGGGGGCTGACGACGGCGGTTCCGTGGGGTCACTGCCGCGCAGGCCGTGGACGCGGTACATGCGCTCGGCCGCCGTGTAATAGGGCTCCATGTCGTCGTAGCTGATCGGCCAGGCCAACGAGCTGCCGCCGTAGTGCCGAACCTCGCCGAAGTCTTGTTTGCGAAAGCGGATCAGGGCCGAGCCGTAGACTTTGGTGTTGCCGCCGACCCAGTAGTGAATGCTGGGGTGGAACTCGCGCCCGTCCTTGTCGAGCCAAGTTTCGTGAGCCTTGTAGTGGCCTTTGCCGATCACCGTGGCCGCGTCCCAATTCTCTTTCTCGCGTGGCAGGTACTCGCCGCGCTCCAGAATCAGCACCCGCTTGCCAGTGGTGGAGAGCGCGCGGGCCAGGGTGCCGCCGCCCGCGCCGGTGCCAATGATGATGACGTCGAAGTGTTGGTCAGTGCGCATGGCTGAATTCCCGAAGTTTTTGGCGAGTCCGCGCCTGGACGAGCGCCCTCGGGAGCCGCGCCTCGTGCGCTGCTCCGAGCTCGACCCGCCTCGTGTGCTGAACTACGCAGCTTGTGGCGGGTGGTTACTCGGAAACCGAAGTCCAACTATCGCGTACAGCGCTCGTGACGAGGCGGCCGGTTTGGCCCCCACTCAGGAGGAGCGAATTCATGCGGGATTATTACAGTGAACAGGGCTTGCCCGACGCTGAAGCGCCGGTGTGCCCGATCGTGAAGAGCCTACTCGGCCAAAAGGCCATCGTTACCGGGGCAAACTCCGGGATCGGTCGCGCCATCGCGATCGCGCTCGGCCACGCCGGGGCCGATGTGGTCGTGAATTACGTGTCACGCGAAGAAGAGGCGATCAAGACGGTGGAGGACGTGCGCCATTGCGGTGCTCGGGCCTTCGCTCACCGCGCCGACGTGAGCAAAGAAGACGAAGTGGAACGCATGTTCGAGCGCGCGGTGGCCGAGCTCGGCACGGTCGACATCGTCGTCAACAACGCGGGTCTGCAGAAGGACGCCCCCTTCGAAGAGCTCACGCTCGCCGCTTGGGATTTGGTCATGAACGTGAATCTAAAAGGCCAGTTCTTGTGCTCGCGAGCCGCCGTGCGCGAGTTCAAGCGCCGCGGGATCAAACGCGAGGTGTCTTGTTCGGCCGGTAAGATCCTGTGCATCAGCTCGGTGCACGACATCATTCCTTGGGCCGGGCACGTGAACTACGCGGCCTCCAAAGGCGGGGTGTCGATGATGATGAAGAGCATCGCCCAAGAAGTCGCGCCGCATCGCATTCGTGTGAACGCGCTGTCCCCCGGCGCCGTACGCACGCCCATCAACGTAGACGCCTGGGACAACAAGCAGGCTTACAATTCGTTGATGTCGCTCATTCCTTACAAACGTATTGGAGAACCGAACGAAATCGGCCGCGCCGCCGTCTGGCTCTGTTCCGATGATTCGGATTACATCACTGGCACCACCTTGTACGTCGACGGTGGGATGACTCTTTATCCGGGCTTCGAGACCGGCGGCTAGCCGCCACTCAGGGCGCTTTTTCGTGGCCATGGAGCTGTTCGAGGTGTGGGCTCCGGGTTTCTCGTGCCTGCCGACACCTAGGTGTACGCGCCATTTTGCAACAGGCAGTTTGGAGAACTGCTGACTCGCAAAACTGCGCAGTAGCCGGTAGCGTAGCGAGCTATGTCACGAAGCGTCACCGGGCGGCGGCGCAATCACGGGGATCGTCATGGCCAACCTCAAACCACGCCCCAGCTCGGCGTCTGCCGACTCGTTGCCGGGCGTCCTGTTTCAAGGCTCACAACAGGCGCGTGAAAGGAACGAGCCCGAGCCCGAGAGCAATCCTCCAGACAGTCTGACTGAGTTTCGCGTACCGGGGCCGGCGCTGGGCACAGCGCGTGAAGAGCGGAGCGACTGGGTGCTGCCGGCGCTGGCGCCCGCCGAGCCGTTGCCACGGCTCGTCAGCTCGGGGACTTACGACATCGCCTTGGAGATGGGCGGTGGGGCGATGGCCACCGTGTACATGGCCGTCAAATCCGGCAGCAACGGCTTCAAGAAGATCGTCGCACTCAAGCGCATTCACAAACATTTGGCCGGAAACAGCAACTTCGTCGACATGTTGGTGGACGAAGCGCGCTTGGCCTCGCGCATCAATCACCCGAACGTATGCCAAGTGCTTGACTTCGGTTGCGACGACTCGGGCTACTACATCGCGCTCGAGTTCATGTCGGGGCAGACCCTGCAAAGCATCTTCGAAGCGTTGGTCTCGAAGCCCGCCACGCTCGCTCATGCGCGGCATCAGTTCATCGTCTCGCGCATCATTGCGTCGCTCGCGCAGGGGCTGCATGCGGCCCACAACTTGAGGGGGGACGACGGCTTGTCGCTGGAGGTGGTGCATCGCGACGTAACGCCGCACAACCTGTTCTTGCTGTACGACGGCATGCCCAAAGTTACGGATTTCGGGGTCGCGCGCGCGCGCAGCCGGATCCACCAAACTGCCGATGGCGTCCTGAAGGGCAAGCTCGCCTACATGGCACCAGAGCAGATCTCGCGTCGCCCGCTGGATCGCCGCGCGGACGTGTTCGCCCTCGGCGTGGTGTTCTGGGAGCTGCTCACGGGGCGGCGGCTATTCGACTACAAAAGCGAAGCCGAGACGCTAACGGCCGTGTGCTCGGGCGGGGTGCCCGCACCGTCACGCTATCAGGCGAACATCTCGCCGCAGCTCGATTCAATCGTGCTGCGCGCGCTCAGCATTCGGGAGGTGGAGCGCTATCAGACCGCGCGCGAGCTCAGCGGGGCAATCGAGACTTTCCTCGCTCGCTCCGCGGACACGGTACCCACGGTCGACCTGATCGACTGGCTCGGCGATTTATTTCCGGGCGCCGAAGCCGATGCCGACGCCGTGCAGCGCAAGGTGCTGGAGAGCGCACCCACTGCGTCCGACGCCGAGCGCCCTCGCTTCGTGCCCGCCCCACCAGCGGCGTCGGTCGCGCAATTGAAATCGGCGCACCTGATCAGCGACGAAGAGCTGTGGCCCATGGGGGACTCGAGCCCCCCGAGCCGTGCCGGGGGCTCGGTCGACGCCGTGTTGCGCCTAGCGGAGGCCGCGCCCGCGCCGATCATCATTCCCTCCGAGGAGCAACCGACCAAGAACTACAACCTGAACGCGATTCGAGCCGCCCTCAGCGAACATCCCGATTTGGGCGCGCCAGACAAGCGCGCTGACGGCAGTAAGCTCGGAAGCACCTTGCTCTTGACGGTCGTGGCGTTGATCATCGGCATCGTGGCGGGGCTCATCGCGCTCCGGAACCGTTTCGTCGAGCCGTCCCCAACGCCAGCGTCCTCGGCGTTGGGTGATTCCCGAGCGCCGCCCGCCGCACGCTCGGGCGGCTGATTCGGCTCAGCCTGCGGCCTGCAGCGCCTTGTCGATAGCGCTCGCGAGGAGCGGCTCCTCGATACGATTCTCGTAGTGAACGCCGTTGATGAACAGCGTCGGTGTACCGATGATGCCGCTCTGCACGGAGGCCACGCTGAGCTCGCGCACGCGCTCGGCAAAGGTGTGCTCGGTGAGCGCCTTCCGGCAGGCCGCCGCGTCCAGACCGGCCGCGCTGGCTGCGCTCAACAAATGCTCCAAATCATGGCTGCCGGCGAGCGTGAAGAGCTGCGCGTGCATTTCCCAAAACTTGCCTTGCGTTGCGGCAAATTCAGAAGCCTGCGCCGCTTGCTTCAAGAAGCCCTGCGAAGACTTGGGCACGTGCCGGTACACGAAGCGAAGCTTGCCGCTGAACGTTTTGCGGATGCTCTCCAAAACTGGGTAGGCCTTCACGCACATGGGACATTCGTAATCACCGTATTCGATCAGCGTGACGGGTGCGTTGGCCGGGCCATCGACGTGGTCATGCTCTGTAACGGGGCTGGGCTTCACGGACGGGAAGGTACACCGGCAGGGAGCAATCGGGGATCAGAATTTTACGGCGCGCCATGCGCTCAGCTCGACTTGAAGCCGATCCGCGCGTGGGTCCCGTCACAAAACGGCTTATTGGCGCTGCCCCCACAGCGGCAAAGGTTCGCCTGCTGAACCCGCGCCACCACCCGCCCGGTGCCGCTCGTGATCTCGAGGTTACCGCGCACTTGCAGCGGGCCATCCAGTTGTGGCTCGACCGAGAGCGGGCCGTCGCGCACCTCCAACATGTCCGCCTTGCCCGTCGCAGGCTCACCCGACGCGGAAAAATTCACTGCATGGTGGGAGCCGTCACAGTACGGCTTGTTCTTCGAGGCGCCGCAACGACACAGTGTGGCGCGAAACGAGCTCTTGTTGCCCGCAATCGAGAGCTCACCACGCACGGCATATGGCCCGGCCTCGCGGATGGCGATCAAGTTGACCGGAGGCACCGTCTCGTCCGGCTTGCCGTCTTTGCGTTGATAGCGGATCGCGCCCGAGGGGCATGCATGGGCGATCTCGACCAACGCCTCCACCGGCACGGCGTCCGGACGGATCCAAGGACCTACCACGTTGGCCATGAACACCTGCGGCGCGCCCGTGACGCAGAAGCGCGAGTGGATACATTTTTTGCCCTCGTAGATCAGGGTCATGTCCTGACCCTCGATGTAATCGACGCCATCGACGGTGCGCGGGACGGGGGGCACGAGGGGTAGCGAAACGGGGCTCGGCTTGGTGGCGGGGCCCACAGACGCTGAAGGCGGGCTCGCCGAGGCTGGCGCGACGCTGGCGGAGACCGGTGGCGTGCTCGCAGATACGGGCGGGATGGACGCCGCGGCGAACCCACGGTCGGCGCGCCCCGCCAGATCATGAATGATGCGTGCCGCGCTGATCACGCGCGCATCCCCATTCTCGGCCAGGGCGTCCGCGGCGGCGGCCATCTCCGAAAGTCGCTCGGCAAAGAAGCGCCGCGTGCTGGCCCCTGGCGGAAGCGAGGCGGCGTCACGCAGCGCAGTGAACGACATGCCCGCATTGCAGTCCGGATTGGACGGCCCTGCCGGCAAACGCGCCGCGCGCTCGGCGAGCAACGTGACCGCGCGCATCAAGCCCATCGAGAGATCGACGGCCAGGCCCTTCTCCGGCAGGGGGCGGGTGACCAGGTAGGAGTGCGCCAACAAGCGCAGCATCAATGCGTAGCCAGTGTTCGCCAGATCCACGGTCTCGGCCGCTTCCTCGTGCTCGATCCACACTCGCCCGGTACGGCCCATGGGCGGACGCAAGACGGGGTTGTGCGCGGACGGGAACGCCGGCTGAAAGTCGGGGTTCTTCTGCTTCAGGCGCGCGTACTCTTCGCGGATCGCCAAGAACTTTTGATAGTGCGAGTCGGCGGAGTGCTCGGGGGCGCCTTCACCTTGCTCGACGATCGTCGCGAAGGCACTGAGCGCCGTCTTCATACAAATGACGGGCCGGGCCCCTGCCAGAGCCAGCTCGGCGGGGGACAGCTGCAGTGTCGGGTCGCCGCTGAACGCCGCGTCCTCACCCATGTGGATGACGAACGCTTTCAACTTCGAGCCCAAAGTTTCGTAGAACGAGCCCACGGTCTCGTAGTCGAGCGCCATGGGCGTCAAGCGCACGCTGTCCACGCCGCGCCGGAAGTGCGACTCCAGAGCGAAGCCTTCGCCATCGGGCTCGTGCGAGTTGGCGGGCCGCTCCAAGTGCACGAAGTGCTGCAGCACCGCTTCGTTGAAGGGGGCGAGCTTGACCACGATGCCCGCTGGAAGATTGCCTGGGTCGAGTGGAAAATTCCCGCGGCCAAAGCGCGGCGCCCCGCCGAGCGCCGCGGTGATGTTCCAAACCGCGGCCAGATGGCTCATCTCCTCGACGGAGATCTTCAAGATCTGCCGCCGCCAACCGGCGACCGCGACCGCCTCTTCCGCCGACAAACCCTCGGCCTCGCCGTCCCGTAAGCTGAAACCGGCGTACAAATACGTGCACATCAAAGTGTGCTCGAGCTCCGCGGCTTCATACAGCAAGTGCACGAGCTGTTCGCGCGTCGGGGGAGAGACATCCAAGTTCGCTGCCATCACGTTCGTTGCCACGAGGCCGTTGTAGCAGTGTGCCCCCGAGCGCGCGAGCCCCAACACCGTCACACCGAAGCCAAATGGCGGCCAAATCTCGAGCTCAGCCAGCGCGATGATGTCGCCGAGTTTTCCGAGCCCTGCGCCGACCTAGCCGTTCGACTAGTTGCGACTGGCCCACTTGCGCTCGCGATCTTTGCGCCTAGGTGCCCTGGTTCCGCTATCGTGGGCGAGGAGGCTCAAGTGAAACCCACGCCCGCTGGTTGGCCGCGCATGAGCGCGTCCGTGTATTACGACGAACCGCGCGCAGCGATCGATTGGCTACGTGACGCGCTCGGCTTCGAGGTGCGACTGAAAGTGGAGGGTGAAGACGGCAGCATCCATCACTCGCAGTTGGTCTTCGGTGAGGCGCTGGTGATGGTCGGCAGCACCACCGGCAAAGAGCCGTGGCAATCGGGTTATCGCAGTCCCCACTCGATCGACGGCGCGATCACGCAAGCGCTCGTGCTGTTCGTGGACGATGTGGATGCGCATCACGCCCGCGCGGCTGCAGCAGGCGCTACGATCACCCGTCCGCCGCGCACCGATGATTTCGGCCCCGAGCACTGGGCAGACCGCTCTTACGCTTGCTTGGATCTCGAGGGCCACTTGTGGTGGTTCCTGCAACGCATTCGCGGTTGATCCTTTCGTCGAGCGCAGTGCTCGGCGCAGCGCCCCGGCACCTCGAGGGCACCCGCTGACGCGCTGCGTTCCGCGGCGTTTGTCTCGGTCACTGTCCCCGCGTGAGACGACCGGTACGAAGTCGCGAAATTCATGATCATACCAAATCGCGAAATCATTGAGCAAATCCCTGGATACGCGATTGGCACATGGCTTGAAAAGGTCCCGTGTCGTAACCCAAGGAGAGATGTCGTTCATGATCTCACGCAAGCAGCTGGAAGAAATCGCGGCCACCGTTCAAGGCGTACCCGTCTGGGGGTGCCTGCCCGGGAGCAGCGCCGCAGAAGCTGGAGTGCGCTACGGAGATATCGTGCTCGAGGTGAACGGCGTCCTCACGCCTAGCATCGATGAGTACTTGGCCGCTCGCGCCCTGCGCAAGGACGGCTTCACGCTGCGTCTGTTCCGCAGCGGTCGTGAGCTCTCGGTGTACGTGGAGTTCCGCCCACCTGCCGACACGCTGGAAGCGTTGACCGAGCAACTCGCGGATGGTCGCTATTTGAGCCCTGAGTCGGAGCCGCCGCCGTCCAAAGATTTGCCGAGCTGAGCTCAGCCTCGCGCGTTCGCCCAGGGCCCGCCGCCTCGCACGGAGGGGGCTCACGTGCTAGATACGATGTCAGCCAGCCAGGCCGCCGGCGTGTCGCGCCCCGCGGAGTCGGCCCGGGACAGCACGCGCGACACCACTTTCGAATAGTCCACACGCGCACGGCGCAGCTCGCGCAGCTGTGGTGACAGCTCACGCAAGAGTAACTCACGCCCGCTCGGTTCCTCGGGTATTTGGCTGTCCGGTGCGGGCATCAGGCCCACGAACGAGGGCCGGTAAGACGTTCCCGAGCCGACCGTCCAGAGCGTGCACGGCAAGGTTACGGTCGTGTCGTTGAATGCCTCGCGAGCCAGCGCGAGCTGCAACGCCACGGCCAAAAGCTCGTCACCGACTTGAGCCGGGTCGTTCAACTGCATCGAGGTGGCCAAGCGTTCGCGCAGCGTGGCTTCGGAGCGCACGATCTGCCACAGCCTCAAACGTCCCATGCCGGCGTCTGCCAGGATTACCGCGCGGCCGGGCGACAGGTGATTGGTGTTCGCCGAGTGCAGCCTGGCCCATTCGAGTAGCTCGTTGCGAGCGCTATGCGCCTCTCCGAAGATGGCGTGGCCGAGGGAGTGAAAGCGGAAGCCAGAGCCGGAGCCTGCCCAGTCCGTTC
Source organism: Myxococcales bacterium (assembly GCA_040348785.1). Lineage (GTDB taxonomy): Bacteria > Myxococcota_A > Polyangia > Polyangiales > Polyangiaceae > PMG-095. The sequence goes on along the minus strand of JBEQTH010000098.1, from coordinate 37,108 downwards.
GCCCAGTTCGCTTGGGGCGGATCTCGAGTGACGCGACCTCGTGAAGCAGGGCGCGCCCGTCCACGGGCGGCCAGATCATGCCACCCGGCATCATCGGATCGGGTACGAACAGACGTTCGCCGTCGCTTTCGAGGCAAGATTGTGGGCTGCTTTCCGGCGGAGGTTTGCTGGGGGGCAAATCGAGCTGCGACTCGAGCGTCGTGAACGTCCCGCTCGCGGGCGACCCCTTGCCGAGCGGTGTGCCGTTTTGCTCGGCCAAGCGCATTCGCTCGAGCAGCTGCCGAGGGTCGTCTTCGTCGGGCTTGCCCGTGACGAGACGCCCGAGCGACGCGAGCGCGCGCACTCGATCCAAGGCCAGACGCACCGCGAGCACGAATGCTTCGCGGATCCCTTCACCGTTGAGCGCGGTCGATGGCACGAGGGCCACCGGCGCGATGCGCGCGAGCGCCAGACGCATGTCCTCGTGCGCCACCGCGTCCGGAGCGTCGCGCTTGTTGGCTTGCAGCACGAGACCCACGGGCGGATCTTGGCTGCGGCAGTGCGGAACCGTCTCCTTCACCCAGCCGAGTGAGAAATCCCACTCGTGCTCGCGCGTATCGAGCACGAGCACCACCGCGTCCGCCGATGCGAGCAGCAGCTGGCGGCGGTGCGCGAGATCCTTTTGCCCCGGCACACTCACGATCTGACAGCGGATCTGCCGACCGTCGAACAAGCCCCCGACGTAGTCCACCCAGTCGAAGAACAGCGTGCGCCCGGCCAGCTCGGCCGGGCTCTCTACCTTGCTCTGCACCCCCTTCGCCAGCGCCCGCAAGCTGGTCGTCTTCCCCGACAATGCCGGCCCGTCGTACACGATGCGCACGACGAGCACGCCTTTTGTATCGTCGATGATCGCCATCGGTCAAATCTGTACCGACACCTGCAAGGAGAGACGAGAGCGCGACCGCGCGCGTTTCAGCGCCGCGCGCGGCACAGGCCCCCCTTTCGCGTAATGCGAGCTCACACGAGCAAAGCTGCGTGCTTGTTCACCGCGGTGCGCACGATCGCCAGATTCGATTGCTTGCGGTCGACTGCGATGTACAAAAAGGTGTTCGGCCCCACGAGCTTCACCAAGTGGATCTGATCCGACAAAGTTATCAGCATGTCTTCGATCGTGCCAGTCAGCCCGAGCGTTCGCATGATCTTGAGCTTCTGTTTCACGAGCTCACTGTTGTAAGCGCTGGCCGCGGTCAAGTCGAAGTCGGTGCGCGAGGCTTTGACAGCGAGGGTCATGCCCGAGTCCAGATCGACCAGCGAAGCGGCGATGAAGCCGTTGGTCTCGGTCGCGATTTTGTCGAGCACATCCGTGAGTTGTTTTTCAGTCGCCATGGGGGTTCCTTTTTGCGCTCCTTTGGGGCTCAGATCGTGAGGTCTTTTTCGATGCCGGCGAGTTGGTGACGCGCCATGGCGAGGTTGCCGCGCGCCTTGTCCAAGACGAGGTAGATGAAGAGCGCGTCGTTGGAGGTGAGCGGACGGATCAGGTGATATTGACCGTGCAAGGTGATAAGAATGTCTTCGATGCTGTCCTTCAAATTGAGGGCCTTCATCGTCTTGCGCTTGGCACGCACGACCTCGGTGTTGCCCGCGGCTGCGATCTCCAGATTGATTGGGCCGTTGCCGTCGGAGCCGAGCATCATGCCGCTGTTGCTGTCCACGATGCAGGCGCCCATCGCGCCATCCAGCTGCATGATCTTGGTGAGTGAGTCTTTGACGTTTGACACGAGTTCCTCCTTGAGTGTGGTCAGCTCGCGCCGGACATCGTTGCTGAAATGTCGCTGATGGGGGCTCGAGTACGATTGCGCCAAGTCACTGCAATGCGCGCGCCAAAGCCAGATGTGCGGAGTATCGCGAAGGTGCCAATGTGTGCCGGCCGCTTTGGCCACTCGCTGTCCGATTTGCCCGTGTCGGTTTCGATTCCGACATGGCCGATCTGGCCACTACGCCGCGCGCGAACCGAATTGTAGGCGCTAGGTGGCGAGAGCTCGTGGTGCGCGTCTTGCTACGCGAAGCGCGATGGGCGAAGTGAGCTTGTTGGACGGAGAAGTAGCGGCCCCTTCGCATTCTCTCGATATCGCGACGGTGGAGGCGCCGATTGCGCTGTGCACCGATACGGGTCTGTTGCAGGTAGCCACTGCGCCGGCGCTCGCGCTGCTGCGCAGGGTGGGATTGATCGACGAGCCACCAGCGCCTTTGCCCACCGAGCTCTGGCGCCTGCTCGAGCGCAGCTCGAATGGCGACGCGGTGGAGTGGCGGCCACCGGGGGCTCGCCACGAGGTGCTCGGCTTCACTCGTTACTATGCGGCGCGCGGCCTTTACGTGCTCCTGATGCGCGAAGTGTCGGCCAAGCAAATCGCGCTCTCCGAGCGGCTGCACCGCCAGCGGCTCGATACCACCGAACGCTTGGTCGCCAGCATCGCCCACGATATTCGCAGCTCGGTGGCCAGCGTCGTGTACAGCGCCGACTTTCTGAACGTCAGCGGCAGCAACATCGCCCCGACACAACTGTCGGAGACCGTCAGGGATTTGTCCAAGGCTAGTGCCAACTTGCAACTGACCGTGGATGCGCTGCTCGACTACGCTCACCTCGGGCCGAGCGTCTCGGTTCCGGTGTTGCTCCGCGACGCATTCAATCGTGCGTTCGGCTCGCTGCGCGCGCACTATCGCGAGGTGACTCATCGGGTGCGGATGGACGTGGCTCCGCGCGCGGAGTGGGTGATGGGCAATCCGATCATCATCGAGCAGATTTTCGTGAATCTCCTGCTCAACTCGGTGGAGGCTTCGCCCACGCCCCGCTGCGTGATCGTCACGGCATTTCCCGCGTCCAGGCCGCTCAGCCCCAACGTCGGTACCCCGTTCTACGTGTGCATCCGCGTCTGGGACGACGGCCCCGGGATCCCGAGCGACCTGCGCCCGTTCGTATTCGATCCGTTTTTCACGACCAAGCAGGGTAACCCGGGGCTGGGCCTGACCATCGCGCGGCAGGCCTCCGAGAGTCTGGACGGGGTGCTCGAGCTCACCGAAGACGATAGCGGGACGTGCTTCTCACTCTACCTACCGGGCTACGAGGGCTCGCCATGAATCATGTTGGGCAGGGGGGGCGCAGCTTGGCGGACGCGAACCCGCTCGACCTGGTGTGCGCCGTGGCTTCGATGCGAACCGGAGCGCTGCTGGACGATTTGGCGCAGCACGACGAGCGCGAACGCTTGGAGGGCTTGGCCGCGACCCTGCCCGAGCTGTTCGCGACCATCGATTCGAGTTGCCTCGAGCGCTTGTCGCAACGCTTGGGTGGGGAGGGTGACTCGCACTCGTTTTCGGAGATCTTGATGGTCTCGGACAAGCACCTGCACCTGATTCAGCCGCTCACCCGGCGACCGGGCTTGGCATTGCTCGCGGTGTGCTCGGCGACGAGCAGCATCGGTCTCGCGCTGTCCGCGATTCGCGCGCGGGCCCTCGTCCTGGAAGGGGAGTGAGCACGTGACCGTCGCGGAGTCGAGTCGGGTGCTGCCGAGCATCCCTGCGAGCCCGGGCTTGATCGCCGGAACGTTGCGGCTCTTGGCGTTCATCGACGAGCTGCCGCCCGGCGCCACGGGCGCGCTCAGCTTCGGGGATCATGGCCTGATCTTGCTCGAATCACGCAAGATTTGCTGGGCCGTGTCGCGCTCGATGCGCCTGCGGCTGACCGACATTCTACGCAACCAGAGCACCCCACCCTTACCGCGTGAGGCGGTCGAAGAGATCTACCGTCAGGCCAAGGACAGCGGCACGCCGCTCGGTGAAGCATTGGTCAAAGGCGGCCTGGTCTCCGAAGCCGGGCTGCGCGTCGCCCTGTTCAAGCACAACGGTGAAGCCATCGCGCACTTGGCCGCCTCGGGCATCGCGCCGATTGAGTTCGTGAATCACACGCGCACCGGCTACGACCCTCGGTTTTCATTCTCACCGTGCGAGGTGCTGGCTATGCTGGGCTCGCTCGACGACCCGGCGCGCGCCCTCGCCGCCCAGCTCGAGCTCGGCAGCATCTTGGTTCAAGACAGCTTCGGGGCGGCGTTCGCCCGCGGAGAGCTAGCTTCAGGCGCCTTGGTGATCGCCGTCGATCGCCAGTGCGATGTGCCCGTGCACGACTTGGTAGAGATCTGCAACTGGACCTCCGGGCTGTTCGACGTGACTCACACCTTCGATCCGGAGGCCACGATCGCGCGCGCGACATGGGGTGGAACGCTGGCGCTCGTCGCCTGGCGCTCGAAAGACGTCGCTTACGTCGGCCTGTGCTCGTCGCGGGCCGCAGCGGCGCGTCTGGTCAGCCGCTTGGAGAACGCGTCCCGGTCGAGCGGCGTCATCGCCACCGCCGCGCGCTACGGAGACGGTGAGCAATGACGCGCGTGCTGATCGTCGAGGACGATCCGGCGCAGGCCCGCGCCCTGGCTCGCTCGTTCGCCAAACAGCGTCCGGACTTGACCGTGCTCACGTCGAGCAACGGGCTGGAAGCCACTCGCTTGATGACCGAGCGCGCGGTCGATCTGGTACTGACCGATCTGCAGATGCCCGAGATGGACGGCTTCGAGCTCGTCGCCTGGACGGTGAGCCATTGTCCGGACGCGGCCGTGTTCACCATGTCGGCCTACGGCGCAGAGGATACGGCGGCACGCATCAACGGCCTCGGAGCGATCGAATACTTCAGTAAGCCGATCGACCCCAAAGCCGTGCTCGATCGCCTGACCGACGCGCTCAACCAATCGGTGCGCGGTCACGTCCAGAACGTGAGCCTCGCTTCTTTCCTGCAGCTGATGGAGATGGAGCGTAAGACGTGCAACCTGACCATCAAGTGCGACGACAAGTCGGGGCTGCTCGTGGTGCGCAAGGGCGAGCTGGTCGATGCGCGTAGCGGCGATTTGCAGGGTGAAGACGCGGCCATTTCGATCATCGCCTGGCCCAACCCGAGTATCATGATCTCTCGGCACAGTGAGGTCGGGCCGGCGGTGATTCAGAAGTCGCTCGGCTTCATCGTGATGGAGGCGATGCGCGTTCAGGACGAGGCGGCGCACAATGCACCCAAGCCGTCTGACGGCAACGGATCTTCCTGGCCCGCTCAGCGCCATTCCTGGCGCCCGAGCCCCATGCCGCCGCCCCCGAGCTCGCCCCTCTCGGCCGCGCCGCCCTTGGTGCCGAGCGCCATCGTCGGTTTGCCGAGTGGCGCGACGGCGATTGCCGTGGTGGATACCGCGACCGGCGCGGTGCTCAAGTCGGCCGCAAAAGACGGCGTACCGTTGGTCGAGCTCGCGGGCATGGCGGCGCTCGTGTTGAGGCATCAAACGACGACACTCAGCTTGTGCAACGTCGCGGAGGGCGTGGAAGAGCTCGTGCTGTCGACCACTCAGCGCTGCGACGTGATCCGGCCGTTGAATGGTAGCGGAAGCCAGTTCGCGCTCCTCGTTTTCGAACCCGAAGAGACGAATTTGGTGATGGCGCGCTTGGAGCTCGACCGCTTCATCGCGGGCCACCGTTGAGCTTGCGTGCCGGCGCGCTCAGCGCACGCCGTACCGCTTCAGACGGGCTCGCAGGGTGGATCGCGGGATGCCCAAATCTTGCGCGGCCCGCGACAGGTTATGCTGGGATTCTTCGAACGCCTGCAAAATCAGGTCGCGCTGCAGGTTGGGCAGCGACGCGGGCTTACGGAGCGTCACCGGTCGTACTCCGATCGGTCGGCTCGCGATCACGGTTTCTTCTTCGAGCTCGGGCTCCTTGGCGGCTGGGCCCGTCCAGGATTCGGCGCCGCCACTCGTGGCGCTGCTGCGCGCGCGCAGCGCGAGCTCGATGTCCGAGCGCTCGATCAGCCCACCCCGCGCGAGAATGGTCGCGTTCTCGACGACCGCGCGTAGCTCGCGAATGTTTCCCGGCCAAGGATACTGAACCAAGCACTCGAGCGCGTCCGCGCCGAGCACGACCTTTCCCACTTGGTGACGCTTGCCAAACTCGACCAAGAAGTGCCGGGCCAAATCCGGGATGTCGGTGCTGCGCTCGGCCAAGGTCGGGGTGCGGATGGCGTAGCCCGCGAGTCGGAAAAACAGATCCGCGCGCATCGCGCCGCCGAGCGACGAGGTGAGGGCTCGGTTGGTCGCGCTCACCACGCGCGCGCCGAACACGCGCGTGCGTGTCCCGCCCACGCGCCGGAACTGACGGATCTCAAGCACCCGCAGGAGCTTTGCCTGCAGAGCCAGCGGCATCTCGCCGATCTCGTCCAAAAATAGCGTGCCGCGCCCTGCCTCCTCGAACAGCCCGACGCGAGCGGTTCGTGCGTTGGTGAACGCGCCTGCTTCGTGCCCCAACAGCTCGCTTTCGAACAGCTGCTCGGGAACCGCGGCACAGTTCACGCTGACGAATGGCTCGTCTGGACAGGTGAGCGCGTGCACGGCCTGCGCGACCAGCTCCTTGCCGGTTCCAGTCGGCCCTTGGATCAACACCGGCACATCACGAAACTGCGCGACGCGCCGCACCTGCTCCCGCAGCTCGCGCGCCTTTTCACTCACCCCGACCAAGCGCAGTAAGGATTCCTCGGCGATCCCCGAGCGCGGTTCCGCTTCTCCGTTGCGGCTGAGCGCCCGACGCTGGGCGGCAAGCTCTCGAATGCGGGCAGTCAGCACCTCTTCCGGCACTGGCTTCTGCATCACGTCTTGGACGCCGGCGCGCGTCGCCAGCACCGCCGTCTGCACGTCGATATGCGCGGAGTGGATGATGGTGGCCGGAGGCGCGCTCTCCTGAGCCATGGCATAGACCTCCATGCCGTCCATGCTGCCCATGCGCAGATCGAGGAGCATGACGTCGTACTCGTTGCTTTCCAGGCGGCTCAGCGCGGCGCGGCCATCGAGCGCCGTGTCGACCTCGAACCCTTGCCGTGCCAGCACTCGCTGCAACGCGCGGACCATGACACCGTCGTCATCGACGACGAGCACTCGAATGGCTCCGCTGCCGATGGCAGAATCCTGCGTCGCGTTCGCCAATTGAACAGCTCCGTCCCTGCCAACGGCAACCTCGCCGCCGACCATAATGAATGAGTGTCACCGATGCGCGCTGCTCGACACAAGCGCCAAAGCAGCGTCTCAGTTTGGGTGTGGCGGAGCGCAACAGTCAGGCAGCTGCGCGCAAAGAGCTGCACTCGGAGCGCGAACGTTCACAGACGTCGCGAACGATCGAGTAGCTCGACAACAGCATCGCGTGCGCCACTCGCCGGGGGCGCCCCGCCTGTGGCCGCGAGCCATAGCGAATCATAAGCGCGGCCGGCTCGCGTCTCGATGTGTAGCTCCACCGGGAACAGCTCGAGCTGCGCGAGCCGAACCAAGAGCGCTCCCAGCAAGCCCAACGAGTCCGGCGCTTCCAGCGTCAGCATCAGGCTTCCGCCGTAGTCGCGCGACTCGATCAGCCGGTAGCTGTCGATCAGCAAGTTGCCGCTGATCGGTCCCTCGCTGTCGTCCTGCGCGAGCGCGGCATAGTCCAAGCTCAATGGGTCGGTCCCCTCGGCAACGCGGATCAAATGCAGCTCCGCGATCCACACCTGGTCCGTCGTCAGGCGGGCGTGAATGTGATCGATGGACAGCTCGCGCTCCGCGAGGCGCGTGCTCAAGCGGGCCATCCACGCCCCGTGGAAGCGCCCCCCGAGTCGGACCCGGAACTCATCGGGCCCGAGCACCGTGGCCTCCGACCAGGCTTCGTCACGCCGAGTGAACGCCCCGCCATCCGTGCGCGAAATACGGTTCATTCCGAAACTCAGTAGCTCGGACTCGGTTTCGCGCGTGCAACGCCGAGCGATCTAGCCGTCGAGTCGAAGCAGCACTCGTTCGAGCTTCAGGAGCAGCAAGTGTGCATCGTCCTTCGCCACGTCGACCTGCTGACCCAAATCGTCTTTTTCGACGTAATCTTCGGCGCCCAGATCGAGGGAAATCCGGCTGTCCGACTCGTGCCCGTCGCGGCCCGACCAGACGACGACCGGGATGTGCTTCGTGTCTGCGCGGGTCTTCAATTGGCGCAGCACGTCGCGCCCGTCCGCGTCGGCGAAGGCGAGGTCGAGCACGATCAGCTCGGGCTGCGTCTCGCTGGCCAGGATCAGCGTGGCGGCTGCGCTCGTGGCTTGGACTAGCACGTGCCCGCGTTGCTCCGCGACCTGACGCAAGACCCGTTGTACGGACGGGTTCGCGTCTGCGAGCAGTATTTTGCGGCTTCGTTTGGCAGGGTCGCCGTCAGTCATCGGGGCCAGCCACCAAGTTAGCGGGCGTCTCACTCCCTACTGCAACACTTTTCTGGGTGGCGAAAACCGCCGGCCACCAATGGCGACGCGCTGGTGCGGAGAACGTGTGGTGGACTAGCGTGCAACACGTGGACGCTGCTGATCGCATTCGTGACCTCGAAGACCGTCTTCGCACGCTGTCGCGGGCGAGCCGTGGTTTTGCCGAGGCGACTACTGATTACGAAACCTTGATCGAGCTCGTGGCTCGCACGCTCTCGGACGTGGTGAAAGACGGCTGCGTCGTGCGGTTGATGGCTGACGGCGGTTTGCTGGCCCCGGTGTCGGTGCACTTGCCATTCGAAGAAGTGGTCGCTGACCCCGAAGTGATCGCACGTCTGCATGCGCACATCGCAGGTCCACGTCAATTGAGTGAGCACGCAGCGGGCCGTCACGTGTTGGAGACTGGAGAGGCCCTGTTGATGCCCTCGCTCGATTACGCGCAGCTGCGTCAGGGCGCGAGCCCTGCCGTAGTAGAAGCGTACGAGAGCATCGGCATCCACAGCCTGCTCTTGATCGCCCTGCGCGTGCGCGGCGAGTCCGTCGGGCTGCTCGCGTTGGTTCGCTTCCGAGCGAGCTCGCCGCCCTTCAACCAGAGTGACCTCGAGCTCGCGCAAGCCCTGGCTGATCACGCGGCATTGGCCATCAGCAATGCGCGCCTGCTCCGCTCGGCGATGCAGCAGCTCGCAGAGCGTGAACGTGCCGAGGCCGCGCTGCGGAAGTCAGAGGAGCAGCTGCGGCAATCCCAAAAGATGGAGGCCATTGGCCGGCTTTCGGGCAGCGTAGCGCATGATTTCAACAACCTGCTCTCGGTCATCCTCAGTTACAGCGACTTGGTGCTGAGCGATCTGAAGCCGATCGATCCATTGCGAGCCGACATCGAGTCGATTCGGCGCGCTGGCGAGAAGGCAGCCGATCTCACTCGGCAACTGTTGGCGTTCAGTCGCCAACAAGTGCTGACGCCCCGCACTCTGGACCTGACCGACGTGTTGCGCGAGTCGGAGAAGATGTTGCGCCGGCTGCTGAGCGAGGACATCGAGATCGTGACTCACTACGCGCGCTCGCTATTGCACGTGAAGGTCGATCCCGGGCAGATCGACCAGGTGTTGTTGAACTTGGTCGTGAATGCGCGCGACGCCATGCCCGAAGGGGGCAAACTAACGATCGAGACCAAGAACGTCGTGCTGGATGACTCGTACACGACCGAGCATTTCGGCGTCGCCGCGGGTCCGCACGTGATGCTGGCCGTGAGCGACACGGGTATCGGCATGGATCAGCAGGTCCAAGCCCGGATTTTCGAGCCATTCTTCACGACCAAGGACATCGGCAAAGGCACGGGCCTGGGCCTCTCGACGGTGTTCGGCATCGTCAAACAGAGCGGCGGGCACATCTGGGTGTACAGCGAGCCTGGCGGTGGCACCACGTTCAAGGTTTATCTGCCGGTCTCTGACGAGGTCGAGCCAGCGCCGCCTTTGGAGACGATCGCTCCCACCACCGTGCAAGGCACCGAGACCATCCTGCTCGTCGAGGATCAAGACGAGGTGCGTCGCGTCGCGCAGGCGATCTTGCGCCGCTACGGCTATCACGTGATCGAGGCGCGTAACGCTGGCGAAGCACTGCTCAGCTGCGAGCGGCATCCGCGCACCATTCACTTGCTGCTGACCGACGTAGTCATGCCGCAATTGAGTGGTCGAGAGCTTGCCGAGCGCCTGGTCACGATCCGCCCCGCGATGCGCGTGCTTTACATGTCCGGCTACACCGAGAACGTGATCGTGCATCACGGCATTTTGGATTCGGGCATCGCCTACCTGCAAAAGCCGATCGTGCCGGACTTGCTCGTGCGCCGAGTTCGTGAAGTGCTGGACCGAAAGAAACCCTGAGCCCCCCGAATTTTCCTACCCGCCCCTTTACGGGGCAACTCCGGGCGTTACGATCGGCGCAAGATGTTCCGCAGCATTTTAGTCGCACTGTTGCTGGTCACGGCTTGCCACCACGACCGAGAGGCCGGCGGCCCGCTGGAGCGAGCTGGCCGCGGCGTCGATCACGCCGCGCAAAAAACTGGGCAAGCCTTGGGCCGGGCAGGGGACGCCACGACGAAGGCGTTCAAAGGTGCAGCAACCGACCTCGGAGTCCGCGGCTCGCCGGACCGCAAGCCCGCGTCCAAGGGCGATCCGGAGCCGAGCAAGTCGGCGCCAGACAAGCACGCAACCGAAGAGTGAGCGCTCGTTAGCCGGGCTTGCGCAGCGCCTGCACGGCGGCCAACAGGTCAGCTTCCGAGACCGGGTTTTTGCGCAAATAACCCGCGGACAGCCAAGCGGCGGCCCGCTCGACACTGGTGAAGAACGGCATTGCTAGCGGCACTCCGGAAAGGAATGCGAGGCCTGCCATGATCGGTCGCACGAAGGACGAGAAGCCGCCCAAGAGCACGTGAGGGAACACGCCGTAGCCTGCGGAATGCCGCTTCAGCATCTGCGCGACCTTTTTGCGAGCCTCGAGGGTCGGCATGCGGGGTGAAGCATCCACCACGGCGAGGTACACGAGGCCCGGGCCATTCAACCTCACGGCGGCGTCCATTTGCTCGTCCAAGTGCGTGAGCGAATCGAGCGCTGGTGGGCCTCGAAAGCACGCGATCAGCAGCGGCCCGAGGAGCCCAACGCTAATGTCACCCGCCGAGCCCAGACTCGTGAACGCCGTGTCTCGCGCGCGCTCGACGGTCGCCGGCTCGGGCGCGCTGGGGACGCTGGATTCGAAGAAGCGCCGTACGGGAGAGTGCTCGCGAACCAGTCGGCCGAGGCGGCGATTGGCCTCCGCCAACCGTTTGCGCACGGTCTTGCGATCTCGCTCCACGAGCTGGGCGATCTCGACCAGCGGCATGCCGCCCAGCTCGTGCATCGCGATCAGGTCCCTGGCCTCGTCGTCTAGCGCGTTGACCGCTCGGTACAGACGCTGGGCGTCCTCCTGGGACTCGAGCAGCGTGGACTGCAACAGCGCGCTCTCGTCTGCCACCTGAACGCCTTCTTCGACGGCGACCTCCCGCTTTCGAAAGCCGCGCCGGCGGTAGCCAGCTGCCACCTTTCGGCACACTTCGCGCAGCCACAGGTCCATGCGTACGATCTCGGACAGGGTGTCTCCCTTGTCGGTGACGACCAGGAACACTTCCTGTGACAGATCATCGAGATCGGCGCTGGGCACCCCGAAGCTCGAGAGCTCCCGCCGCACCCGCTCCGCGTGGTTCGAATACAGCGAGGCCAACCGTGGTTCGGCCTGCGAACGGCTCGATAGCCGCTGAGCGCTGGCTTGGTTCGGGGTCAAGGCCGAATTTCTCCCTGTGATCTCAAGCCAGTAACACCCGCTCGCGGGGCACGGCAAGCCGGGCTGCCCCGCTATTTTCGAGTCCGCTGACGATTTGTTCCCCAGCGCGTCTCGCTCAGCGCACTGAAGCGGGGGGAGCCGTGCTCCTTCGCGGCGCGTGGGGCAGCTGCTCGTCCAGCACCGAACGGAGCTTGGTGAGCAAGTGCGCTGGCATCAGGGGCTTTTGGACGAAGGCAAACTCGGAGCTCAGGACGCCATGATGGATGATTGCATCGTCGGTATACCCCGACATGAACAGCACCTTCATCCCGGGGCGTAGCGGGGCAAGGCGCTCCCAAAGCTGGCGGCCGCCAATGCGGGGCATCACCACGTCGGTGAGCAAAAGGTGGATGGCGCCCTTGTATTGCTCGCAGATGAGCAGGGCATCACCACCCGTGGGCGCCTCGATCACGTGGTAGCCGTGCTTGGTCAGGATGGCGTTGGCCAGCCCGCGCACCTGCTCGTCGTCTTCGGTGAGCAAGATGGTTTCCGAGCCACGCAGCGTCTCGGGCGGAGCGTTGAACCGTTCTTGAAACTGATCGCGCGCATCGGCGCGCGGCAGGTAGACCTTGAACGTGGAGCCTTCGTTCGGTTCGCTATAAACCCAAATGCTGCCGCCGCTTTGCTTCACGATCCCGAACACGGTGGATAAACCGAGTCCCGTGCCCTTGCCTCGCTCTTTGGTGGTGAAAAACGGCTCGAAGATGCGCTGCTGCGTTTCGCGATCCATGCCCGTCCCCGTGTCGCTCACGCTCAGCATCACGTACGGCCCGGGCTCGACCCCGAGGTGCTCATTGGCATAGCTGCGTTCGAGGTCCACGTCTCCCGACTCGATGGTCAGCTTGCCACCACGCGGCATCGCATCCCGCGCGTTGACGACTAGGTTCAGGACGACCTGTTCGATTTGCGTCGGGTCGACGAACACCATGCCCAGGCCAGGCCCATGCAGCACGTTGAGCTCGATGTGCTCACCGATCAGGCGCCGCAGCATCTTGGCCATGCTCGCGATCGCGTCGTTGAAGTTGACGAGCTTCGGCTGCAAAACTTGCTGACGGCTGAAAGCGAGCAGCTGCCGCGTCAGATCGCCTGCGCGCTGCCCAGCGCGTGCGATCTGTTCCAGATCTGCGCGCAGCGGGCTGTGGGCGCCTACGTCAGTCAGCAGCAAGTCGGCGTAGCTGACGATCACCGAAAGCAGGTTGTTGAAGTCGTGCGCCACGCTGCCGGCCAAGGTGCCGATGGCCTCCATCTTCTGCGATTGGCGGAGCTGCTCTTCGGTTTGGCGCAGCGCTTCCTCGATCCGCACGCGGTCGGCCGAAGCGCGTTCCGCGCTGGCCACCGCGCGCGCCCCGACCTGCTCCGCGCGCTTGAGCTCGCTCAGGTCGAGCACGAATGCGATGATCCGCGAACCTTCAAGGGTCGCGGCGCCCACCATCACCGGTACGCGCGAGCGGTCCTTGCGGTAATACTCTTTTTCCCGAGCGAAAACGGTACCCACGTTCTTGAACTGCTCGATCGCGAGCTGATCTTGCGCGCGCCATTCGGGCGGCGTGAGCTCTGGCAGCTTCACCAGGCCCGCCTCGAAGTCGGCGCGCGTGTAACCGAGCATGAGCAAGAGCGCATCGTTCATCTCGTGAATCCGGCCGTCGAGGTCGGCGATGATGATGCCCAAAATGCCGGAGTAGGCCAGGTGCTTGAAGCGCGCTTCGCTCTCGAGCAGGGCACGCTCGGCGTTGCGCTCCTCGGTTTCATCGCGGAACACGAGCACTACGCCGCGGATCGCACCGAGCGCATCGCGAATCGACGCGGCGCTATCGGCAATTGGACGTCGCGTGCCGTCACGCGACACCAAGACGGCGTGACTCGTCAGACCTCCGACCGGGCCGTCGCTCAAGATACGTTCGGCCGTGGACACTGTCGGTTCGAAGCTATCTTCGTCCAGGACTCGAAATACTTCCGAAAGCGGTTGGCCAGCCGCAGCGCCCGGAGACCAGCCAGTGAGCACGACGGCGACGGGGTTCAGGCTCGTGATGCGGCCGTTCAGATCGGTCGTGATGACGCCATCACCGATGCTGGCCAGGGTTATCGCCAGGTGCTCTTCGCTCTCTTGCAGCCGACGCTCGGCGGCCGTGCGTTCCAAATCGGAACGGCGCAGTGCTTGCGCCGTCCAAAGGATCAAGATCGACAAACACAGCATGCACGAAGCCGCGAAAACGGCAGTGCCGAACGCAGTGCCGAACAATTCGGCGTGCTGGCCTCTCACGCGCAACCAGCCCAAGATCGTGGGGACTAGAAAAATGGGCGGCAGCAAGCGCCGCGCCAGCAGTCCGCCGGCAGTCTTACTACTCACCAGGCGCACGATGCCTTGCTCGGGGAGGGCCAACAAAATGGACGCCGCGCAGACGATGAAGGCGAGTGCGGTGTGCAAGGCCATCGAGGCAAAAAAACGCACGGCGTACAGCGACTGCACGCCATAGAGATAGCTCAGTAGGACTGCGCACGAGCTCGAGCCCACGAGCGCCGCGATCCACTCCGCGCTGCGACGTCGACCGTGCGCATGCTGCGAATGGAGTAAGAGAGACGACGCGAGCAGGCAAAAGCTCAGTGCGGCCCCGGGCGTCATGCGCACCGGCCAACGATCGGAGCCCGCGCTCCGAGCCAGCACCGTATCGATGCCGAAGTCTCGGCCCAGGAGATACTCGAGCAAGGTGAGGCTGGCGACGACCAACACGACCCAGGGAAGCACTTGGCGGACGCGGAGCCATGCGCCGTCTTTCGTGTTCAATAGACTGATGGTCGTACCGAGACAGAGAAAGCAAAACGCGGTGTTCGGCTTCATCATCGCGTACGTGGAGCCGAGATGGAGGAGGCTCGGCACGCGCAGCCACCAACCCACGAGCACCGCGACGCCGATCGCGATCAGCGCGCCGCCGCCAGAGCGTGACACTGCCTCGAGCCGCAAAGCCAAGCGCGGATCGACGCTGTCGACCTCCGTGTCCGAAACGCCTCCCATGGAGAACCCCGAGCATAGCCCACCCCCCGCGCCCCAGGGCCGTCCGCGCGTCCTCCGCCAACGGCTTTTTCCGAGTCATTTCGCAACGGAGCGCCCGCGCCTTGGCGGTTCGGCGCGTGTCCGCCGGGCGCTCGGGCCGCTCGGCCTTGCTCCCTACCGAATGCCGAGTTCAAACTCGGCCCAGCCAAAAGGCTCATTTCGCGAAGCCGATCTCCCAAAATGTCAGAGTTTCTAGAGTCAATGCCCGCCGCCTATGCGAGCGCCTTCGATGCCAGTGAAATCAGCGAGCACGCTCGCATCGCCGCCCGTCGTGGGGCGCAGCTCGTGCACGCCGAGATCTGCGAGGGCCGTTCGGGCCCCCAGGTGTGCTTGGTGGCCGAAGATCGCCCGGGGCTGCTCGCGCTCGTGACCGATGCGCTGCTCGTTCACGGCCTGAACATTCGAAGTGCTCAGGTGTACTGCCGGCAGCGCAGTGATGGTCAAGCCGAGGCCGTGGACTTCTTCCAGCTCGAGCATCAGAGCGTGTCCGCTCGCGACGCGGGTGTGAGCGCAGCCGAGCTCGCGGCCTTCGTGCAAACTTTGTCCGAGCTGGTCGCCGAGCACGTGCTGGTGCGGGTGAGCACTTCGCCGAGCTCGGGACCGCCCAAGGCGCGCGTGTACTTCGACCTCGACGCGCTACGCCGCGGCGAGTTCGCGTTGCTCGTAGAAGCGCCGGACAGCGCGGGCTTGCTCAACGGCATCACCAGCGCGCTGCACGATCAAGACGTGCGTATCTTGTCGTCCCAAATCCGAACCGAGGCGGGCTTTGCTCGCGATCGCTTCGAGCTTTCGAGCAATGACGGCGAGCCGATGACGGCCGTCCGGCTGTGCGACATTCAGCAAGCGGTGGAGGACGCGCTACCGGCCCCCGCTCGCCGCTCGCGCCCCGGCGCCTTCCTCTAAAGCTTGGCTCGGGCCTGCAGGTATTCGGCGAGCGAGTCTTGATCGTTTGCGGCGGCGAATGCGTCACGCTCCCCGATCAGACCCGAGCGGCACAGCTCGGCCAAGCTTCGTTCGAGCAAGGTCATGCCTTCTTTGCGTGAGGATTGCATCACGCTCACGAGCTGCGGCGTTTTGCCTTCACGGATCAGGTTTGCGACGGCGGCGTTCCGGCGCAGCACCTCCACCGCCACGACGCGGCCCGTGCCTCGGGCGTGAGGCAGCAAGCGCTGCGCAAGGACGGCGCGCACCGATTCGGAGAGCTGAATGCGGATCTGTTGTTGGCGACTACCGGGGTAGCTGTCGACGATGCGATCGATCGCGGACGAGGCGCTGCGGCTGTGCAGCGTGCCGAACACCAAGTGCCCCGTCTCGGCGGCGGTCAGGGCCAGGCTGATGGATTCAGCGTCGCGCATCTCGCCGACGAACAGAACGTCCGGATCTTCACGCAGCGCGTCGCGCAGGCCAGTCGCGAAGTCGCTCAC
The DNA here is from genome assembly GCA_040348785.1 of Myxococcales bacterium. Lineage (GTDB taxonomy): Bacteria > Myxococcota_A > Polyangia > Polyangiales > Polyangiaceae > PMG-095. The sequence continues at coordinate 20,979 of JBEQTH010000098.1, read as the reverse complement.
GTCCGAGCCAACCTGCCGCTGTCGTACGATGCTGCTCGTCCCAGTCGTGTCGAACGCGTACTCCACGGGGTCTTCCAGGCTGAGTAGCATCGCGGAACGCCGCCGAATCAGCTCTTGGCAGAGCGCGGCCGCCGTAGTGCTTTTGCCCGAGCCAGCCGGGCCCGTGAGCAGCACTAGCCCGTTGGGCAGCGTCGCCAGGTCTTGTAGATCCGACGGCAAGCCCAGCTCCGACAGCGTGGGGATCGCGCGTGGCAGGATACGCGCAGCGAGCGCGAGGAGGCCGCCAACGATGAAGGTGTGGAGCCGAACCCGTCCGGCGCTGGGGCTCGAAAGCGCGCTGTCCGAGCTGCCGAGGGTCGGCGTGCGCCCAAGCAGCGCATGGGTGTCGTGGGCGCCGCCTTCGAGCAGGACCAACTGACCATCGACGCGCGCGAACGCGGGCTCGCCGTGCCGCACGTGGACGTCGCTCGCGCGCAAGCGAGCCGCGCGCGCGAGCAGCGCTTCGAGCGCGGGCGTGAGCTGGTTCGCGGCGCTTGGCGGGCCGTTCGGCGGCGCCGCCGGCGGTTCCGGCTCGGGCTCCGAGCCCGGCCGCAAGGTGACGTCGAAGCCCGGCTCGGGCCCCACGCGCGGGCTCATTTCGACCCGATAAACTCCAAGCGAGCCACCCGCCTCGTAGGAGCTGAAAAAAGGCGTGCCGCGAGCCAAGCTCGCCTCGGCTTCGTGGGTCAACAGCGCGCCCAGCATTTGGCGCAGCACCTGGTCCCCCGTTTCGGAGAGGGTCAGGTTTTTTGGCACGCCCTGGGCGAGCACCAGAGGCGCGCGCCCCACGCCGAGCCGGAGCTCATCCGCCTGCTGGGCGACGACCATCTTGAGCAAACTATCCAACGCATTCATTGTTTCGAGCTCGCCAGTAGCACTACTGAGTCAGTTCTTGAGCAGGAGCAGGTTCTTGAGCAGGAGCAGGTCCCGATGGGCGCGGGCGGACACGAGTCAACGAGAGAGCCGGCGAGCCCGGGCGCCTGCTGCCTGGACAGCCGGAGGTGACGCGGGACGGCGGGGCTCGCCGCACGGCCAAAATTCAGCAGCCGCCGCGGCCTCTCGATCCCGGGAGAAAGTGACCAATAGTACTAGAACGCCTGGCCTCGGCGCTTTCGTCCCGGCTCCCAGCAAGGCGTCACGAATCTGGTCTGCTTTCGTGGCTTCGACGCGGCTGGTAGCGAGTGAATCCGCACCTTTCTCGGGAAACCCTGGGCGCCCCTCCCTGCCGACGTTCTGAAAAACGGCGGCGCTGGCAGACCGTCGCGGCGAGTCAGACCAGCGCGACGCGGCGCCGAGTGGGCTCAGTGTCTTCGAATGTGCGCTTGCGCGGCAGGCGCGCCTCGTGATCGAGGAACAGGCGCTCGACGAGCGCGTTGCGACCCGAAACCTGGAGCCGGCGGAACACGGCGCTGATCTGATTGGCGACCGTGCGAGCGGAGGTTTCGCGTCGCTCCGCGATGTCTTGGTAAGACAGGCCCTCGACGAGGCTTTGAATGACCTCGAACTCCGCCAGCGGGAGCACCGAGCTCAGTGCCTGCTCCGGCCGCGGCATCGAGACCACGCGAAACTCGCGTTCGGCGTCCGCGTACAGGTTGCAGCAGCGAGCTTCCGCAGGCTTGGTTGCGCTGCGCGCGATACGCATCAAGAGCGGGTGGGTGCGCGACGGCCGGTCCATCACGCCCAAGTTTTCCAGTGCCAGCTTGGCGTGCAGGGCAATCGTGGAAGGGGCGAGCCGGTGGTCGATCGCAATGCACTTCTGAGGTGAGCCTCGGAGCACGGCCTCCAAGATTGCGAGTCTGCGCATCTCGAGCGGGCGAGCCGGGCCAGAGCTCGGGGAAAGCAATAGGTAGCAACGGTCCGAGGTGAAAAAGCCGTCGGCGACTCGGCTGCGGCCCTGGGTGAGATCACGCCACAGCGGGAGCACACTGCTCAGGCTCGTCACGTTGGCGTCCAGACCGATCGCGGACAGCCGGACCGAGAGCTGTGTGGCGTTCGTTTGGGAGATGCGATCCGGCCAGCCACCGGCGCCTGAGTCCGGCCCACCCTCTTCGAGCTCGAGACCATGGCCCTGTGCATTGAGCGCTGTCATTCGCGGTTACTCCTGACTTGGCGTGCCCTCGGGCTTCGGTTTCGGTCCTTAGAGACCTTGCCCAAGCCCGCACTGCGACCCATGCCGAGCGACGGTGCGTGTGCACCTGCTCGTCCGATTCGACCTTGATAGGCCAGGTGGCGGGGTCCGCCATATGAGCCAGCTCACACTGCTGCGCTTTTTTGTCGCAATTCGTGGTGAGGTCCGCTCCGGCCCGTGGACACTGTCGTCTGGGCCAGGTATGAATTAGCTCACACCCGGATCTCGTATGCCTCAGAAATTGCTTGAGAAGCATCAGGCTCTGCTGCGGTCGATTCCGCTTTTCGAGGGGCTCAGCGAACAGGAGCTGACGCAGATTGGGAGTCTAGCCGAGGTACGCAACTACGCTGCGCGGACGGTCGTCGTGACGCAAGGCGAGCCTGCGTTGGCCCTGTTCGTGATCGTGCGCGGTCGTTTGAAAGTCGCCTCCTCGGGTCCCGATGGACGAGACACGGTGCTCGGCATCATGGGGGAACGAGAAGTCTTCGGTGAAGTCGCGTTGATCGACGGTGGCGCTCGCTCCGCGACGTGCACCGCGGTCGAGCCGTGCGACTTGCTCGTCATCGAACGCGCGCTGTTTTTGCAGCTGCTGGAGACTTCACCGGGCATTTCGATCAAGCTGCTTTACGTGCTTGCTCAGCGGCTACGCCGGCTCAGCCAACGCAGTGAGGACGCAGCCTTCTTGGATGTCCCGAGTCGTCTGGCCCGCAGCTTGTTGGATTTGGCGACGCGCTTCGGCGAGAGCGGACGCCCGCAATCGAACGGCATTCGGCTCACGATCAAGCTCTCGCAACAGGAGCTCGGTGATCTCGTCGGAGCAACGCGCGAGAGCGTGAACAAGCACCTCAATGATTGGACTCGCCAAGGCATCCTCGAGCTACAAGGCGGCCGCATGGTGATCAACGACATCGATAGTGTGCGGCGCCTAGCTCGGCTCGCCGACGAGTGACAGCAATTCGAAGTTCAATTTCTGAAATTCGGAATCAGCGGCCGCGCTGTGCGGCGTCATTCACAGTCGTGACTCAAGCGTGCTGAGCCTGTCGCCTTCGCGTTAGCGACGCGCCTCATGAGTCCCGGAGCGCTGGCGTCAGGGGGCCGAAAAGCTGCGCCAGATGTAGGTTCGGCTGCGCCTCGAGCCACGCAATTCGGTGAAAATGACCATCGCTGGCGGATGACGCCACCGCTACCTTGCGGCTCTCCGCGCCGTTGCGTTATGGCTGACGTGAACGCCCGCTCGTCTGAAAAGCGACCATGACCGATAAATCTCAAGCGTTGCTCTTCGGCTCGCAGTTCGAGCTCTGGCGTCGGACCTCGGTCAATGCGCCGGTCTACATTCCGCAGCGGTTTGCGCACTTGGCGCCCGCGCCAGCGGCGGAAATCGCGCACCGCATCCGCGACCTCGATCCCAGCGCTCGCCACGCGCTGCCCACCCTCCGAAATATGGAGGCCTTGAAGGGGGCAGGCAAGCTTCCTCGTGGCGCCCAGCGCTTCGAACCGCCGCCTCCGCTGACGCATCCCTATGGCGCAGTCGCCCTCGATCCGATCGTGGAGTTCGATCACGACACTTGGATCACCGACGTCCAGCAAAGCGCGACCTTCCACGTCGCAGAGCAGGTGCTGCCCCCGTTCTTCGCCGCCTGCTCTCCCGAGAACTGGGCCAAGAACGCGGGCGATGGCAGCTTTTACAAGGGCTCCGTGCCAGGCGTTTGGCGGGACAGCGCCTTCCACCCGCTCAAGGATCTCAGCAACTGCGCCAAGAAGTGGGAGTCGGGCGAGATCACTCAACTCGAGGAACATGTCGAGTGGTCGACCAACGCCGACGCGGCGCCCTCGAGCGTGATCGCCATGCTCACGATCGCGAATTACAGCCTAAAGCCGCGCTCCTTTTCCTTCGATTTCGTGCTCCATCACTGCATCGAATACAACTTTGGCACCGCTTGTCCGCCCGACATCATGGATATGGATGATGGCCATTTCGAAGCGCGCTTCCAGCCCGACAAAGACGGGCCCGAGAAAGACGGCGTCCTCACCGTCACCTGCAACAAGCGCCTGCACTTCAACGCGGCGCGCAGCTACGACCTCGATCTGGCCGCCATGCTCAATCTGTTCTCGCCCGCGCTGGTCACCCTACTGATGCGCGAGCTGGTGTTCGAGGGAACGATCAAGATCCTCGACGACGTGACCAAGAAGCCGTGACGCACCACGGAAACGCCGCTGATCCTCGGTCTATTTCAGAATTCGTCAGCTTACGTCACCCGAGCAGGTACCCATGACAAATACGATCCCCGGATTTCAGGCTGCACAGGACATCTTGAACATCTATCTCAACTCACTGCGCAATCAGGGTGAGGTGTGGAACGCGGCGTTCGGCAGCATGATGAGCGGGTCGTACGAATACAAAGACTTCGTGCGCGATTTTGCGAAGACCTATCAGCTGCAGCAAGACGCGGCGACCAAAGTGCTCAGCTACCGACCGGGCGGCACGCTCGCCGCCGAAGCCCCGGTTTGGTTGCATTTCTATATCGAAGCCAAGAGGGCTAAACTCGGGGATTTCACGATCAACGCCAGAACTCGCACCTTCGTCGGCCCGAATCTGGCCGCCACTTGGATCGTGGGTGAAGGCGCCGCGCCCTTCAAGCTCGAGGCGGACAGCATCGACAGGTCGAGCATCGTGGTGACGGTCAGCCCCGCAAAGGGCCCGTCGACCCAAGAGGCACTGCGAAAGCTGGCCATCGAGAACGTCGGCCGCAACTACTTGGCGATGATCTGGGACGGTAAAGAATTCAGGGAGCCACCGTTGGCCATCGTCAGCTTTGCCATCCGCGACTGATTCGCTCTTTCCGTTCTCCCCCGCGCGCGGCGTCGCAGCCGAACGCCTTCATAGACTTCGATAGGCTGGCAGACGCCATGGTTCTAAAGTGACTGAGCGCCCGATTCAGGTGGCCATCATCGGTGGTGGCTGTGCAGGGGTTGCAGCGGCATTCGAGCTGACTCGCCCGGAACGTCAGGGCGCTTATGCCGTTACCATCTATCAGCAGGGGTTTCGCCTCGGCGGTAAAGGGGCGTCCGGGCGCGGTCCGTCTGACCGAATCGAGGAGCACGGGCTCCATTTGTGGATGGGGTTTTACGAGAACGCGTTCCGACTCATGCGCGAGTGTTACGCAGAGGCTGCGCGTGATCCCGCCACCTGTCCAATCGCAAAGTTCGAAGATGCGTTCAAGGAAGACCCGCACTGCGGGGTGATGGATCTGGCTCCCGATGGGAGTTGGAAGCCGTGGACCGTGCTGTTCCCCGCCATGCCCGGGATGCCCGGGGACGTGGCCGGCGCGCCCCGAGGTTGGACGGTCACTGATTACCTGCAGCGCTCGATCACGCTCGTGCGAACTTTGCTAGAGACCGTGCGCGCGAAGGTGGAGGGCGCACCGGGCGCTGGCATTCCCGGCCCCGTGGGCGCTGCTCCTGGTGAGCTCAGCAGCTTGATGGCGAAGCTCATGCGCTACGGTGGCCTGGCCGGGCTGGGGGGCCTGATTCAAGGGCTCGAGGTGTTGGATGAGGTCGCGCGGACTTTGCCACGCTTTCCGGGCGATCTGATCCTGAAGTTCCACGCGGCCTTGGCCGACTCCGCCCGAGCCGAGATCGAGCGCATGACCCGCGCCGACGATGGCCTGCGCCGGCTGTGGGAGGTCGTCGAGCTCGTGCTGGCCACGATCCGCGGCATCATCCGCCATCGCTTGACCATCGATCCACGCGGTTTCGACGCGATCGATCAGTACGATTGTCGCGAGTGGCTGCGCATGAACGGTGCTTCGGAGCGCGCGGTCAACAGCGCGTTCCTCCGTGCCCTGTACGATCTGGCGTTTGCCTACGAAGACGGGGACGTGAACAAGCCGGGCATCGCGGCGGGCCAAGCCGTGCGCGGCGCCGTGCGGGCGTTCTTCACTTATCGCGGCGCGTTCTTTTGGAAGATGGCCGCAGGCATGGGGGACGTGGTGTTTGCCCCGTTCTACGAGGTCCTGAGCAGGCGTGGCGTGCGCTTCGAGTTTTTCCACCGCCTCACGAACATCGGGCTGTCCGCCGCCGAAGCGGGCCAAGTGCCCCACGTGGCGCGGCTCGAGCTCGATGTACAGGCGGAAATCGTCGGCGATCGCGAGTACCGGCCGCTGGTCGACGTGCGCGGCCTGCCGTGTTGGCCGGCCGAGCCCGACTTCGCGCAGCTCAAAGATGGTGCGCGCTTGAAGGCGCAAGAGCGCCGCTTCGAGTCGTACTGGGACGCGCGCAAAGTGGCTGCCAAGACGCTCACTGTCGGTAAGGACTTCGACTTCGTGGTGCTGGCCGTGGGCGCGGGCGCGGTGCCGTATGTTTGCCGAGAGCTGATCGAGCGCGATCCGCGCTTTCGCACCATGGTGGAGAAGGTCAAGTCAGTGCCCACCCAAGCGCTCCAGCTTTGGCTCAGTGAGGACGTGAAGCAGCTCGGTTGGGCGGGCCCGTCCGTGAATATCTCCGGTTACGTCGAGCCCTTCGATACTTGGGCGGATATGCCGCAGCTGATCAGTCAGGAGTCGTTCCAGGCACCGGTCAAGGCCGTGGCCTATTTCTGCAGCGTGCTGCCGGATGGTGGCGCTGCCGAGCAGGCAGCGCTGGACTACCCCGTGAAGCGTCGCCAAGAGGTGCGGGCGAACGCGATCCATTTCCTGAACCGGGACATGCACCGCTTGTGGCCATTGTGCCTGAAAAATAGCGAGTTTCGTTGGGACCTGCTGGTGCCTGCCGACCCGCGCGCCAAGCCGGGCAAAGGCGAGGCGCGCATCGATTCTCAATATTTCTCCGCCAATGTCGAGCCGTCGGATCGCTACTCGCTGAGCTTGCCCGGTACGCTCGCGGCGCGCATCTCCCCGCTCGATCAAAGCTTCGACAATCTCACCCTGGCGGGCGATTGGACCGATTGTGGCTTCAACGAGGGCTGCGTCGAAGCTGCCGTCATGTCGGGGCGGTTGGCCGCGCACGCCTTGTCGCGCTTCCCCAAGCTGGAAGACATCGTCGGCTATGACCACCCCTGACGCGCATCGGAGCTCGATCTGATTCATGGCCAAAAAAGCACCCGTGACGAAACCCAAAGCCGAGCCTGCCAAGACGAAGAGCGCTCCCCGCCGTGCAGCGAAGAGTGCGAAGCCCGAGGGCGGGTCTGACGCTTCTGGCGAAACAGAAGAACGAGCCGAGGCGGAGCGCGTGAAGCGTCCCTCGCTGCCCCGCAGCCAGCCGATTCGATCCTGGTCGACGCTGTTCGGCGCGCCGAGCGAAGCCGGGCCTGCCGCGGCTCCCCCGTTCGGAATTCCTGGCTTGCCGAATATCCCTGGAATTCCGGGGTTCCCGGCCATGAACGGTGCTGCCGGTGTGGGGCCCGAGGCGGTGCGCCGTGGCGTGGAGATGGGCTATCGCGTCGTGGATGAGTACATGAAGCAAGGCGCGTCGGTCGCCAACGCGTTCTCGAATCCGAGCCGCCCTCGCTCGGCAACGGGCGCGGCTCCCGGCAGCGAGCCCGATCTTTCGAAGATGACCGAACGCATGATGCAGTATGCATCGGACTTCACCTCTCTTTGGTACGACGCCATGGGCATCATGATGGGCACCATGAGCCAGCAGGCGCGCCCCGACGCGAGCACGCGTCCGAGCGCCGAAGGCTCGCCCGCGTCCGAACGCTCGTCGGCTGTGCTCGGTCACTCGCGGATCATCTTGAACGTCAAATCGGCGTTGGAGGCCGAGGTCATCGTGGCCTTGGACGAGCCGGCGTACTCCGGCTCGCTCACGGTGGAAGAGCTCAAACCTCGCACCGGCAAATCGGCCATCGTCGGTGCCCGCGTCGAGCCGGCCAGTGAAGCGCAAGGCCCGCTCAAGGTGCACGTTCACGTCGCGGCCAACGTGCCACCCGGCCGCTACACGGGTGCGATTTTGGATGCGGTTTCGGGCAAACCCAAGGGGCGCCTGACCGTCACGCTCACCAAGTAAGCGTCATGAACGCCGCGAGCCGCCCGACGAGCGAAGTGGCCCCGGCCGTGCTGGCCGACTACGGGGCGATCTGTCGCAACGCGCTGCAAGGCTACCTCGCTGTGCAAGCCGACCGCGGTGCGGAGTACCTGGGCGCGGCGATTCGAGACTACCCGGACCGCGGTGGCCGCTCCCTGCGTGCGAGCTTGTGCATCGCGGTGGCACGCGCGTTCGGTGCCGCGACCGAGGACGCGGTGCGCACGGCCACGGCGCTCGAGATGCTCCACAACGCGTTCCTGATCCACGACGACATCGAGGATGCGAGTGAAGAGCGCCGTGGTCAGCCCACGTTGCACCGCTTGCACGGCGTGCCGATCGCGATCAACGTGGGCGACGCGCTCACCGTGCTCAGCTTACGCCCGTTGCTCGAGAACCGTGATTCGCTCGGTCTGCGCGTGTCTTTGCGGATCTTGGAAGAAGCCGAGCGCATGGCGCGTGAGACCGTGGAAGGGCAAGCCATCGAGCTCGGGTGGCGGCGCGAGAACGCCGTCGATCTCGGCGAACAAGACTACCTACGCATGGTCCTGAAGAAGACCTGCTGGTACACCATGATCTTCCCACTGCGCGTGGGCGCCCTGATCGGCACGCGGGATGGGCTGGAGCTGGACGAGTTCTTGCGCTTCGGCTTCTTCCTCGGCGCCGCGTTTCAAATCCAAGACGACGTGCTGAACTTGATCGGCGATCAAAAGCAATATGGAAAAGAGCTCGCGGGCGATTTGCGCGAAGGCAAGCGCACGTTGATCGTCATTCACGCCATGAACCAAGCGAGCCCGGCGGAGCGCGCGCGGCTCACGCAGCTCCTGGCGCTCGAGCCGGAGCAGAAGCAGCCTCGGGACTTGCTGTGGCTCCGTGAGCTCATCGAACGGCACGACAGCATCGAGTATGCGCGCCAAGTCGCGCACGGGCTGGCTGGGGCGGCGAGCCTGGAGTGCGAGCGCTTGTTTCGAGATCTGCCCGAGGGGCGCGACCTACAGTTCGTGCGCGAGCTCCCGAGCTGGGTCATCCGCCGGAGCTGAGCGAAGCTTTGCTCGCAGCTCGAGCGCTGCTTGCACGATGGGCGGTTCGCCGCCCGTCACGCGCCCGAGGCTCATGTCCAAGAGCTCCCGCGCGCGCCCGAGCTGGCCGCGTTCCAGGCAAAAGCGGGCGTAGCTCGTGGCGCTGCGCAGCTCCAGTAAACCAGAGCCCTGGGCCCGCGCGACCGTGAGCGATTCTTCGAAGCAGGCGCTGGCGCCAGCCGTGTCTTGCGCTTGCAGGGACAGCTCGGCTTTGAGACGCAACAGCTCCACCAGGCTGCTGCGGTCGACGTTGACCGCGGCGAGCTGAATGCCCTCCTCGACCGCGGCCAAGCCCTTGTCGGTGGCGCCGAGGCGCAGGTAGGCGTCGGCCAAGTAGCCCAAGTAATAGGGCAGGGGCGTCATCGCGCCGATGGCGCGGAACAACTGCATGCCCTGTTCGATCAAGGCGATGCCAGGCCCGAGGTTCGACAGCAAGCACTGCGCCGAGCCGTGTTGCATCTGCGCGAGCGCGAGCCAAAACAAGAGCTGATGCTCGAGAGCGAGCGCCATGCCGCGCTCCGAGAGCTCCAGCGCCTTTTCCGCATCGCCCAAGTCGCGAAAGATGGCGGCGCCGAAGGACAGCGTCATGACCAAGAAGTACGGGGCATTGGCGCGCTCGGTGGCGAGCCGCACTTCTTCCCAGGTGGCCGCGCCTTCGGCGAGCCGTCCCGACAAGTACTTGGACCAAGCCAAGTACAGGTACGGATACATGGCGTTGTCGTAGCCATAGTCACGCTGCAGGCTCACGAGCATCTCGGGCTTGAACTCGGCCACGGCACCTTCCAGGGCGCGATTCGCTTTGTCGAATTCGCCTGACCAAAACGCGTGGCTACCCACGGCCGCGAGCGAGATCAGCCTCTCCCCAGGGCTGTGTGTGCTCTTGGCGATCTGCTCGAACTGCGCCGCCATGCGATCGGTGCTCGTGCGATCACCGCGAGCGATCTGCACACCCCAAATGCCGAACAAGATGCGCAGCGGCGGATCGACCTCGGTGCACAGGTGGAGGGCGCGCTCGTAGGTGTCCTCTACCTCGGCTGCAGCGTAGCCTTTGGTCATGAGCAGCGGCAAGCCGAGCGCAGCCAACGCACCGAGCTCTCGGCCGTCCCGCCCTTTGCCCGCGCCGAGCTTCTGCAGCTGTTCGAGCGCGCTGCGGAAATGGTTGATCGACTCCGCGTAGGCCTGTGCCTCGAGCGCCGAGCTGCCGGCTTTCTCGAAGAAATTGGCGGCGAGCTCGGGCAAGTTCGCCTTGGCGTGATGTAGAGCCACGACATCGGGCTGAGCGTCGGCGACGTGCGTGAATTGGTCGCGCAGCACGCTCGCGACGCGGTGATGATACTGACGCCGCCGCTCGCGCAGCAGCGATTGATACGCCGTTTCCTGGATCAGAGCGTGTTTGAAGCGATACACCCGGGTGCCGCTGTCGTCGTCGGCGATGATCAGCCCCGACTCGACGAGGTGCCGCAGGGCAACGTTCAGCGTCGCCTCGTCCATCAACGACACGGCGTGCAGCACGTCGTGCGAGAATTCGCGCCCAATCGTGGCGGCGAGCTGCGCCACTGCTTTGCTCTCGCCCATGCGGTCCAGGCGCGCCATCAGCGAATCGTGAACTGTCGCGGGAATTGCCGACTCCGGCAGCGCACTCGAGATCTCGTAGCCGTTCGGCGTGTGCCGGAGGGCGCCCGACTCCAAAATGGCCTTGGTGACCTCCTCCAGAAACAGCGGCACGCCGTCGCTCAGATCGACGATGCGGTCCCTCACCGTCGCGGGCAGCGGGCCTTGCGCGACGCGCAAGATCACTTCGTCGGCCTGCTCGGGCGCCAGGCGCTGCAGGCCGATGCTGGTGCTGGCGTTGTCGGGCCACGGCGCGGTGAACTCCGGACGGCACGTCGCCACCAGGAGCACCGGCGCTTCGTGCTGGGTGGTCACGTAAGTAGTCAGGAATTCGAGGGTCGAGGGATCCGCCCAGTGCAAATCTTCGACCAGGAACAAGAGAGGCGCGTTCTTGGCCATCGCGCAGACCACGCTTACCAGGGCTTGCATGGTGCGCTGGCGCTTGATCTGCGGGGTCAGGGCGGGGGGCGCGAGGCCCTCGGGGAGCGGTAGGGAAAGCACGGGCGCGAGCAAGCTCGCAAGCTCCGCCTCCAGGCCCAAGGCCTCGAGGTATTCCTGGAGACGAGCCGCCTTCTGTGCCGGCTCCGAGAACGCCGCGAGCTCGGCGGCGGTTTCCAGGGCATGCACGATTGGGTGCAGCACCGTGTTCTGGTGCAGCGGCGAGCAATAGCCCTCGAATAGCTGACAGCGCCCGCGCAGCCCTTGCTTCAGCGTCTGCGCTTGGCGACTCTTCCCGATCCCGGGCTCGCCGGAGAGCAAGACGGCCCGCGGCGTCAGGTTCCGCGTCACGTTCAGCCACTGCTCGAGCAACGCGGATTCCTCGCGCGCACGGCCGATCGGCGAGGGCAGACGAATGCTCGCGGCTCCGCGCGACTGCACGCTGGTCGAGGCAAGCAAATGATGGACCGTGATCGGCTCCTCGAAGCCCTTGAGCGTCACGTCACCGATCAAATCGAGCTCGAAATGGCCTTCAATCAGGCGCCTCGTCGCGTCACTGACGATGATCGCGTTGGGTGCGGCCAATTGCTGCAGGCGCGCGGCCAAGTTCGGCGCCTCACCGAGCGCCAAGTGCTCGTGACCGTCACCGACGCGGCCCACGATGACCACGCCGGTATGGATCCCGACCCGGACCTCGGGTGAGAAGCGCACGCCGAGCGCCAAGCGATCGCCCATCGAGCGCATCTTGTCGAGAATGCGCAGCGCGGCTTCCGCTGCACGCCGCGGATCGTCTTCGTGAGCCTCGGGGAAGCCGAAGTAGATGAGCACGCCATCCCCGAGGTACTGAGCCACGTGGCCGCCCAGATCGAGCACGACCTCACGGCAGATGGCTTGATACTCGTTGAGCAGATCGCGAAAGTCCTCGTTCTCGAGCTGCCGCGCCATTGCAGTCGAGCCCACTAGGTCACTAAACACGACCGTGAGCTGCCGGCGCTCTGCCTCGTCACGGTCTCGCGCTCGCGGCGTGGCACGCGCCAAGGCCACCTTGCACGAGATGCACTGCGTGAGGCCGACCGGATTCGAATGTCCGCACACACGACAGGGTACGAGCAGCGAGACTCCGCATTGATTGCAGAACCGCGCAGTAGCGGCGTTCTCGGCAGCACAATCGAGGCAGCGGATAAACAAGAAAACCTCTTTATCAGAAGAAGTACCATGCTCAATTCCAACTGCATAACGGGAAGGTTTCGCGGGTCCGCGGCGCGCCCGCGTGATGCGGCGCGGCGTGCCGAGCGCTTCCGGAAAAAATCCAGGGACAAGGCGCGTGTTAGGGTTGCCCGGGTGACCCACGCTGCGGGAGACGGCGTTTGAGCGACGACGCATTCTTGGTCTACGGCGCGCTTGGTTTTACGGGGCGTCTAATTGTCCAGCAGGCCTTGGCGCGCGGCCTGCGGCCCATCCTTGCGGGGCGGGATCGTGACCGGCTCGAGGCGCTGGCGAGGCCAAACCGGCTCGAGTGGCGGGTGGCAAGCTTGGAGGACGAGGGCGCCCTGCGGCGCATGCTGCACGGGGTGAGGGTTTTGTTGAATGCGGCCGGGCCCTTCCGTTCGACCGCGGGGCCGCTCGCCCGCGCTTGTCTGGAAAGCCGCATTCACTACCTGGACATCGGCGGCGAGTACGCGACGGTCGAGCTGCTCGCCGGCCTACATGCGTCCGCGGTCGAGCGAGGCTGCATGATTCTACCCAGCGTAGGTTTCGACGTCGTGGCGAGTGACTGCATGGCCGCCTGGGTTGCCCAGCGCCTGCCCGGTGCTCGGAGCCTGTGGATCGGCATCACCGGGCTGAATGCGATTTCGCGTGGCTCGGCCGAGACCGTGCTCGACCAAGACGGGCGCGGGGTGGCCGTGCGGCGCGACGGGGTGCTCGGCTTCGTCACCCCTGGCTCCCTCGTCCGTCAATTCGACTTCGGCCAGGGGTTGCGTCGGGCGACCGCGGTCGGCTGGGTGGATGTTGCCTCTGCTTACTACTCGACCGGCATCCCGAACATCACGGTGTACTACGAAGAGACCGCGCTGATGCGCCTTGGTCAGCGCATGACTCGCTTCAGCGCGCTCGTGCCTCAGGCTCCCGCACTGCGGCTGCTCCAGGGCGTCGCGCTGCGCCTGATGCCGCCCGGTCCGAACGACGCGCAGCGCGCCGCAGGACAAGCCACCGTCGTGGTGCAAGCCGAGGACGCACGCGGGCGCCGAGAGCAGGTGCGGCTACACACTCCCGAGGTGTATTCGTTCACGGCCACCACCAGCGCCGCGATCGCCGATTGGGCGCTCGGCGCCCAAGTGAGCCCCGGGTTTCAGACGCCAGCGCGCGCGCTCGGCGCAGAGTACGTGCTGTCACTCCCCGGGGTGAGGCTCGAGTCCGTGTCCGGCTAGGGGCGCGCCTGGCTGGCGCGCGGCTCAGCGATAGGCACGCGCGGCCATCCCGGTCAGCGCGCGCACCAGCCAGCGCGGCTGAAGGCGCACCATCTGCGTCAGGAATTGGTTCGCAGCCCCGTTCACGTGCACCGGCGTGCCGCTCATGCAAGCGCGGAACCCCTCCAGCGCGACCTCTTCGGCGCGACCCACCGCGAACGCCGGCGGCCAGCCCGGTTGCCGCTCGGAAAGCATGTCCGTTTCCGTGAACCCGGGGCACAGTGCGGTGGCGGTGACGCCGCTGCCGCGCAGCTCTTCCGACAAAGCCTCGGTGAAGTGCAGCAAGAACGCCTTGCTCGCCGAGTACAGCGCCAAGCGCGGCAGCGGCTGGAACGCGGCAATCGAGGCCACGTTCATGATTTTGCCGTGACCGCGATCGAGCATGGCCGGCAAAAACAAATGACTCAACGCCGCCGGCGTCATCACGTTCAGCTGTAGGAGCTCGAGGTAACGAGGCCAATCCGTGTTGGCAAAGTTACCATCCGACAGAACCCCGGCGTTGTTCACCAGCACATCCACCTGGATCCCGAGCTTCTCGACCGCCGTGAACAACGCACCGGGGGCGTCGGCTCGGCTCAGATCGCGGGCCAACGGCACGGCCTCGACCCCGTAGCGGTTGCTGAGGGAGCTGGCCAGCTCCTTCAGCTTGTCCTTGCTGCGCGCGACCAGCACGAGGTCATGCCCTTCCCGCGCGAACACTTTGGCGAGCTCGCGACCGATCCCGGCGGAGGCGCCGGTGATGAGAACAGTCCTCTCTTGCATGGCCTGAGTAATTGTAAGCGCCCCCCGGTTGAATCCGCTACAATCCGGGCGTGGAATTTCGCGAATTCTCTGACCGCTTCCGCGACCCGCAAGACGTGGCGAAGGGTGGCATGGGGTCGATCACCGCGGCTCACGATCCGGTCATGGGCCGGCGCGTCGCGATCAAAACGCTCTTGCCCGACTTCCGTGAAGACGAGCGGGCGGTGCTGAAGTTCGCCGAGGAGGCGCGCATCACCGCTCGCCTCGAGCACCCGAACGTCATCCCAATCTACGATCTGGTGGAAGGTGGCGTCGATCCGTCCATGGTCATGCAGCTCGTGCAAGGCAAGAGCCTGCGCCAGCTGTTGACCGAGAGCCCGAAGCCGGTCACGACCGCGGACGCCGCGGCGTTGCTGCAGCGCTTCGTGCAAATCGTGCTGCGCTTGTGCGACGCGCTGTCCTTCGCGCACTCGCAGGGCGTGCTGCACTGCGACGTCAAACCCGACAACGTGATGGTCGGGGACTATGGACAGGTTTACCTGATGGACTGGGGCGTGGCCTCGACTCCGCAAGTGCGGCACGCATTCAGCGGCACCGCGGCCTACATGGCGCCCGAACAGATCCTCGGCCGCACCGATGACATCGATCAACGGACCGATATCTTTGGCCTGGGCGGCGTGCTGCACGAGATCCTCACCGGCTACGCGCCCAACCATGGCAAAGAGGTGCTGGCCGCCGCGTTGGGGCGGGAGCGGCGCGAGCTGAAACCTGCCGCGCTATGGGCACAACTGCCACCCGAGCTGTGCCGCATCACCGTGAAGGCGCTGTCCCCCGAGCGCGCGGACCGCTACGCCAACGTGGCCGAGCTGCGGGCGGCGCTCGAGCAATTCTTGAGGGGTGGGGGTTGGTTCGACACCGTGACTGCCCTGCCGGGCGAAGAGATCGTCACCGAGGGTGAGCCGGGGAACACCGCGTACATCATTCAGAGCGGGACGTGCGAGGTGTGGAAGAACATCTCCGGGCAGCGCAGCTTGATTCGCCATTTGGGCCCGGGTGACGTGTTCGGGGAGGCCGCGGTGTTCGCCGACGCGCGCCGCACGGCGTCGATCGTCGCCGTGGATGAGGTGACGCTCAAAGTGATCAACGGGGAGTCCTTGAATCGGGAGCTCGACCAAAACCCGAACTTGGCCGCGTTCGTGCGCTCGCTCGCCAATCTGTTCTGCGAGACCGATGCGGCGCTCTCCGCGCGCGGAGTGAACCTCGGGCCCCGCAAGACGCCGCCACCGCCAACGCCATTCAAGTAACGGCAACGGCTGCTCTTCGCGTCAGAGGGGCGTCAGAGGCGCGTCAGCGGTGCTGAGGGGCGCGCCCGAGGCGCGTCAGGGGCGTCAGGATGCCGGTCACGAAATCGATGAAGGCGCGCACTTTGGCGGCGGGCAAGTGCCGTGAGGGGTACAGGGCGTACAGCGGGAAGCGTTCGTCCGGGTAGCTCGGGAATAGGTCGATCAGTTGGCCCGTGTCGAGCTGCTCTTGGATGCCGAGCGCCTTGATTTGAGCGATGCCGATGCCAGCCAGGCACGAGCTCAGGATCGTGCCGACCTCGGTGATCAGGAGCCGCCCCTGGGTGGGCACGACGATCACCTTGCGACGCTTGTGGAATTCCCAGGTGTAGGGCTGCCCGGTCAACGGGTTACGCACTTGAATGCAATGGTGCGCACTGAGCTCGCTCGGCTTCGACGGTCGCCCGTGGGCCGCGAGGTAGCTCGGGGAGGCAGCGGTCACGATGCGCGTGTCGAGCAACTTGCGCGCGACCAAAGAAGAGCTTGGCGGATCGCCGAAGCGCAGCGCAACGTCGAAGCCTTCACCGACCAGATCGCCCAATTGATCGCGCGCGATCAAGTCGAGTGACAGATCTGGATACGAGGCGAGAAATCGATCCAGATGCGGGGAGAGCAGCAAGCGTGAGGTGAAGGCATCGGTGTTGACGCGCAACCGACCGCGCACGGCGCCCGCCGAGCCGCTGGCGTGAGTTACCGCGTCCTCGATGCTCAAGACCAAGGGGTTGATGTTCGCGTACAGCACGCGCCCTTCGTCGGTGAGGCCCAGTGAGCGCGTGGTGCGATCCAAGAGCCGCACGCCGATGCGCGCCTCCAGCCGCGAGATCGCTCGGCTCACCCCCGAGGGTGATAGCCCGAGCGCCTCGGCCGCGCGCGCAAAGCTTCCGCCTTCGACCACCGCCGCGAGCACCCCCACGTTGGACAGAAGCCGGCCATCGAGGGTCATGCGCCGAAGCATGCCAGGCCGCATTCATGACTGCACGTCATGAATGACATGACAGCGGGTCACTTTACGCAATGATGTCTGCCCCTTAGGTTGTCTGTGCCGGCCAAGGTGGCGCGGCATTCGAACCAAGGAGCCAGAAATGTACGCAATCACGGGCATCACGGGCAATGTGGGTGGGGCAATGGCGCGCGCGCTCTTGGCCGCGGGAAAGCCGGTCCGCGCCGTCGTGCGCGATGCAGCCAAAGGGCGGCCCTGGGCCGCGCTCGGGTGTGAGGTCGCCGTGGCGCACCTGGAGGACGTCCCGGCGCTGACGGCGGCGTTCAGCGGAGTCACGGGCGCATTCGTGCTGCCGCCGTCGGAGTTCGACCCAGCCCCGGGCTTCCCAGAGGCCAAAGCGCTCAACGCCGCCATCGCGGCCGCACTGAGCGCGGCGCAGCCGCCGAAAGTGGTCTGCCTATCGACGATCGGCGCTCAAGCCAAGCAAGCGAACCTTTTGTCACAACGCACGCTCCTCGAGCAAGCGCTCGCGCCACTGCCGAGCGCCGTCACCTTCCTGCGCCCCGCGTGGTTCATGGAGAATTTGGCTTGGGACATCGAGCAAGCCAAAACCGAAGGCACGCTCTCGTGCTTCCTGCAGCCGCTCGGCCGCGCATTACCGATGGTTGCGACCGAAGACGTCGGCAACTACGCCGCCGAGCTGATTCAAGAGTCCTGGATCGGCCAGCGCATCGCCGAGCTCGAAGGCCCGCGCTGGCTCAATCAACACCAAATCGCAGCCACGCTCTCCGAGCTACTCGGACGCCCTGTGCAAGCCCAGATCGTGCCACGCGAAACCTGGCTCACGCTGTTCGAGGCCCAGGGCATGAAGAACCCCGAGCCGCGCATCCAAATGCTGGATGGCTTCAATCACGGCTGGATCCGGTTCGAAGGCGAGCCAGGGAGCGTGCGCAAGGGCAAGGTAGAGCTGAAGGCGGTGCTCGCGAGGTTGATTGGCAAGACCGGCTCGTGATTTTGCGGGCAGCCTTGCGCACACACTCAGAGCTGCCAATAGGGCCGGAAGTTGCCGCGATGGGTGCCGCAATCGGGGCAGGCCCAGGCGTCCGTGAGGCGCTCGAAGGGTGCGGGAGTGCCCTGCTGGGCGCTGATTTTGGCTTCATCGTAGATGAAGTAGCAGCCGCGGCAGATGAAGCTGCTTTGGCTCACGCCCGGCGGCACGAACGCTTCCACCTCGGACCGAGCGGGCTCCAGATCGGACACCTTCACCGGATCGCCGACCACGACCTGACCGCTCGAGCGCGCCACCAGGTAGATGCCGAGATCTTTGTGACCGAAGCGGTTGCGCAGCGCGCCCGGGATGTCCATGTCGCGCTCCCCGTTCACCGGGTTGACGTTGGTCGCGCCGCAGCGCCCGTTGCGGCGATCGACGCGAAACAGCACATCACCCAACATGACGTCACTGCCGATCCAGTCGAGCTCTTCCCACGGGCGCGCACCGTCGATGTAGAAGTTGGCCCGGAAGCGCAGCGGGTGGACCGCGCGGCCCCATTCCGCCTCCAAGCTGCGCACGGTCGCGAGGTTGATGCAGGACAGCACGTTGTCGGGCTTGTCCATGAAGTGGCCATCCGCGGAGCGCACCAGCTTCGGGGCTGCTTGCAACTTGGGCACTTGGGCGCGAAAGAACGCCTCGACCGCTTCACGGCCCTGCTGGGTATTCAGATCGGCGCTCAGCACGCATTGCGGGTGTCCACTCTCGAGGCCGAGCGTCGCCTCCTGACGGTGGACGGTGAGGAGCATGGTTTCGACGTCGAGGTGCGTTTGCACCCGCGCCAGGCTCTCCTCCAACATCAGCATCAGAAAGAGGCCCTTTTTGGCCCAACGCGGCGCCTGTGCGTCGATGGGGACGCCGGGGCGCACGAGCGCGAACACGCGGTCGAAGGGGAACGGCTTGCCCGCCTCCAGCCGAACCCCCGGCAGCGCCTGCGGGCTCAACCCCTTGATCGGATAGCGATAGATGGCGCGCAGGATGCCCATGGCCTGCTCCGAAGCTATGGGTCCGAGGGAACCGCAGCTTTTCCGAGGCGTTTCACGATAGGCTACCCGCATGGGCACTTTGCGCGTTTTGCCGACCCATGACTTGCCTGGCGTGCAAGCGTTGAAGTTCGACGGGGCGAGTCAAATCTACAGCCACTACAACGACGTCTTTTCGATCGCGACCTTGTTTCGCACCGAGTCTTCGATCAGCTTTCGCGGCAAGGAACACCACGCGCAGGACGGTGCGGTCGGCTTGCTCGAGCCCGACGGCATCTTCCGCCATTTGCAGATCCCAGTCGCTGAGTCCGTAGGCAAGCTGCACATCGACGCGCACGTGATGGACGACGCGCGTCGCGCGCTCGGCGCACGCAACGGCACGATCCGAGTGCGAACGGTGATCACGCGCTCGCCTGCGCTGTATCAGGCTCTATCGCACTTGCATGCGGTCCTCGAGCAGGCGGCGTCCGGCCTCGAGCGCCAAGAGTCGTTCGCGCGCGCGCTCGAGCGGGTATTCGCCGACGGCATCGATGGCAGCGTTGCTCCCACAGTCGTGGGGTACGAGACCGCCGCCATCAAGCGCGCTCGTGAGATCCTGCATGCGCGCTTCGCCGAGCAAGTGTCGCTGCAGGAGCTTTCCGACGCGACGGGCCTCAGCCAATTCTACCTGTTGCGCAGCTTCGGGCGCAGCATGGGTTTGCCGCCGCATCAGTACCAAACGCACCTGCGCCTCGCGCGCGCTCGCGCCTTGCTTCGCCGCGGTGAGCCGGCCTCTCAGGTCGCGGTTGCGGTTGGCTTTGCCGACCAGAGTCACTTCGTGCGCGCGTTCCGCCGTTTCCAAGGGCTCACGCCGGGCATGTTCTTCGCTCACGCCAAGAGCGGGTCCTAAAACCTCGGACCGAGCCCGCCTCTGTCGCGTCAGATGCGCGAGCAGACCAAGGCGCGACGACGAGGCGTACCTGGAAGGTACGGTGAGGAGGCGCAACGCGGGGCTGCGAAGCGGATCTGAAGGCGGGCGACGGGAGGGGTTTTAGGACCCGCTCTCTAGGGAGGCTCCAGCGCGCACGTGATATGAGCACCTGCGAGCGTGCTTCGAGGTGCAGCGTGGGTCTTGGGAGCGCCCACCCAATCTCAATCTCGGTCGGCGCTCTAAGCTCGAATCGTGATCCACGTGGGCGCGTGGTCGCTGGCGTGGGGCTGGCCGCGGACCCAGCGATCGACTCCGGCGCCGAGCAGGCGGGGCGCGAGCTCCTGATTGAGCAGCAGGTGATCGATGCGCAGGCCGGAGTTGGTCTCCCAATGACGGCGGAAATAATCCCAGAAAGTATAGATGCGCTCTTCGGGGTATTGATTGCGCAGGGCGTCGAGCCAGCCTTGATCGAGTAGGCGTTGAAAGCGCGCTCTACCTTCCGGCTGGAGCAAGGCGTTCTTGAGCCACGAGCGCGTGTTGTAAATGTCGAAGTCCGTCGGCACGACGTTGAAGTCGCCCACGAGCAGCACCGGTTGCCCGCATTCGAACAGGCTCGTGGCGTGCGTGAGCAGCCGATCGAACCAAGCGAGCTTGTATTGGAACTTTGGCCCCGGCTGCGGATTGCCGTTCGGCAGATACAAGCAAGCCACGAGCACGCCGTGCGCCGCGGCTTCCAAGTAGCGGCTCTGCGTGTCCGCATCATCACCCGGCAGGCCCCGCCGGATCTGGATGGGATCGGCGCCCTTGGACAAGATCGCGACGCCGTTCCACGACTTTTGCCCGTGACAGACCGCGCCGTAGCCCAAGGCGCGCAGCTCTTCACGCGGGAGCTCGCGATCGGTCGCTTTCAATTCCTGCAGGCAGACGACGTCCGGCGTCTCTTTCTCGAGCCATTCGAGCAGATTGGCGAGCCGCGAGCGCACGCCATTGATGTTGAAGGTCGCGATCTTGAGCGGCGCGCGCTTGGCGGTCGCCGCCCGCTTTGGCGCGGCTTTTTTGGCGCTAGCTTTCTTGGTTGCCATGGGGGGAGCGTCGACCGAGCGTACCCGAACCCAGCTCGCTTGGCGGCTGATTGGTATCAGTCGCGTGACAATCTGGTGAAGCGCGCGTTCGCTGCTGGACTCTGCCCGCCGCGGAGTGGCACGGAGGGGCCGTGGACCAAGTCTTCGGTCTCTT
>JBEQTH010000081.1:0-14007 GCA_040348785.1 Myxococcales bacterium | reverse complement strand
CACAATCTTCACCCTCAGGGAGGTCACACCGATGCGTCGTGCTCTTGCACACCGGCACAAGCCTTCGACACGAAAAATTCGGGCTGAACGCTGAATTGTCGTTTGAAGCGCGCGGAAATCGCCTCGCTCACGCGACCCACTGCGCTCTCTTCGAGCAAGGTGATGGTGCAGCCACCGAAGCCGCCGCCGGTCATGCGAGCACCGTAAACTCCGGGCTCAGCCGCCGCCGTGTCGACGGCGGCATCGAGCTCGGCGCAGCTCACCTCGAAATCGTCGCGCAGCGAGCGATGAGAGCGCAAGAACAGCTCCCCCACTTGCCTCAGGTCACCGCGCCGCAGGGCCTGCGTTGCGAGCAAGGTGCGCTCGTTCTCTCGAACCACGTGCTGGCAGCGACGACGGATGAGCTCGGGCAGCCGAGCCGCGCTGCGTTCGAGCCGCTCGGAATCGACATCGCGCAGACTCCGCACGTCGGGAAACAGCTCACGAATCGAGCGAGCTCCCTGCTCGCATTGCTCGCGCCGCTCGTTGTAGGCCGAAGAGGCGATCTGATGCTTCACACGCGTGTCACAGATGAGCACACGCGCCGTGCCGAGGTGGAGGGGGACGACGGTTCGCTCCAACGAGCGGCAATCAATCAACAGCGTCGCATCCGCCTGGGCCAACGCAGCGCTGAATTGATCCATGATCCCGACCCGGGCCCCCACGAAGTCGTTCTCCGCGGCCTGCCCGCTCAACGCGAGCTCCACGCGATCCGGATCGCTCACGCCCGCCAAGCGGGCGAATGCGTAGGCGACGGCGATCTCGAGCGCTGCGGACGACGAAAGGCCCGCTCCGAGAGGGATCTCGCTCGAAATCAGGAGCTCGCAACCGGGGACGGGTAAGCCGCGCTTCAGCATGGCCTGCGCCGTCCCTTCGACGTAATCGCCCCAGCTACCGGTCGCGTGTGAGCGCGGTTGCTCGAGATCGAACTGGACCTGACTCGAAGTATTGATCGAGCGGACGCTCACGACACGGTTGGGGCGTATCGCGCCGACCACGTACGTGCGGCGCTCGATCCCCATGGGCAGCACGAAGCCTTCGTTGTAGTCGGTATGCTCGCCGATCAAATTCACGCGACCCGGTGCCGAAAACGCGCGGCAGGCGCCGAAGCGGCCTGCGAATTCTCGGCGCAAATAGTTCAAGGCAGTCGGTTCGTGCGTCATCTATCAAGCTCAATTCGTGCCAGTTCGAAGGCTGCATCTGCGATTGCCAGGGTTCGGTCGATGTCTTCTACGCGGTGCGCGTAGCTCACGAACCACAAGTGCCGGGGATGGAGCAGAACGCCCTGGGCCAGCACCTCGCGGTAGAAGCGAGTTTTGAGTCGCTCGTTGAGCGCCGGATCCGGGGCGGTGAATTTCAAGAACGGCATCGGCGGGAGCGGCTCGCCGAAGGCGACGGCCGGGATTTGGTGGCGCTCGGCTGCGGCGTTTAGCCCGTCGATCAGCCGCTGGCCCAAGGCCCAAACGTGCTCGGCAACGGGATGCGTTTCGACGAAGTCCAAGGTTGCCATGGCGGCGGCCATGGCCGCCGTTTCGCCGTGGTAGGTGGCGGACAGGTGCAGCCCTGCGGCCGCTTCCATGACCTCCCGCGTGCCGACGACTGCGGCAATGGGCCAACCATTGCCGAGCGCCTTGCTCAGGGTGGTCAGATCCGGGCGGATGCCCACGTGCTGCTGGAACGAGCCGGGCTTGATGCGCAGGGCCGTTTTCACCTCGTCGAGAATGAAGACGGCGCCGTGAGCGTGAGTGGCAGAGAGGAGCGCGTGGAACACGCTGGCTCGCGTCGGCAAAATCATCTCTGGCGCGACGATCACCGCGGCAACGGCGCTGGGCGCATTCCGTAACAGCGCTTCGAGTGCTTCTGGGTGCGAGACATCGATCTCGAGCACCTGTTCGCCGAGACCGGAGGGGACGAAGTGCTCCAGCGGCAAACACCAGTCATGCCAGCCGTGGTAGCCGCAGCGAACCACCGATCGCCGCCCCGTTGCGGCGCGCGCGATGCGTAGCGCGGCAGTGGTCGCTTCTGAGCCGGTTTTGAAGAACGCCGCCATCTCCGCGCCCGGAAAGCGCAGCACCAGCCGCTCGGCGAACTCGACGTGCAACGGGTGGTTGAGCGAAAGCAGATTGCCGCGTGCGATCTGGGCACACCCTGCTGCGTCTACCAACGGATGCGCGTAGCCGAGCAAAAACGGTCCGTAGGCGCCGATGAAGTCGAGATACTCGTGCCCGTCGACGTCCCAACAGCGCGCTCCTTCCCCGCGCGCCATGTACATCGGCGAGTCTTCCGACGGGAGCAGTGGGCGGCCCGACAAGTGATGCCCGCCAGGAATGACGGCTCGCGCGCGCTCTGCCCATTCCGCCGACGCTTGGTAGCGCCGATCGAGTCGGTCCGTGCTCTGAGCTTTGAAATCGGACGGGGGAGTGGTGTCGCGTGGCATTCGGAGGCAAAGGTGAGAGAGCAGTGAGCATACCCGCGCCGCGCGTATTTTCACGCAGGCATCTGCGCCGCTTTTCTCTTCGTGTGCCCGCCGCCAACCGGCGAGCAGGTCAGGGTGACCCGCGGATTCGCCTCTTCTGTGACGCTTTTGCCGCGCGGAGCAGAGCAATAACGCCCGCGGACAAGGTCCGATCGCCGTAGTAAGGCTGATGCGGCCTCACGACGCATGAACGTCCTATTCCTCTCGCCGTTCTTTCCGCCGAGTGCCGCTCGGTACTGCCGGGCGCTCGCCGGCCGAGGGTTGCGCGTGCTGGCAATCGGCGATCAGCCGCTCGAGACGCAGCCTGCCGCGCTCGAATCTCTGCTCGCCGAATATATTTTCGAGCCGCGGATGTCCGAGTACTCCGCGTTGCATGCCGCGACTCAGCAGCTCGTGGCACGTCACGGGGCGCTCCATCGCCTCGACTCGAACGGCGAACATTGGCTCGAATTCGAGGGCCGCTTACGCGATGACTTCCTCGTGCCCGGCCTGAGCCATGCTCGAACGCTCGAGGTACGCAGCAAGCTCGCCATGGGCAAGATCTTCGAGCGCGCAGGGATCGCATATCCAAGGACAGTAACGGCCGGCGACCGAACGAAACTGCTGGGCTTGGCGTCGGCACCGGGCTTTCCACTCGTCCTCAAGCCGGATTCAGGCTCGGGTGCAGTGGACACGTTCACGGTCGCCAACGAGAACGAGTTGCACGCTGCGCTCGCTCGCGATCTTTCGGGACACGTGGCTCAGCCATTCGTAGCCGGACAGATTGTGACCTTCGATGGGCTGACCGATCGTGCGGGCCGTATCGTCTTTTGTACTTCGCATGGCTACGACCA
The DNA here is from genome assembly GCA_040348785.1 of Myxococcales bacterium. Classification (GTDB taxonomy): domain Bacteria; phylum Myxococcota_A; class Polyangia; order Polyangiales; family Polyangiaceae; genus PMG-095. The sequence goes on along the minus strand of JBEQTH010000081.1, from coordinate 10,659 downwards.
CGGCATCATGCAAGTGCGCCAAGGCGAGCTCGACGGGCACTACTACTCCCTGCGCGAGCTACCGGTCGAGCTCGAACGGGTGGGGCGTCGAGCGGTCGCGGCTTTCGCAATCCCGGAGCGCTTCTTTCACTTGGAGCTATTCGCTCGCGAGGATGGCACGTATGTCGCGCTCGAGATGAACGTGCGGCCTCCGGGCGGATTTTCGGTAGAGATGATGAATGCCGCCTGCGACATCGACCTCTTCGATCTGTGGGCCGCCGTCATCAGCGGCGCTGAGCTGGCGGACTTTCATTACGAGCGCCGCTTTCACACGGCCCATGCGGGTCGTCGCAATAGCCGGAAATATCGGCTGACGGGCCCTGAGCTCGAGCGCACGCTGGGTGAAACGCTGTTCGCGGTGGAAGCCGTCCCTGATGCGTTCGCGTCGACTATGGGCAACGTCGCCTACTTGCTCAAACACCCTGATCTGAATGCGCTGCGCGAAGCGGTGCTCCTGGTGCAGAGCTAGGCCGTTGGCTTGCGTTCGCAGCTCGCAAAGCCGCATGTCCAGATGCGAGGAGCCAGCGTAACTATGGACTCGGAGTGAGGCAACATGGCTGAGTACTCACGCCCTACACCCGCATATGATCCGTCGGACAATTGGCCACGCTGCGCCGCAGACGCGCGCGCAATGTCACATGCAGCCGGCATGATGCGGGCAATGCGTGCATCGATCACCGGGCATGAAACTTGAAGAAGAGCACACAGCGGTGCGGCGTCGGTTCTGAATCACTCTTTCCGTCAGTCGTAACCCGGGATCAATGGGAGCTGCTCATGACTGACTCGACCGGCGCGGACGCTACTGATGGAACGGATGGCGAATCGCTTGCGACGGACGCGGGCGGACCCGAGCCGGCAGCCCCGGCGGAGCAGGTTGGAATCGCGGCGCCGGCAGCCGAGCCGCCCGCTCCAAGAGAACGAGCCAAGACCAAAGGCGTCGCGGACATCGTGTTCGTGATCGACGTCAGCGGCAGCATGGCGCCGTGCATCGACGCGCTCCGCAAGAACATCGAAGCGTTCATCGATTCGCTCAGTCACGGGGACGGCAACAACGTGGCGCCGGTCCGTGACTGGCGCGGAAAAGTCGTGGGCTACCGGGACATCGAGTCGGCAGACAGCGAGGGCTTGCCATGGATCGTGGACAATGCCTTCGTGCGTGACGTGGGCGCGCTGAAGGCACAGCTGGCGGCCCTCAAGGCAGAGGGCGGGGGCGATGAGCCGGAATCGCTCCTGGACACGCTGTTCAAGGTGGCCTCGATGCAAGCAAGCCCGAAAGGCTCGCAAACCGAGGAACCGGAGAAATGGCGCTATCGAAGCGATGCGGCGCGCGTCGTGATCGTGTTCACCGACGCTTCGTTCAAAGAGACGATGAGCTTGCCCGAAGCCAAGGGCGGCTCCTTGCAAGACGTGGCCAATGTCGTGATGGCCAATCGCATCATCTTGAGTTTGTTCGCCCCCAATTTCGAGGGCTACGATCGCTTGAGCCAGATCGACAAGTCGGAGTGGGAAACGGTGGAGTTCGAGGGCTTGAGCGCGCAAGAGGCGCTGCGGAAGTTTACCTCCGACCCGGTCAACTTCCGCAACACGCTGAAGCAGCTGGCGGCCAGCGTCTCTCGCTCCGCGGAGACGGTCGCGCTCTAGGCCCGCGCCCGAACTTTGGCCGACCCGCATGGCAAAGAAGCTCAAAGTCGGCGACACCATCCACGGCTATCGCGTCACGAAAGTGTTCGGGCCGGGGATGATGGCAATCTCCTATGCTGCGCAGTCGCGAACGGGCACGAAGGTGTTCTTCAAGCAGTACAAGTCCCCCGCGCCGTCGGTGGTTTGGTACGCGCCCTACATCGCCTATCAGAAGGAGCTCGCGGCGCGCGTTCAGAAGGGCAGGGCGGCGCACTTCGCCGTGCGGCAGGTGGACGCCTTCGAGGCCGTGTGGGGAGGGCCTTGCTACTTCCAAGCTTTCGAGTTCGTGGAGCGCGGTGGCGACTTGCAGCAGATGTTGGACGCCGAGCGCGAGCAGCACCGGGTGACGAAGGTAGCAACGACGCGCGAGCCGTCCGTTTGGTTGCGCCACGTCACTTGGGCCAAGGTGCTCACTGCGGGCGTCGCAGCGCTGCACGAAGCGAGGGTGGTGCATGCCGACTTGAAACCCGCCAATGCGTATCTGGTAGAGGATGCGAGCATTGGCGCCGGCTATCAGCTCAAGTTGATCGATATGGACTTTTCGCTGCTCGCCGATCGGCGCGCGCCCTGGCACGGCTTCCAGGGTTACGTCGGAAGCGACAACTATCGTTCACCCGAGCACCTCACCCGCGGCGGAGTGCCCGGCCCAGCGTCGGATGTATTCACCTGCGCGTTGATCCTATACGAGCTGCTCGCGGGCGAGCACCCCTACTGGCACGACGATCAAACCGAGTACGCGGCGCTGGTCAAAGCACACGCGGCCAAGCCACCAGCGTTGCTCGGGGCGATGCCCTCTCCGGCGAGCAACGCGGAGGTCAGCGCGGCGCTCTGTCGCTGCCTCTCCCCCGATCCGGGCGCGAGGTTGAGCGCTGCCGCTCTGCGCGAAGTATTGAACGGCACCCGTGCGGCCCGCCCGGAGGTACCAAGCGTCGTGCCTCCGGCCGCGGTCCGACCGAAACGGGAGCCTTTGCTCGCGGATGGCATCGAGCTCGTGGGTACTGATGGGCGGTGCTTGCAAATCGCGGTGAGGACCGAGCTCGGCAAGGCCGTCGTGCGGCAATTCGGGCCCGACGGCGAGTTCTGGGATACGCGGCAGTGCGTGCTGTATCGCAACTCTGCGCGGCAATGGGTCGTATCGCCGATTGCAGGCACCATCAACGAGACCCTCGTCAATGGCAGCCCGCTGACGGCCCCGCACGCTTTGGCGAACGGTGATGTGATCGCCGTTGGCCGGCAGGCAAAGGGCATCAGCAAGCTACCACTCACCGCGCGCCGACGCTGATCTCGATGCCCCCAGTGGACGAAACACAGGTCGCGCAAGCCCCCGATGCACCGTTGCCAGGAGTGCCGGGGATGCCAGAGGTCGTGGAAGTGCGAGACCTCGATTGGCAAGCCGTTCGCGGCGCAGTCGACGCCCTGGCGATTCGAGCGCGGATGACCCCGGCGATCGAACGGATGGAGGCCCTGCTCGATCGTGCTGGCGGCCCAGGGATGTTATTCGACTCCGATCGCGCGAGCCCCGCCGACCGAGCCATTCGTGTCTGTGCAACGGACTCGGACGCGCCGTTGTGGATCATCGGCGATTTGCACGGAGACTTGCTGGCACTGGAGGCAGGGCTCGCTCACATCGGCCGCGAGGCTTCGGGGACGAGCGCCGCGCCACGCATCGTCTTCCTGGGCGACTTCTTCGACGACGAAGGGTTCGGGCTCGAGGTACTGCTGCGCGTGTTCGAGCTCATCGCCGAGGCGCCCGGGCGGGTGTGCGTGATCGCGGGCAACCACGACGAAGCGCTTTCATTCACTGGAGAGCGCTTTGCTTCGAATGTATCACCCTCGGACTTCGCGGACTTTCTCAATGAAAACCTGGGGCAGGAGTGGACCGTGCGTGCCGCGAAGGCCGCTATCCGACTCACGGCTCTCGCGCCGCGCGCGCTATTCTTTCCTGACGGGCTGTTGGTTGCTCACGGCGGCTTCCCGTTGCTCGACTTGCACGGCGCGCTCGAGGCCACGGGGAACTGGAACGATCCGGCTTGCCTGTCGGACTTCGTCTGGGCGCGGATGCATCCGAAAGCGCGCCGTAAAATGCCCAATCGCTTCTCGCACGGTAGCCAATTCGGCTACGAAGACTTCGCTGATTTCTGCGCGTTGAGTGGTCGACTGGGCCGCCCGGTCACTCACCTGGTGCGCGGTCACGATCACGTCGAGGAACGGTACGCAGTGTACCCAGCGTACCAAGCGCATCCCGTGCTCACGACGGTGGCGCTCTCGCGGCGCTTGAACCGCGAGCGCTTTGGACCACCGGAGCGCGCTCCCACGCTGGCGCGCGTCATCAGCGGCTCGCTGCCCGAGGTGCATCGGCTCGTCATTCCTGCGAGCACCGTTCAAGACGTCTTTCCTGCCATTAGCAACGCGGAGGAGTCGCCGGAATGAGCGTGGTGTTGCGTTGCCCGAACTGCGGGACCACTCGGGCCACGCCGGGTGTTTGCGAAGGCTGCAACGAGGCGCGCGCTCGCTATTTTTGCACCGACCACACGCCTGGCCTCTGGTTGCCTACGGCCACCTGCCCGCAATGCGGCGCACGCTTTGGCGAGCCTGCACGCGAGGCTCCGGCGTACATGCCGACGCCCACGATCCGGCCACCGGCGCCATCCGCTGCACCACTGCCGCGAAGTAGCGAACCGAAGCTCGCGCCGCACACATCAGCTCGCCGCGTCGATTCGCCCCCGGCTGCGCGCCGAGTGCGGACCGAAGAGCTTTCGAGGGACGAGCCGAGCGCGGCTCGTGAGGGCTGGGCGGTGCCGCATTGGCAACAGGTGTTGGGCGCTATCTTGCGTGCGCGCTCCGCGAGCGTAGCGGCGCGTACACGGGACGGATCGCCTCTGCGCGTCGCACGGGGCTGCATGGCCCGGCTCGCGATAGTCGTGTTGCTGGTTGCGCTGGGCCTCGGGCTCGCACTTTACTTCTTCGCCCATTCGCTCCTGCAAAGCTCCCCAAGCTACTGATGCAGGCGCCCCTATCTGAAGGTTTCGCGGCGCTTCACGCCGCCAGAGCGAGATCTGCCGCCGCCTCGATGTCTGTCCAAGGTACGAAGCGTGCCTGATTCGTCTTCACGGCAGCGGACTGCCGCTCCGTTGAGGCGCGAGTTGCGCTTAGGCAGCGCGGAATTGCGATTCAACGGCTGGGTAGAGCAGCCTTTCGGGCTGCGACCACCAGCCAGCCTCCGTGGGCGGGTGTTCGCCGCTCGCAATGCGACGGACGAATCTGCCTAAGTCGGTCTCTACCGCGCGGCCGCAGCCGACATCGAACGCGCCGGGCTCGTAGCTCCCACGAGCTTCCGTGACCAAACGGTCCCAACCGAATGCTCCAAGCAGGGCCCAAACCGTGACGCCGCGCACGTCAACGCCCCGTTCGCGGGCCTGAAGGGCGGCGCGCCAAATATAAGACAGCCAAGCCGCTTGCTGGCCAGGGCTGCATGCCAGATGCGCTTCCGTAATGACCACCGGCCCCTGATAACGCTCGTGAACGCTCTCGAGTATTGCGGCCGGTCCAATGAGGCCATCCGCGCATACCCGCACCGCTTCGACATCCGCGTAGGGTTGTCGACCGTTGCCTCCGATTTGATGGTCCGCATACAGGTCGACGCGCTGGTCCAAAAAGCGTTCGCTCGTGACGTAGTAATTGATGCCGATCAGGTCGGCTGGACAGGGCTCGGTTTCGAGCCGACCGAGCTCACGGTCCGAGGCGCCAGCTTTGCGTAAGTACGGATAAAGTGGGTGCTGAAGGTTGACCTTACCCGCCAGCAAATCGAGCGCGAGCCAGCGCCGCTCGTTCTCGAAGTCCGCTTGATAGCGTAGGCCAGGCGTACTGCGCGTGAACCCCATGTCCTCGGTCTGTACCAGTTGCGCGGCCGGGTTCACTCGGCGTACCGCTTTCATCGCGGCCGCGATTCCTTGGCATTGAGTGATGAGCGCGCGCACGAAGGTACGGTCGTCGCGGCCGTGCGGATACCAAAGGCCATAAAGCCCACTGAAGCGCGCGGTGGTTAGCGCTTCGTTGACCGGGGTGTATTTGTCTAGCCACGGGTAACGCTGGGCGACGCTCGTGGCGTAGGCGGCCAGCTTTTCAGGAAAACAGCTGCTGACGAGCGAGGTGTGCGCGGGCCCGCTGCCGTGATGGACGAGCCCGACTACCATGTCGATCGAGAGCTCGCGCAACCTCTGCAGGCGTTGATCCGACCAGCGGAAGTCGAGCCCCCCGGTTGATTCTGCACGTTCCCAAATGACTGGGTAACGAACCGCTTGTACGCCCAGGTTAGCGACCAGATCGAGATCGCTCAATCGGTCGTCATGGCCCGCGTAGGCAAGCTGGTCGAAGTAGCGATCGCCGACCCGGTTGACGGTGCATTCGAACCCGCCCCAAAGTTGCAACTTTTCGAGCGCGCCGCTCATTCACAGCCTCCAAGTGATCGTCGAAAGGGTCGGGGCAATGCTCGTCGTACCGGGTGTCATTCGCAAAGCGCTCGTCGAGAACGGTGAGTGAACCCAGCGCCGACGAGCAAATAGTCGAACCGTTATTTGCCTCCCGCGGCCGCCAGCTGCTCGGCGTCGGCCGGGCGCCAGCTGGCCCGCACGAGCGTCATGCGCCGACTCGCCTCACCACGGCGGCGCGCGGAAAGTACGGCTTTCACGTGCGCTGCCATCTCTTGCCACGTCTTGTCCCAAGACAAATCAGCGAGAAACGAATCTGCCGCAGCAAGGCGCGCAGCGGCCGGCTCGGCGAGGGCATCTTCACAAGCGGCCACGAAAGTTCCTACGGTGTCGGCGATTCGTACCAAGCCGAGCTGAAAATAGGGGCGCACCACGTCTTTGATTGAAGTCGAAATGACGGGCTTGCCAGCCGCCAGGTACTCTGGAGTCTTGGTTGGGCTGATGAACTTGGTCGACTCGTTGCGCGCGAACGGCAAGAGCGCCGCATCCCAACCCGCAATGTACCGGGGCAACTCTCGATACGTCTTCGAGCCCAGGTAGTGAATGTTCGCTAGGCGGGGAAGCTCATCCTCGCTAATCTTCACCACCGGTCCCAAAATGACGAGCTGCCAGTCGGGCCGAGCTTGCGCCACCCCGGCCAGAAGCTCCAAGTCCATGCGTTCATCGATCACGCCGAAGAAGCCTAGGCGCGGACCGCTGATTGTTGCTTGGTCCTCAGGGTCGGGTTGCGGCGCGCGCGCGCATGCAAAATGGGGTACGTCGACACTGCTTGGGAACGGGTGAATGTTGCTATGTAGGCAGTGCTTTTCCTCGTACAAGGCATGTCCACCGGTGAACACCACGTCCGCCTTCTCTAGCAGTTGGCGCTCGCGTTCGATTAGGGCAGGCGGTGCGCCTCTGAACGCGGAGAGCTGGTCCATACAGTCGTAAACGATTGCCAGGGGCGATAGACCGTCCGCGATTGGAAGCGCCATCGGCGTGTAGTACCAGAGCACGAAACGCTCGATCTTCTCGCTAGCGAGAAGGCCGCGCAGCATTTCGGTTTGGAGTTTATCGATCGCCTCGGGTTGGGTGCCCACTTCGATGTGCGGCACCGCCACGAACACACCCTCATCCGTTTTGGTTAGTTCGAGGTGGTTGGGGCCCGCGCTGAAGACCGGCTCTTCTAGGAAGAAAACGCGGCGCTCGCGGGCGCAACGGCTGAGCAAGTGCTGCGGACGTTGGTACACGAACGACCAGCGCAGGTGTGAAAGGCAGACCAAATCATAATCGTCGCTCACTCGTTCGCCTTGGTTTGCGACGTCAAAGCGCGAATTGCGCCACGTCGTCGAGTTACCCTTCGCCTAAGCACCTTCCGTGCCCGCGTTGTGGGTGCGAGGAACACACGCTCGGGCTGACTCTGGCTAGTCGCGGCAGCGCATGCCGCGAGACAAAGCGGCACACGTACTCAGTTGCAGTGGCATAAGGCGCGACCCGCGTCGTGCATGTCGCTCTGCGCGCTCGAAAGCGCCGGATGCTCCTTGAACGCGGTCTGGTACGGGCCGTGCACGTCGTGCTCGAGTCTTATCTATGTTACGTAGACACCTATCGCAAATCGGCCTCAGGTCTTCCGAGCCGCCCCCTCCGCCGCCCGAGCCTGACGCCGACCCAATGGGCTACCCGCGCCCGCTGTTTCGTCGTCGGCACTGGCAAACGCTCAACGGGCGCTGGGACTTCGCGCTCGATCCGAACGGCGAGCGCGCGAAACCCGAACAGATCGAGTGGTCGGCGCACATCGAAGTGCCGTTCTCTCCTGAGACATTTCGGAGCGGAGTCGCCGACACCGCTCTCTATTGCGCGTGCTGGTACCGACGCACGTTTCAAGTATCGAGCGCAGCAGACGATGAACGGTGGATTTTGCACTTCGGTGCCGTCGATTACCGGGCCACGGTGTGGGTCGACGAAACACTGGTTGCGACCCACGAAGGCGGCTACACCCCCTTTGAAGCCGACATCAGCGATGCGCTGAATGCGGATACGGTCGAGCACACCGTGGTCGTGTGGGCGGAGGACGACCCTGGGGACTTGAGCAAGCCCCGCGGCAAGCAGGATTGGCAGCTCGAGCCGCATTCCATCTGGTATCCGCGCACGACGGGGATCTGGCAAAGCGTCTGGTTGGAAAAGGCACCAGTGACCCGGGTTCACAGCCTACAATGGACAGCAAACCTGGAGCGCTGGGAGATTGCCGTCGACGCAACCGTGGAGGGCGCGCTCGACCAGAAGCTATTTCTCAGCGTCTGCCTGAAGGCGCTCGGTTTGGTTTTAGCCAACGACCAGTACCTAATCGTTGCCGGCGAAGTACACCGCCGGATCGCGCTTTCGGATCCCGGCGTGGACGACTTTCGGAACGAGCTTTTGTGGAGCCCTGAGCGGCCCACCATCATCGAAGCCGAGGTCGAGCTGCTCGACGCCGAGGGTCGGGTTCTCGACCGAATCGAGAGCTACACGGCGCTCCGTTCGCTCGCCGTCTCGGGCGATCGCTTCTTGCTCAACGGCCGACCGTACCCCCTCAAGTTGGTGCTCGACCAAGGGTACTGGGACAAGACAGGCATGACGCCACCCGATGATTCGGCGTTGCGCATGGATGTCGTCCTCGCCAAGGCGATGGGCTTCAATGGGGTGCGCAAGCATCAAAAGATCGAGGCGCCTCGCTACTTGTACTGGGCGGATCGCTTGGGCTTGTTGGTGTGGGAAGAAATGCCGAGTGCCTATCGATTCACGCGTCGCTCGGTGGTCCGCCTCACTCAAGAGTGGCTCGCCGTGCTGCGCCGAGATGCCAGTCACCCGTGCATCATGGCTTGGGTGCCCTTCAACGAGTCCTGGGGCGTGCCCAACTTGCCCAATAGCTCCACCGAGCGCGACTTCGTGCGCGCGCTGTATTACCTGACCAAGACCCAAGACCCCACGCGACCAGTCGTGGGTAACGATGGCTGGGAGAGCGTTGCCACGGACATCATCGGCATTCACGATTACGATGACAGCCCGGAACGGCTCGGGCGGCGCTACCTGGAGCACACGGTCCTGCCCAACCTGTTGAAGCGCGAGAGGCCCGGAGGGCGAAGCTTGGTCTTGGACGAGGCGGGCATTCGCGAAGAGCACCCGATCGTTCTGTCCGAATTCGGTGGCATCGCGTTTAGCGCCGATCCCAGCCACTGGGGCTACTCGCGCACCGATACGGCGCAGGCTTTCGCGGAACGCTTCGGTGCGCTACTCAAGGTGGTCCGCTCACTCGAGATGCTCTCTGGTTACTGTTACACGCAATTTGCCGACACGTACCAGGAAGCAAACGGCCTCCTGCGCAGCGATCGCACACCGAAGATCCCGCTCGAACAAATCGCGAAGGCCAACCGCGGCCCGCGCTCGGAGCCGCCCCCCGCGCCAAGAGCCGAAGACCGGCCAGCGCCACCCCCCGACAGCGGCAAGCCCGCGTGAGCTCTGGCCCGCTTCCTCGAGCGTCGTGTCGCGCGCCCTACACTTTACCGATAGCGCTCAAGGTCTCGTAAACGCTACCTGAAGTCGAGTCGCGGCAATGATTGCTTCGTCGTCGAGTCTCACCGCGCACGATGCCGCGGTGTCTGAAGACACCCGCCCTGAACGGCGGGGGCGTTGCTCTGACTCAGCTCTAATCTTGCACGATCGTGCGGGGTCGAGCTCCGGCGCCGCTCGCCCGAGTGCCTAATATAGCGGCGCCAAGGCCGTCGCGCGGCGAACGGGCGCTTACACCGGCGCGCCGTTGTACAGTGGGCGGAATGACCGACGACGGCGCGCTCGACAGCACCCGGAACCCCGACGCGAGTGAAGACGAGCTTGGTGGGGGGACGGAGCGCGACGTGATGCCAACCGGAGGCTACCGAAGCACGCACGTGGTCGGCATCGGGGGCTCGGCCGGTGGCATCCCGGCCATGCAGCGTTTCTTTTCCGCCATGCCGGCCGATTCCAACATGGCGTTCGTCGTCGTACTTCACCTTTCGCCCGAGCACGACAGCGCGCTCAGTGAGGTCCTGCAGACCACGACGGCGATGCGCGTCGAGCAAGCCACGGATGGCATGCTGGCGCGCGTGAACCACGTGTACGTGATTCCTCCGGGCCAGCATTTGTCGATGACGAATGATCGCCTGCGGCTGACCGAGCTGCCGCGCGAACGCGGTCGGCGCCTGACGGTGGATTTGTTCTTTCGATCGCTCGCGGACACTCATGGCCCCCATGCCGTGGGCATCATTTTCTCGGGCGGCGACGGTGACGGTGCCTTGGGCATCAAGCGCATCAAAGAACGCGGCGGCCTGACGATTGCTCAAGACCCGAACGAGGCAGAGCACGACGGCATGCCGCGATCGGCCATCGCCACGAGCATGGTCGATTGGGTGCTCCGTGCCGAGCTGATGCCGGCGCGCTTGTTGGACTACCAAAAGCGCGA
>JBEQTH010000039.1:0-28234 GCA_040348785.1 Myxococcales bacterium | reverse complement strand
CTTCTCTCGTCCCTTTGCCATATCGGTCCTTTCGTTCCTTCACAGCTACCGCTCGCGCTCGCTGCGCGACGGAGGCCGAGAGATCTCCTCGGGTAAGAAACACAGAGCTTCGTGCGAAACCGTCGCCACTACCTGCGATCGTCCGACGAATATTGGGCTTCGCTGAGAGCAGCCAGCACACCCACGATCGCCAGCCTTACGGCGCTTCACTTTCGTTCGGTTCCGCACTGCACCTACGGCTTCCACCAGACCAACCCTCGCGGGACTCATGCGCACTCACAATGCGCACGAGCAGGCCGGTAACTCCGGCTCGTCGCCCTTGCCTTCGGTGTGTGGTTCCCTTCGTCAGGGCCCACGGAGGACTGGTCTACTATTTCATGACTTCACCTCTTGCTCTGCGCTCGTGCCGAGCGCACTGCTCGCGGCCGAAGTGGCCGCTGCGCGCGGAATGGAGGGAGGCCGTCGCAACGCACCCAAGCCAGCTCTCAACATTGTAATGGTGCTAGATCTGGTCAGTGCACCTGTGGGTCTTTTTTGGTCAGGTTGCGGCAGGCAAGTCGTTCGTCGCACGAGTTTGTGCCCAAGAGTTCGGCTTCGAGCAGTACGACGGCGATCGCGACCTCACGCCGGAAATACATCTGGCAATCCGTGAATCTCGACTGTTCACCACTGAAATGCGCGCGAAATTCGTCACCGTACTGAGTGACGGAATCCGCAAGAGATGCATCCAAGCGGCGCGAAGCCAACGGTCGAGTCTCGGGCTCGCTGTGTGTCAGGGGCTCTTCAAAATTCGCGATCGAAACCAGCTCCAAGTAAACTTCCCGAAAGCACGGCTGGTTTGGGTTCGTGCGTCTCGCTCGAAGCGCGCAAGATCGTACGCGAGTTCATCGCGCGCGCGGAGGGCTGGAAATGAACGGCTATCGCCTGCACTCGCCTTCCTTCGCGTCCATCGGCGAGTCGCTCTCGCGAGAGTGAATGCGGTTGTCTCGTGCTGGCTCTGGTCGGGGAGATAGCCCATCCAAGGGTCCAGTCAGGAGCGGGCCGACGCCTCCTAGAGCACCCGGCTCGCCCCAGTGAGTCTTCACGCATCAGCAACACTGCTAAGTGCGCGTTCACCTAACCGTTTCTATGCGCAGTCGTCCGTCCGCGAGGGTTCGGGCCTGTTCCGCTCGAGCCGCGCTGCCTCGTGATCTTCTTCCAGAGCGATATTCGTGAGCGCGGAGCCTGGGTCGACAAAGGCTACCTCGTGCAGCGCTCAGCGGAGGCCGAAGGTCGAACGTTGCTCTGGCACAAGATCGTGTGTCGCCACGCGGCGGGCACAATCAGCCACGGCCGCGCCAGCTACTCTCACCTCCTGCTTCGCTCACGCGCCGCACGAACGGATTCGACACCCTGGCCCAGATGTGTTGCCCGATGCCGGTTTCAAGCCCTGGAGTAAAGCCATGGGCGTGGACGCTTCCTCTAGATGCATCATCGAACAACGAGTAAGCAACGGGCGTGGCGAGCAGCGTGAGCGCCAGGGACAACAGCTGACCGCCGACGACCACGCCAGCGGTGGCGCGGTTGTAGCCGGCACCAATGCCCTGCGAGACGACGAGCGGGATCATGCCGGGGGGATAGGTCATCCAAAGGCCCCGCAGTCATCGACCGGCCAACACCCCACTGGTTGCCAGGCTCGCCCATGCGAGTCTTCCGGATCAGTAGCGCGAGCTAAGTGTTGGTTCACCTAACGATTTCTATGCGCAGTCGTCCGTCCGCGAGGGTCGGGCCTGGTCCGCTCGAGCCGCGCTGAGTAATCCAAACGGGGCCACACGGAGATCGCTCGCAGGACTCCGCCTCGGCGACCCAGGCCGGTTGGTCGCGCGCCGGCATCTCTATGCGTCGACGGGGATCGGGTCCGGCCAATCAGGGTATCTCGCGCGGGCGATGGGAGGCGGCTCCGAGGGGACGTTGAGGCTCTTGAGGATTGCGCGAGCAGGGTCCTCGTCCAGGATGAGCGCGACGAATTTCGGACGGCCGCCGCATGGGCACGCAAGGGAGTCGACGTCATGGAAGCGCTTCAGGAGCTCCGCCCAGTCAATACGTATCGAAGGCTCGCGAAAGGCGGCGGGTGCCACGTATTTGGGTGCGACGGCGACCGTGCAATACGGCGTTGGCTCGCTGCACCGGCGCGCGAGGATTGGTAAGACGGACGATTTCGCGATGCGGGCAGTCGTCGTCGTCGCTACGGTGGCCGGGGTGCCCGCGATGGTTTGAGCGGAGCAGATGCCGTCTTCGCTCTGTTGATGGCAGCAGGGCGATCGTGCTGGGACAACCTTTTCTCTCCAAGAGGAGTGCGGCGCGAACACTCCATAGAAACGGATCAAAGGATGGCGAGGCGGCGGGATCAGCGCCGCCAAGCGGGCAAGGAACTGTAGTGGCGACATCACGCGGTGAGTCGCGTTGCCCCGTGGTTTGCGAATGGCGTATGCGAATTGCGACCGTCGCCTAGCACGCGCAAGCGTTCAAGGCTGAGCGGAGGCTTGGCGCAATAGCGAAGGAGCCGTTCGCGGCCGTCGCGATCGCTGGCTGAGATGACGACGCCCGCGTGCACGTCGAAACCTCGAGAGTGTCCGTCGCGCCGCTGTGATCTGGTTGGCGCAGGCAGCGCATCGTGACCGTCGCTGGTGGGGGCCTCGCCCTCCCGGCAGGGTGGACAGGTCACCGAGGCCGAGCGAGCCCTCCAGGCAGGCTTCGAGTGCCGACCGAGCGGAGGGCTCGACCGCTCGATCGCTTGAATCGTCATTGAGAAAGCCATGGCGGCGTAGCCATGACACGACTCGCATCTCGACGTTGACAGTGAGCGTTTCGAGATCAAGACGGTCCGGTGTTGGCAGTCGCCAAAACTCAGCGCGCGTGGCGCCTTTGGTCGCGGTGAACACGCCGTCGGGTACGGCGACGTGGAAATGAACGTTCAAGTTCATGCTGCCGCCAAATCGCTGCGGGAAACACACGGCTCCACTTGCCATAGGGCGAAGCGCGGACAGCCCGGCGCGTTCGCGCTGCGAGCGGAAGATCTCCTGCACAAAGATTCGCCCCACTGCGGTCAGAGCACGCGGATCGCGGGCGAGCAGCAGGCGCAGCTCGAACGGCACCGAGAGCACCCACTGTCGCAGTGGCACTTCTGGGATCACCGCATCCGTTAAATGTGCGGCGGTCCCGCACATGCGTCGAGCATTGCAGGATGGGCACACGCCCCGCTTCTTGCACGACAGCGCGACAAGCAAGTCTTTGCCGCACGAGCGGCAGCGTGCTCGCAAAAAGCCATGTGCCAAGATCCCGCACTTCAAGTACTCGCGCAGCTCGCGCTCGACGTATTGCGGCAGGGCACGCTCATGCTTCTCGCGCGCTTCAGCGAGAAACGTCTCGAGGTGCTCAGCGACAATCTTGTAGAGTGGTGTCGCCTCGGGCTCGTGCCGCTGGTAGCGTTTCGACGCGACTGGCGTTGGCCCTTGGCGCGTTCCGCGCGGTCTCACTAGAGAACGAGCAGCGAACCCCGTGCCACCTGAACGGCAACAAATCTCCGGCTGGTTGAGTCCCGCGGGGTGGCCAAGCCGAGGTTCTGGCCGGCGACCGCCGATCGGCTATCGAGTCGGTGCGACAACGGCTTAAGTCGATGACAGACGGATCTCTGGATGCGAAGGCCGCGCGGATGCGCGCGCTTTCGCACGTGTCGGCATCGGCGCACGCCGCACAGCGAGCGCTCACAGCGCCGCGAGCGCTCACAGCGCCGCGCGCACCAGCGCAACGACCGCCGCCAGATCACGCATGACGAGCTCAGCCTCAACGCGCAACACGCGATACCCAAGCCCGCAAAGCTCCGCGTCCCGGCGCGCATCCGCACGCGGCCGCGACTCGTGACAGCGCCCATCCACCTCAACCACGACGCGCACCGAAGGTGCGCAAAAATCCACGATGTAACGCCCCGCGAGCGGCACCTCACGCCGAAACTGCACGCCCAACTGCCGTGCCTTGAGAGCCGACCAAAGCCGCGCCTCCGAAGGCGTGAGCTCTTGGCGATTCGCCCACGCGCACTGCTCGAGCCGAAGCTGCTTGCGAATGAGATTGCCTGCCTTCCGATCACGCATGACTGAGCCTCCTGCGTCGGCATCGGGCCGAGCGCAGCCCCCCAGGCGCAGGCTTCATGCCACGCCCCCACCGTATTCAGCACGCAGCGACGGGCGTGGCAGGAAGCGTGCGCCTCTCGCGAAGCTCGGCCCGATGCCGACGCAGGAGGCGAGACGTCGACTGAAGACATCGCAGTGCACGCCCACCGGCGAGCGCGGTGCCGTTCCAACGCGGACAATGTCCACTCAGCGGCTCGAACGTCACGCGTCGCTCAACGACTACCTCCCCCAGCCGCGCGCAGCCCGAAGGGCGAGCACGGCTTTGGGGGAGGTAGGCGCCCCGCAGACGCCCGAAGGGCGGCGAGGAGCGACGGGTGCCTACGCCTCGCTTCGTCGTACAGCGAGGGGGCAGGAGCGGAGAGAGAGGGATTCGAACCCTCGGTAGGCTTTTGACCTACGTCCGCTTAGCAAGCGGGTACCTTCGGCCACTCGGTCATCTCTCCAAAAGATTTTCGGAAGCCAGGGAGGGCGAGAACGTAGCCGCAGCGGGTTTGGGGTCAAGCGAGATCGGCGTGCGCGATGATTCGCCGGATTTTCCTGGGCTTTTCGTAGGTTGTGGGCCTAGCGCGAGCGCTCAGGATGCCATTCGGGCCGAGCCGGGCGCTCGAGCTGGTACACTTCGCCCGGTGGACGCTGCCCTCGTCGCTCGAATGCTCGCCGATTACTTTCGGGAGCGCTCGGACCTCGCGGCTGTGTATTTGTTCGGAAGTGTCGCTCGCGGGACGGCTGGCGCGATGAGCGACATCGACGTGGGCGTGCTGTACCGCTCCACGCCCGCGCCGACGCTCGAGGCGCAACCGTTCGGCGACGAAGCAGCGCTTTCGGAGCTGTTCGCGCGCAGCGTGCAAGTCGTTGCCATGAACTCGGCTCCCGTCGATCTCGTGCATCGCATTCTGCGGGATGGCATTTTGGTCCTCGATCTGGACAGGAGTCGACGCATCGCTTTCGAGGTGCGGTCGCGCAATGAATACTTCGATCTCTTACCGAGGCTGCGTGAGTATCGCAGGCGTGTTGCGCCGTGACGGACGAAGTCTTGCTCACGAAAAAGCTCGCTTTCATCGAGCTGTGCCTGCGTGAGCTTCGAGAGCTCGGACGCGCCGATCGCATCGCTAGCGATGTGAAAGAGCGCCGCTTCGTCGAGCATACGCTGCAAGTCTGCATTCAAGCGGCGCTCGACGTCGCTTGGCAGATTGCCTCGAAAGAGCGCCTCGGTGAGCCGGCCGCCAACGCCGCCACATTCGACCTGCTGGTTCCAGCTGGTTAGCTCAGCCCCGAAACGGCGCGCGTGTTACGGGTCGCGGTCGGCTTCCGCAATATCCTGGTGCACGGCTACACAGCGGTAGATCCGCAAATCGTGCGCACGGTGCTCGAGCAGCGCTTGGGTGACATCGAACGGTTCGTGACCGAAGTTCGAGCGCACTTGAGCGCCAAATAGAGGGGCCCGGACGGCCCACGGTGCGTCGGGCAAGCTCCGGCGCTAGGCTCCCGCCATGTTGCTCAGCCGTCCTGACGTGTCGCGGCCGTCCGCTGCCGCCTCTGACAAGGCGCGACTATTGCTGGAGCGCGCGCTCGGGCCGTCGAAGGTGCTCACGGAGCATGACGCGTGCGAGCGCTACGTTCGCGATGAGTCGGAGGCCGTCGGGGTCGTTCCCGATGCGGTCGTGCTCGCGGAGAATACGGACGACATTTTGGCGGCGCTCGCCGTCGCGCGTGAGGCCGAGGTGCCGATCACGCCGCGCTCGGGCGGCACGGGCAAGACCGGCGGCTCGGTGCCCGTCGCGGGCGGTATCGTGCTTTCGACGTTGGGCATGAAGTCGATCGTGGAGATCGATCGCCGCGAGGGGCTCGCGGTGGTGCAGCCCGGCGTGATTTTACAGGACTTGCACGACGCGGTGGAGGCCGAAGGCTGGTTCTATCCGCCAGACCCGAACTCACAGGCTTCGTGCGCGCTGGGCGGGAACATCGCCGAGAACGCGGGCGGGCCGCGGGCGTTCAAGTACGGCGTGACGCGGGACTACGTGCTTGGTCTGGACGCGTTTTTGATCGGCGGGCAGCGCATTCGCGCTGGGCGCCGCACGATCAAGGGCGTGACCGGCTACGACGTGACGGGGCTGCTCGTGGGTAGCGAGGGCACGCTCGCCGTGTTCGGCGATATCACGCTGCAGCTGATCCCCAAGCCCGAGAGCGTGATGACCCTGATGACGCTCTTCAACAACGTGAAGGAAGCGGGCCTCGCGGTGCAAGAGATCATCCTGCGCGGGCTAGTTCCGCGCTGCATCGAGCTGCTCGATGCGACCACGTTGGAGGCGATGCGCACCGCGGGCAACGTGATCAACCCCGCCGCGGGCGCGATGCTGATCATGGAGGTGGACGGCGACGAAGCGGCGTGCGAGCGCCAAGCCGAGCGCATCTCCGACGCCTGCGAGGCCGCGAAGGTGATTGAAGTCCTGGTGGCGCAAGACGCCGCGCAACGCGAGAAGCTGTGGGCCGCGCGCCGCCAGATGAGCCATGCCGTACGCAAGCTGACCAAGAAGAAGCTGAGCGAGGACGTGGTGGTTCCGCGCATGCAAATTGGCGAGCTCTTGGATCGCGTCGCGCGCACCAGTGAACGAACCGGCATCCGCTCGCTCACCTACGGGCACGCGGGCGATGGCAACCTGCACTGTAACTTTTTGTGGAACGAGGACGACGAGCTCCCCGCCGTGGAGCGCTCGATCGAACAACTGTTCAAGGACGTGATCGAGCTGCGCGGTACGCTGAGCGGCGAGCACGGCATTGGCGTCCTGAAAGCGCCCTACTTGTCGCTCGAGCAGTCGCCCGAGCTCATCACCCTGCAGCGCGATCTGAAGCGCGTGTTCGACCCGGGTAATCTGCTCAACCCCGGCAAGATTTTCCCTGCTGGCAGCCATCGCGCCTGCTGAAGCGCTTGCCAAATTGACAGAGCGCTCGCTCGCCTACAGGCTGCGCGCGTCAAATTGACTGCTGACGGCGGCCAGTAACGTCGCTGAAATCGCGGAAGATTCGTGGAAAACGAGCGTACGAGTGGGTGGCACCGCGCTTGCTACTGGGTGCCTGACTCAATGGCTCGTTCGCACACCCCGCTCCACTCACGCTCGCGCTCTCGCGGTGTCACCCCGTTCGCCGCCGCCCTAGCCGTGCTCGGTGTGGGAGCTGGTGCGTCGGGCTTGTGGTGGGCCGCTAGCGCTGGCGCTGGACACGACGCCCAAGCGTCGTCGCGCGCCGATGCTGCCACGATTCAGGCGGCCGCCACGAGCTTCCGCGCCCAGCACGCCGAAGGTTGCCCAACCCTAAGCTCGCTTCAAGAAGAGCAGTTCTTGAGCCGCAACGCCCGCCAAGACGACGCCTGGGGTAACCGGTTCCGCATCAGCTGCGAAGACTCCGAGCCGGCCGTGGCCTCGGCGGGCCCCGACGGCAAGTCCAATACCGCCGACGACATCCGCGTTTCGCGCTAGAAGTCGCCATTAGCCGCCGTGCCTCCCCGCGCTGCGGCGCGGGTTCGTACTGAGCGCGGGGCAATTGACCCGGCCGGGGGGAACGCTGCGTGCAGGCTCGGAGTGCCTGCGGGTCACTTACCGGCCTTTTTTCCGGTTGTGGCGGGTTTGTCTAAGTCTAACATGGACAAATCATCTACACGTGGGTTGACCTAGCTCGAAAACCGCCTATTAACCTATACACATCCTGTTCAACATCTGAACAAGACTGGCCCAAATGCCTGGCACCGAGTCATTCGATTACCTGCTGGTCGGCGGCGGGTTGCAAAACGCACTCATCGCGCAGGCCGTCCTACGCCGCGATCCCAGCGCCCGTGTGGGCTTGATCGAGCGCGGGGCAACGCTGGGCGGCAATCACTTGTGGTGCTTTCACGGCCTCGATCTGAGTGAGGCTGGGGAAGCATTGGTGGCGCCGCTCGTCGTGAAGCGCTGGGACGGGTACATGGTGCGTTTTCCGAGCTTCGAGCGGCGGCTGGGTACCACGTACGCCGCAGTGAGCAGTGAGCGAGTCGCCGAGCACGTGGTCCGAGTCTTCGGCGAGCACCCGCGCTCGAAGTTGTTCCTCGCGCGCAGCGCCGAACAGGTCTTGGCCAACCGCGTCGTGCTCGACGGTGGTGAGGAGCTGCACGCGCGAATCGTGATCGACGCACGTGGTCCGGAAGCGCACTCGGGCGAGCACGTGATCGGCTATCAAAAGTTCGTCGGGTTGGAGCTCGAGCTGGAGCAACCGACGCTGCTCACCGAGCCGATCGTGATGGACGCCACGGTGCGTCAGGAAGACGGCTTCCGCTTCGTGTATGCGCTGCCATTGAGTCCCACGCGCGTGCTGGTCGAAGACACGTACTTCGCAGACGGTCCCGAGCTGGACGTACCCACACTGCGCAACCGCGCGCTGGCTTACGCTCACGATTTGGGACTGAGCATTTCGCGCATTGCTCGCGAGGAAACAGGGGTTCTGCCGCTCCTCGCGGCCGCCACTCCGCCGCGCACGAGCTCGCCCTACCGGGCTGGCTACGCGGGCGGTTGGTTCCACCCGACGACCGGCTATTCGTTCCCCATCGCCGCTCGCCTGGCGTTGCACGTGGCCGCGACCTCGCCCGAAACGCTGTTCGACGCGAGCTACCGCGCGCTCGCCGCGGAGCACGCTCGGCAACAGCGCTTCGCGTGCTTGCTGAATCGGCTCTTGTTTCGAGCCGTGCCGCCAGACGCGCGCCGGAACGTGCTGGAGCGGTTCTACAAACTACCCGAGCCGAGCATCGCGCGCTTCTACGCGCTGTCGACCACGGCTTTCGATCGCGCGCGCATCGTGTGTGGTCGCCCACCGCGCGGCTTGTCGATCGGCCGAGCGTTCTCGAAGGGTGTGCTGCAATGACGAGCTCCGCCGTCGCCGTCGCGCCTTCGTGCACGCTGCTCGAGCTGTTGTCCGAGGAGTTTTCGGAGCCGCGCCTAGCCAAGGTTTTGGGGGTCGAGCACCGCGTTCCCGAGCACCTGTGGGACGCCGCGCTGGTGGGTCCGCTTTCCGATTTCCTCAGTCGCCCTGGGAAAGAGTTTCGCGCCCGTTTGGTGCGGCTCGGTTGGCAATTGAGCGGGCGGCACGCAGCGCCACCCCCGGAATTACCGCTGATCATCGAGGCCCTGCATTCTGGCTCGCTGATCGTCGACGACATCGAGGACGAGTCGCTGCAGCGCCGCGGCGAGCCAGCCCTGCATTGTCGTTACGGGGTTCCGCGCGCCTTGAACGCCGGCAACTTCTTGTACTTCTGGGCGCTCGAGTTGCTCTCGCGCTTGGGCCTTCCGCCGATCACCGAGCTTGCGCTGCACCGTGCGTTCACGCGCACGCTGCTGGCTTGCCACCAAGGGCAAGCGCTCGACTTATCCGTGTGCATCGCAAACTTGGGCCAGAGCGAGGTTGCGCCGACGGTCTTCGCGGTGACTCAGCTCAAGACCGGCAAGCTGTGCGAGCTCGCCGCAAACATGGGCGCTCTGGCCGCCGGAGCGTCGCAAAGCAAAGCCCAAGCCATCGCCCAGTTTGGGTATGAGCTCGGCATCGGTCTGCAAATGCTGGACGATTTGAGCGGTATCACCAGCGAGCGTCACGTTCACAAGGGTCACGAAGATCTGCGTCACGGCCGGCCCACCTGGGCGTGGGCATGGGCTGCAGAAATCTTGGATGCTCGGGCCTTCGCTCAAATCCAAAAGCTGGGCCGGGGCGTATCTACTAACGGTGAATCATCGGAGCACTTGGCGACGCAACTGCGCACGGCGGTGGGCAAGTACGGCCGCGCACAAGCCCACGGACGCCTTTCGAAGGCGCTCGCACGCTTGGCCGATGCAGTGCCCGAGCCGCGAGCGCTGCAAGATCTCGAGCACGAACTAACGCGCCTGGAGAAGAGCTATGAGTGACTCGAGTTCAGTTGAGCGCGCGCAGCGCGCGGCCGTGATCGGCAGTGGCTTCGGCGGGCTGGCGGCTGCCATCCGACTGCAGGCCAGTGGCGTGCGCGTCACGTTGTTCGAAGGCCGCGACAAGCCGGGCGGTCGGGCCTACGTGTACCAGGACCAAGGCTTCACCTTCGATGCCGGCCCGACGGTAATCACGGCCCCTGAGTGCTTGGAGGAGCTGTTCGAGATCGCGGGCCGGAAGCTGGCCGATTACGTCGAGCTACTACCGATTACCCCATTTTATCGGCTGCTTTGGGACGACGGCGACAGCTTCGATTACGTGGGCGACAGTGAGCAGATGCGCGCGCAGATCGCAGCGCGCGATCCGCGGGATGCCGAGGGCTACAGCGCGTTCCTGGAGTACACGAAGCGCGTCTTCGACAAGGGCTACACCGAGCTCGCGGCCACGCCCTTCCTGCGTTTCTACGACATGGTGCGGGTCGCGCCGCAGCTCGCTCGGCTGCGCGCCGACCGCTCGGTTTACGACACCGTGAAGCGCTTCGTGCGCGATCCACATTTGCGTGAAGCGCTCAGCTTTCACTCGCTGCTCGTGGGAGGTAACCCCTTCGACACGAGCGCGATCTACACGCTGATTCATTACTTGGAGCGGCGCTACGGCGTGTGGTTCCCACGCGGTGGCACGGGCGCATTGGTCAACGCGCTGGTCGCGTTGTTCACCGACCTCGGCGGTGAGCTGCGGCTCTCCTCACCGGTTCGCTCGATTCGTGTGGAGACGACCGCCGCGGGCACGGTGCACCACGTGCTGACGGACGTGCAGGGCGCGGAAGCGTTCGACATGGTCGTCTCCAATGCCGATCTGCACCACACTTATTCGAAGCTATACCAGTCCGAGAAATCCGCCGAAAAAACGGCCGCGCGGCTCGAGCGCGCCGACTGGTCGATGTCCTTGTTCGTGCTCTATTTCGGCACGGACATCCCGTATGACCTCGCGCATCACACCGTGATCTTTGGCCCGCGCTACGAGGCCTTGCTGCGTGAGATCTTCGACGGCCCGGAGTTACCGGACGACTTCAGCCTGTACTTGCACGCGCCCACGGTAACCGATCCGTCCCTCGCGCCCCCTGGCTGCGGTACGCACTACGTGCTGAGCCCCGTGCCGCACCTCGGCAAAGCGAACATCGACTGGGCGAGCGAGGCACCGCGCTACGCGCAGAAGATCGTGCGCGCGCTCGAGCGGCACATGCCGAACCTGGGTCAGCACATCGTGACCCAGCGTTGGTTCACGCCGCTGGACTTCCAGGGCACGCTGAATGCGTTCCAGGGCTCCGCGTTCTCGATCGCCCCCACACTCAAACAGAGCGCCTACTTTCGACCGCACAATCAGGATCCGAAAATACCGGGCCTGTACATCGTGGGCGCTGGAACGCACCCCGGCGCGGGCTTGCCCGGCGTGGTCAATTCCGCCAAGGCCACGGTCAGCTTGATCTTGCAACAGCTCGCCAAAGGGGTCGCTGCTTGACGAGCGCGCTCGCCTCGGCGCCGGTGAATCGCCTCGAGACGGTGGGCGATGCGGCGGAGATCTGCGCGCAAACGCTGGCTCGGCATTCGAAGAGCTTTGCTCTGGCGGGCAAGTTGTTACCGCCCGAGCAGCGCCGCGACGCGGCCGTGCTGTACACCTACTGCCGCTTGGTCGATGACCGCATCGATCTCGCGGAACCTGCGGACCAGCCGGACGCGCTGAAGGAGCTGCACAGTGCGCTCGACTCGGTGTATCGCGGTGAGCCGCAAGAGGACGTACGGCTGCGTGCGTTTCAGGAGCTCGTGCAACGCCGCGCTGTGCCGCGTGAATACCCCGAGGCGCTGCTCGAAGGCATGGGCATGGACAGCGCAGGCGCCCAGTACCATTCGCTCGACGACCTGCTGCTCTATTGTCACCGCGTCGCGGGCGTCGTGGGGCTGATGATGTGCCACGTGCTCGGCGTCAGTGATTCGCGCGCGCTACGCAACGCCGCGCACTTGGGGATCGCCATGCAGCTGACCAACATCTGTCGCGACGTGGCGGAAGACTGGCAGCGCGGGCGGCTGTATTTGCCGCTTGGCTTGCTGCGCGCGTGCGGACCCAACGCGCTCAATGGCCTGCGGCTCGGGCCTTTGCCGCGCGAAGCACAGGGCTCGATCCGCACCGTGACTCGGCAGTTGTTGAGCGAAGCCGACCGCTTCTATGTCTCGGGTGATGCGGGCGTGTGGGCATTGCCCTGGCGCGCCGCGTTCTCGGTGCGCGCCGCGCGCTGGATCTACTCGGCGATTGGCGGCCGCATCTTGCGTCCTGACTACGATCTATTTTCGATGCGCGCGGTCGTGCCGCAGTCGCAAAAGCTGGCCCTGGTGTTGAAGGCGGCCTTGACAACGGCGCGCGAGCTACCCAAGCGCTGGCTCGCGGCGCGCGCGCCAGCTCCGCCCGATTCGGTCTTGAGGTTCCCCGATGACATCCTTCCCGTCTGAATTCGCGCAGTACGTCGGGCGCGTTCGGCAGTTCGAGCGCGTCGATTGGGCCGTGTACGTGGCCTGGGTCGGGCTCATGCTCGGTCTAGTTTTTTCCACCGGCAGCTTCCTCTTGGTGGGCAACGCGCATGGCGCGCCCTTCCCCGCCGTGGCTTGGTGGGTGCCGATTGGCGCCGTCATCTTCACCGTCAGCATCGCCATCGACACGATTGGCCACCGCACCGTGTACAAGGCCGAGATCTCGGGTGCCGAGGGCTTGGTGCACGGCATCACCATCTTGTGCGGTATCTCGAGCTGCGTGCTGCTCTGCCTCGCGTATCAGCGGCACGACGTGTGGATTCCTGCGCTCGTGCTCACGTTACTCTCGCTCTTGTACAGTCTGATCGACGAAGCGTTTCACTGGCGGCGCTACGTGCGCAAGTACTCGGACCGGGTGGAGATGTGGAGCCACGTCGGCATCCTCGCCGGTCACTCGATCATGATGACCGCGTGGTGGGTTTGGTTCTTTCAAGGTTACGGCGGCGTCCCCGAAGCCGTGGCCGCAATAGGAGCGCTTACATGACTAGAATCGATGCATTGGCAGACGCGCCACCCGCGACGTCTCGTTCGTACCGCATTGGCGACGTCGCCCGCTACGTCGGTGTCTCCACGCACGCGCTGCGCGCGTGGGAACGCCGCTACGGCACCGTAGAACCGCACCGCACCCCGGGCGGCAGCCGCCTGTACGACGCCGCCCAGATCGACCGGTTGAAGACGCTCAAAGAGCTCACGGACTATGGGCACTCGATCGGCGAAGTGGCCCGCTTGTCGCTCGAGGAGCTCAAGCGCCTGCTTTCGGCGACGCTCGAGCTCTCGCAGAGCAAGTAGGTCGTACCAAAAGTACCTGGAAAGCACGAAGGCTCAGCGGCGTGCCCGAGTCCCGCGTAAGCTCCGGCACACCCTCATGACCGAATCCAACAGCGGTGGGCGGCTGGTCGACGTCCCGTGGCGGCCGCCCGCCATCGAAACCGAGCGCCTGATCTTGCGCGGTCGCGAGCCCGAAGACGCAGAAGCCATTTTTCGTTACGCATCCGATCCCGAGGTCACGCCGTACATGGCCTGGGAGCCCTCGCGTTCACTCGAGGACGTGTGGGATTTCTTGGATGGCTTGACCGCGCACAACTACGAGCAAGAAGAGCTCGACTACGCGATCGCCTTGCGCTCGGCGCCGCAATTGGCGATCGGAGGCGTGGGTGTGACTTGGCACCCGAGGAAGCACCGAGTGATGGAGCTCGGGTATGTGTTGGACAAGGCGCACTGGGGCCAGGGCATGATGCCCGAAGCCGCCCGCGCGTTGATCGAGTTTGCCTTTCGCACCACGCCGGTCGAGCGCATCTATGCGCCGATCTTCGCCGGCAACGCCAAGAGCCGGCGCGCCGCCGAAAAGATGGGGCTGCGCTTCGAAGGCGTCCTGCGCTCTTCGGTGGAGTTCCGAGGTGAGCGCCGCGACGAGGCGATCTACGCGATATTGCGCGGCGAGCAGTAACCGTCAGAACGTGCCGCGCATGCCGATGCAGCTCGCCCCGCATTTCGGGTCAGGTGCGAAGCTGATGGAACGCGCTGAATCGCCATAGGAGTAATGGAGCAGCACGGGCACCGCGTAGCCGAAGGCGAAGCCGAGCCCAGTGCCCACCACGACGTCGGTCGCATAGTGACGGTCGGCGACGAGGCGGGTGACGGCAGTGGTGACGGCATTCGCGGAGGCCACGACGCACGCGCCCACGTCCGCAACGGGATTGCCATAGAGCGCAATGCGCGTGTGGTTCGCGCACACCAGGCCAGCACCTGTGGCGGCAATCGCCGAATGCCCGCTGTAAAAAGATTGCGTGTCACACTCGCCATCTTCCAAGCATTGGCTGTACGGGCGCTGACGCGCGGAGATCTCCGTCGAGATGAACGAGGCAAGGCCCGAATAGCTGTACGCTTCGAAGGTCGTTGCGCCGAGATTCCAGGCGAGCTTCGAGTCCGAGCGGGCCGCGGCGGAAACCACGAACACGTCGAGCAGCGGGAGCACCGGTGACAACCGGTACGTCCAATCTCCCACCGTGCGGTAGGTCTGTCGGGTTTCGGAGCTGTCAGCGCGTAATGCGTCCCGCGCTGCGGCGTCGAACAGGATCGGACCTTGCCAACGCGGTCGTTCGATTGGCCCATACAGAACGATCGCGAGCGTGGCCAACCCCGAGGCGATCGTTGCCACGCCCTCACTGGTGCGAAACTCCGGCCACTCGGCGCGCCACAGTGACGGAGGCTCGCTGTCGTCACTCCGCAGCAGCGGCGGAACGAGCACCTTCGTCTGCGCCTGTGCGCGCGGCGACCAGGACGAGCCAAGCAAGATGAAGCACGCGCACGACAGCGCGCGAAAGAAGTTGGGAAAGCTCACCCGCGCGAGTTAGCAGGAGCCGTGCCGTCCCTAAAACGTCGAATCTCCGCCACAAAGCGCGTCGGGCGTTCGCGACACTTTGCCTCGCCATGCCGACATGCAGGCACCAATGCCACGATTTGGGCGTGAACGGCGCGTAAATTTCATTGAGCTTGTCGCCCGAAGAGCAACGCTTGCCGGCTTCGCCACGCCCAGCCGACGACGACGATGCCCATCGACAAAGTGAGCACATTGATCACGAGCTCGACGACCACGCCGCCCGTATCGGGAGAGCGATAGATGCCGTTCTCGAGATCGAACAACACGTCGAGCAGCCCGAGGTAGATGCTGATCGAGCCAGCCGCGATGGACCACAAGAGCGCGCTGGGGCGGCGACGCAGCAGCGCGCTGCTCGCGAGTATCCCGGTCACTCCCATCCAGGCATCGGCGAGCGGGAACGAATTCTCGAACGCGTAGTAGCTGTCCGTGTGCGCGGAGGCCAGGATCTCACGGTCGATGCCGAACCACACCAGCCAATAAGCTGCGGTCGCCAGCACGCCGAAGATCAACACGCCCAGGATGAAACGCCCACCAGGCGGCAAATCAGTCGCCGGATTCGAGCTCATGGCTGTGCTCCCTGGTCAGCATGACGCGCAAACATTGGCGCACGAAACCCCACGTTCCAAGCAGGATGATCACGAGATCGGCCAGCCGCGAAGAACGCGCTTTCATCAACCGGTGACCTCACCGAACAGACCCGGGTCGAGCCAGCGTGTCTCGTCACCGTCGACCAAGAGCACCGACTCGAACTTGGCACCGAGGGCGCCTTTGCCCAAGTGCGGTTCCACCGCATACAGGCCCTGTGGGCGACCGGGCGCGCCCGCGTTGAGAAATGGATACGGCGCGCCCGCCAAGTGGTGAAGCACCAAGCCCGTGGCGTAGGTGAGCAGCAGCGGCAATTGGAAGCCAGTGCCGATACGCGGCGCCCCGGAGCACCAATTCGGAAAGCCCTCCAACGTGTGACCGAGCACTTGCGCCGGGTAGCGCGTGTGCACGACTTCCACGCCCGCTGCGACCATCGCGTCCTCGACTCGCGCGCAGAGCCCCGCAGTCCCCACGTCGCCCCTCACCCATTCGAGGATCTGCGCTTTGACGCGCGTCAGTTGCTCGAGCAACGCCGCGTGCTCCACGCTGGGCTCGCTCTGCCCCGCACAGCCCGAATAGGCAAAATCAGCGGGAAAACCAGAAACGATGGGCGCGGCATCCAAAATGAACGCTTCGCCCTCGAGCAGCACGCGCTCGGTCGGCAGCGCGTTGGTCTCCCATTGACCGGACCAAGCGAAGCACGTGCGCTCACCCCACCACGCATACGGCGTGTGCAACCAATGCTCGATGCGCGCATGGCGGAACTCGCGTTCCAGGCGCGCGCACACTTGGCGTTCGGTGTCACCGGGCTTCACGCTCGGTGCAACGTTCAGCACGGCCTCGCGCGCTAGGCGCTGTGCATTCGCCACGCCCTTCACGTACGCCGCGCGCAGTTCGTTACTGTTCGCCGTAGCCAACCTGAGGCGCAGGCTAGCACGCGTTCTGCCCTTGCTGACCAGCGTACGGAAGGGGTACGGGTGTTGGATGGTGGAGCTCAGGCTGGCGATCTTGCGGCTGTTGCTCGGTACGGCAACGCTCGTGCTCGCGGCCAACGCGCTTGCGCAGGACGCGCCGGTCGAGCGCCCTTCCGTCGCTCGGCCCGCCCTCCCTCAGTCGAGCCCAGAGCAGCCGGCACCGGTCGAGCGCCCCGCGACTGCGCACCCCGCGCCGGCGAGTGCGCCCAGCAAAAACAAATCCACTCGCACCACCGCCAGCAGCGCAACGAGCGCCGGTCCCAGCGACCGGCACGCTGCTTTTCTGTATCTGGGCGCTGGGCTCGGCTCGCTCACCGGGCTCGGCGGTGGGAGGGACTTCGAGCGCACGAACCCTGCGCTCACGGGCCTAGTCGGTGTCGAGCTGTCGGTGGGTGGCACGACCGGTCTCGGCTTCGAGCTAGGGGTGGATGCCGAGCTCGCAGGCAGCGCCGATCGCGGCGACTACAGCGCAGTCCTGCTCCGCGCGCGTCTCAGCCAAATGCTGACACCGAGCGCTCGGCTTTGGGGCGCCGTCGGCATCGGGCGCGCGGGCTATCAAGACGGCTCGCTCGCAGGCGCCCTCGCCGTCGGCAGCACGCTCATGTTCGTGCCCAAGTTCGGTTTGGATCTGAGCGCCAGTTTGAACCTGGTCGGCGCCTCCGACGGCGCGCGCTACCGGAACCAGCCGGTGACTGATGACTATGACGGCGGGCTCGTGCTGCTGATCGCAGTCAAAGCCATGTTCGAGCTACACCGCACGCGCTGAGCGCCGCTAAGCTATTTGATGATCACGCGGTCGGTCGCCAGCTTGAAGGCGCTGGAGTAGGCGGCTGCGCTCAGGCAAGTCGCCAAGTTCACCGCTAAGTTGTTCTTGTCGCGGCACACGTTCACGACGTGGGCCGCGTTGGCAGCGAGCTTGTATGGCCCACCCGAGCCCGGGTTGGTCACGCCGGGGTCGACCGCGTCAGGCTGCGTGGCGGTCAACACGGGCGTTAGAAACGGGCCAACTTGCAGCGAGCAGCCCCCGACCAGCACGTCGAGGAAAGTGTTGTTCGCCGTGTAACCTTGCGTGCAAGGCGTCGCACCGGTGCTCAAGTAGTCCGGCGGAATTTGCTCTGCCTTGAGCGAGGCGGCGCTGATGTCACCGCACAGCTCGCCGGCGCCCGAATCGGTCTGCGCGCCACCGCTTGCAAAGCTCGTGAGCGTGGCCGACAGGTGCTCGGCCGTGAGATGCCCGGGCGGAGCGCCCGTGGACGTGAGCGGCTTGGAGCTCGAGCCAATCGAGAGCCGCAGTTGTACGCTCGACACGCTGAGCTGCAGCGCGCTGATCAGCGGCAAGAGCAGCTTGGCACCCGACGCGCCGAGCGCGCCCGCGCTGATCTGCGCGGGCAGTTTGGAGAGCGGGCTCTGGTTGGCGTCGATGGTTCCGGCGGCGGGCGTGTACCACCAATCGAGATCGCTCTTGCCGTCGTAACCGGTGCCAGCCGCTGGCGTCCCATTCAGCACGCCGAGCGAGAACGTCGAGCCGTTAGGCCCATTGGGATCGGCAAGGCCGAGGAACGCGAACAGCAAGCTGAACGAGCCGTCGGCGACGCGCGCATCCACGCTTTGCTGGAACGCCGTGCGTGTCACGACCGGAAACGCCGAACCAAAGCGATTTGCAGTGCAAAAGGCGTCGGGGTCGAACTGCACTTTGAACCAGTTCGCGCGCTGACTCTGTTCGAAGGCGCAGCTTGCGTTGCAAGCATCGAGCGGCGCGGTGTTGCCGTCGTCGCATTGCTCACCGCTTTCCAGCAGCTTGTTCCCGCACACCGGGGTCGGATTCACGCCGCCACCCATCCCGCCGCCGCCGGACCCTGCACCACCGGCGCCACCACCGCCGGCGCCAGCACCACCGGCGCCAGCACCACCGGCGCCACCACCACCGGCGCCACCACCACCACCGGCGCCAGCCCCGCCCGCGCCGGCACCGCCTGCTCCGCCGCCACCATCTCCGGCGTGCGGACCACCGCCCGTACCACCACCGCCCTGAGGCATGCCCGCCCCGCCGCCAACGCCGCCGTGTGGAGCGCCAGCGCCGCCCGCCACGTTGGCCTCGCCGCCGTCCCCGAAATCGCCCGCGTCAGCGCCGCTGCCAGCGCGCTCCTCGCTGCCACCTGCACCGGCTCGCGCCGGCGCGCCGCCGTTGGGTGCGCCCGCGCGCCCTGCGCCCGCAGCGCCCGCGTGGTCGACGCTGTCATTGCCGCCGACGCCGGGCGAAGAAAAGCCCACCCCCGTGCTCGAGCAGGCTTCGAACGACAACCCCGCCACCGCCACGACCAACCCGCCAACGTAACGCGTCTTCACCCAATAGGTGTAACGACCGAAGCGCGAGTGCGTCAAGGACGCTTCGCGATCGACGCAGCGCGCCGAAAGCACTAACCTTGCGTCATGCGCGCGCGCAAGAAGCCGCTCTTCATTCTACCCGGCGCGCCGCTCGGCTTTCCCGATCCGCTCGCTTCAGACGACGAAGGCTTGCTCGCGCTCGGGGGCGACTTGTCACCCGAGCGTCTGCTGTATGCCTACGAACACGGCATCTTTCCCTGGTACGACGAAGGGTTGCCGCCCATGTGGTGGTCACCGAACCCGCGCGCCATCATGGATCCCGAGCACCTGCACGTGTCGCGCAGCTTGCAGCGTGTAATCCGCTCCGGGCGCTTTGTCGTCACACTCGATCGCGCGTTTCGCGAGGTCATGCTCGAGTGCGGACGCGAGCGCGAGTCCGGCACCTGGATTTTGCCCGAAATGGTGGACGCTTATTGCGTACTTCACGAGCTCGGACACGCGCACAGCGTAGAAGTGTGGCGCGGTGAAGCGCTCGTCGGCGGCCTTTATGGCGTACGCCGCGGCGCCCTGTTCGCTGCCGAAAGCATGTTTCACCGCGAGCGAGACGCCTCGAAGGTCGCATTGGTCAGCGCAATTGCGCAGCTATTTGCGGCTGGGATCGAGCTTTTTGACGTGCAATTTTTGACCCAACATCTGCAATCCCTGGGCGCGTACGAAATCTCTCGCACTGCCTATTTGGAGCGCTGCGCTAAAGCTGCGAAACGATAGCCCCCGGGGCCAGCAAGCTTCTCAACTCGGGCTAACGGTGCTCTATTCGAAGTATGCCCCGCAGCGCTCGAGTGGCAGTTGGAATTTGCTCGGTCTTGATCGCGGCGATCATGAGCGTTGCCTGCAGCTCGAGTGAGCACCCGGCCACGATCGGCGTGGGCGATCCAAACTCGAGCGCGGGGACCGGCAATAGCTCCGGCAACGGCAGCCTGGATTTCGGGGGCATGGGCAACTCGGCGAATGGCACCGGCAACAGCGGCACGGGTGCCACACTGGGAGACGCATGCGCGGCGGACGTCAGCACCGCGCAAGCCATCCCCCTGGACATGTACATCATGTTGGATGTCTCGACGTCCATGCTCGAGCCCACTGCTGCGGTGACCTCGAAGTGGGACGCAGTGAAGACTGCGATCGAGTCGTTCCTGAAAGACAATGCCTCGGCCGACTTGGGCGTGGGCATTCAATATTTCCCGATCGAGCTGCCGAACGTACCGGCCTCATGCAACACGGACGCGCAGTGCGGCGCCGCCGGCCCGTGCTTCGCGCGGTTCTGCTTCAACTACGACGACGGCAAGGGCACCTTCCTGCTGTGCGACAACGATACGGATTGCATCATCGGCAAGACCGACGTGGGCCCGTGCGCGAAGCTCGCGGCCTGTTCCGAGGGAGTTCACTACTTGTGCGACGGGCCTGGCTTGTCCTGCGGCAGCGAGAACGGCGTCGATCAGGGCACTTGCACCGCGCAGACTCCGACTTGCGCAAATCCGGACAGTTGCGATGTCACTGGCTATTCGACTCCTGCTACGCCGATTGCAGCCCTGCCCGGCGCGGCGAATGCGCTCGTCGCCTCGATCGACGCGCAGACGCCCAGCGGCAACACGCCCACGGGGCCTGCCTTGTCCGGCGCCATCGCACAAGCCAGCACTTGGGCCAAAGCGCACCCTGATCATCGCGTGATCACCGTACTCGCCACGGACGGCCTACCGACCTCGTGCACCCCGAACGACATCGCGTCGGTTGCCGCCATCGCCAAAGCCGGCGCGGCCGCCAACCCGGTCATCAGCACGTTCGTGATCGGCGTGTTCGGCACGGAAGACGTCGCCAAAGGCGCCCCCGACAACCTGAACCTGATCGCGCAGCAAGGCGGCACGCAAGCCGCCTTCATCGTGGACACTCAAAAAGACGTGACCGCGCAGTTCCTCGCAGCGCTCGACACCATCCGCGGCGCGCGCTTGGCGTGCGAGTTCAAGATCCCGCAGCCCATGTCGGGCACCGACACGCTCGACTACGGCCGCGTCAACGTCCAGTTCACCGACGGCAACACTAAGGACCTCGTCTACTACGTGACGACCGCCGCGGGCTGCGACGCCACCTCGGGCGGCTGGTACTACGACGTCGACCCTGCCACCGGCGCCATCCCCACCAAAATCATCGCCTGCCCGACGAGCTGCACCACCTTCCAGGGCGCCGCCAATGGGGCCTCCGTGGGCATCGCTCTCGGCTGCACCACTATCGTCAAGTAGCGTTCGCTGGGCGCTGGCTTGGGGTGCGATCCGGGGCTGATTCGCCAGGCATTCGTGTATCATTTCATACAGTTAGACTAATACGCGAATTCCGAGTGGTTTAGTGCTAGATCAGCCGCCCCGCAATGACGGCTGTCGATACCTCCCCCGACCGCGCGCTCGAATTTCGGCTGAGCCACCTGCGCCAGCTGGAAGCCGAGAGCATCCACATCATCCGCGAAGTAGCCGCCGAGTTCGACAACCCGGTGATGATGTACTCCATCGGCAAGGACTCGTCGGTGATGGTGCAGCTCGCGCGCAAAGCGTTCCACCCCGGCAAGCTCCCGTTCCCCCTGCTCCACATCGACACGACGTGGAAGTTCAAGGAGATGATTCGGTTCCGGGACAAGTTCGTCAAGGACAACGACCTGAACCTGATCGTGCACACCAATCAGGAGGGCTTGGCCGACGGCATCAACCCCTTCGATCACGGGAGCTCCAAGTACACCACGATCATGAAGACGCACGCGCTCTTGCAAGCGCTGCACACCGGCGGTTACGACGCCGCGTTCGGTGGCGCTCGCCGCGACGAAGAGCGCTCGCGCGCCAAAGAGCGCATCTACTCCTTCCGCGATCGTTATGGGCAATGGGATCCCAAGAACCAGCGGCCCGAGCTGTGGAGCCTGTACAACGGCAAGCTCACCAAAGGTGAGAGCATCCGCGCCTTCCCGCTCTCCAACTGGACCGAGCTCGACATCTGGCTCTACATCTACTTGGAGAGCATCCCGATCGTCCCCTTGTACTTCGCCGAAGAGCGCCCGGTGGTCGAGCGTAACGGCACGTTGCTCATGGTGGATGATGAGCGTTTGCCGCTCAATCCAGGCGAAAAGCCGCGCCTGGAGAAGGTGCGCTTCCGAACGCTCGGCTGCTACCCGCTGACCGGCGCACTGCCGTCCAGCGCCACCACGCTGCCCGACATCATCCGCGAGATGCTGCTCACCAAGTACTCCGAGCGCTCCGGCCGCCTCATCGACCACGACGAGGAAGGCTCGATGGAAACCAAGAAGCGCGAAGGCTACTTCTGAGATTTTTGGGTGGGCATTGTTGGGCGCACGCGAGCTCGCTGTCTCCGGGGGTTTCACCCCCGCCCCGCTGAAGTGATTCAGCGGGGCCCCACCCCTGAGTTTTGGTGCCCCAACCCCAAAACGATTCCGACCGGTTGAGATTCGAATGACGACTGAACAAGACCAGATTAGCAACGACATCCTCGGGTACCTCGAGCAGCATCAGCAGAAGGAGCTCTTGCGCTTCGTCTCGGTGGGCTCAGTCGATGACGGCAAGTCGACGCTGATCGGCCGCTTGCTGCACGACACGCACGGCATCTACGAAGATCAATTGTCGGCGGTGAAGCGCGCCTCGGGGCGCGCCGGCATGGAGATCGACTTTTCGCTGTTCACCGACGGTCTGAAGGCCGAGCGCGAGCAGGGCATCACGATCGACGTCGCGTACCGCTATTTCTCGACCGCCAAGCGCAAGTTCATCATCGCCGATACGCCCGGGCACGTTCAGTACACGCGCAACATGGCGACCGGCGCCTCGACGGCCAACGTCGCGATCATCTTGATCGACGCGCGGCTCGGCGTTTTGCAGCAATCCCGCCGGCACGCCTACATCTCGTCTTTGCTCGGCATTCCGCACCTCTTCGTAGGCATCAACAAGATGGACCTGGAGGGCTACAGCCAAGACGTCTTCAACCGCATCCGCGAAGAGTTCGCCGCGTTCTTGGCGCCGCTCGGCTTCAAGGGCGTGC
The DNA here is from genome assembly GCA_040348785.1 of Myxococcales bacterium. Lineage (GTDB taxonomy): Bacteria > Myxococcota_A > Polyangia > Polyangiales > Polyangiaceae > PMG-095. The sequence continues at coordinate 5,232 of JBEQTH010000039.1, read as the reverse complement.
GCTTCATCCCGATGAGCGCGCTCAAGGGCGACAACGTGGTGCACCGCAGCACGTCCATGCCCTGGTACGACGGCAACACCCTGCTCGAGCACCTGGAGAGCGTGCCCATCGCCAGCGACTGGAACCACAAGGACTTCCGCTACCCCGTGCAGTACGTGCTGCGCCCCGATCTGAATTACCGCGGCTTTGCGGGTGCCATCGCCTCGGGCGTCGTGAACAAGGGCGACAAGGTCATGGTCTTGCCCTCGCGGCGCACGAGCACGGTCGTCGCCATCGACACCTTCGACGGTGAAAAGGAGCGAGCCTTCGCGCCGATGAGCGTGACCTTGCGCTTGGCGGACGAAATCGACATTAGCCGCGGCGACATGCTCGTCCACCCGGACAACGTGCCCAACGTCGGGCAGCGCTTCGAGACCATGCTCGTGTGGCTGAGCGAGCGCGCGCTCGACCGCCAAAAGAGCTACTTGCTCAAGCACACGACGCAAATGGTGCGGGCCAGCGTCGAGCACGTCTCGTACACCACGGACCTCGAGACCCTGAAGCAAACGCCGGCCACGCGCCTCGAGCTGAACGACATCGGGCGCGTCACGCTGTCTTTGCAGCGTCCGATCTACTTCGACGACTACAAGAAGAACCGCGGCACGGGCGCGTTCATCCTGATCGACTCGCTGACCAACAACACGGTCGCGGCGGGCATGATCCTGGAAGTGGACTCGGTCGACGGTGGCGCGCCCGAGCACGAAGAGCTCGGCCCGGCTTCACTCGATCGCCCGCGCAGCCAAGTCAGCCCCGACGAGCGCAGCGAGCGCCTCGGCCAAAAGGGCGCCACGCTCTGGCTCACCGGTTTGCCGGCCTCCGGTAAGACCGCGATCGCCTTCGCGCTCGAGCGCCGCTTGTTCGATCAGAAACGCTTGGCGTTCGTAATCGACCCGGACGACGGCCTGTCCCGCGGCATTTTGCCGGACGGCTCGAGCCCGGCCCAAACGCCCGAGCTGGCCCGGCGCGCGACCGACGCGGGCCTCTTGGCCATCTTCGCCTACGCCTCGCCGCTGCGCGCGGACCGCGAAACCATTCGCGACACGGTAGGCCCCGATCGCTTCGTCGAAATCCACGTCGCCACCTCGCTCGAGCTGCGCCAAAAGCGCGATCAACGCGGCGCCTACGGCCCGGGCCACCAAAAGCCGAGCGAAGAAGCGCCAAAGTCGCCGGACCTCGTGGTTTCATTAGACGGCAGCGATCCGGAAGAGGTCGCGCAGCAGATCATCGCCGTGCTCGTGAAGCGCGGGCTCCTGCCGTCGCTGTATTCGCTCTAGCGGCAAGGGCCTCGCGGCCCTAGCTGTTCTTGGACATGCTGTTCATCTTCATCGGCGCCGTCCTGGGGCTCGTGTTTCGCGGGTTCACTGGCCTCGTCGTGGGTGGCCTCTTGGGTGGCGTGCTGAGCTACCTGGCGCTGCGCGAACGCCTGCGCCGAGCGCGTCAGCAGTTCGTCGAAACGACGTTTTCCGTGATGGGCGCGCTGTGTAAGGCCGACGGCGTCGTCACTCGCGATGAAATCGCGGTCGTGGCGCAGATCTTCACACTGTTACACCTGGGGCCCGAGCAGACACAGGAGGCCAAGGCGGCCTTCAACCGGGGCAAGGCACCCGAGTTCGACCTGGAAGGGGCAGTCGGCGTTTTTGCCCGTGTCGCCCCGCCGGGCAGCATCCTGTTTCAGCTGTTTTTGCAGCTCCAACTCATGGCCGTCGTAGCCGACGGGCAAGTGCATCCCGCCGAGCAGGCCATGTTGCTCCGGGTGGCTCGCCTGCTCGGTCTAGCCGAACGCGATCTGGCTCAACTGGAGGCGATGCTCCGCGCCGCAGCGAGTGGCACGTCGGCTCCCGGTGCTCCTTCGTCGCCGCAGCGGCTCGCTGATGCCTACGCCGTGCTCGGGATCTCACCGGACGCGAGCGACGCCGACGTAAAGAGCGCGTACCGCCAGATGATCCGCGAGAACCACCCGGACAAGCTCGCGTCGAAAGGCCTGCCCGCGAGCATGCGCGCCGTCGCGGAAGCCCGCGCCCGCGAGATCAACGCTGCCTACGATCTGATCAAAAAGACGCGCGGGCTCGCCTGATACGGCAATTCATCACAACCGAGCGCGGAACCCCGACCGGCAAGGGCACAGACAGGGCGGCCCCTCGAGCAGCATCATTGCGCGTCGCCAGCGTGTGTAGATACGGTCGCGCGCTTGTCTTGCGCAGTTTGTGCACGCGCGCTCGATGGAGTGCACTCCTCGTGCATGCAGCCCGTGTCTGTCCGGGGTCGAGCCACTCCGCGTAGCCGCTCTGAATGCGATGGCGAGCCGAAAACAAGCGCCAAAACGCTCCCCAATCCTTCCAACTCTCCCAAAAGACAATTGGCTGTCGTCTTGCAAAGAAAGGGTCAGAACCGGCAATGCACTCGCTCGCACGCGACGGGCACGCCGAGGCTCCAACCAGGACAACCATGCGCAGAACAGTTACAGCTCAAATGGTGACTCTCGCGGCAATCAGCGCGCTTCCCCTTGCTTGCGCAAGTGAGCCGGAAGGGGCGCAGGTTTTCGAGTCGAGCACTGAAGCCGTCAAGATCGACACCACCTCCACCTATACGATCGTCGGTGTGCAGAGTGGCAAGTGTGTGACCGTGGCCGGGGCTAGCACCGCGAACTCTGCACCCCTGCAACTCGGGACCTGTAGCGGGGCAACGAGTCAGCAGTTTCGTGCCGTGTCGACCGGGAGCGGCTATTTCAACCTGAAGAACGTCAATAGCGGGCGCTGTGTGGACGTCGCCAGCGTCTCTACTTCAGACGGCGCCGTGGTGCAGCAATACGCGTGCGGCACGGGCTCGAACCAACAGTGGTCGTTCACGGACGTCGCCGCCGGGGCCGAACGGCTCACGGCACGCCACAGCGGCAAAGCGTTGGACGTCTCGGGTCAAAGCACGACCGATGGCGCACGCCTCGTCCAATGGACGGTGAACGATCAAAAGAACCAACAGTTCAAGCTGGTGGTCAGCGAGGCTGCCCCTACGCCCACAGAACCTCCGGGGGCCTCACGAGCATTCGATTCGTGTCGCTTTCATTTTGGGACCAACGACTCGATCGCCAAGAGTAACAGCGCCATCGCCCAGCAGCTCGATTTGTTCACCCCGGGTTGGGTGGGTACTGCCGACACCTTCAACATGCAGTACGTTTGCGACGAGACGAAAGCGGGCGGCGCGCTGGCCAACCGAGTACCAGCACTCGTCGCGTACGTTGCCGCGTTTTACGCGAAGCGACACGACAATCTCAAGGACTGCAACGCGCCGGGTGCTCAGCAAGATCTATGCGTGGCGGGTGCTGCGTACATCGATCAACACATGTCCGACATCCTGGGAGTGTACGAGAGCTATGCGCGAGGGTTTGCCAGCTGCTACGGCACCAGCCGCCCGCTCATCTTCATGATGGAACCCGACTTCTATCAATACACCGGCAGCAGTCAGAGTCGCCCCTGGTCACCGGCCCATGCCGGACAAGTAATGACGCAGTTCGTGACGGCGGTGAAAAAGTACCTACCGAACGCGCAATTTTCACTCGACATCTCGCCTTGGGTGGCACCGAACAATGGCTCGGACAATGGCAAGAGCTGGTACGCCAATTTCGACATGAACCTGTTCTCGTTCATCAACACATCCGGCGGCGGCACGAACGCCGCGAGCACCAAGATTCGGTCGAGCAACAACATGACTTGGGCGGGCGTGCATCAGGTCACGGGCAAACCGATCTTGGCAGACACCGGCTACGGAGTGAACGGCGCGTCGGCGGGTCCAGACCCTGCTTGGGACAACGCTGCCAACATCAACGCTCGCCAGGCAGACGGCGTCGTGGCGGTCACTCAGTACAATCCAGCATCCTCGTGGGGCGGCACGCTGTCCGCGGTGAGGCCCCAGCTGAAGACGCCGAGCACCTGCCCTTGACTCGCTCGAACCGCGCGCAGCCGCCAGCGCTGCGCGCGAGCTACTTCAGATATGCCGCCAAGCCGATCTTTTGGTCACGCAACGCCTGTGCCACCACGTCGGCGATTTGCGACGCGCCCGGCTTCGAAATGGGTGTGATCGGCACAGAAGAACTTGCCCACGGCTGAAGTCGTGGAGGTGTAGTTGCTATCGTTCGGGCACAGACCGAGCTTGGTGTACAGGGCAGCGGACAGCTGCGTCAGGTCGATGATGGGCACATTGTTGCTTGCCGCAGCGGCTTTGGTCTGCGGCCCAAAGCCACGATTGGGGTTCACCGTGTTGCCCGTGCACCCGATGTAGCTGGTCGAGGTCAGCAAGATGGGCTGCGCGCCGCGTTCCTTGGCAGCTTGAGCCATGACTCCCAAGTAGCTCTGGAACAGCGCCGTACCGACGTGTCGATTGCAAGTCGCGTCGCCGTCGTTGATGCCAAATTCGATGAACAGGTAGTCTCCGGGTTTCATCCCGGTCGTGGGGCTCAGCATGCCTTGCCAGCGTGCCGCGTAGGTCTTGGGATTGACGACGCACTCGCCACCGGACATCGTCCCGGTCACGTTCCCTTCGTACAGCCACGTCTGAATGCTACGACCGCCAGCGCCGTTGTTCACCACCGTTGCGTTGGTCGTGAATTTGGCTTGGAACTGGCTCCCCCAACCGCACGGACAGGCGCTCGAACACGGCTGCATCGTCGAGTCACCTGCGAGCCAAACAGTGATCTTCTTGTTGGGGTCGGCAGAGCCCAACGAGCCGCCAGCGCCAACATTGCCGCTCCCGCCGGACGATGCTCCGCCACCCGCGCTCGCTCCGCCACCCGCCTCTGCTCGCCCGCCGCCGCTCATAGGCGCCCCACCCTCTGCCAGCCCGGCCGCGCCGCTTGGCCCCGAGCCGCCGCTCTGAGAGGAGCCTGCGGTCCGCCCAGCCCCACCCCACCGCCCAAACCTGTGGTGCCGGCGACGCTACTTTCGGCTCCGCCTGCGTTCATCCCGGCGCTCGTTGAACTGCCGCCGGTGCCGCTCACTGAACCATCACCGCTGGCGTCACCACCGGAGCTAGCGCAGCTCAAGGTGAGCAGCGAGCCTGTAAGAAAAAACTGCCGCAGCAATTTGAGCTTTGCCATCGAGTGGTGCCTCGTGAAGGAGTAGGCGCCCCTCGACGAGACACGCCCTGTTCAACGCAGTGCTCTATAAGAGGGGCATCGGCGCTCCTTGCTTCCCCAGATTCGCC